>JAYUKX010000092.1:0-47601 GCA_043764095.1 Chitinophagales bacterium
CTATACATCCCCATTTTTTCGTTAGATAGTACCGCTATCTGCCTTAAAAATGGCTCATCTAGCCGAAAAATACCTGCGTTCAATTATACAATTAATTATGTCCAAATACTTAATTTATTAAAATCCTAAAAATTAAAAAACGTTTTCCAATACATCAGGTGTGTGAATGTTATCAAAACCAGGAATGTGCAATTGGTAATAAAGCAGTAGTTTTTGAAGCATGGCCTTGCGGTCGGCCCTTGAAAATTGTAATTGATGTACCTTCGAAAGGTCGCAAGTCGATAAAGCAACTAATTTTTTTGTTTCTTCTTTAGACAACGATTGACCATGAATTGGCTGAATATCCGTTGTAGCACCTTCACGCAGGTCAAAGTAAACGCCTTCCTCGTCCATTTGTGGATGAAAGCCCAAATGTCCAGACAATTGTACCAAAAAATGAAGGTAAATATGAGAAATAGGATTTGGGGTGGAGTCCAGATAATAGAGCGTATTTGTGAGGTATTCAAACAAATCAGTATTTACCTCGCCCGTTTGCAAACATTTACGGAGTACCTCAGCCATAAACAAAGCAACCGATCCACGCCCAAGGTCAAATGGAATACCTGTACGCACCACATCTGGCCGGCATTCTTTAAGGCGGTGCATAGCCGTCACATCAGATTTCCAATAGCAAATAAATTCCACAGGAGACATAGGCTGGAATAGCCCCATAGGCATACGCGAACGCGCTGTGCGTACGCTTCCGCCTATAAAGGTAGCAAGTCCTTTATCTTCCGTAAAAATATCAGTAATAATACTGGTTTCTCCGTACTTAATAGTTCTAATAACGATACCGCGCGATTTCATATTTAAAGACAAGGCAAAGTTACCCTTTATTTTTACCTCTTTTTTTATTTTTAAGGGCAAATAGGCTACAAAATTGAAAAGATACAAACCCATTAACCAAACCATTCAATAACATTACAATATTGTTTAGGAATTTAACACATTTTAATGCCATCCTAACATATTTTAGTTGCGAGGCGCACATCAAAGGGTGCAATATTGCAGCATTATTCACTGATAAGGAGTTTATACTGAGCGTCGTTAGGTTTTGTACATAGATTTATAGGATATTATAAGATTTTCAAGTACAAAACCTACAGAGCCGAAGTATTTCCTTTTAAAACGAAAATTCATCATGTTACGCTTTAATCTTTTTTTCGCTGCTGTATTATCCTCATTGTTCATTATGACCAGTTGCCACACCGCTAAACGCTACGTTGAAACGGGCGATTACGATGGGGCGATTGACCATTGCGTTGATAAATTGTCTGGACGCAAGAAAAAATCAGAGGAATTAGTTAAAGGATTAGAACTTGCATTCCAAAAAGCCACCGATCGCGACATGCGTGCTGCCGATGCGCTTATTGCTGAAAACCGTCCTTCCAATTGGGAACGCATCAACCAAATACACCGTCAAATAAAGGTACGTCAAGAAAAAGTAATGCCTTTAATTCCTTTGCAAACAAAAGACGGCTATACCGCAAAATTCCTTTTTGTTAATATCGAAAAATTAGAGTCTAATAGCCGTGCCAATGCTGCCGAATACCTATACAACATGGCTACTGAAGATTTGCAAAGTGCGCGTAAAGGCGACAAAACTGCTGCAAAAAATGCTTATAATACCCTTTGCGAATTAGAGCAAAAGTATTACAACGATTATAAAAACAAGGAAGACATGAAACGCGAGGCCAGTGCATTAGGTATCGTTTATGTCATTTTTGATATAAAAAATGAATCGAACCGCTTACTTCCCCGCGATTTTAATGATCGTGTGTTGGCCATTAGTAAAAGTGATCTTGATACAAAATGGCGCAGGTACCATTTCAAAGCGGAACCCGGTGTTGCTTACGATTATAAGGCTACTTTCCGTTTGAACAATATTGATATTTCACCAGAGCGCATCCGCGAACGTATCTATACCGATGAGCGCGAAGTGCAAGATGGTTGGGAATACGTCTATGACGACAAGGGTAATGTAAAAAAAGATACTTTAGGTAAGGATATCAAACACGAACGTTGGATCATGGTGCGTGCTAATGTGATTGAAGTTCAACAGTCTAAGGCCGCTCGTATTAATGGTTATGTAGAGGTTTATAACGCCAATGGTACACAGCGCTTAGAATCTCGTAATGTGGCGACTGAAATACTTTTTGAGCACTTTGCTTCTACTTTTAACGGTGATGCCCGCGCTTTGAGCGATCAAACCCGTTGCCGTATTGGTAGCCGTCCGGCTCCATTCCCGATGGATGAAGATATGTTGGTACAAGCTGCGGATCGTTTAAAACCTAGTATTGCACAGGAATTGTGTAATTGTATTCGATAGCCCCTCTTTTCTCTGATTTTTTTGCCGCTTTGCACTTCGTTGTGCTGGGCGGCTTTTTTTTATGGTATCAAAAACGAGTGGTTTGCTTTCAACGTATTAAATATTGCTTTTTTCGTTGTCATTATTTTAATAGTTTATTGAAGCACGTCAAACGACTTTCAAGGTAATATATAAACGCCTAATGCCGAGTGGTACAAAGACCACCCGGCATTAGGCGTTTAAAAAACTAGTAAAAAAACTAAATATTAAATTTCATGGCTACCGTAGAGCCATTTTTCATAAATCTACAATCATCACTCAGTTCGCGCATCAAGAAAAGTCCACGACCTCCGCATTTTTCAATGCATTCTGGGCTAGTTGGATCTGGCACTGATGCTGGGTTAAAACCGATTCCTTGGTCAGATACACGTACTTCTAGTGCGTCTTTGTATCGATGTAAAGAGATATGAACTTTTTTGCTGCAATCTCCTCGATTACCGTGCAACATAGCGTTGGTAACAGCTTCGGTTAAAGAGAGCAACATATTTCCTTGTGTGTCTGCCGAGAGTCGGTAGCGTTGGGCTACGTCATCAATAAATGGCTGCACTTGGTCAACATGGTTGGGGTCAGATTGGAGAAAAAACTGTGCGTCTAAATTACCCATTCGCAAGTAAGTGATTTGATATTCTATGAAGAGAGCGATTCAAGAATTGTACAATTCGACAATTGGGACGGATTATAAAAAAAGTAGGATGAAGGGTTACATTTATTTAACGGCACAAAGTTAAGGGATTATTAACATACACCGCAAGGGGTGAGTTCCATTTTCTTATACTTTTTTTTCAAATGCGCGGTTTTTGGACTAAAACCTAAGTTATTATAACAAATACGGCATGTTAATGTTTTGCTAAGTACGATTCTTTTTCAAAAAATCGGGTAATTGCCGCAACGCAGCGAGCTCTTTATACTTTTCGCGTACTTCATTTGCTGGGATACCAAAATAAGTTTTACCTCCATCTAATGATTTAGACACCCCTGATTTGGCCAACACAACTGCCCCAGCGCCAATATGCAATGCCTGTGCAATGCCCACCTGACCATATAAAACGACATTATCTTCCACAATAGTTTTTCCTCCGATGCCTACTTGAGCCGCGAATAGGCAATTTTCGCCGATCACTACCCCGTGTCCAATATGAATTTGGCAATCTAGTTTGCTGCCTTTCCCAATAATTGTGTCGCCACTCACACCTTTAGCAATGGTACAGCCGGCACCAATATGTACATCGTTATGAATAATAACCCTTCCTCCAGAGCGCCAAGGCTTGAAAACACCCTCGTCTGTTTTTTTAAAATAAAAAGCGTCGCTACCAATAATGCTATTGGCTCCAATAACCACATTATCTCCAATCAAAGTGTGCTCATGGAGTATGGTATTGGCTTGTATGTATGAATTTGCCCCAATACGAACATGATTGGCTACTACTACGCCAGGTTCTAGGATTGCGGTGGGGTGAATATCCGCTGCTTCGTGTCGGGTAACCTGAATTGGCTCAAATGGTCGATAGAGTCGAACAATGTCATCATACACTTCAAAGGGGTTTTCGACCAATAAGATTACTTTTCCTTCGGGGCATTCGGTGGCTTCGTTGAGTAAAATGACGGTTGCTGCACTTTTCAAGGTCTTGTCAAAATATTTTTGCACATCAGAAAATGCTATATCCCCGGGCATTACCTTATGAATTTCGTTGATTCCGGTGGCCACTATAGTATGATCGCCAATAATTTGAGCATTATAGCGTTTGGCAAGGTCTTGAACGGGAATGGGATGTGGAAATTTCATACTGCTTGTGTATTGAATTGGGGTGCATTGAATTATAGCACAAAGGTAGCGCGCGCAACAAGAATATTTATACATTTGCGCCATAACTACGATATTGAATATGGCCACCACCACTGCATACGTCAAAACCGCTACCACTCCTACGGGAGTAGCAACCATCACTTTTTACCATCCTAACCATAATAGTTTGCCAAGCGGCTTATTAGCCGAATTAATTGCGGCATTTGAAGCACTGAGTAATGATAATGCCGTAAAGGTGATTGTTTTACAAAGTGCTGAGCACAATACTTTTTGTGCAGGTGCGAGTTTTGATGAATTAACAGCGATTATCGATTTTGATACGAGTCTTCGCTTTTTTAATGGATTTGGAGGCGTTATTAATGCCATGCGCCGATGCTCCAAAATAATTATAGGGCGGGTACATGGAAAAGCAGTCGGCGGCGGTGTTGGTTTGGCTGCTGCTACTGATTATTGTATGGCCTCTAAATTTGCTTCCGTTCGGTTGAGCGAATTAGCCGTAGGTTTTGGTCCATTTGTGATTGGCCCTGCGGTGGAGCGCAAGGTAGGTTTGGCGGCATTTTCACAAATGGCCCTCAATCCATCTGAATGGCAAACCGCTGCTTGGGCCAAAGAAAAGGGGCTGTTTCAGGAATCTTTTGAAACGGTAGAGCAGTTGGATGCGTATTTGGTGCATTTTACGGAAAAACTTTGCGGTTACGCACCGGAAGCACTCACCACACTCAAAAAAATATTTTGGCAAGGCACGGAACATTGGGATACGTTATTGCCCGAACGTGCGGCCATAAGTGGCAGGCTCGCTTTATCAGATTTTACAAAAAAAGCAATAGCCGATTTTAAGAAGGGGGCTTAACTACTTTACGCGGAGTCTTTGCCCGATTTGGATAGTATCGTTAGGTATATTATTCAATTTTCGTAAATCGGCTAAACCAACGCCAAATTTTCTACAGATATTCATCAAGGTATCGCCTTTTTCAACTTCATGGAAGACAAGGCTGCCCATAGTGCGTTCTTCTTTATAATTGGCTTCGGTGATGGGTTGCTCGATTACTGGTGTTGAATCAGCAATTTTTGCGATTTTATAACTTGATGCTGCATTAAAATTGAATGGATTATCCAAAATGCGGTTTAACTGCGCTGTATTACGGCTATTTATGGGGTAATCACTTTGAATTGGCCTCATAGGAGGTTTTTTATTGCGTGGTTTTAAAGCGACAGGGCTAGTTATTTTGGATGTAGCAACGGCCATTTTTTCTTTAGCCAATCGCTGCCCTTGAAGGCGTACTTTTGCTTTAAGGGCGGGTTCTTGGCTAGCAGTAACACCGTTTATTTGCCTCAAAGCCGTTGTTTTAACACCGAATAATTGACTAATTTCGAACATTGATTTACCTTCTTGTGAAAAATAAAATTCAAGTTCAGTGGCTTCCCAGCGTGCCTTTTTTTCTGCTAAGTAAATGGGGGTCCCGTGTACTAAACCTTCATTTTTATCCCAATGGTTTTCATTATATTCCGATACTTTTGTTGCATTAAGACTATATGCAGCTGCGATTGCTCCCAAAGTTTCGCCTTCTACTGCGCGTACCATATTTACACCATTGACCGTCACCATTCTATTTTTAGGACTCATCTTGAGGCGTTCATCCCAAGCGCGATAATCTAATTCGTGTAAGCGATAACGCTCTATATGTTCAATCAATCGAGCGGAATAATGCCCTACGGGTGAATAGCCACTTGCTTGTAAACTAGTACTCCAAATTACATAGTCAAGAGGATCGAGTAGGAACAAACTGCCATAGCGATTATGCTTTTGTGGATCCCGCAAAAAATCGCTATGGTCGGCAAAGTTATCCGCCGGATCGGAATAAGAACGGAAACAAGATTTGACAGGGTCGCCTTTTCTATCAAACTCGTCGTCGTGCTTATAGGCTTCTGCACCATCCCAGCGATCACCACATTTCATTCCAAAATGATTATTGGCTGTTTTGGCCAGGAAACTAGTACCCGAAGCAGTTTCGAGCAAACCTTGAGCGAGCGTAATGCTGGCGGGAATACCACTTTTATACATTTCAAGCACCGCCAAGTCCTTAAAGGCATTGATGTAAGCTATTCTTTGTTGATCCAGTGAATCCATCCTCCCCTGCGTCACTTTTTGTGCAACTAAAGAGGTAGTTAAAAAGAGTAAAAATAAAAAAATTAACGTTGATTTTATATGTTTCATGCGATATGTGTTCAAAACAAAATGAATAGACGGACGAAGTACGATGGAGTAACTCCATTATCTGTAATTTAAAGCGACAAAATTGTGTATTAACTACAAAGGTACGACCTTTGCGCATTCAGCAAATAAAAGCAGATGCGTTTAATTTACATAGTTTTATTTTTTAATATTATTTCATGGGAAGTGGGAAGTCAGGCAACGCTAATTAGTACGTTCCCGACGGATACCTTTGATTTGTCGTGCAGTACCTGTACTACAAAAATAAGGGCGATGGCCATAGCAAGGGGGCAACAGAGTATCCCGATTAATTTAGACAAACCCATTAAAGTTAACCTTTTACATTGGAAATATTATGATGATATTTCTAAAGAAGATGTGACCATGGAGGAGCGACCCAGTTGGACGGAGGGTACACAGTTATTGGATCTTATTGGAGCAGAAGAACCTATATCTTTTCATATTAACTTGGAGATGATAGATTCGAGCAATAACAAACCATACCGTATTTTTTTGGTCATGTCTGGTATTACGCCCAAAAACCTGCGTTCCATTCCTCTTGAAACCACCTTTGATGCGGATACTTATGCTATTTTTAGGTTTTCTGCAATTGTACAAGTAAGTAATACAGAAAACCAAGAAAAAGAGACCTATGATTGTATCGAAGGTAATTGCATACTAGAAAAACTAGATACAAAAGCGGGGCAAATGAGGGGTTATTTTAATTTTATTGGGAGTCGGATTGGCATTGAAAAAAAGATTTTATTTACCAATGGCCACTTGAAACAATAACCCATTATTTCACGACTAATCCAATACATATTCCGCCCAAACCGGGCAGTGGTCTGAGTGTACCACATCGTTCAATTGCATAGCACCCTTTAGGCTTTCTGCTATTTTACCAGTAACACATTGATAATCAATACGCCAACCCTTATTATTTGCTCGCGAGTTAAATCTAGCACTCCACCAACTGTATTGTTGCATTTCGGGATGTACTGTTCTAAAGGCATCGGTAAAGCCGCCTTCTTCTAACCACTTTGTCATCCATGCGCGTTCTTCGGGTAGAAACCCGGATGATTTCTTATTTCCTTTTGGATCGTGGATATCTATTTCTTTGTGTGCAATATTGTAATCGCCTAAGATAATCAAATTAGGGCGTGTCCGTTTAAGTTCAGTTGCCCAATCAAAGAAGTCCTCTAAAAACGTCATTTTAAATGCTTGACGCTCATCACCCGAAGTTCCAGAGGGGAAATAGCAATTCAGTAGTGTATAGTCGCCAAAATCGGTGCGGAGGATACGCCCTTCTCTATCGTAGGCTTCAATTCCACAGCCTTCGACTACCGTGTCTGGTTTTTGTTTTGAGAAAGTAGCAACGCCGGAATATCCTTTTTTCTCTGCGGAAAACCAGTTGAGGTGGTAGCCCAATGCTTCCAAAGGTGCGGTATCTACATCGCTGAGTAGTGCTTTTGTTTCTTGCAGGCAAATAATATCGGGATTGGCTTGCGCCAGCCATTCGTAAAAGCCTTTTTTGATTGCGGCACGAATACCGTTTACATTGTATGAAATAATGGATGTCATAATTTATTATTTTTTGCGCCGGAGTAACACTTGTATATGTCCATCCAATACATGATCAATTTCATGGGTATCGCTGTATTGTTTGGCTTCTTCTTGTGATTCTGCCAAATAAAATTCAGTATCCCTTGGATAGGTTCGATTAGGATGCCAATCGGATAAATGTATGTGTTCTTGATGGTTGGGGGTGCTTTCTTTTATATGGAATGTAAAAGAATTGTACGTCGTCCAATAGGTGTCCAGTGTAATTGGGCTATTTCGTTGTTCTTCCCTGTAAATTTGCTCTAAATGCTCTATCACAAGGAATGTTGACGAGTCAAACCACCATTCACGGGACGAATGTGTATTCATATTGTTTGCCATGTTCACGGCGGCAAACACCATTAAAAGTACGATATATATCTTCGCCACCCATTGTTTTTTTTCCCATAACCAATAGGCAACTACAATTAATTGCAAGGCAAAAAGGGTATAAAAAAACAAGGCTGTCCGAGGATTTAAAAAAGGTATTTTTAAAAAGTAAAACTGCGTTACATTATAAGTTACTGCGCCTAAAAAGATCAGGGAAAGCCAAATACTTGTTGTAATAGCCCAATTGTTTTTTTTCCAAACGACCATTGCTGTTATCACGGATCCAATACTAAAAAGTAATATCATCCAGGACAGGACAGTGGCCGATGCTTCGCCTAGGTACTCCTGCCCATATGTAGATGCCTTAACCAAAGGGAGGAGTGTTTCTTGGTAAAAACCATTATTACCCCAAAACTGAAATTCATTATCGGCCTGCATTTTAACAATAGGCTGGTAACAAAAAAAAGCAATAATACCGATACCGATCAAAATTACTGCTACATCGCGCCAAAAATACACCCTATTGTTTTTCCAACAACTCAACACCATCAATGGAACAAAAGGAATTACATAATTGAGTAGCGTAAAATTACTTTCTACGGATAAAAACGCCCAAAACATGCTTAAAACTAAAGGACGGAGTGTGGGGATTTTGTTATATTCTAGTGCAAATGCTATGGAAGCCAACATACACCCTATGGACAAGCTATAGCCCCGCGCCAATGCAAAAAACTCTACCACAAAAGGGTTGCACAATAAAATAGCAACCACAAACAAGCGCAGCCAAACGGAATCACTCATTACAGCAATTTTGCGTGCAGCCCATAGATAGAGTACCCCACCAAGTATTGCGGGAAGACGGACAATCACGTGGTGCACCCCAAATAACCAAGTTGTAAAATTGACGAGTAAGGTATTCAACACATGGTTGTTAGGGACAGCAGATTTTTTATAAAAAATAATATCCCAAATATTTCTGTTGGTATGGGTAATAACCGTTGAGACCTCATCAATAGTGATCGGCACACACTTTGCCCTCGCAAACAGGTATGCGACAAAAAAGAGTGAAATCGTTGAGAAAAACAACGATTCAAGGATTTCTTTTCGGAAAAAACCCATATCTTAATCTAATTTCTTTCTCCCCAAGCCTAGTGCTTTAAGCATTAATCGGGGCAACGACTTGGCTGGATTAGCACGTTTCCTAAGATCGAGGTACCAACCTATTTTTTTAATAATAGGTATTTTATGTGTTTCCACAAATTCAATTAAAGTACCGTCGGGGTCTTCGACATACGAAAAATATCCGGCGGCTTCGCCCATATCGAAAGAGCCACTGGAATCAACGGTAAAAGGATGGCCTTTGGCAGCGCAAATCGTTTTAAGTTCTGCCATGCCTGTTATATCAAAACAGAGGTGAATATAGCCTAAATCACCCCAAAAGCGGTTTTCAAAAATTTGACGAGGCGTACGATCCATTGTTTGCACCAGTTCTATTTCGGTAGCACCCAATAAGCGACTAAACGGCCCTTTACGCATTTCGCTATGTTGCAACAAACAACGCCTAAACTGTCCAAATCCGCCATCTGTGCCATGTAAGTCTTCAAAATCACCGGTTTGATCATATACAACGGTGTCGTAGCCCAAAATATCAGCGTAAAACTTTTTGGATTTTTCTATATCAGATACACCGATCACAGCACCATAAACACCACCCGAATAATGGCTTAAGGAGGCTGAAAACCAATCGTTGGCTTCTACAATTTCGAAAGGATTATTATAAGGGTCTTTTATGAAAAAGTGCATTTTGCCATCGGGGCGTGCAGCGGGATTGGTGAGTATATTTACTCCTTTTTTGCGTAGGAAATGAAAGGACTCCTCTACATTTTTGGATTTAATTTTACAAATACCAATACCAAGATCGCCTAAAAGTGGTTGGAATGCAGGTGGTTGTGGTACCCTGCTCGTGTATTGCCATATTTCCATGCCACCACCGCCTTGCATATTGAGTGCGAGTATTGCGTGCCGATCGCGAGGTTCGCCACCCGTATAAGGAAGCATCAAACCAGCAGTAGCGGCTTCTTCAAAAATAGGGACATCCATCCCAAAATGAATATTATACCATTCGAACGCCTCTTGTACATGGGTAACACCTATACCCATTTGCTGTATTCCAGAAATAAACATACCAATAATTTAAAGAAAATAGGTGGCAAAGGTAATCAAATAGTCTATTGCACCACGTTTAAAGTATCGGTTTGAGAATAAAACTCCATAATGGTTTGGGTAGTCACATTACCCACTTCGGAGCGGGTCAGTTTTTTGCGTACCACATACAATGTCCATACTCCAGGAGAGAGCTCTTTCATTTTTCCTGCGGGAAACTCAATTTTAGGATATGTACCTTGAATATACAACTCCATAGGCACAGTACGGTTTTCTTTGGCATTTTCCCAAATCAAAACTAAAGACTCTCCTTTTTCGAGTCCATTATTTTCCCAAGTAAGTGTAGCAGGCTTGCTGGCAGAAATAGCCTTTTGGCCAAAGCTGAATTTTTTGATGCTGTTCATTTTTACAGAAAGTGCCAATGGTGTCCGGTCGCTGCCTTCCCAAGTAAACTTATGGTCTTCCATATACGCGCCAGGAAAATCCTTGAAGTAAGTAAGCCCTTGGTTGGGTATTAAATTCATCATGGTACCTTGATAAAGAATGCCATTGGGCACTTCGATCGGGTGGCTGGTAGAATCTGGATGTACCTGAGTACTCATGGTGGCTTCTGCGCGAACACGACCTTCCGATTCCAATACGCGGATATAACAGGAAAGGCTACGCTTTTCAGTGGCCTTTGAGTTGTTTGTTTGGCAAGCAGTGATGCCTAAAATAGTCAATACTAAAAAAAAGAAAATTCTCATGCGAACGAATAAATACCTTTGCAACGGAAAAGGACGGTGAATACGCTTTGTCCTAGTCCGCTGCAAAGTTCCGACGGATAATTGGATTTTTTATAATTGTTCACGAAACGATTGGGCGCATTCAGTCATTCAAATGGTGCATTCACACAATTGTACCACACCGTATATTTAATAGGTTATACTTTTGATACATAAAATGGGCGAAAAAAGAGTACTCATTACGGATGATTGTCATCCATATTTGATAGAACAGTTGACTGCAATGGGGTATTTCTGCGATTTTTTCCCAGAAATTAGCCCTGAAGAAACCTTGGCAAAAATACCAGCGTATGTTGGATTGATTATCAATAGCAAAATAAATGTAAATCAAGTTTTTCTTGATCGCGCTGTTCAACTGGAATTTGTGGGGAGGCTTGGGTCAGGAATGGAAATAGTAGACCGTCCTTACGCCGACCAAAAAGGTGTTTTTGTGATGAGTAGCCCCGAGGGTAACCGGAATGCAGTGGCAGAGCAAGCCTTGGGGATGTTGTTATCATTAGCAAATAATTTGTGCCGATCTGATCGCGAGGTAAGGCAACTGGAATGGCATAGAGAAGCCAATAGGGGCTGGGAATTGATGGGTAAAACGATTGGAATTGTGGGGTTTGGGCATACCGGAAGTAGTTTTGCTGCTAAGTTGTCGGGGTTAGGGATGCAGGTGTTGGCTTATGATAAATACCTGTATTCCGGCTATGCTGATCATATGCCATGGGTAAAGGAAGTACAAATTTTAAGCGAGATACAAGAAAATTCACAAATCATTAGCTTACATTTGCCGCTCCATTCAGAGACCAAACATTTAGTAAATCAGAAATTTATTGAACAGTGCCGCAAAGGTTTTGTTTTGGTCAATACTTCAAGGGGTAAAGTGGTGGATACAACAGCGGTGATTGAAGCACTTGAAACGGGACAAATGGGCGGTGCTTGTTTAGATGTATTTGAAAATGAAAAACCGAAAACATTCACCGAAACCGAGGAAAAGCAATTCAAAAAACTATATCAGTTCGATCAAGTGGTGTTAACGCCGCATATCGCAGGATGGACACAAGAGTCCAAGCGAAGGATGGCGGAAATGTTGATCGAGAAATTAAAAAGGAAGTTTTTTTAATTAAGGGTAGGTGTGGGTAAAATAGGATTGCCTCAGAGTTCCTTATTTATTAGAGCTAGTCATTTAGGAAGTAATACCTTGGGTTTTGGTGTAAGTCATATCTCATCGTTCATATCTCATATATAAAATTAGTAATAATCATTAATCAATCATTTTAATATGGTACGTTCTTTACTACTAACATTCATGTTGCTCCTCGGGTGGAGTTCTGCGGTGTTGGCACAAACCTTCCTTGCGGGTAAGGTGACAGATGCCAATACGCAAGAAGAGCTGATAGGCGCTTCTGTAAAAATCTTAAAGGGGAAGGACCTTTTACGTGGTACAATTACGGACATTTCTGGAGATTTTCGTATTCAAGTGGATGCTGGTACTTACACTGTTCAAGTAAGTTATACAGGATTTGCAACGAAAGAACTACAAGGTGTCCAAGTTTTATCGGGCGAACTCAATACGCTCAAAATTGAAATGTCGGACAATACAACGCTAGGTGCTGTTGATGTTGTAGCTTACAAAGTAGCACTGATTAAACAAGATCAGACCTCCGGCGGCCAAACCCTTACCTCCGAACAGATCAAAAACCTCCCTACCAGGAGCGTAAACGCCATTGTTGCTACAACAGCGGGTACTTCTTCCATTGATGGTGGCGATGTGACGATCAAAGGTTCGCGTGCTAATGGTACGAACTATTACGTGGATGGTATTCGCGTATTCGGAAATACGGTACCTGTTCAGGATATTGAACAGTTACAGGTAATTACGGGTGGTTTGCAAGCCGAGTACGGTGACGTAACTGGTGGTGTCATTTCTATTACCTCAAAAGGCCCTGCGAGTAAGTACAACGGGAGTGTGGAGGTAGAAAACTCTAATGGCTTGGATCCTTATGGCTTTTTGCTCGCGACTGCTAATATAAGCGGCCCAATCATTAAATTGAAAAAGCAAGAAGGCCGTCCAGAGCGTACGTTATTGGGCTTCCGTTTGTCGGGGCAGTATAACGGGCAAAAGGATGACGATCCACCAGCATTGCGTGTAGCACGCGCTAAGGGTAAATTCCTTGGGAATGACAAGCCTTTTGGTAGCCAATTTGAAGAAGGTAGTGTATTGGATTATCTCCAACAACACCCTCTATCTCGCAACCGCGGTGCCATCATCAACAGTGCTGAACGCCTCACTAATGATAGTGTGAATATGATGCGCTATCGCCCATTTGAGGCACGCAGGGATCTTGACTTGACTGGTAAATTGGATTTCCGTTTTACCGATCAAATCGACTTGAGTATTACTGGTACGTTTAGAGATACCCGTAACCAATTTACGCCAGGAGGCTATGGTGATTCGCACTGGCAAGTACTCAACTCACACAATAATCCAACGCGTTACAATCAACGCAAACGTGTGTTGGGTCGTTTCCGCCACCGCCTTGGCAACCCTGAAAAAGAAAGTAAGAGTAAATTTGGTATTGCTAATGCGAGTTATCAAATACAGTTTGGTTACGAGCGTGCTAACGAACATACCGAAGACCCCCGTCATGGTAACAACTTTTTTGATTACGGCTATGTTGGAAAATTTAAGTTC
Organism: Chitinophagales bacterium; assembly: GCA_043764095.1. Lineage (GTDB taxonomy): Bacteria > Bacteroidota > Bacteroidia > Chitinophagales > Saprospiraceae > M3007. Next base: position 13,981 of record JAYUKX010000092.1, read on the forward strand.
CAACTGGATACCGCTATCATTCCTGTTGGGCCAGTTTTAACCCACGTGGGTTATGGTGAGCGCTTTGTTGGTTTCGAATCTACAGGAACCAACCCAGGCTTAGAAGCATATAATGAATTTGCTAATCCAGAAAACATCAATTCGTACTTTGTACAAAATGGTCGTTTTTCTACAGTGTATGATGATATCTGGAGTGGTATGCAAGCCAATATTAATCGTGTTTATAACCAAGCATTCAAATCAGAAGATGATATTTTTACCCTAAATGCATCGAGCAATTTCGACTTGAAATTAGGTAAAACAGGTACACATAATATCCAGTTTGGTTTGTTGAACGAACAACGTACCAATCGTCAGTGGGATTTACGTCCATCTAGCTTATGGGATTTGGCGCGCCAATTGGCCAATCGCCACCACAATGGTTTGTGCGATACTTGCCCACCGATCGAGATCAAAATTGTTAATGGTATCCCTGTTGAAATAAATCCTTATGCTATTGCACCACAAACAGATGCGCGTTTTTACAAAGAAATACGCAAAGAATTGGGGGTTTCTGAGCAAGTTTGGATTAATCCTTTGGAGTTGACTCCAGACCAATTGCGTTTGGATATGTTCTCTCCACAGGAATTGACAGATTTGGATGGCGGTCGTTTGACTTATCGCGGGTACGATTATTTGGGTAATCGCTTAGGAAATGGCTTTACTTTTAATGATTTCTTTACCAGCCGTGATGCAGAGGGTATACGTAATTTCCCAATTGCGCCATTGACTCCGCTCTACCAAGCAGCCTATATCAAGGATAAGTTCACGTTTAATAAGATGATCTTTAGTCTTGGTATGCGTGTAGAGCGTTTTGACTTAAATACACGTGTCATGCGCGATCCATATTCTTTATACCAGATTATGGATGCTAAAACATATTACTCAAAGTATCAAGGTACACGTCCAGGTACAATTGGCGATAATTTTAGTGTTTATACGATTGATGGCGACAAAAACGTGGGTCTTACAGCCTTCCGTGATGGTAACCAATGGTACACTAAAGAAGGTCAACAAGTAAACGATGCCAATCTTATTTTTGGTGGCGGTGCTGTGAAGCCAATTTATTTGGATAATTCGAATACGAATATCCGCGATGAAAATTTTGATCCAAATACTGCATTTGCGGATTACACACCACAAGTAAACTGGTTGCCACGTTTGGCATTCTCCTTCCCAATCAACGAAAACGCCAACTTCTTTGCACACTATGATGTGTTGGTACAGCGTCCGCCAAGCAACTGGGAAGTAACACCATTAGATTACTACTATTTCTATGTTCCTGGTCGTACTACGCGTAATAATGCGAACCTTAAACCAGAGAAAGTAGTGGATTATGAAGTAGGTTTCCAACAAAAATTGAATAGTTTCTCTGCATTAAAATTCTCGGCTTACTACCGCGAAATGCGCGATATGATCCAAGAACGCCAGTTCAATTTTGTACCAGTTATTGGACGTTATGGCACATCGGATAATATTGACTTTGGAACGGTAAAAGGTTTTACAACACAGTATGACTTACGTCGTATCAAAAATATTCAGTTCCAAGTAGCTTACACATTGCAGTTTGCAGATGGTACAGGCTCTAGTTCTTCTACACAACGTGGCTTACGCCAACAGTTGCGTACGTTATATCCATTGGAATTTGATGAGCGCCATAATATATCTGGTATTTTTGACTATCGCTTTGGACAAGATAAATCGTATGACGGACCAGAAATCAATGGCCGCCAAATTTTTGCTAACCTAGGTCTAAATCTTCAATTTAGTACGGTTTCAGGTCGTCCATATACTGCTCGTTTGCGCCCAGATCGTTTTGGCGCATCTGGTAACCAAGGTACGATCAATGGCAACCGTTTGCCATGGCGCTCTAATGTAGATCTTCGTTTGGACAAAACTGTTAACCTTAATCCAAAAGGCAAAACGGATTTGAACGTAAATATTTACTTACGTATTTCCAATTTGTTTGACCGTCGTAATGTAGCCAACGTATATGAATATACAGGTTCACCTACTGAAGATGGTTATTTGGCATCGAATGAAGGCTTTTCGCAAGTGAATGGTTTGGAAAGCCAAGGCCGTAGCCGTCAAGCATATTTGGCATCTTATTCTTGGGCAATGCTTAACCCGAACAATTTCACGCTGCCACGTCGTATTTTCGTTGGCGCATCTTTTGCATTCTAAACACAAACACTTATATGACACGTAAACATATTTGGCTTACAACATTTTTATCTTTTGTTGTAGTTGGCCTCATGGCCCATACGCCCGATTTGGGTCGTAAAAAACCGGTGCAAAAGCCAGCCGCAGCAACTATGCGTGCTTTTTGTGCCAACTCGGAATCATCTATTGACCAAGAGATCAATAACGTTCGCGCCCGTTTGTTGGGTGGCGGCGACTGCTGGTGGGACTTTAGTGATGGCCGTTATATTGTACCAAAAGTAGATCCTACTTCTGGACAAAGAGAGGTATCCTCTATCTTTGCCGCGTCTGTGTGGCTTGGAGGCGTGGATGCCGCAGGCAACCTTAAATTGGCTTGTCAGGATTACCGTCCAGGTGGCCGGAATGATTTTTGGCCTGGCCCTCTAGACCCAGTTTTGGGTACTACTACAGCCGATGTATGTAAAAGTTGGGATAGGCATTTTCGTGTAACTGGCGATGAAATTCGGGAGCACCTGAATAACTTAGCGCAAGGTATCAAAGATCCTGCACTTATCCCACGTGGCGTAAAGGGCTGGCCAGCAAAGGGCAATCCTTATTTTATAGAAATTAACCAATTTGCGTTGCCTAATACGCAAAATGGTTTGGCTGGCTTTTTTGATGCTGATTTTGATAACTTATACGATCCACTTAAAGGAGACTATCCTTCTATCGAAATTCGTGGTTGTGACCAAACCCGTTACCCCGCGGAAATGATTTTCTGGATATATAATGATGAAGGTTCTAACTCGCCTCACGGAAAAACAGGTGGCAAAACAATTCAGATGGAAGTACAAGTTCAATCTTTTGGCTATCAAACAAGTGATGAGTTAAATGACATGACTTTCCAACGCTATAAGTTGATCAACCGTGCAACGGAACTGATCGATTCTACTTATTTCGCGTTTTGGGTAGATGCCGACTTGGGTTGTTTCTCTGATGACTACATTGGTTGTGATACACTCAATAGCCTTATGTACACCTATAACCAAGACGCTGTGGATGGTCAACCAGGTTGTAACTGTGGCGAAGTACCTACTTATTGCAACGAAGTACCTATGTTAGGCGTGGATTATTTCCGTGGCCCACGCAGGCCAAAGTCTATTCCTGATTTAGATAATCCAGGAGAGTTCAAAGACACCTTGATTGAGATCGGTATGTCGTCTTTTGTCTATTTCAATAACCCAAGCGTTGGAACGCCTGATGCTCGTACAACAGATCCAAGTTTACCCGCAGAGTTTTATAATTATTTGACAGGTTCTTGGAAAGATGGTACACCATTTACCATAGGAGGTAGCGGCTTGAACGATGGTAGTACCGACGTTACAAAATATGCACTACCTTCCAATCCAAATAACCCTACTGGATGGTCAATGTGTACGGCTAATTTATCTTTTGGCGATCGCCGTACCTTGCAAGCTTCGGGTCCATTCTTATTAAAGCCCGGTGCACAGAATGAGTTGATTATTGGAGCGCCATGGGTGCCTAATATCGCTTATCCATGTCCTGATGTAGAGCAATTATTGCGTGCTGATAAATTAGCGCAAGGTTTGTTCGATAACTGTTTTGAACGTTTGGAAGGACCAGATGCTCCTACCGTAGATTGGATCGAAATGGATCGCCAGTTGATCGCCGTTTTATCTAATAGTGGAGTGAGTAACAACAAAGAGGAAGGCTATATTCAAAAAGACTTCCTGGCTCCTAATAGCATATCTAAGGATAGCGCGAGTTATAAGTTTGAGGGATATAAAGTCTATCAAGTACTTAATCCTAGTGTATCTGTTCGCGATTTTGAAGACCCAGACCAAGCTCGTTTGGTAGTACAGGTGGACAAAAAGAACGGTATAAAAAAAGTATTCAACTGGGTTGAAACGGCTGATCCAACAGAGCCGGATAATCCACTAAAAAAGGTATATTATCCAGTAGAAAAAGTAGAAGGTGCTGATATAGGTATTCGTCATACTTTCCAAATTAATGATGACCAGTTTGCAACGGGTAACGTTCGTACGTTGATCAACCATAAGAAATACTACTATGCAGTAGTGGCTTATGCGCACAATAATTACGAAAATTTCAAGCAAAATGGTATTTTCCTTACAGGCCAACAAACGCCTTATTTGGAAGGTGGTCGTGTAGAAATCAAAACGGTGATCCCTCGTCCAATCGTAGATCAAGTATTGAATGCTGCGTATGGTGATGGTGTGGAAATTACACGTTTGGAAGGCGAAGGTGCTGGTGGTATTTTCTTGGATGTATCTAAGGAAGAGCGCGAGCAAATGTTGGCTGGTGGCGATGGTGAAATCACTTATGTACCAGGTAAAGGCCCGTTGAATATCGTTATCTTTAACCCATTTGAGGTAAAAGAAGGTGAGTACGAAGTACAATTTACAGACAGCAATAATAATGATGCGATATTGGATGACACTGCTCGTTGGGAACTCAAACGTATTGATATTCCTGGAGAACCAACGGTGGTTTCTACGACGGGTATCAATGAGTTCAATGAACAGGTATTTGCTAACTATGGCTTTACGGTAACCATTACACAAAGTGCCGAAGTGGGTAACTTCTCCCCAGCCGAACGTAATCCAGCCATAGCAAGCCCTGGTGAAAACAATGGTGCTATTGGAGCAGAATGGGTATTTGACGATCCGAATAGCCCGTGGTTGTTGGGTATTCCAGACCAAGAGGAGGGTATATTCAATTTTGTTCGTACAGGAAAGTCAGAAGAAGATTATCTGTTAGATCCAGGTAATAAATTGAGCCAAATGGGCAATAGTGTATTCGTTCCATACCCAATTGCATCGGCTAATTTACCTGAGGGTCCTAGTGTAGCCAATCGGATGCTTACACCAGCATGGACGGGCAAAGTAGGGCCTAATTATTTCAATGCTAATGCGTTAGGCAGTGTAGATCCTTCAGCAGGCAATAATCGATACACCAAGATGAATCTTATCCCTAACGTGGATATCGTTTTCACATCGGATAAGTCGAAATGGAGCCGTTGCGTGGTCATTGAAACGGCATCGGAATACTATACTGGGTCAGTACCAGGCGTAGTGAAAGATCCAACATTGGTAACGGAATCAGGCCCAGGTCGGGTGCGTCAGAGTTTTGATACTCGATATGCTCTTTCCGTTGGCAAAGATGATAATAATGGCGATGGTTTGCCTGATTTGGATAATACAAACGAGCCTGACTCATTGCCAGATCCAACTACAGCACAACCGTTAAAAAAACGTCTTAATCCACTCAAGGGTACGCTTATGCGCGGCATGGGTTGGTTCCCTGGTTATGCGGTAAATGTAGAAACAGGTGAGCGCTTGAATGTGTTCTTTGGCGAAAATTCTACTTACAGCAAAGCACTAGATGCCGGATATACTGGTAGTGATATGATGTTTAACCCTACAGAACAATTCTTACGTAAAGAAAATACAATAGCAGAAGTCACAGATATCCTTGTTGGTGGTCAACACTTTGTTTATGTTTCCAATACGAAATATGACGAGTGCGATTATATCCGTCGTCGCTTAAATCCAGATTACTGGTTGTCGGCTAATAAGACGTTGAATAAAAAGCAAGCCGTCGAAAATCTTGCTTGGGCTGGTATGCTTGGTCTTACGACATCATTCCAGATGAAATCTTATAAAGATGGTCTTATTCCAAACGATCTTGTGGTAAAGCTACGCGTTGAGAATCCTTATGCGGTGAAGAAAAACACAGGTAATGGGCATCCGAAGTATCGCTTTAAGATTCAAGGCCGTTCTTCTACTGCATTGAATGAGGTACAACTCGAAAATGCGTTGGATTCCATTAGGATGGTACCAAATCCGTACTATGCATTCTCTCAATACGAGAATAGTAACTTATCTAATATAGTTAAGATTACTAACTTACCACCGAAATGTGTAGTAACGATTTATTCATTGGATGGCCGCTTTGTTCGCCAGTATAAACGCAATGAAGTTTATAGCGCATATAATCAGATCACGCCGGCGATTGAGTGGGATATCAAAAACAGTAAAGGTATCTTGGTCGCTGCTGGTGTATATCTAGTGCATATTAACGCCGAAGGTTTAGGTGAACGAACCATAAAATGGTTTGGTGTACCAAGGTTGTTTGATCCGTCGGGACTATAATATTTTGCGTATTTGAAATTTTCATATTCGAGGATTGGCGTATGATTTAATAAGAATATGCCAATTCTCGGATTTTCAAATGGTCAGTAATGCAAATCAAGTGGGTCATTACGTTTACGAAACCCCAAAGGTTTCGTAAACGTTCACACATAAACCCATAGTTTGCGTAAGTAATTACATTCATCTATTCAATTATAATAATAATGAAGAAAATATACAATTTACTGCTTTTAGTGGTTACTCTGCTGAGTGCTGGGGCGGTTATTGCGGGTAACCCCGACCGCCAAGGCGAGGCTGGAGCAAGCCAACTGCTCATCAATCCTTGGGCGCGCAGTGCTGGCCTCCACTCCCTTAATACGGCCAGTATTAAAGGCACAGAAGCGATGTTTCTCAATGTCGCGGGTTTAGGGCGTATTAAAAGTACTGAAATCAATATCGGCCATACACGTTATATGGAAGGGGCAGGCTTAGGTTTGAATGCCCTTGGTCTAGCACGTCGTATTGGAAAAGGTGCGTTCGGTATTAGTTTGGTATCAATGGACTTAGGTGATTTGGACTTTACCACCGAAAATACGCCTGGTGGTTCAGGTACTACCTTTAGTCCTTCATTTGTAAATGTAGGACTATCCTACTCTCATGTATTTGATAATAAAGTATCGGTAGGCGTAACGGCAAAAATGGTAAGCGAATCAGCAACAAGTGTGGCTGCTCGTGCTATTGCTTTAGATGCAGGGGTACAATATGTAACAGGCGAGAACGATGAGTTTAAGTTTGGTATATCCTTGCGGAATGTAGGTGGTAAAATGCGTTTTGCAGGTGAGGGTCTGTCAGCAGCTTTACCTAACCCAGGACCAAACTTTCCTTACAACAATGTTTATTACAACCGCTCTTCACCATACGAATTGCCTTCGCAGTTAAATATCGGAGCATCGTATGATTTCTTGTTTGGTAAATCAGCGGTTTTGGCAGTGTTGGGTAATTTCACATCCAATGCATTTGCTCGTGACCAAGCTGGTGTAGGTGCTGAATTCCGTTACCGCGAGTTCTTTGCTTTGCGTGCAGCATATAAGTACGAGTTTAATTCAAATGAGATAGAGCGTACTTTGGATAATGGCTTAGCGGCAGGTTTTTCATTTGCTTTTGGCGCCAAAAAAGGATCTAATACCCGTTTTGCTTTAGACTATGCATACCGTAGTACTTTTGTGTTCCGTGGTACCCATAATTTGGGTATTCGCGTGGAATTATAATTAATTTAAGGGAAATTCTATATTAGACTTGCAAGTTAAATTAAAATACCCTTAACTTTGCAGCAGAATTCTAGCAGAAACGTTTCTATCTCCGGGTAGAGACGTTTCTGTTTTTTTATGCTAATCACCACACAATTATTATATTATGTCGAATTACACCTATTTGACTCAGGGCGGCTATGACAGGATTAAAGCCGAATTAGAGGAGTTGAAAACCAATGGAAGAATGGAGGCGGCTCATGCCATTGCTGAGGCACGCGCACAAGGTGACCTTTCTGAAAATGCGGAATATGATGCTGCAAAAGAGCACCAAGGCCTTTTAGAACTAAAAATCAGCGAATTAGAAACAGTAATGGCCAATGCACGGGTCATTGATGAAAGCCATTTGGACACGTCAAAAGTGTCTATTTTAAGTAATGTTACTATAAAAAACCTAAAGACGGGTGCGCAAATCACCTATAAACTGGTATCAGAGTCAGAAGCAGATTCCAAATTGAAGAAAATTTCTGTTTCTTCACCGATCGGTGCTGGGCTACTCGGAAAAACAAAAGGGGATATTGCTAAAGTACAAACGCCCAACGGCGTTATGGAATTTGAAGTGGTAGAGATTGGAGTATAAACGCTTCATTTAGCCTTATTTATTGTTCCCGCTGCACTGTGTTGTGCAGCGGGAATTTTTTTTGGCGACAAAAAAGTCCAATTGCTAAAACCCCATTCGAACCCCTAACGATGCTTTACGGAGTTCCTCGAATCGGACATAGAGTTGCGGCTTAAAGAGTTTAGTTTTTGAATTAAAAGCGTAAGAAAGTCCAAAAGAAGGCCGCATCAATAGTTGGGTTTCTTCCATAGACCGTATTACTTCAATTTCCATAACCGAACATTATAATCGCTACTACCCGTTAACAGCATGGTGCCATCAGGTGATATGTCCATGGTATTTACTTTATCCGTATGTCCTTCCAAAGTACGCAATAAGCGTCCGTTCAAATCCCAAATTTTAACTGTTTTATCTTCGCTTGCCGTAATAATGCGCTCCGAATCGTTAGTAAAACGAATATCTGTGATATTATCTTGATGGCCTTTTAGTATTTTCAACATATTGCCTTCCACAGTCCAAAGAATAGCCGTTTCATCCCGGCTTCCTGTGGCAATATTCTGGCCATTCGGCGAAAAGCAGCCCGTAATTACTTGGTCTTTATGACCGACTAGCGTTCGTAGTAGTACCCCCTCCTGTGTCCAAAGATTTACAGACCCATCGCGGCAACAAGTAAGAAACTCTTTACCAGATGGTGCAATATCTACATCCAAAATAGCATCTTTATGCCCAATGAAGGTAGCCAAAATACGCTTTGCCGCTACGTCCCAAAGCTTTGCCTCGCCGTTATAATAACCGATAAAAATTTGGCTGTGATCGGCGGTAAATTTCATAGCAGTAATCAGGTTTTGATCCGTTTTATACGCATAAAGTGGCGCACCGCTGATGTCCCAAAACTTCAAAATACCATCGGCCCCGCCAGTGAATAACGTATTGCCATTTTCAGAAAAACTACTTTCCACTATCCTTTCCCGATGATCTTTTTTACCACTTAACCACGATCCATCGGTTTTGCAGAGCGCTACAGATCCGTCGCTACCTGTTGCGACAAATGTCGTATTGTCGCTCGAAAAAGCCACCTTGCTTACCGTATTTTCAAAGTTAAATACCCTTACTGGTTCGGTATAATGGATAAATAAAGTGGCTAAAAAAACGAGTGAAGTACCAGCTACCTGCCAAGTCCAGTCGCGCCAATACCAATTAAAACCACGTTTTTCCTGTACAAATTTTCGGAAACGATCCGATAATAATTTGTCCAGCTTCGACGTACGGGTTTCAATGTATTTAATCAAGATGGCATCTTCTAAAGGTTTATTTAGTAATAACCGATCCAGTTCCTCTTCCAGTTTTCTGCGCGTTACCCAATCTGTATTTTGGAGTAATTCGTTCAAGATTACCTGTATTCTATGTCCTTGCCAAGCCATTGTACCTATTGGTGGCAGATTGCTTTCCAGGTTCATCACCTTACCCCATTCGTGTCGCCATTTGGTCTCCCAATTGGGGTGGGTTTCTTCCAGCCATTCCAGCAGTGCCTCACGGTACGGTTCGGGTATTTGGCCCTCCGAAAACCAAGAGATACGTGTAATTTTATACAAATGATCTAAGTTTAGGAATGGCTCACCCGGATGTGCCAACAAATCACCGGCATACAACATCCAGTCCCAAATCAGTACAGGCGGTAATGCGCAAGCGGCAACCCATCTCAACAAACGATCGTCCCGTTCTCCATTTTTTTGCACCACCAAATGGGCTTCTAATTGTTGTAACCATTGTCGGCCTACTTTGATTGCAGGAATCACAATGGGGGAAATATCTATGTCCGGCTCGTTTTGCCATAATAAATAAGGTTTGGGATCAACAGCCTCTAATGTTTCCACTAAATTTGCCAAACCCTTAGGAGTACCGGGTATAATCCGAAATTTTTGAGCAACTATCGCTTCAAGTTCTCCCCAATCTGACGTAGGAACAGGATACAAAAGCACTCGACTGTGCCAAGCGTCAAATAGATCGGTCCAATCGGCCCATTCTTGGGTATCGTGATCCACAAAGGCATCCGCTTTACCCCATACAATTAAATAATAGTCGCGGTATTTGTGCTGAATATGTTGAAGCGAAAGTCCCTGTTTGTATTTTTCATTCCAACAACGGCTTATATCTCCTGCATAATAAAAAACCTCTATGGGGGCTTCTTGTGCTCTTAATTCATCTAAGATCAAGTCAAAGACTTTGGTGCGTTGGTCTTGTGGCGTATGAATATCAACTAGAAACAGGTAATATTTATGGTTTAAATGGAATTTGTACCTAAAATCGATCATTCCACCCCGTTTAATCGTGGATTTGATCGTGTTGGGCATATCCAATTGTTGTGCAGCACCGAGGATACGACGGCGCATTTCGGCCAAAGCGAGGTAAAAAGAATCGCCCATTTTTACCTTGTCTAAAAAAGGAATTTTTATCGTCCAAGCATAGGGCTTATCATCATCCAACTGCTGTTGAATAGCAAATTTTTGCCTTTTTCGGTGTAAATAAAGTCCAATTAAATAAAGCGAACCTGCAGCCAGCGCAATAATAATACCCTTGGGCAATGTCATGTAAGCATGTCCTGTCCCGAAGCCCCATGCTGACGAAACTTCTGATACGTATTGGCCGGGCTGGTTTGTAAACTGGGAAGTATCTAATAGCGTATTCGCTTTATCCAGTTTTTGAATGGGTATTTTACTGTCTTTTTGTACCGATTCCTCAGGCACTTTTGAAGGAGATAAGCGAATACTCCCCGCACCAACATACGGCGGGGGAACTACGGCATAACCATCCACTCTAAAAATAACATTAATGGTGAGGCATTCTCCACTGGAAAAACAAATATTATACTGCAAATCATCTCGCCCGGGCATTAATCCCACAAAGTCAAAGCATACTTCGGAGGAATCAAAACTCATGAGTAGGTTGATATGGGTAGGTTTGAGCGAAACTAATTCTACCGCTATAATATTCCCTAATACGGGTACTCCAGATTGGAAACAATACAGCTGTGGTTTTTTTATACGCACATCGGAATAGAGCAGGAAAACTTGTTGATCTTTAAATGTAGTTTTTGTGGAATACTTTTTCGCCACGACGTAATTAAATACCGGAATTCCAACAATTAGTAAAAAAGCCAACGATAGCAAAATATACCGTGTTAGGCGATTTACCCCCAACCAAAAGTCTTTTATTTTATCTATCCATGATGTGAAGTCTTTTTTTAAACCATTCCAATACGCATCATTTTTTTCTTTGATCACTAAAGCGGCATGTGCAGACAATTGCTCATGGCAAAGCACTAGGACTTGGTCAAAAATTTGATAAAAATCTTTTTGCTTTTGAGGATCATTGACCAGCAGCGGGCCTAGGTAGGTCTTCATTTCTTCCAATTCCATCTCTTCTGGCAATAAATCCATCACTTCCTGAATGGCCAAATATTTATCAGTACCCAATACATAACCTTCTGCTTCCCATACAGTGAGGAGCAAACCGAGTAAATGTTGCCTTTCGGCGGCAGTTTTTTTCGTGAGGAGCGGCATGGCTTTGGGCTAGAGTACCTTTAAAAGATCAAAATCCTCTTTATTTTTTGCTAATACTGAATAACTCGACAAGAGTTGAGTCCGTTCATTAGTATTTAAACTATCCCCCAGTTTATTAATTGGAAATTTTATTTTTTGCAGGAGTAATGTCCAGTAAATCAGTTCTGCGGTAGAAGGCGATTTTTTCAATTTTAATGCGCGAATGCTGTTAAAATGATCTATAATTCGTCTAAGATCCGTTGGGCCTAATTCATTTGTTTTTTGGCTTAAAATATGGAGTAATTCTTCTGCCGACGGAAAGTCGATATGGAAATAGACCACCCTACGCATAAAGGCATCTGGAAGATTTTTTTCGGAATTACTGGTCATAATAATAACCGGCCTTTGTTTAGAATCAGCCTCAAAATATTTGTTCACCTCTGGAACGCGAAACGACAAATGCTCAATGGCAAACAAAATATCGTTGGGTAAATCCCTGGGTGCCTTGTCAATTTCATCGATCAGGACTACCAACCTTTTTTTAGAGCGAATCGCTGCACCTAAAGCATTATAAGTGATAAATTGCTGCTCAATTTCATCAGGACTAAGTGCCTTACTATTGTTTTGATTATACTGAAAATGCCCCAGTGCATCGTATTTGTAGAATAAATCGGCCGCATTAGAGGTGGTTTGCACATTGAATATCAATGGTTTTCCAACGTTAAAGAAATGAGCCAAATGATATGCCAATTGTGTTTTCCCAGTACCCGGTTCACCCGTTAGTAATAATGGTTGACCCAGCATCATGGCTACATTTACAGCATCAGCAAGGGATTGAGATGGAATATAATGTTCAGGATTGTTTAGTTTCGGGTTACCGTAAAACTCCGAAAGTTGTGCGCTGCCTTCGCGGCGATAAAGAGCAAGACTCATGGTAAAATGGTTTTTATAATTTTTCGACATGCAAATATAAGTGAATAAATTGAAATTGCTTATCCTGTTGGGTTTTTTGAGTGTCCCAGTAAAAAGCACCTATCATAAAACATTAATTCCTACCTTTGCCCTATGCCAAAATATAGCGCAATTTCTGAGGTTCAGGCCGCGCTCCGGTCGGGTGATATTACCTGCCGAGGGTTAGTGGAGCATTACCTCCAACGCATTCGAGAGACGGAAAATCTGAATGCTTATATTGAAGTATGGGCCAATGAAGCCCTTGAGCAAGCCGATGCCACCGATCGTAACTTACAAGAACGCCCGCTGCAATTGGGTCGATTATTTGGAGTGGTTATCAGTATCAAAGATAATATTTGCTACACAGGTCATATGGTTACGGCTGGTTCCAAAATATTGGAAGGATTTGTATCGCTGTACTCGGCTACGGCAGTAGAGCGTTTGTTGGAAGAGGGTGCTATTTTAATTGGTCGGACGAATTGTGACCAATTTGGAATGGGTTCTTCCAATGAAAATTCCGTTTACGGCCCGGTTTTGCATCCCCTCGACCCCGAGCGGGTATCAGGAGGGTCTTCTGGCGGAGCGGCGGTATCGGTACAAACGGATACCTGTTTGGTGGCTTTAGGTAGTGATACTGGCGGTTCCATCCGACAGCCTGCGGGTTTTTGCGGCGTTTGGGGGTTTAAACCATCTTATGGTCGTATTTCCCGACATGGTTTGATCGCCTACGGCTCTTCTTTTGATCAAATTGGTTGTCTTACGCATTGTCCCGAGGATATTGCACAGGTACTTGAAATATGTGCAGGCAGTGATGAATATGATAGTACTGCAACAGACCGATCGGTTACAGTGACTCCATTTGACAGTTATAAAACTAAAAAATTCAAGATTGCCTGCCTAGCTAATACCATTGACAATGAGAGTATGGATCCATCCGTACGTGCTGTAACCCAAAACTATCTGGATCAATTGCGCGCCCATGGACATACTGTAGAGGAAGTTGGTTTTGATCTACTCAATTACGTAGTACCAGCCTATTACGTACTCACAACCGCAGAAGCATCGTCTAATCTCAGTCGTTTTGATGGTATGCGCTATGGCTATCGTTCGCCAACGGCAGATAATTTGGAATCCGTTTACCTTCAATCGCGTTCCGAAGGGTTTAGCGATGAAGTAAAAAAGCGTATCTTGCTCGGTGCCTTCGTACTCAGTAGCGGATACTACGATGCGTATTATACCAAAGCACAGCAAGTACGACGATTACTCCGCGACCGCGCGGAGGCTATTCTTGCTTCATACGATGTTATTTTATTGCCCGTTGCGCCCGGTGTAGCATGGCGTTTTGGTGAAAAATCTGCGGATCCAACAGCGATGTACCTTTCCGATATTTATACTGTTTCGGCCAATCTATGTGGTATTCCGGCGGTAGCATTCCCTATTGGCCAACATGCTGAAAATAAAATGCCCATTGGTATCCAACTCATGGGACGCATGTATGAAGATGGAGAATTGTTGGCTATTGCAAAAGAAATTAGTTGATTTTTATACACTCCAAATCCAAAAAATAGCAAAAAATGCGTTTTAAACTAACAATAGAATACGATGGTAGCCGCTATGCTGGCTGGCAATTACAGAGCAAAGACCGCTCGGTACAAGGCGAACTTATAGATGCAGCCACCAAGGTTTTTGGGATACGGCCAACAGAATTGTACGGCTCGGGTCGTACCGATGCGGGTGTACACGCTCACGGTCAAGTGGCGCATTTGGAGGTGCAAAATGACCTTCGTTTGACTACAGAACAAGTAAAAATACGCATTAACGACCAACTTTCCCATGATATTAATATCTTGTTGGTGGAAAAAGCAAGCCCCAAATTCCATGCACGATTTGATGCACAAGAGCGTATTTATGTTTATCATATTTCAAAACGCCGCGATGCTTTCGCCAAAAAATACGTCTGGTGGGTACGCGACAAACTGGATATTAGGGCCATGCGTGCGGCGGCGGCGGTACTCACAGGATTCCATGATTTTAAATCTTTTGGAGCAGCCTCTTCAGAGCCAGAGCAATCAACGCTTGTAGAACTCAAACGTTTGGAAATTACAGAAGATCAAGACAGGATTTATATAACTGTCGCAGGATCTCATTTTTTGTGGAAAATGGTACGCCGGATCGTTGGCGTTTTGGTGGAAACGGGAAGAGGTCGTTTTACTTCTGATGATGTAGAGCGTTTTTTGAACCAACAATCCCAAGAGCCCGCTCGATTAACGGCTCCGCCATCTGGCCTGTTTTTAGAGCAAGTTATCTACTAATTACAGATTGCCCAACCCCAAACCTAAGGGACGATTAAAAAACAACTTATCGCTTTTGGGTAGGTTGTTTTTTTTCCTTCCTAAATAAAATATTTATATATTATGAAAACGCCGATTTTAGCCACACTACAACAGTTATTTCGCCTTGCAAAGCGTGCACAAGAAAGCGGTCATTCCATTGACCAAATACTTGAGCATAAGGAACAAAGCCGCTCTTCAAGACGACAATTCCTAAAATATAGTGCTCAAACTGCTGCTATATTAGGTACAACGGGTATAAGTTGGCAGAGTGCACTACAAACAGATAAAAAGATAGCCATCGTAGGAGCAGGTATAGGCGGGCTGAGCGCGGGCTGGTATTTGAAAGAAAAGGGGATTTCTGCTACCATTTTTGAAGCGGACAAACGTGCAGGCGGGCGCATGAAAACACATCATACTTTTGGTAACAATACCCTTTCTACAGAGTTGGGTGCCGAATTTATTGATACCAACCATGGAGACATGCTTTTTTGGGTGGAAAAACTAGGCTTTAAAGATCAACTTATTGATGTATCGCTTGATACTTTTGGCCAAAAAGAAACGGTATTTATCAAAGGCCGACATTATTCAGAAAAAGAAATAATCACAGATTTGACGGCTGCTTACCCCAATGTTTTGAAAAATCGCAAAAAACTGGATAATCGACGGGGCAAAAAAATAGATCAATGGTCGATGGCAGAATATATCGACAAAATGCCGATTAGCGACTGGATGAAACAATTGCTTGATGTAACTTATACCGCCGAAAACGGGCTTGATACAAGCGAACAATCTGCCGCTAATTTAGTGAGCCTCTTGGAAATAAAAAAAGACGAATATCGACCTTATGGCGAGAGCGACGAGCGGTTCAAATTACGCGGCGGTAACGATCAAATACCACAAGCATTGGCACGTATGCTTACCGATCAAATTCGATACGAACATCGATTATTGTCTTTGCGCGAAAATGCAAACCACACAATTACCCTTACTTTTTCGGAAAATGGCACTACCCGCGAAGAAAATTTCGATGCTGTGATAATGACCATTCCATTTACCATACTCCGCGATTTGGATATTAAAATGGAGCTTCCGCCACTAAAAAAAGAAGTAATTGAGTCTCTTGGCTACGGAACCAATGCAAAATATGTATTTGAAGTAGCGCAACGTTTTTGGCGAAGCAACGAATATCAAGGATACCTGTTCAACGAGGTGATCCAAAATGGTTGGGATAGCAGCCACATGCAAAATAATAACCAAGGCACAGGGACTTATACTTGTTTTATGGGTGGAACAGCTGGCCGAAATATGGCAAAATCTGAACAAAATAAGTATGCAGATGCCGTTTCTTTGGCTTTTCCTAAATCTGAAATTAATTTAACAAGCGCTTCCGAAATGGCGGTTTGGGTCAATAATCCCTACACTAAAGCCAGTTATTCTTGTATGAAACCTGGGCAAAATACCCGTTTTCACGGTGCTGCATTCGAACCTGTGCGCAGGCTTTATTTTGCTGGCGAGCATTGCAGTACCGATTATTGGGGATTTATGAATGGTGCGGCTGAGACTGGCCGGCGAGCGGCTCAACGCATCATGGATGATTTTTGAAGAGAAGTACGGGGATCAAAATTCTTGTTTGTAGTATCTTTTGCCCAAAAGGGTTTGATTGAGGACGCTCATTGCATTAAAAGACGGTTATAAATGCTTCTACTATAAAACACCTATCTTTGCTAATAATAAAAAACAAACTCAATATGCTATACAGATTATTTGGAAAAAGCGGCCTACGGGTTTCAGAAGTAGCCTTAGGAACAATGACTTTTGGCCCTGAATGGGGCTGGGGTGCAGAAAAAGAGGAAAGTAAAAAGATATTTGATGCCTATGCCAATATGGGTGGTAATTTTATTGATACCGCTAATCGTTATACGGAAGGTACGAGCGAAAGATATGTAGGCGAATTTATTCATAGCGATCGGGATCATTTTGTATTGGCGACGAAGTATAGTCTCTTTGATAAAAAAGACGATCCTAATTATTCTGGTAACCACCGCAAGAATATGATGAGATCGGTGGAAGAAAGCCTTAAGCGATTGAATACGCCCTTTATTGACATTTTATGGTTGCATGCTTGGGATTTTTTTACCCCAGTTGACGAAATATTAAGGGGTTTGGATGATTTGGTGCGCTCCGGGAAAGTACATTATATCGGTATTTCAGATACACCAGCTTGGATTGTTTCGCGCGCCAATACCATGGCAGAACTCAAAGGTTGGACAAGTTTTACGGGTTTGCAGGTAGAATACAGTCTAATACAACGAACGCCAGAACGGGATCTTATCCCAATGGCAAAGGAAATGGGGCTTGCTGTAACTCCTTGGGCTCCGCTGGCTGGGGGCGTGTTAACGGGTAAGTATTTAAAGGGTGAAACGGGGAGAATTGCAGAAAACAGCGCACGGAGAAATGAAAAAAATATGCTCATTGCTCAGAAAGTAGTGGGCATAGCAGAGCAACTGGAAATAAGCCCGGCTGCGGTGGCTACGCGTTGGACAATGCAACAGCCTTTTACTTCGATACCTATTATTGGTGCTAGAAAAGAAGCGCAGATGCTGGATAGTTTACATTGTGTCAATATAGTTTTGTCGCAAGATATTGTGGAGGAACTGAACGCTGTGTCGGCCATAGAAATGGGCTTTCCCCATGATTTTTTAGCCAGCGAAGCGGTGAAAACAGTGGTGACGGGTGGTACATTTGATGCTATTGTGCGGTAGTCGTGGCAGATCTGAGTCTTCTATAAGGGTTGCACCCTTGGTTGGATATGCCGCCCTTTCAGGGCTTTTCCGAGACTCACATAAGGTATAATACAATATAATCGCTCAATTCAAAAAGAAGAGGCTCGTCGGGAAAACTGACGAGCCTCTTCATGCAAAAATACAAATATTTGTGTCTATATAAAGCCCTATAAGGGCGACATATCCAACCAAGGGTGCGACCCTTGGAGTTTGTGTGTATAATATACTGTAAAGCCCTGTAAGGGCGACACATCCAACCAAGGGTGCAACCCTTGGAGCACTAGCGCAATAGAGATCTACCGCTTTACCACCACACGTTGGGTATCAACACCAGCGTCTGTGGTCAATTGTACTAAATAATTACCAGAGGTACGCGCATCCATAGGAATCATCACTTCATGGTAGCCTGCATCGCCAGATACTTGCTGCGTGCGAACAATACGACCAAAGCCATCTGTAATAATCACCCGTGCTGTTGTATTTACAGGTAAATTATAACGCAAAAGCACTTCATCGCCAGTGGTTGGATCAGGAGAAACAGGTAACATTTGTACCAATTTCTTTTTGTTGGGGGCAAGTGCGAATTTGAGTTCTGCATCGTGCTTCCGCAGATCATTCGTATATACCTCAGTTGGGATACGGGCAGCATTCAAAGCAACTTGTTCGGATAATTTACCTGCTTGTTGTGCTTGGAACACGACTGTTATGGCACCTTGGCCTTTGAACATAGACGCGCCATCGGGATAAAATGCGACCACATTTTGCCAACCGGCAGTAATTTGGTGCGCGTCATCGAAACGAGCGATTTGCACATTTTCAAGACCTGCTTGTTGCACGTCTATTGCAGTTAATACCGACGGGTTATAGTCAAGCGTGAATTGGAACCCAGCTAGACCAGTTGCTTCGGGAGCATTGATCGTCATTGTTACGGTTTCACCAGCTTCAAAATGCACATCAGCAGCAGAAAAAACGGCTTTACGTTTAGGCGCAGAACGTTCTTGCAAATCATCATTGTCAACCAATTGTGATGCTGAATGATCCAAATCACCCGTTTTTACGCCTATAAAATGAAGTGGTGTTGAGCCGCCTGCCGCAGCACATACCATTTGTGGATCGTTGATTGTAATTTCGTCCACAGGCACAACACTATTTGCTGGAATAAATTGCCAATTGGGTACGCCTGGCCAATTTACTGCGCCACCAATAGCAACCTGAGTAATAGCAAAACCATCTTCGGGAGTGATCCAACCATCGCCATTTACATCTGCAGCCACGAATTGCCAAGGTTGGTCGAAAGGCGTTACTCCATACTCATGCAAACCAGCCAATAAAGCATCCCAAGTGGTAATATCCTGTGGGTTCAGTGTTTGGTCGCTGCTGGATGCCTGTAGTAAGTAGCAGCCTGCATACACAGGTAGCGGACCAAACGCGCCATCAGTAGCACTTGTTCCGCTAGCAGCCATCGTTTGGTTACTTTTCAATGCGGTAACTTGTATGCCTGGCATCGCTTGCCCACCCGGTTTCAACACCGTTCCGCTAATCGAAGCGGTAGGGGCGCAAGAGTTAGAATTATCCTGTACAATAACATAAGATGTACAATAATCGGCATTTCCATTGGCATCTAATGCCCATATTTCAACGGGCTGCGTACCCAATTCGCTACAATCAAAAGTAACAGATGTGTTACCCGTTGGGAATCCCAGACCAGTTCCAGCCTTTCGGATTGCAGTTTTAATATTTGCAGTTGGAGTACAATTATCTAAAGTGTATTGGAGAAAATCTGAAGTCCAGAGCGTGATCATTCCAGATTGCATAATATTAATACTAAGGCCATTTTTGCAGACAACAGTGGGTTTTTTGCAATCTTTTACTTCAAAACTATATCTGCAAACGGCTTCATTCCCGCATTTATCATTGGCAACCCACTCAATTTTATGTAAGCCATAAGGCAATTGGTAGTTGGTCGGAAATACAATTTTTCCAAGTACTTTATTGCCCGCGATTGTTTTTTCAACGGGCCAAGCACCAGGGCCATTTGTATAAACGTAGGTTTCCATACTGCCATTGGCATCAAGATCTAGAAACAACCTGTAAGTGAGGGTAATATCGGTACCAGAGCATACATCCGATACTTCTGTTTGCAGATCTACGGGGCCTTCGCATGTTGCACCATAAAGTGTTGTATTATTATTCGTATAATCGCAAAAAGTAACGGGGCTGGCTGGACAAGTAGTAAAAACAGGTGGCTCTGCGTCTCGTACTGTAATCATTTGTGTATATTCCAAGTAGCCATGGTTGGCAGCATTACCTATGGCGGTAATACCGGTCGTGGTAGTCGTAGGATTTTCGAGCACAAGTGGCTGCATATTTGCATTGTAATCGCACCAATAGATCAGTCGCCAGCGGCGCAAGATTTTGTAGCAACTACCAGATTCATTGGAATTAAAAACCAAATCATAACGCGAAACACCTACATTGGTGCTACAACTATATTGTGTAATTACCGGCGACTCTACAGGAACACTGGCATTACATCCAATATAGTTCTTGTCGTCTGGAAATTTTACAGTATAATAATTAGTTTGAGAAAATAGGGGCTGAGCAAGCCCAAAAAGGCAGCATAAAAGTAAAAGATTACGCATAAAAATTGTCTGTTAAATAGTGATTTGTCATTTTTGAAAAAAAAAGTCCACAAATATAAGCATAAAACAAATAATGAAAACATTAATATTCGTCCAATCCTTTTCAATAGGTATTTAACACTACTTTTGAGCCTTTATAAAACAAATACAATGGCAAAAGCACGTACTATATTTTTCTGCTCTAACTGTGGCGCATCTGCTCCTAAGTGGATTGGAAAATGCCCTCATTGCAATGAGTGGAATACTTATCAAGAAGAAATTATTCAAAAAGAAACCACCGCGGAAGAGAAAAGGCGTTCCTGGGCGGGTGGAGGCAGGGCCGAATCTCCTCGTGCTACACATATAAGCGTCATTACAACGGGTAATACCCAACGTTTACCTGCGCCTGATGGAGAGCTGAATCGCGTATTAGGTGGCGGTATTGTACCCGGTTCTTTGGTACTCATTGGCGGGCAACCGGGTATCGGGAAAAGTACACTTATGCTACAGATAGCGCTACAAATAAAAGCAAAAGTGCTTTATGTAAGCGGCGAAGAAAGTGAAGAACAGATCAAAATGCGTGCAGATCGGCTCTCACCAGCCCAATCGGATTGTTATATCCTTACGGAGACCAACACAACAAAAATACTAACCCAAGCACAAGAACTCCAGCCGCAACTGATGATCGTGGATTCTATACAGACCATGAGTACACCCCATTTGGATAGTGCGCCAGGTGGTATTGCACAGGTTCGTGAATGTGCAGCAGAATTGTTGCGTTTTGCCAAAGAAACCAACGTACCCATCTTTCTCATTGGACATATCAATAAAGAGGGCGATATTGCTGGACCCAAACTATTGGAGCATATTGTAGATTGTGTGCTACAATTCGAAGGCGATAGGCACAATACTTATCGCATTTTGCGTACGCTAAAAAACCGTTTTGGCAGCACCGATGAAATGGGTATTTACGAAATGCAAAGTACAGGCTTGCGCGAAGTAACCAATCCCTCGGAACTGCTCCTGAGCCAAAAAGATGAAGACCTGAGCGGGTGTTCCATTGCTGCCACCATGGAAGGTATGCGCCCTATGCTGATTGAGACACAGGCACTGGTGTCCAAAGCCGTTTTTGGTACACCGCAGCGTTCCGCAACTGGTTTCGATATGCGTAGATTATCGATGTTGTTGGCTGTTTTAGAAAAAAGATGCGGCTATTTTTTTAGTATTAACGACGTATTTCTCAATATTGCTGGCGGCATTCGAGTAGAAGATCCTGCAATTGACCTTTCTATCGTGGCGTCTCTTATTTCGTCGTTGGTGGATGTAAGCATTCCTTCCAATATTTGTTTTGCGGGCGAAGTAGGGCTTTCAGGCGAAATCCGGGCGGTGAGCCGTATTGAACAACGTATCGCTGAAGCAGACCGCCTCGGGTTCAAAGCCATTTATGTCTCTAAGTACAACCAAAAAAGTTTGGATAACAAAAAATTTGGTATTCGGGTACAAACGATTGGAAAAGTGGAAGAGCTTAAACAGGCGTTGTTTCAATAAAAATTCACATAAAACAGCGTAAAAATATGCACTCAATTACTAAATTCGCCTTCTTCGCGCTCCTTTTTATCCAATGCGCTCGACCATGCCCTAAAGATATTGAAATCGGGGTAATTATGATAGGCGATAAAACAAAGGCCTTTTTACCAGTAGCGCAAGAAACTAAAGCGATGACATTTAAAAATAGTGATGGTACTCAACTTGTTTTCCAAAGTACCTTTTTTAATGGTGAGCATACCTATAATTTACCAGTAGAAACTTTGTGTGAGCGCGGTGACTACTTGGATAAAACAAGCCAAACTGTCTTTTTTGTCGTCAAGAGTAAGCGATGGGAATATGAAACCAACGATAAAAACTATACACTTTCGCTAGATCTTGACTTGGATGCAATTGGGGAATATGGTGATCGGAAAGATACCGTGTTTTACGAAAAAGTAGCCGTTTGGGGGCAAAAAATAAACAATCCTACCCGCGTAGGCCGTATTGCTATACTCAGCGACGAACGTGGCAATTCTGCTAAGATTACCGATTTGCAACGACAAAATGCCAACCTCTACCAAATTATTGCGGATACTACGCTCAATGGGAGACAAATCAAAAATGCTTATGTTCCTGTAAATGATGGCTCGCAATCCCTATTTATTTTTTATACCAAAGCCAATGGTATTGAGGCTTTTACTACCGATACAGAAGTTTGGACAAGGGAATAGTCGTTTTTGTGTGCTCGTCGGTCGTTCCCTGCCATTCATCCATAATTACTTCATCTTCATCGTATTAAAGCAACGGCACTGAAACATAAGTGTCTGTAAGTCAGTCTTATCGCTCAATAACCAGTTCATCGACAGTTGTATCCATTTGGTAGATTATTTATGGGTATTGGCAGGTTCTTTGTTTTGCATAGTACTGTATATCCTTAGTTTTGCGTTCTACTTTTAAGACAATATATTTAATTAAGTTATGAAACAATTATTATTCGCTTTTTTATTTTTGTGTATTGCTGCGTCTGCTCAAGCACAATCAATATCTGGTAAAGCACTTCAGTTCGATGGAAAGCCAGCAGATTTTGCCACAGTTACCTTACACAAGGCTGCGGATTCAACAGTAGTAACAGGTGCTATTACTGGAGAAGATGGGTCATATGAGATCAAAAACGTGGCAGAAGGCTCTTATTTTATTCAACTAAACCTTATTGGAGCAGGCGTTGCCAACTCGGCTGTTTTTGAAATGAGCAAATCCGATAAGAAATTGGAACCAATTCAGTTTGCCGAACAGAGTAAAGAACTCCAACAGGTCACCATTGTAGCTCGTCGGAAAACGATCGAAGTAAAAGCCGACAAAACAGTACTCAATGTAGATGGTACCGTCAATTCTACGGGTTTGAGTGCTTTAGAACTTTTGCGCAAAGCACCAGGTGTAACCGTTGATAACAACGAAAACGTGAGTGTAAAAGGCAAAAACAATGTAAAAATAATGATCGATGGCCGTGATGTGCCTTTGGATGGCAAAGACCTAGCGGCGTTACTCAAGGGCACACAAGCCGCCGATATTGACAATATTGAGATCATTTCAAACCCATCTGCCAAATATGATGCTTCTGGCAACGCAGGCATTATCAATATCCGCTTAAAAAAAGATAAGGCACTTGGTACCAATGGCAATATAGGTTTGGATGCCATTTATGGTGAAACATTTAAAGGTGGAAGCAGTCTTAGTTTGAACCACCGCACCAAAAAATTCAACACCTTTGGTTCGTATAATAATAGCTACGGACGCTGGCATAATGAGCAAAATTTCATACGTGAGCAAAATAATTCGTATTTTGACCAAAAGGCTAAGTCGTACAATAATAACCGTTGGAATTCCATAAGAACAGGTGCGGATTATTTTATCAATTCTAAACATACGGTTGGTATTTTGGTCAATGGCAATTACGATAATGGTGATTGGAACAATAATAGTTTGACGAATATTGGGCCTTTGGCCAATAAAGACCAAGTTACTTCTGTCTTGGAAGCTACGAATACCGTTCCCGGGACAAGAAAAGACCTTAATCTTAATGCCAACTATCGTTTTGCCGATACTTCTGGCCACAGTTTGAATATTGATGTCGATCGTGGGTTTTATCGTATTATTGGTAAAAGTTATCAACCCAATTTTTACCGCTCTCCTACAGAATCGTTTCCATCATATAGTCGTATTTTCAGGAACGAAACGCCGTCCAATATCGATATCACAACAGCGAAAATTGACTATGAGCAAAACCTTTGGAAAGGCACTTTTGGTACGGGTGCCAAGATATCAAATGTAGCAACAGATAATACTTTTGATTTTTTCAATGTGGTAGAAGGCAATGATATATTGGATACTACGGTGAGCAACCAATTTATTTACAAAGAGCGCACTATAGCAGCTTATGTAAACTATAACCGAAAATTTGGTAAAAAACTCAATATTCAAACAGGGCTTCGTTTGGAAAACACCAACTATATGGGTGATTTAATCTCCTTGAATGCTCAGAATGGCAAGCAAGTTAAAAAGGATTATACCGAATTGTTTCCAAGCGCAGCGGTTACTTATACCTTCACCGAGAAAATAGGGTTGAATGCTACGTTTAGCCGCCGTATTGATCGACCAAGTTACCAGGATCTGAACCCTTTTGAGTTTAAATTGGACGAATTGACATTCCAACGCGGTAACGAACGCTTGCGCCCGCAATTCACCAATTCCTTTGAGATAGCCCCCACCTACAATGGTTACCCCATCGTTTCTTTGGGTTACAGCAAAACACTAGATGTATTTACGCAAGTACTTGCCAAAGATGCTAAAAATCCGAATGCCACTTTTATCACCAACGAGAACATTGCCAATCAGGAAAACTATACAGCTACTTTAAATATCCCAACACCATTTGCCAAATGGTACGATGGTTTTATCAGCATAACGGGGGTACACAGCAAGT
This sequence comes from Chitinophagales bacterium, assembly GCA_043764095.1. Classification (GTDB taxonomy): domain Bacteria; phylum Bacteroidota; class Bacteroidia; order Chitinophagales; family Saprospiraceae; genus M3007. Next base: position 38,937 of record JAYUKX010000092.1, read on the forward strand.
TTAAAGCGCAGTTCGATAACCTAGGTTTTGGTATTGACGAAATTGCTTATAGTTTTGCTAGTCTGTACGCAGAGCAAAACATTAAACTCCCAAAAGGCTGGACTTTTCAATTATCAGGATGGTATAATACTGCCGGCTATTGGGGTACTTTGAGAAGCCGCCAACAAGGCGTAATGGATGCAGGTATTAAAAAATCACTTTGGGACGGTAAAGGCTCTTTGCGTATTCGTTTTGGCGATTTGTTAAACACTGCAGGTTGGGGAGGCACGAACATATTCACCCCCGGCCTCAAGATGTATGCCAATGGAACGTGGGAAGCGCGAACCGTTACCGTGAGTTGTACATACCGTTTTGGCTCTAATGATGTGAAAGCATCACGCCAGCGCAAAACGGGCTTAGAAGATGAGAAAAATCGCGTAAAATCGGGAAGAAACTAACTTCGACTACGCTCAGTTACCGAACTTCGGCTACGCAGTCTGGTGGCTGAGCGAAGCCGAAGCCACCAGGCTGTGTAGCCGAAGCCAAGAATAATGAATTTTTGAGAAGAACGAAGGATTTACCAATGGGCCCTGTCTGCCGTAAGGTGGTACAGGGCTTCTTTTTTAGCCATACGGCGATTCAATTTAATATTTTCTGCTACACCAACCGCTTTACGGTTGCACCCATACCAAGTCGCCACCCATCCTCCAAGCCGTTTAGGAGTAATATCCCTGGTCTTTTACCTGGTTGGAGGCTGCCCAAAGAATCATCGAAGCCCAGTGCTTCAGCGCCATTTAGTGTGGCCCAGCGGAGTAGATTGCTAAATGGCACATAACTTTGCAGGCGAGCAATCGTTTTCATTTCTTCCAGTATAGATAATTGCCAGTTGGATGTGAGGCTATCCGTACCAATAGTCATGCGCGCATTGGTATCCATAAAAGCAGAATAATCGGGCAGGCGATTTTCTATATAAAGATTAGCATTAGGACAGGTTGCCCAATAGACTTTTTGCGACCAGTCATTTGCTGCTTGTATTTCCGCTCTTGTGGTTAGCGTATTATGGACAAATAAGTTACGATTATAAGGATTTAGATGCGCTAACGCATAATAAATGGAGGTTTGGCCGGATGCTTTGAATTGCTCTAGGGAAATACCAAATTTACCATAAAAGTCGAGGAAGGCTCCTTTTTTTTCTTTAAATAATTGGTTTTCAGGCGGTGTTTCTTGGTTGTGAATACTTACGGTAATACCACCAGAAGGGTTAAATGAGTTAATAGCCTTAAACAAAGATTCGCTGACCGAGTATGGCGCATGTGGCACTATTGCGCGAGCACTATCGCGGGCGAGATCTAATTGGTTAAAAACAGCAATACCGGCCTCTATCGTTTTTTGTGCGTTTTCTTCTTGTAAAAAATCGAAAACCTCCAAAAATGTATAGTAACGCATTCGACCATGTGCTTTTGTGGCAAAAGTATCAGGTGTATTAGAAATATCCCCAAGTGCCACAATACCGCCCTCAAGCATTTCTTCTTCTGCTTGTCGAATGGCAGATTGAATTACATCTTGTATAGCATCGCGCTGCGTTACAACGCCTGTAATAAAAGGAATAAGCCCTGTTCCTGTATCTACCTTACCCTTCATGTGCGATAGTTCAAGGTGGCAGTGCGTATTGATAAAACCGGGCGTAAGCACGCCACTGTGTACCTCCAAAGTGGCTACATCGTGGTGCTCGCGCTGTTCAACGGCTAATATTTTACCAGCATCGTCGCAAATAACGACACCATTAGGTATAGGTTCTGAAATAACTGGACAAACCCAGTCGGCGGTAATTTTTCTCATTTCCGCAAAGGTATAAAAAACATAAGTCATCCTGCATATACAGAATGACTCATGTTGTTGCCTTGTTGGCTAAAAAGAGGTTTTAAGTCTTAAACTTTAGCACAAAACACCTTACTACATTTGTTAATTAAGCAGCATGTGCTTGGATGAACTCAATAGCCTTACCAACAGTAGTGATTTTTTCTGCCTGTTCGTCAGGGATTGTTACATCAAATGCTTTTTCGAATTCCATAATCAATTCAACCGTATCAAGAGAGTCAGCACCAAGGTCTTTAATGAACTCAGCCTCAGCGACAACTTCGGATTCTTCTACGCCTAATTTTTCAATGATAATCGCTTTTATGCGTTGTACTAAAGTAGTATCTTCTGCCATGTTTTTTTTCTAAAAAGTTAATTAATGATGTTGAAAAAATGAATTTTTCGACTGCAAAGGAACGATGTTTTTCGCGGTAAAAAAATCTTTCGGCTATTTTTTTGTTGAAATCTTGTATCACGCCTTAGCGAAATTGCGCTATTTTAATGTCTTATGCTTTGGTTCACACTATGTTATAAACAAATTAACGATTTTCTGATCCCCCTTGAAATTGGGCGTTAGGCAATAAAAAAGATAGTTTTTATATAATTAATGAGGCATCGCAATATATTTTCAATGGGATGCTGTACTTTTGTTGCTTCAAACTAATTGTAAAATTTACACTAAAAGAAGTTATATTATGGCAAGTGCTGATACAGAAGCGAAGAACACCCAAACACCAGCCAATTTGCGCAAAGCAGGTTGGCAAAACACAAAGATAGTGGCTACCGTAGGCCCGGCTTGTAATTCTTATGATCAACTCAAAGCATTAACTATTGCTGGCGTTGATGTTTTCCGACTTAATTTTAGTCATGGATCACACGAAGATCACCAAAAAGTAATTGACCATATTTGCGCACTTAACGAAGAACTCAATACACACGTGGCTATTCTTGCAGATTTGCAAGGGCCTAAATTGCGTGTGGGTAAAATAAAGGATAATGCCTTACCGCTTAAAAATGGCGATATTATTACGCTTGTCAACGAAGAGGTACTCGGTACTATGGAAAAAATCTACATGAGTTACGAGCGTTTTGCTGAAGATTGTAATGTAGGTGAACGTATTCTAATGGACGATGGCAAACTGGTATTTGAAGTGGCAGAGACCAATAAAGTAGATACTGTTAAACTCCGGTGCCTACACGATGGCGTATTAAGTAGTAATAAAGGTGTTAACCTGCCCGATACCAATGTACAATTGCCAGCATTGACAGAAAAAGACATTGAGGATCTTAATTATATCCTAACACAACCAGTCAATTGGATTGCTTTGTCGTTTGTTCGCAAAGAGCGTGATATTCTCGATCTAATCGAACGCGTTAATGCGGTTGGTCACCCTGCGAAGGTCATCTCAAAAATTGAAAAACCAGAAGCCGTAAAAAATCTACGCGAAATTATTAAGGCTAGCAATGGTATTATGGTGGCACGTGGTGACCTCGGAGTGGAAATGCCGATCGAACAATTGCCGATTACACAAAAGCAAATTGTACAATTGTGTATGCAATTTGGTCGCCCAGTTATTGTGGCTACCCAAATGATGGACTCCATGATCAAAAATCCATCACCTACCCGTGCCGAAATCACTGACGTTGCTAATGCCGTTTTTGATGGCGCTGATGCCGTAATGCTTTCTGGTGAAACTTCAGTTGGTGACCATCCTATATTGGTGGTTGAAGCAATGACTCGGATTATTCGCGAAGCAGAAAAGCATTATTGGCCAAATATCCAAAACAAACGCCCAACAGCAATTGAAAAATCCAAAACATTCCAGTCCGATGTGATTTGTTTCAATGCTTGTCGCGTCGCAGAAGAATTGGGGGCAAAAGGTATTGTTGGTATGACTACTTCGGGTTATACCGCATTTAAAGTGAGTAGCTTCCGGCCAAATGCGCATATCTACATTTTTAGCGACCAAGTCAGTATGCTCAATACCTTGAACTTGGTGTGGGGTGTTTCTTGTTTTCATTACGACAAATTTAAAACAACCGACGAGACAATTCAAGATTCTGTTGAAATTTTGAAGGAAGCGGGCTACGTAGAAGTCGACGATATTATTATCAATACAGGTTCTATGCCGATTGAGCGTAGGTACCGGACAAATATGATGAAAGTTACAGTGGTTGAATAAAAACCAAATGGTTTATACGCTTCAAGATCTCAATGCACATATAAGACAAGTAATCGCCCTCAATTTCCGCGAACCAATTTGGATCACTGCGGAAATTGCAGAGGCGAACTTGTCCCGTGGGCATTTGTATCTTGCTTTAGTGCAAAAAAGTGAATCACAAGGCCTATTGGAGGATGATATTGTTGCCCAGGCTCAAGCTATTGTTTGGCAACGCGATCGTAGGCGCTTGGTTATTGAACATGGGCAGTTGTCCGAATTGGTATTGAGCGCAGGTGTACAAGCGCGTTTACTCGTACGTGTGGACTACCACGAGCGTTATGGGTTAAAATTACATATAGAAAACATTGATCCAGCCTTTTCAATGGGTGTTATGGCACTCCAACGCCGGCAGACCATTGATACATTGCGTAAAGATGGACTCTTACACCAGAATAACGCACTTCTTCTTCCACTGGTGTTACAGCGTATTGCTGTCATTACTTCACAAGATGCAGCTGGTTTTCACGATTTTAAGGCGCATTTGGCCGAAAACTCATTTGGCTACGTCTTTCATTGCCAATATTTTTTTGCAGCAGTACAAGGTCGTAAGGCGGAGCCTGAAATTTGTGCAGTATTGCATCAAGTTGCGCAAATTTACCACCATTTTGACGTAGTCGTAATTATACGTGGCGGTGGTGCGCGACTAGATTTGTCCGCTTTTGATAGTCTTGAACTCGGAAAAGCAGTTGCAACCATGCCACTGCCTGTTTTTTCAGGTATTGGACACGAAATAGACGAATCTGTTTTGGATATGGTGGCACATACTGCATTCAAAACACCGACCGCTGTTGCAGATTTTTTAATTGAACGTACATTTAGGTTTGAGTCTCTTTTGTTAGAGATGGCCACAAATATCGCCCAAATTGGTCATAAAAATGTACAATACGCCTTGGAGTCACTGCAATTTGCCCAAAATATGGTGCAAAATGCGGCCGAAAGAACCCTAGCAGCAGCCCATAATTATATAGCAGCATCTGCTAGGGATATTCCTATTATAACACGGCAACGCCTCAAAGAAGAGCATAGGCACTTAGATCAACTGGCAGAATTAACTACTGCGCTTGCCCCCGAAACCACCTTACTACGCGGATATAGTATTACGCTTAAAGATGGGAAAGCGGTGCAGAGTGCTGCTGAACTTAAAAAGGGTGATCGTATAAATACCAAATTTGGGGCAGGAGAAGTGGATAGTGTAGTAGAATAAGCCAAATTTTTGAGCATAATAATTAGCAGTTACGCAGCATAAACTCATCAAAAATACCTACTTTTGCGCAAAATTTTCAATATCATTGGGTGATCCAATGTATGGTAAAATACCAGTTAATGATTGATTTCAAGACATATTTCCCAAAACTCACTGACCATCAAGTAGCTCAATTGCTACAATTACAACCGCTGTATGCCGATTGGAATAGTAAAATAAACGTAGTATCTCGGCAAGATATCGAAAACTTAAATGAACGGCATGTACTACATTCGTTGTGTATTGCAAAATCGTTTGAGTTCAATTCGGGTGCAAAAGTACTGGATTTGGGAACAGGCGGTGGTTTTCCGGGTATTCCTTTGGCCATTATGTTTCCAGAGGTTAATTTTGTACTAGTAGATAGTATTGGAAAAAAAATCAAAGTAGTGGAGGAAGTTGTTTCGGCTTTGGGATTAACCAATGTAAAAGGCATTCATACGCGTGCCGAAAGCCTTAAAATGGCGGGTCAATTTGATTTTGTAGTAACGCGTGCTGTTGCTCCATTAAACCAATTGATGGCTTGGTGCCAATTTTTAATCAAACAAAAACACGCCCACGCCTATCCCAATGGCCTTATAGCACTCAAAGGCGGCGATATCGCCGATGAGGTAAAGGCGCTACCCGGCAAAAGCAATAAGTATGTGGAAGTAATGCCCATTCGAGATTTTTTAAATCTTGAGTTTTTTGCTGAAAAATACGTGGTGTATGTTCAAGGTTAGGAACGGAGTTGTTTTTTCTATTTACTCTATAAAAAAAGCCATCCAGATCATTCTGGATGGCTTTTTTGTAAAATATTTTCAATGCGACCGACCGTTAATAAAAATTAGAACGGTTGTCGCTTATTGTAGCCGATTTCTTCAAGGAGTTGACCAAACCTGAACGTACGGTAGTCTGTGCAGTAGAGTTAGCCTGACGACGGAACATCGTTAAGTCAGGAGGCGTTGCAGCCGCTACTGGACTAGAGATTGGTTGTACAACATACACGCCAGTTTTACCTACAATTGGTTTGCTGGTTTCGCCTTGTTTCAACGCGAACACCGTACCTACTACACGAGGCTCAGCACCACCTTTAGGGGTATTTACTTGCATCATAGAAGCGCCTACGGCAGTATCAACAGCCATGGCATAGGCCGCTGCTGCTGCTGAAAGATCAGAAGTACCTTGCAATTTTGCTTTAATTACCTCTGCTTTTTTACGGTTCTTCATTTCTACCACCAATTGCTCACTTGCTTTCAAGCTTGCTACTGTTGCACCACCTTTCGGGCTAATCACCTTTAATGCAGCCACAACGTATTTTGAGTCGAAATAACCGCCATTTGGATCAGCAATGGTAAATACTTCCTTAGAAACTTCACCTGGATCGGTATCTTTATTGTAGGCCCACTTCACAATATCGCGAGCATCTTTACCACTACCCAACAGGCCAAGGCTATAATCGCTGGCTTTTAATGCCTGCGAAACGAGTAGTTCCAAATTCATTGCTTTTGATTTTTCTTCCAATCCAGTCAATGTTTTAGTAGAATGAACCAACTCTAATGCTTTATCCTTTACGGTTTGTTGCGTATTCTTAGATGGGCGTATCAATTCACTAATATAAGCAGCCTTTATAGATGCTTGATTGGTAATGAATTTTTTACCCGTAATTTCAATAAGGTGTACACCAAACTGGGTAGTTACTGTGTATAATTTGCCTTGTTCACCAGTGTTAAAACACACATCGTTGAATTCTGGCACCATCATACCATTGGCAAAAAAGCCTAGGTCACCACCTTTTGCGCCTGATCCAGTATCTTCGCTATTGGCCTTCGCCACTACATCAAAAGTAGCTTTGCCAGATGAAATGACAGATTTAAGGCTATCGATTTTCTTACTAGCGGTGGCTGGGTCACGTATCAAAATATGGCGTGCTTTTACAGAATCAGGAAGTACTCTACGACCCAATACTTTAGCAATCTTCCAGCTGCCACCATCCAAATATGGACCAACAACAGAATCAATAGGAGCAGACATCAACTGATCGGCTACTGCCGTAGGCAATGCGCTTTTAGGTTGGAATGCTGTGCCATACGTACCATCTTTGTTCACTACGAATAAAGAATCGCCCTTAATGCGTAAGTCATTTGCAATATCAGCAACTTTCTTTTTCGCTTCAGAGGAGTCGGCATTAGTTGGCAATACATCAAAAGATACATAATTGAGTACGCGAGTTTCTTCAGCGTTATCGTATTGGCGTGGATTCTCCTTTAAATAAGCTGCATAATCATCATCAGAAACCTTGATGTCAGTATCTGGTACCTTGTCATAAGGTACACGTACATAAAGGTAATCGACACGTTGGCTGTTTTCAGCAAAAACAGCTTCTGCCTGCCAAGTTGGGGTATAGATACCCTTCATGATCATCGCCGTCATTTTATCTTGCAGGCGTTGTTTGATCACCTCATTTTCTTGGATAGACCAACGTGTGCGGAAATCAGCATATTTTTCGTCATTCAAAGTACCTTGTGCAATGGCATCTTTGATTTGCATAAGGTTATTCATGTCCACTTGGCCATTTTGGCCACGGAAGCGCTCTTGAATCACTGGACTAAGATTTGTTCCGAATTGTAGTTCCATCAATTCATCCTTTGCAACACCTAATCCTAGCGGTTCAGCATGTTCGCGAATGATCGCGTCTTCTACAAATTGATTCCAGACTTGCTGGCGAACTTGGTAATCATTATTACCTGAAGCATTAGCGTAGATCGTTGCTTTGTAGCGTTCAAAATCCTCGCTACGGATATCTTTGCCATTTACTTTACCTAGAGTGTTTGCGTCTGCAGCACTATACTTCTGACTGTTGGAGACTATGTCCATCAAAATAAAGCCCCCAAGGGCTAATACCATCGTTGTAATAAGAATCCAACCGCGTTTTCGAATCGAACCGATTAAAGCCATTTTAGCGTAATTATTTGATAATCAATATTTTATAAATAAATTCCCTTTGCTTGTTAAAAAGCAGTCGCAAAGGTAAACTTTTTTAGATTAAAAAAAGGTGTATTTTTATGTGGTTTTTGTGAAAAATGGTAAAAAATAACTACCAGCGTTGAACATACGCAATTCTTTTTCACATATTCTGGGTAATAATGCACCCAGCTAACAATAAGTTGTAATAGATTTAGTCAAAAATTTGGAAATCTGATTTATTTCAATTAACTTTGCACGGAGGAATGAAATTTAAAGAAAGGTCATTCCTAATAACGTATTTAGATTTTTTATTTCCATGCCGAACGTACATTTACTAGAGCCACTATCGGAGCAAGAACAGGAGGAAGAGCGCAAGCTCATCAACTCAATGTACCGCGAATTACTCCGCTGCATAAAAGTG
>JAYUKX010000093.1:0-46816 GCA_043764095.1 Chitinophagales bacterium
TTTTTGACTGCTTTTCGGCTATTTTGTAGTCCGTAGCGCTGCTACGAACTACAAAATAAGCCTCAATCAGCCCAAAAATCTCTAATTTTATGCCTCGGATGCTCCCACCGCAACAAGTCTATTCTTGTTTGATGCTGCAATACTACATAAAAATTGGCTTTAGCAACCCGAAAACAATGTGGATAAATATTTTAGCACCAAAATATTATTTTTTCGTAACTTCGCGGCTACATGAGTCAGTTTGTAGTTTCCGCACGCAAATACCGCCCCCAACGCTTCGAAGATGTGGTTGGGCAGCAGCATATCGCATCCACTTTAAAAAATGCCTTGGCCACCGACCACGTGGCGCATGCTTTTTTATTTTGTGGCCCGCGTGGTGTAGGTAAAACGACTTGCGCTAGGATCTTGGCTAAAATCCTCAATTGCCAAAAACGTACGCCCGACTTTGAGGCATGTAACGATTGTCCTTCCTGTAATGCTTTTAATGAAAATGCCTCTTTCAATATCATCGAACTGGATGCCGCTTCCAATAACTCTGTGGAGCACATCCGCGCATTGATCGAACAGGTGCGTTTTCGCCCGCAAGAAGGGACATATAAGGTGTTTATCATTGATGAGGTGCACATGTTGTCCAATCAGGCGTTCAATGCTTTTTTGAAAACCTTGGAAGAGCCGCCGCCGTATGCTATTTTTATTTTGGCAACTACGGAGAAGCATAAAATTATCCCAACGATCCTTTCCCGTTGCCAGATTTTTGATTTTAGGCGCATCACGGTAGCCGATATGGTGCTGCATTTGCGCTATATTTGTAAGCAAGAAGGCATTACCGCCGAAGATGATGCACTACACATCATTGGCCAAAAAGCCGATGGCGCATTGCGCGATTCTTTGTCTATTTTTGATCGAATTACCAGTTTTTCAGGCAAAAACATCAAATATGCCGATGTTATTGATAACCTGAACGTACTGGATTACGACTATTATTTCCAAATAACAGACGCGCTGCTGGCTGAGGATTTGTCGGCCATTATGTTGTTGTTTGATCAAATTGTCCGTAAAGGCTTTGAACCCGATATTTTTATCAATGGTTTAGCGGAGCACCTCCGCAATATTTTGGTGTGTAAAGATCCTGCTACATTGGCATTGCTCGAAACAGGTGATTCGTTACGCGAACGTTACCACCGGCAGGCACAATTGGCACCTGCTTCGGTACTCCTCACCGCGCTTAGCCTCTGCAACGACTGCGATATTAATTTCAAAATGGCGCGCCACAAACGCTTGCATGTGGAAATGGCATTGATCAAAATGTGCCATATTGGAAGCACCATAAAGGCTGCTAGTAACGGTAGTATGGAAAAAAAAACTCCTGACCGTAGCATAACACCTCAAACTCCTGCTTCAACGCCAACCCCAGCCCCAATTTCTACACCTTTACCTGTTGCAGCGGCAGGTAATGCTGCTCCTTTAGGCAAAGATGCCATTTCTTCGCTTACCGCCGAACTTCAACTTGGGTTGAAACGCGCCGATAAGTTTTCGCTCAATCTCGATCATTTTGAGAAAGCCGTTAAAGTGGAACAGGCCGAATTGGCCCAGCGAGAAAGCCTTTTTTCTTTGCCCAATACCCAAAAAGCGTGGAGCGAATACGCTGCAAGAACGGAATCGCCTTCATTAAGGCAAGCGATCAATTTAGCCGTATTGGCATTAGAAGACAAAACAGTCGTTGCTTCCGTAGGATTAACCATACACTCGGGACTGATACAACAAGAAACAACAAAAATTTTGGATTATTTGCGCCACCAAATGCAAGATTTAGGTGTAAAATTGCGCGTACGCATGGATGAAAGCATGGCTCCCGAAGCACCAGTACAACGCCCGACAAGGATGCTATCCAGTAGGGAAAAACTAGAACAAATGAAGGATAATAATCCCGCAATTAGCGACTTTGTGACGCGTTTTGAATTGAATATTGTAGATATTTAGGGGAAATAATCACTCCATTTCCGACATTACTTTAGCCGATAATAAACACAATGGTATGCCTCCACCGGGATGCACGCTGCCCCCAACAAAAAACAATCCTTTTATTTTACTGGAAAAATTGGGATGCCGCAAAAACGCAGCCATCAAATTATTAGAACTGTAACCATAAAGTGCTCCTAAGTGCGACGAGGTGCGTCGCTCTATTTCGCGTGGCTCCAAAATGGATTCGCAAGCAATCAGTGTCTCAATGTCCTTGCCCAAAATTGCACTAATCTTTTGGATCGTATTGCGTCGTATTTCAGGAATCAAAGCGGCCCAATTCTGTCCTTGATGACAAGGTGCATTGACCATTACAAACCAGTTTTCACCACCGTTTAGGGGAACATCTGTTGGTGTGAATTTGGAAGTGATATTGATATAAATGGTTGGATCATTGGTCACCGTGCCTTGGTTGAGTTGCTCAAATTCGTTTTTGTAATCGTCGGCAAAAAGAATATTGTGCAGCCCCAATTCTTTAAAATCGTGGCGAATACCCCAGTAAAAGATCAACGCGGAAGTGCTTTTAGGCTGGTTCAGGATATGCTCGGGATGCGGCTCTTGTGGGAGCAGTTTTTTGTAGGTATAAAAGACATCCATATTGCTCACCACACGATCGAAGGCGTGTGTTGTGCCGTCGTGTGTGCGCACACCTGTAACCTTTTTGCCCGAAGTAAGAATCTGCTCAACAGGTGTAGAAAAATGGTATTTAACCCCTTGGCGCAACGACAATTCGTACAAACTTTGCGTAATACTGTGCATGCCACCTTCCGGGTAAAAAACACCAATATTGTGCTCAAAATGCGGTATAATCGTCAACATTCCCGATGCTTTGTAAGGGTCGGAGCCATTATATGTCGCAAAACGATTGAATAATTGCACGAGTTTGGGCGATTGTGGAAAATGCTTTTCGTGGGTTTTGTGCATGGTAGAAAGCATGTCGTAAAATGGCAGTTTTACCATTGCTTTTGCCACAGACCAACCGATCCAGGTTTTTACTTTGTGGAGCGATTTTTCCAAAAAAATACGGCCTGCCAAATCGTATTTGGTAGCACTGCGCGATAAAAAACCAGTGACTTTTTCGGCAGGTACGCCCAATACTTTTTCGGCTTCGCGGGCAAAATCGGCGGGATTGGCCCATGCATTTAACCGCGTTGCGTCATTCCAAAAATAATGGCAAACGGTATCCGTGCGCTGGTATCGGAAATGATCGGAGGCTTTTTCGCCACAAAGTTCAAAAAGTTCGTCCACGTATTGTGGCATTGTAAAAAGAGAGGGGCCGGCATCAAAGCGGTAACCGTCTTGTGTAAATACACTCAACTTACCTCCGGGGTAATCGTTGGCTTCAAATACAGTAACTTGATGACCTTTGGCGGCCAGTCGAATGGCAGATGCAATGCCAGCAATACCAGCACCGATAATGGCTGTACGCACAGATGACTAAAATTTATGGAAATGTGAATAAATACTTGTCGCGGTGAGATTTGTACAGCCGCGACAAGTGTTTGTAACAAAAAAAACGAGGATTAGTTGGAAGTTTTAATCATTAATCATCGTCTTCCACTACACCGGTTGGGTTACTGACCCACATCAGGTAGGCTTTTAGGAACGGATCTAGGTTTCCATCCAAAACGGCATCGGGGTTATGGACTTTATAGCCTGATCGGAGGTCTTTTACCCAGCGATCGTCGAGTACATACGATCGGATTTGGCTGCCCCACTCGTTTTTGCTTTTACCAGCCTCCAATTTGTCTTTTTCCTCTTGGCGGCGGCGCAATTCAATTTCGTACAACCGGCTACGAAGCATAATCATAGCACGTGCGCGGTTTTGGTGCTGGCTACGATCTGCTTGGCATTCTACTACCACACCCGAGGGCAAGTGCCGCAGGCGCACCGCAGAATCTGTTTTGTTGACGTGCTGCCCACCTGCTCCCGAAGCGCGGAATACATCCATTTCAATATCATCGGGTTTGATCACAATCTCGATGGAATCATCTTCAATCAGCGGATATACAAATACAGACGCAAAGGAAGTTTGGCGTTTGCCCTGCGCATTGAAAGGGCTGATGCGAACGAGGCGGTGTACGCCATTTTCGCCTTTGAGCCAACCGTAGGCATACGGCCCAATGATTTCTATACTAGCAGATTTGATACCCGCAGTATCGCCATCTTGTTCAAATAAATCATTGACTTTGAAGCCCGCGCGCTCGGCCCACATACGATACATGCGTAAGATCATGGCCGACCAGTCGCACGCTTCAGTACCACCAGCACCAGCGTTGATATTGAGTACTGCCGACATTTCGTCTTCCGGTTGGTTCAGTGTAGAGCGGAATTCGGCATCTGTTATTAATTCGTTGGTTTTGGCGTATTGGGCTTCTACTTCTTCTTCGGTAGCGAGTCCTTCTTTTTGGAATTCAAAAATGCCTTCCAAATCATCCACTTCGCGGGCGAGTTCTTGGTATTCCTCGACCCATTTTTTATTTACGCCAATTTTGCGTTGGATAGATTCTGCCCGTTTGGGGTCGTTCCAGAAGTTGGGATCTAAAGTTTGGCTAGTAAGGTCTTCAATTTCCCTGAGTCGGTTATCTACGTCAAAGATACCTCCTCAGTACCATCAACTTTTCTTTCAACCCTTTGAGTTGTTCAATAGTCATGTTATGTTTAAATTTTGATTCAAAAAATGGATAAAGTTAAAATATTTTTTGGTTGTTGGGGCTAAAAAAAACGATTGATTCGAGGGATATATACCGTATCAAAACATGAAACAGTACAATATTCCTTCGAACCAATCGAATCTATGCTAATAAGGAATGAGTAAACAATAACTTATCACCTTTGACTGATTCCTTTCCGCTCATACTACCTATCTTTTTCTTTAAATAGCCCCACTATTCGCAGAAAAAGATACTTGTCTGAGCAAAAAGTTATCTACCCAAAATGATAAGTTATTATTTACTCATTCCTAAGAAATGAAATATTACTGTACTTCTACGTAAAAGATCAATTCTGAATTTGCTGGAATTGGACCACTTGCCTCTTTGCCATAACCCAATGCTGGAGGCAAGAAGAAGGTAGCTTTACCGCCATGGTTCAACATTTGAGTGCCTTCGTCGAAACCTTTGATCATTTGACCAGCACCAAGTGCAAATCCTAGTGGTTCGCCGCGTTGGAAAGAGTTATCGAACATTTTGCCATCCGTTAAGCAACCATAGTAGTTAGTTTCTACTTTATCGCCTACTTTTAGTGGAGCACCTGTACCTTTTTCTTCGATTAACACCTTCAAACCAGAAGCCGTGGTAGTCAATTGACTGTTCAATTTACCTGCTTTATAGTCAGCAGCCATTTGCGTCATTTTGGTTTGGATACCTGTGAAACGCGCCATTGCTTCTTCTTCTTTTTTCTTTTTATCAGCAGCAGTTTCTATTTTTACAAATACCACCTCGAAGCGGATAAATTTTTCTTTTCTGAAGCGCTCTGGCAATTGCTCCATATTTTTTGCCATAGTGGAATCCACTGTTTGGTAAAACGTCATAGAGTCACCTTCAGTTCCGAGGAACATAGCATCGAAAAGCGGAGACAATGGTTTGCCTGCTGGTACTTCCTCTGGTGTAGGTACTACCATTTCGAATTCTCGGCCAGATGTACGTGTACTATTGAACATAGAATCGGCAATAAAAACGCTTACGTGGCTATAAATTTTATCGCCAACTTGTGGTTTTACACCATTTTTGTTCGTGTGATTAATGTAAGTATGGCCGTGTTCGGTTGGTGTTCCTTTTGAGGCACCTCCATTTTTACATGCTGTCATTAGACTAGCGGAAAGGCCGAAAGCGGCCAAAAAGATAAGCAATCGCATAGAAATATAAATTATTGATTCGTTTATTGAATTTCGATATAAAAAATGAGTTCAGCATTAGCGGGAACAGGCCCTGATGCCTGATCGCCGTAACCCAAACTTGGTGGCATAAATAAATAGGCTTTTGCGCCGTGGTTAAGACCTAAAACACCTTCGTCAAAGCCAGCGATCATTTGGCCCGTACCTACTCCAAACTCAATTGGCTCACCGCGTTCAAAAGAATTATCGAACATAGTGCCATTGGTGAGGCTACCATAATAGTGGCAGGCTACATTTTCTCCTTTTTGGACAGGCGCGCCTTTGCCTTGATCCACAACGAGGTATTTCAAGCCGGAAGGCTTTCCAATAACATTTTTGAGTGTGCCATTCCGATAATCTGCAACGGTTACACCTACTTTTTTAGCAATTTCCGAAAAAGCAGCCATGGCTTTTTCTCTTTCCATACGTTTGGTTTCGCCGCTAACAAGGCTAATCATTTTAATTTCGTAACGCACTTCATTGAATTTACGCAAAGAAGGCGGCAACGTAGTACGGATAAAGGAGTCAATCCTCATAAAAGCCGTAAGGCTATCACCAACACCCATCATCAAACCCGCATCTACTAGAACAGGCGCGGAGGGGGTATTGTTGAATTCGTCTTCCGACGGCATAGGAGCCTTGAAGCCCGTTGGGGCAAATACCCTTGAACTTTGCATCAGCGAATCGCCGATATAAACCCCTACATGCACCATGATCTCGTCCATAAACTTTGCTTTGGGCTGCCCCATATCAGCACGAGTAATGATACGATAACCATGCTTTGATGTGGTTTCTTTTCCTTGTTGTGCTGCCAATTGAAAGGCCGATAGCAACAAAATACTTAAAAACAGTTTTTTCATTGTTAACTTTTAAGAATAGCGTCTTTATATAATGGTAAAATTTCTTTAATCTTGTCGATAGTTGCTTTAAGGCTATCGTACGAGTGCGCACCCGAGGCGTTCTTATGCCCACCGCCGTTGAAGTGGGTATGGCACATTTCCTGTACATCCAAATTACCTTTAGATCGTAGGCTCAATTTTACTACCGTAGGTTGGTTGTGCACAAAAATAGCCAAACGCAATTCTCTAAGTGTAAGTAAATAATTTACAATGCCTTCAGTATCACCACGTTGTATTTGGAATTCTTCGTAGTCGCGTTTTGTTAGCCAAATAATACCCGTTTTGTACTCCGGCAAAAGTTCCATTCTATTGCTTAGGCAATGCCCCAACAAACGAAGGTTTTTTTCTTTCTGCGAATTAAAAATACGGTCTTGAACTGCGGTATCATCCACGCCCCTTTCTACCAAATCAGCAGCAATGCGATATACCAACGGATTGGTGGCATGGCGGAACGAGCCTGTATCGGTAATCAATCCGGTGAAAATACATTCCCCTACTTTTGGGTTGAGTTTTTGTGCGTCGCCCATGCCCATAATAAACCGATAAATCAGTTCGCAGGTACTACTTGCATCGGGGTCGGAGAAAACAAAATCGGCAATAGGATCGGGATAAAGGTGGTGATCAATCATCACTACTTTAGCGGATAAGTGCTTAGCGTATTCGCCCAATTTATCGATCCTATTCCACGCATTAAAATCGAGTAAAAAAACCAAGTCTTTTTTATTCAAAACCTGCTTACACTCTTCTGTGGAAATGTCCCAGATCAGGCATTCGCCGGCACCTGGAAGTGTTTCAAATTCTTCGGGAAAATCCGAGGGGAACATGACGTGGACTTTATGGCCGTATTGCTCCAGATAGTGGCGCAAGGCCAACGCAGAACCAATCGCATCCCCATCAGGGTTGCGGTGGGAAAAAATCGCTACGTTGTGCGGAAGGGTAATTAAAGCCCTGAGGTCGGCGGTAAACTCCATATTTTTAAAAAGAGGCGCAAAAGTACACTAAGTTTTTATGGTTTTTTTTGTATTAACAAGATATTATTTTTTCAAAACCCTGTAAAACTATTCTTTTTGAAATAAAATCTTGAAGTATCTTTGCAGCCCAATTTAAATTATACAAAAATTACACAATACATTATGGCAGGTAACCGTACCTTTACGATGATTAAGCCCGACGCAGTGCGCGCCGGTAATATCGGCAATATCCTTCAAATGATCAACGAAGCGGGCTACCGCATCGTAGCAATGAAGTTGACTCAATTGAGCTTGGCTAAAGCTGGTGAATTTTATGAAGTACACAAAGAGCGCCCTTTTTATGGCGAATTGTGCGAATTCATGAGCAGTGGCCCAATTGTTGCGGCTATTCTTGAGAAAGATAATGCAGTAGAAGATTTCCGTACCTTGATCGGTGCTACCAATCCAGCAAACGCTGCGCCTGGTACTATCCGCGCTAAATATGCGACCAGTGTAGGCGAAAATGCTGTTCACGGTTCTGATAGCGATGAAAATGCTGCTATTGAAGGCGCATTCCATTTCGGTGGCGTAGAAAAATTCTAAAATAGTAGTGATTTGCGAACGTTTACGAAACCTCCAAGGTTTCGTAAACGTGGCTTTTCACTCGTCTTTTGAGTTACCTTCCCGAAATTTTTTGAAGGTTTGGGGAACGAGGATATGCTCAATTTTGTGCTTCAGGTGACGTTTACGAAATCTCCAAGGTTTCGTAAACGTGGCTTTTCACTCGTCTTTTGAGTTACCTTCCCGAGAGTTTTGAAGGTTTTGGGAACGTACCCATCCATTATTCGCATAAATTAGTATAAGTAAACAAAGCCATTGAGTAAAAAGCATAAAAAACGAATCGTAAAAGCAGGGCTTCCACCAGAAACCCTTGTTTATACCGGAGATAGGGCTCAAACCCCTCCCGTAGTACATACGATTGCTTATAATCCTGATTTCTGCAATGCTTTTGATGATTATCGCCCTGAAAAGGCTGCACCCGACCGGAATCTTTGGATCGATATACGTAATATTTCCGAAGTTGATTTTATCAAAACCGTAGGTGAACAATTCAATATTCACCCACTTGCGCTGGAAGATGTAGTGAATACCCAACAACGTGCTAAAATGGACGAGTACGATAATGGTCTTTTTATCGTAATTCCCCATATCCGCTACGACGAACGCTGGGTAGAATTACAGTTTGAGCAAGTATCTATGTTTGTGGGGCAGGATATCTTAGTAACTTTCCAAGAAGACCCCGATGATACACTCCAACTCGTTCGACAACGGCTCGGTGAAGCGAGTAATCGGATGCGCAAAAAAGGTACCGATTACCTAGCCTACTCCGTTATGGATTCTATTATTGATAATTATTTTGTGGCATTGGACAAAATAGAAACTTCCGTTTTTGAGGTAGAAAATAGTATTTACGCGGCTTCCAACCAACATTTTAAGGCGAAAATATTCAGCCTAAAACATACCCTTAACCAATTTAAAAATAAGGTACAGCCTCTTCGGGAAGCTGTTGCCAGAATGCACCGCACCGACTGCCCGATTCTCCGGCAGGAAGATGCGGTTTACCTCCGTGATATTGCAGATCACGTAGCGCAAGTACTGGATCATATCGACAACTTCAAGGATCAGCTCATCAATATTGAATCGTTGTATCAAAGCGAGATCAGTAATCGGATGAACAATGTAATGAAACTACTTACTGTCATCAGTACAATATTTATACCTTTGTCGTTTGTTGCCGGGGTATATGGAATGAATTTTGAAAATATGCCCGAACTAAAATGGCATTACGGCTACTTTTTTGTTTTGGGCGTCATGTTCATTACAATGATCGGTATGCTCATTTATTTTAGGGTTAAAAAAATGATATAACCACGCTTTGAAACCACTCAAACAAGTTGAACATTCGTTGTACGATATTTCCTCCTTAAAGCGGGGATATACGTTTTGGGGGATGGTACTCACGGTACTGGTCTGCTCGTTTTTGCTATGGCTCAAATATGGAGATTGGGCCTCCAAACCAAACGAAGTTATGCTCGGTGGTGGGCAAGATGGTTTCAAAAACTATATGGCATCTGCTTGGCATGTACGCCACGATAGCAGTTATGTGCATTATAGTGGTATGAACTACCCTTTTGGCGAGCATGTTTTATTTACGGATAATCAGCCGATCATCAGTGCTATGATGCAATGGTGGAGCCATAATGTGAGCGATTTGAGCAATCAAGTGATTGGCACCATCAATTTTATCCAACTCATCTCTTTATTGTTGGGTTGTGCTGTGTTGTTTTTATTGTTTCGTAAGCTCCATTTGCCGGTTTGGTATGCCGGTTTGGGTGCTTTGATACTTACCTTCCTAACCCCACAATATGGGCGATTTGCAGGTCATTTTGGGCTTTCTCACACTTTTGTGATACCCATGATGCTCTATTGGTTATGTCGATATGAAGAAAGGACCAGCAAACGTTATCAGAGCCTACATATTGGCTTTTTGGTGTGGTTTTCGGCACAATTGCATTTTTATTTTATGGCAATGGCAGCCCTATTTCTGACGCTTTATATTGGTGTTCAAATACTCCGGGAGTTTAATTTTGGTAATATTGTACGCCGGCTAAGTCATTGGATAGTAATGGTAATTCTACCATTTGCGTTGCTCAATATTTGGATACACTGGACCGATTATTCAACCGACCGTGCGGCTTCTCCTTATGGATTTACCGCCTATATTGGTGTTTGGGAGGGGGTTTTCCTGCCTTATGACTATATGCCAATGGCGCAATGGATAAGTTCGCACATCATTAAAATACGTGATGTTGAATTTGAAGCAAGAGCTTATGCAGGCGCAATTGCGTTTTTTTATACGCTTTGGCTGTTGTTTTCGGGATTCAAAATGTTTAGTAAATCTTGGAACGATGCCGCTTATCACCGTGTACACAAATATTATTTGCGTGGCATTTTCTTTGCTTCACTTTTATTGTTGCTTTTTGCTTGTGGGTTTCCTTATGCCATCAAAAATATGGGATGGATGGTGGACTATATGGGGCCGCTTAAGCAGTTTCGCTCACAAGGTCGTTTTACATGGGTCTATTTTTATGTGATTAATACCCTAATTTTTTACGGATCGTGGAATTGGGGGCGCCGGTTCAAAGGCTTTGGTGTAAAAGGTGTATTTCCACAGTTTAAATACCTTATTTTTTGGATACCATTGGTTGTTTTGGCCTGGGAAGCGCGTATTATGCAACGCATGAAACCCATCGAAACCGGAGAAAATACCGCACTCCGATCCGTAGCCGCTAAAACACCTGAACATTGGCTCAATAAGGTGGATTTTAGTCCTTACCAAGCCATACTCCCATTACCGTACTATCATATTGGCTCTGAGAATATTTGGAAAGAATACGATTCCAATCATTACCACTGGACAACCGAACTGGCTTTCCATACGGGTGTACCCGATATGGGTGTAAATATGAGCCGTACTTCTATCGGGCAGATGGTTAAATCCATGCAATTTGTGATGGAACCTGGCGAAATACCTGAATTGCTCTCCGAATTTCCCGATAAACGCCCTATTGCCCTCTTTATCCATGCGCCACAATGGGACAAGGTAAAAGTAGAGCAAAACCATTTGGTAAGTAAAGCGAAGCTGATCTTCGAAGACAAAGACATCAAAATAATGCGTTTGGAGTTGAGCGATGTGATTGCTTATTACAACGAATTTAAAGGTGCGGTAGCACGCGAATTTGAGTCCCAGCCACTACTACCCGTTGAAGGCAGCAAATGGTTATCCACCAAGGCCAATCCCTATTTGCTTACTTTTTCCTTTGATTCTCTAACGCAATGTAAATACCATTTTCAGGGCAAAGGAGCATTTAGTGGCCTAATGAAAGATACCGCTATGATATGGAATGCGCCATTACCCAAAGGAAAATATACCTTTAGTGCGTGGCTTAAAGTGAACGAAGATCTAGGGGCAACGCACGAGTTACATATCGTTGAAAATGCACTAACTGATGGCCACGAAATACACCACCAACATGAAGGTTTACGTTTTTACATGAAATCAATTGTAAACGGCTGGGGATTATTTGAAGTGAGTTTCGAGGTGTATGAAAGCGGCAAAACGAGGATATTTTTTCATAAAAATGGCGTAAATATGCCATTTTATGCTGATGAAATCCTGATTAAGTCCGATGGCACCGCTGTTTATAAAAAAGAAGATGGCTGGTTGGTGCGCAATAATTATTGGTATCGACAATAATGTATTAGTACAATGTTCATATTGTCTAAAGCACACTTACTCCCAAAAACGTTGTACCTTTGCCCCGTGCACTATTCGTCTGATGGGGCATAGTTTACTTTTTTGTATTAACACTTATTTTTTCAATGACACAAATACACCAGAGTATGGTTGGTAATTTAACAGATAATAAAGCAAAACTCAAACGCATTTTCATCGAACCTAACCTACCCGAAGGGTTAAAGCCTTTAATGGTCTTGGCGCGGAATATTTGGTGGTCATGGAATGATGGAGCAACAGCCCTTTTCAAATCTATTGGTGAGGGTTTACTCGAAAAGCATAATTTTAATGCCATCGCCCTCCTCGATGATCTTTCTATTGAGCAGGCCAATGAATTAGTGAACAACAAGGAATTTATGAAGTCAATGAAGGAGGTATATGCCCAATTCATTGATTATACCCAAAAAGCACCCGCTCCAAAAGGCCCTAAAGTCGCGTATTTCTGTATGGAATACGGCCTTCAACAAAGCCTACGCCTATATTCAGGTGGCTTAGGTGTTTTGGCGGGCGACTACTTAAAGGAAGTAAGCGACCGCAATTTCAATCTTGTGGCGGTAGGGCTCTTGTATCGTTATGGTTATTTCCAACAAGGTATTACGCTCCATGGGGATCAACAACATATTATGGATGCGGCTAAGTTTACACAATTGCCACTCGAACCAGTCCGCGATGAAAATGGCGAGTGGGTCAAAATTCATATCAACTTATCTGGCCGCACGGTGTGGGCTAAGGTATGGGAACTCAAAGTAGGCCGTATGTCGCTCTACTTGTTGGATACCGATATTGATGATAACCGTTGGGAAGACCGCTCCATCACCCACCAATTGTATGGTGGTGATAACGAACACCGCCTCAAACAAGAATTACTCCTCGGTGTAGGTGGCCTCCGCGCACTAAAAGCAATCGGTGTGGATGCAGATATTTACCACCTCAACGAAGGCCATGCCGCATTTTTGGGTTTAGAACGTATGCGCAATTATATCAAGGACAAAGGGTTAACCTTTGAATCCGCCTTGGAAGTTGTTCGTTCTACACAATTATTCACAACGCATACACCAGTACCGGCAGGACACGACTCATTCTCTGAGGGCTTACTGCGCGATTATTTATACGAATACACTTACGCACTCGATATTTCATGGGAGCGTTTGGTGGGTATTGGCCGCGTGAATGCGACCAATCCAGCTGAACCCTTTTCTGTAAGCCATTTGGCACTGCGTACTTGCCAGGAAACCAATGGTGTGAGCCGTTTGCATGGTGAAGTGAGTCGCAAAATGTTTGTAGAACTCAACCCCGACTACCATTATTCGGAATCCAATATTGGTCATGTGACCAATAGCGTCCATTTCCCTACATGGATAGCAAAGGAATGGTTAGATTTTTACCGCAAGCAATTCGGAAAGGATTTTGAGGCCAATCAAATTGACCATAAGTACTGGGCAAAAATCCATAAAGTGCCCGATGCCGAAATCATGTCGATCCGAAAAACGCTTAAATCGCGTTTGATTCATTGGGTACGAGAGAGCCTTAATAACGATTATATGCGTCGTGGTGAAAATCCACGTGAAATATTTGAAATCACCAATTCGCTCCGCGAAGACGCTTTGATTATTGGTTTCGCGCGTCGTTTTGCTACTTATAAGCGGGCAACATTATTGTTTTCTAACGAAAAACGCCTTGCAGAAATCGTAAATAATGCCGATCGTCCAGTGATCTTTTTATTCGCAGGAAAGGCACACCCTGCCGATAAGTTCGGACAAGAGTTTATCCGCGTTATTTACAACACCACTAAAAATCCGCTCTTCAAAGGCAAAGTGATTTTCTTAGAAAATTATAGTATGGAAATGGCTAAATTGTTGGTGCAAGGCGTGGATATCTGGTTAAATACCCCCACTCGCCCACAAGAAGCAAGTGGTACATCAGGTATGAAAGCGGTAATGAATGGTGTTATGAATTTCTCGGTACTCGATGGTTGGTGGTGCGAAGGTTACCGCCCGGGTGCAGGTTGGGCTTTACCAGAACACGATACCTATAAGGATACTGCGCTTCAAAACGAATTAGACGCAGAAACACTCTACAATATCCTCGAAAACGATATTGTGCCAACTTATTACGATAAGGATAAAAATGGCGTTTCGGAACGTTGGGTAAGCCATATTAAAAATACAATTGCCGAGATTGCACCTGTTTTTGTTATGGGACGTATGCTCGACGATTATAACGAACGCTATTATTCCAAATTATACGAATCTAGTTTGCGCATCAAAGGTGATAAACTTAAACACGCAACAGAATTAGTGGCTTGGAAAAACCGCGTACGTCGTATTTGGGGTGCTATTGAGTTAATTGATATGCAAACCCCCGATACATTTAACCATTCGTTGCCTTTGGGCCAAAATTTCAAAGCGACAGCAACACTGAATATTCAAGAGTTAACATCCAATGATATTGGCGTGGAACTCACGTTTTTCCGCCGTAAATCGGAGACGGAGATGGATTTGTTAAGTGTACATGAATTACAGCCAGGCAAGCAAACGGGTACAGAAGTTACCTATTCCTGCGATATTATACCAACAGAATCAGGTGTGTTTGAGTACGGTTTCCGTATGTTCCCTAAGCATCCAATGTTGGTACATCGGCAGGATTTTGGGTTGGTACGTTGGTTGTAAGCCATGAATTGGAATAAAATCACATACTAAGAGTGGCTAAAACATAAAAGTATAGAGCGGTAATTGGGTGTCCAATTGCCGCTTTATATTTCATGAAAATTCGTAAATTTGCACAAGGAAACAAACCACCAATAGGCCAGTTAGCGCAAAATTTTGCCACCGAATAAAAAAAATGCCAGTATTATATAAAATACATACACTTCGATGTCTTGCATTGCTCTCTTTTTCCCTTGTCTTTAATCAAGCATGTGAGCATACGAATCTGAATAGTACTGTTGATTGTACGTATAATACATCGGTAAACGACGACACCACTAATACAGTCACCTATAAAACGGTAAAAGGGGCTTTACTTGGAACACGTTTCTCTTCCTTGGAAGAGTTAAAATCCGTTATCCAAATTGAATACCACCCTGGTTCCGATACCGCTACAAACAAAAACGCTTATGTTTCTGTACGGCATTGTAGCGGCGGCAAAGCGGTGACTAGTATATTACAAACGGGTGTAAGTCAAGGCGATCTCCATAAAGCTGGGTACAGTGATGCCATTGGGGATCATATCGCATTGGTTTTGAATAGTCCTTACGCCGTTGCGAATAGAAAGGATATGGAGAAAATTTTTATGCTATCAAGATGGAAACCAGACGTATTCGGAGATGGGGATCCTGCATTCTTTGATCTTGCAAAATCATCGGTTGGGAATATCAATACACCGGATATAGCCTTCAGAAATGAGAGAGATAGTACTGAAAAAGGTTATTTCAACTCCTTTAATCACATTACAGCGCAGGCATTGATTACATCTTGTTTTTCAGAAGAATTGGCCGATTTTATTGCTGATGTACATGAACGTAATAACTGCCCAGAGTTGATTACTGGAAAATTTACAGAAGCCCAAATTAAAAACCTAGAAGATGGGGCGCTTGACAACTATGTAGATCTTATTAATAATGAATGGGGGCAAGAAATTGGCAAGGATCTCAAAGAAAAATATAATATTAACCGCGAAACCAATTGGACGCCTGATTTGCTAGCCGATTATATGAATGATGTACAGGGTTATTTTAGTTGGGCCTTTCAAATTGGTTTTAAACCCTTCAGGCCTGAAGATGAAGTTTTAATCAGATTTACGCGTAAATTAAATGTAGTAATGAGTGAGGGCTTTAAATTTATTAAGTAGAACACCGTTAATTTTTATTCAAACGGTACAATGGCCTTTTGAAAACATCCACTGTGTCGTTTACTGTAGTATAAGTTTCCTGTAGTACTTTCAGGCCAACTGGTTGCCATTCTTGTAGTTTTTGTGGCCATTCTTTATTTACTGTAGCTTTATTTAATATCACACCACTAAGATCAGCCATAGTTAAATCCACAGTTCTCATGTCGGAATCACTTAGTTCTGCTCTGCTAAAATTTGCTTTTGCGAGGTTGGTTCCCGCAAAGTCAATGCTACTCAAAATGGCTTCATTGAACAATGCACCAACCGATTGTGCCCTCCTAACGGTCGCATCCGTTAAATCAGCCTTCATCAATTGTGCATTAGACAGGTTTGCCCCGCTTAGGTTGGCCAAGGTAAGGTTCGCTTCATTTAGTTGAGCCCACCTCAAATCCGCTCTTTTTAGATCTGCATTGCGCAAATTTGCCCGATTCAAATTTGCTCCCCAAAGGTTTGCCTCTTTCAAATCAGCCTCTTTCAAGTTGATACCACTCATATCTGCACTTTCTAGATTTGCATGCGCTAGGTTTATACCGCTCAAATCCAAGCCTTTCAAATCAGCACCACGCAAATCTGCCCAAGCAAAGGCTGTCTTCCGCTTAATCCGACCAAAAGTACCTGTATCTATATTCATGAGGACCAATGCCTGCAATAACTGTCCGCGTTCTGGACTACTCTCTTGCTGGGATAGACTATCCCCTATAATAGACTTGTAAGGCTTGAAAGCAAAGCTCAATGCTGCTATTCTGTCGAATGTGGTATCGCTTAAAATCCTGCCAGGATTTTGTTTTAATTCTTTGCTAATATCCTCTAATAGGCTACTCAAGAGTGGTTTTAGATCATTTTTCTGCACAACCGCTAATGCCGCTATCTCGTGTATGCTCTTTTGCTGGTCTTGAATTTGTTGTTGTAAAGATGCGTACCAGTTGTAACCCAAAACACCTCCTAATACAATAATACCTACTGGCATTATCCAAACAAATGAATAAGTACGTGTGCTCTTGGAGCCTATTGTGGCTGTTTTTTTTCCGATCAGAGCGGGTAAAAAATCCCTATTCCAAACGGACAACAGCAGAAGCAACAGTGCAACCAATACCAGTGCCGCTATAAAACCCAACAGAAACGAGTAGTTTTTCTCTATATACGGCAAGCGAAGAAATCCTAGCACCCACCCAAGTATAACTCCGAATATCAAGCCAAATAGTAGGTACTTTTTTCCTTTCATCGTTAAATAAATTTTTTGCAAAATTAGGAAACTGTATGGTCTTTCAAGAAAATATATTTTCCTGCTAAGTAAAATTTTATCATTTCTAAGTAAATTCTTATCCAAATGTTAGAAGTGCATTATGAGCATCCATCTACATTTGCGTCCTTCATTTTAAGGCAAAGATTTGTACTGCACATAATAGGGGTACATCTACTGCTGCTAATGTACTAAAATATTCGTTGAAGCAACAAATTACGCAGGTACAGATCCTTTTTAAATTTATACTTTTGACATGAGAAAATTATTATATTTTGCTATTTTAGGTCTTTGCTTATTCGAGATTGCAAATGTCTATTTTATTATGCCTATGCCCGGTAGCCAAGAAATGCAAAGCATTGGTGGGGCTTATTTCTTGTATCATTGGCGCTGGGTTTTCCGGATACTACTCGGATTGATTATATTGTATGGACTAAAAACAGCCTTTCAAAAATCAAAAATATTTTCTATTTTTTCTATTTTGATCGTTGCTGGCATTGCTTACGCCACCAATTTTGAAATGGCTGCCGATGCTATGTTCCTCCAACCTCCAACCATCCAAATGTCCCAAGTAGCGCAAAATAAGGTGGATACCAGTCGTATTATCATAGGCGTTGAATATAATGGTGCCGCAAAAGCATACCCCATACAGTTCTTAGGCTATCATCATCAGGTATTTGATACCATTGCAGATAAACCAATTATAGTGACTTATTGCACTGTATGCCGTTCTGCGCGTGTTTTTGAACCCGTGGTAAACGGCATGCTAGAAAAATTCCGTCTAGTGGGTATGGATCATTTTAATGCCATGTTCGAGGATAAAACAACCCATTCTTGGTGGCGGCAGGCCACAGGCGAAGCGATTGCTGGACCGCTCAAAGGTCAGTTTTTACCCGAAATGAGCAGTAGCCAAATGGCGCTAAAACAATGGCTCGCCTTGTATCCTAATAGCACGATCATGCAATCCGACCAATTATTCCAAATGGAATACGATAGCATGAGTAACTACGAAGCAGGGCGGCGAACAGGTACACTTACCCGTCGGGATAGTGTTTCTTGGGAAAAAAAATCATGGGTAGTAGGTATAAAAGTAGGTAATGTCTATAAGGCTTACGATTGGAATGACTTGATTCAACATCGACTAATCCATGATATTGTCAATGACAAACCTATCGTGGTGGTATTGGCTAACGATAATAAAAGTTTTTCTGTATTGCAACGCATGAGCCCCACACAGGTTTTTAACTGGCAAAATGATACATTGAGTGACCAAAAGCACCATTATAATTTATTGGGCATTCCAACCGAACCCGGTATTGACAGGTTGAAAAAAATCAAAGCCTATCAAGAGTATTGGCATAGTTGGAAGACATTTCATCCTGAAACATTACACTGATAAAAATAAAAAAACTAAAGGCCGCCCTTCATTCCGAGAGGCGGCCTTTATCAATAAACTAAACCTTTTTTTCAAAAATTCTATAAACCTTCTTTATATTCTTTAAACATGAATCATTTGAACTGCGCGCGAACGGCCGCTTAAATCCGAAACCGTTATAGAGAACGCGCCTTTAGGTAAATTACTAGTTGAAATAGATTGCGAACCCAACTGAAATGCATCGTGCCAAACCCGACCATCCATTCCTGTAATACGCACCATCATCAATTGATCCAAATCATTACCTTTCAATTGTACCCAATTGGTAGATGGATTTGGATATGCTTGGAGTGTAATGACTTCGTTCGCCAATTCGCTACTACCAACACTCGCCTGATCTTCTTTGAACAACCAAGAATAAGCCGATGGGAACTCTCTTCCCCAAAACCACTCACTGTGCTCGCCATCTGCTGGACTAGAAATATTCATTTCTGATATATCAAATCCTGCGGTGAGCATAGCTTCATATACAATCTCCACTCCGGTTCCAATATAATTTGGCTCCAAACCACCTGCTAAGAAAAATACGCGTACATCATTAAGTTTACCTTTGCTGGCGATGTACTCGGCCATCTTTGTATCATTAAAACTAAATGTAGGTGAAAAAATACCTGCTTTAGAAAATGTCTCTTGGTGCTCAATCAGTGCATACATCGAAATAAGACCGCCCATTGAACTACCCATGATCCCTGTATGATCGCGATCGGAGAGCGTCAAATAATTGTTGTCGATATATGGCTTAAGCGTGCTAACGATAAAGTTGACGTATTCAGCACCTTGTCCACCACCATAAGAGGCTGTTGTCCAAGGAGAATATTCATCATTTTTGTGCGAACCACCGTTATCAATCCCTACAATAATACATCCAGGATCGCCATTTTGCGCCAATATATTCATGGCTTCGTCTATTTTCCAATCAGAAGTGGTGCTCGTTGGGTCAAACAAATTTTGACCATCTTGCATATATAGTACCGGATAACGCTTATTAGGATTAACGGCATAATCAGGAGGTAAATAAGTCCAAATACGGCGTGTCCTATTCAATTGTGGAATAAAATAATTTTCATCCAATACATTGATGCTACCACCTACCTGACCAATGCCCGGGCCATTACCGCTGAGTAAATCTGGCCATGACAAAATAACCACTTCTACGGTTTTAGGCTGGCCATTGTAATATATCTTGTGCGATGGTTGTGTTAAACCACCAATGTTGCCTTCAACAGAAGTCCAACTGCCGCGTGTGAACTTAAATTCTACCTGCCCTGGAGCTGGATTAATGGTAATCATATATTTACCATTACCTAGTGGCGTAAGTAACCGATTTGCATCTGCTGGATTCCAATTGTTGAACGAACCTGCTGCGTATATATTAGCACCAGCGGGTGTGTTCATCGGAACAGCGGTTACTTTAATCGTCAACTGCGCACTCAATACAGAGCAGGTCGTTAGTACAACGGCCAGCGCTACCATGCGCAACGTTTTCAGTGGACTCTTAGAACTAGAAACATAACCTACGAAGGTCTCTGATGGGTATAAATGTTTCATCCTCGATAAACTTTTTTTGCCCAAACAGTCTTTAACTGTCTAATGCTTGTGATAAATGCTTTTCCCTTTTCACGTCAGGAGGAAAGTTATAAAGAGAGGGGAAGGGGGGAGGGGGATTATGTTTGGTAATTTGAAATAAATGTAGATATTGTAGGTGTCTGTTCTTCGTTTGATGTCACAAATTTGAACAGAAATGTCAATACCCTGTATGTCATAAAAATGACAATAGGACAAAGGGAACTATTTGAGGATTGAAGTGCAGATTTGCAGCCCTAAACGACAGAAATATTTTTTGCTAATTTTGGCAAAAAACAGCTAAATGGTCGCATTCAAAAACATTCGGTATCTATTTACAAACAAACGGTAGATTTGAAAAGGAAGTATTTTAAGGGAAAAGTACAAACACCATGCCATTTACCGTTTCTGGGCGGCCAACGACAGATATTTATCTCTGATTGGAGATAATTACCATTTAATGGGTAGATGGGCGAGGGTGTGAACAGGAATGACCATTTTTTTACTAAGGAATGAGATTTAAATAAAGGTACAAATTTGGGGAGATGATTTTGTCACTATCAAGGCATGAAGAGGGCGTTTAGTGGCACTAAATAACCGATGAATAACGAAGAGAGGGGCAAAATGAAGCCGCCAAATCTGTACCTTTATTTGAATCTCATTCCTAATAATATACCTTTGTAAAAAAGATTCCCCATTTCTACTTCAAAATTTGAAAAATGCTTTAATCTTGCTCCGATTTATAAGCATTTGAAAGCAAAATCGTCCCCAAAGTTCCTATTTCCATTTAAAATTAATCATTATGTGCAGAAGCATCTTTAAACATCTCGTTTTTGTAGCCTTCTTTTTATTTAAAATACCTTATATTTTAGAAAATAATGTCATCTCTATTCATTCAAAAATGGGGCAAAGTATTGTTTTATCGTTCCGTACAAAAAGTTAATTCCAACTATGAGAAAACTAGTTTTTTTAATTCTTAGCATACCCCTTGGTCTTTTTGGACAAAAACAAGCCGTTTGGGTCAAAAGTGGGCTACCACAATTTTCAGTTACTTTATCTGCTCAAGCGAATGATGACGATGAGCAAGCAGCCATTTTATTACAATCAACGATCAAAAAAATATCGGGCTGTGAACTACAAATTGTAAAACCAGATCAACCCAATATAAAAAATACGATTTACATCGCGCCCTCTGTATCCAGCCTTCCAAAAGGTTTTGAACAGCATTTTTCCAAAGATTTTGATGCAAAAAAGCAAGGCCTGACAGATGATGCTTTTCTGATTTCTGTTCAAACAGACCATGTTTTATTATTGAGTGGTGGTAAAAAAGGAGCGTATTATGGTGTCGTGTATCTACTCGAAAAACATTTAGGTTATCGTATGTATGCGCCAAATGCTGAAGTTATACCTCAAAAAACGACGATTACATTGCCTATTTTGTGTGAAACGGACAAACCCGTCAATGCTATGCGCATCGTGAACGGCGTAATGACAGAACAAAATGAAGTCTATCGCAATTGGCAGCGACTGAATAACCACACCGAGGAATTTGCAAAAGGCTATTATGTCCACACATTCAACCGTCTTGTGCCGTGGGAGACGCATTTTGAGGCGAATCCTGAATACTTTGCCTTAATGAATGGCAAACGCTTAATTGACCAATTATGTCTAACAAATGCCGATGTCTTTGATTTGACCATTAAAAAATTGAAAGAGGAAATAGCAAAACAGCCCGAAAAAACGCTGTGGTCGGTCAGTCAAGGTGATAATTTTTCGTATTGTCAATGTGACCAATGTGCTAAAATCACCGCTGATGAAGGCTCGGCGGCAGGGCCAATTGTCCATTTTGTAAACAAGGTGGCGGCGCAATTTCCGGATAAAACAATTTCAACTTTGGCCTATCAATATTCCCGCAAAGCTCCCAAACACGTCAAACCCGCTAATAATGTACAGGTTATGCTCTGTACTATTGAATTGAATCGGGGTAAAGATATTGAAAATGACCCCAGCAGTGTGTCGTTTTTAAAAGACATTACAGAATGGGGAAAAATCAGTAAAAATATTTACTTATGGGACTATACGGTCAATTTTTCGCACCATATCACGCCTTTCCCAAATTTGCATACGCTACAACCCAATATCCAGTTTTTTACAAAAAACAATGTACGTGCCCATTTTCAACAAACCAATGCAGCAATTGGACACGAGTTTTCGGAGTTAAAAACCTATTTAATTGCACGTTTGCTCTGGAATCCGAATATCAATGCCGACTCGGTAATGACCGATTTTATAAATGGTTACTATGGTGCCGGCGGCGTTTTTATTCAAAAATATATCCATCATTTGACCGCCCAAATTCAAAAAACGGGTGAAGGGTTGGATATTTATGGACACCCGATGACGCATGCTAAGACCTTTTTATCGGCCGACAATATGGCGCAGTATAACCGCTACTTTGACGACGCAGAAAAATCAGTTGCAGATATGCCTGCGCTATTACAACGCGTAAAAATCTGCCGTCTGCCGATACAGTATGCGATGATAGAAATTGGTAAAAGCGATATGTTTGGCGCACGCGGTTTTTATACAGAAGATAAAGAAAAATTTATTTTAAAGCCCGAAATGCAGCAATTAATAGAAGAATTCTATTCCGTTTGTAGGCAAAATAAAGTTTTGACGGTGAATGAGGCAGGTTTGACACCCGAAGAATACGACCAATCATCGAAGCGATTTATCAATGTGCAAGTAGAGGGCAATCTCGCTTTTCGCAAAAAAACAACTGCCAACCCTACTCCTTCGACTAAATACGGCTCTGCCGATTTGACCATTTTGACTAACGGCGTACAAGGAGCCAATGATTTTAAAGCCCATTGGCTGGGTTGGGAATCGCAAGATTTTGACCTAGTACTTGACCTTGAAACCATAAAACAGCCTAAAACAATCCAAATTTCTACCCTGTACAACCCTAAAAGTTGGATTTTGCATCCGAAATCTGTGACTTGCTTAGTTTCGGAAGATGGGGTACAGTATCGGGTAATTGACACGCAAAAGATAGAAGGTGACCAACGTAAGGAAGATTTGACGCATAGTTTTAATTTTGATAAAAATATCGGCAATTGTCGCTACATCAAATTTGAAGTACACGGGACTCGAAATCTATTCAATTGGCATCCATCAGCAGGGGGCGGTTCCTGGGTTTTTGTTGATGAAATTGTAGTGGAGTAAGGGCTTGCACAATCGGTTAACTTTTATACTTTTGATGCTAAAAGTAATGAGTAAAGAAGCGGCGATCACATAAAAATTTACAAAATAAAAAAAACAAAATAAAAATGTCAGAACAACCTAAGGGTTTCAACATCAATGCGATAATAAAAGACTATTTTTCAAAAATTATAGTCATATTTTTAGGTATTTCTATTTCTTTTTGGTTTGATGAATGGCGAGCGCATCGGAAAGCCCGCGAAATGGAGCAAAAAATTCTCCTTAGTTTGAGGAGTAACCTTACCCAAGATACATTTATGCTGGGTGGTACCGCTAAAATGGGTGAAGATCTCATAAAAGGTGCGCATAAACTGATCGCATTTAAACAAGATAGTGAAATTATCGATAGTGTAAGTTTTTTTATTGATATGGCTTGTAGTTACATGGGTTGTCAGATAAACCAAACAACGTATGAGGAAATAAAACAAACAAGTTCTACCAATTTAATTCAAAATGATTCACTAAAACAATCAATTTTAGGGCATTATACCAGTTTGATTCCTTACGCTAAAGAATGGTGTGAGATAGATAAAATGCATACGATGTCTCATCTGATTCCGGAAATGAGCAATTATTTCCCTGTAGTCATAGACACTTTTAATTTCGTTTCTAATGCGGAGAAAGTAAAATACTTGAAAACGCAAAAGTTGAAAAACCTACTTTTAACTAATTTAGCGTATAAAAGAGAAGCGATTAAGACCTTACATTTTGCCAATGCTAAAACAAAGAAACTGATCGCCAAGATAGATAAAGTCTTAGAAAGTAAATAGCCATTGAGGGAGGAAATTTACCCTATATGCAGTGTAAGTTGTGCCATCAAATTTCATTTTCCCCCTCAATTCGCTAATTTTATAAAAAAAATCCTCCAATTATAGTCCAAAATTCAAAAAAACGCTTTAATCTTGCTGCTCATAACTTATAATTCAAAAACTACACGATAAAGATATGGAAAAGCCATGGCTTAATAATTACCCTAAAGGCGTACCTGCTAATATTGACCCTGACGCATATCCCAACCTTCTGGCAATGCTGGAAGGCACTTTTGTGAAGTATAGCGACTTGCCCGCCTTCCATTTTATGGGAAAAGCGCTTACTTTTAATGAGGTGGGTAACTACTCTACCCAGTTTGCCGCCTACCTCCAAAGCCGAGGACTGCAACCTGGCGATCGCATTGCACTGATGATGCCCAATTTGCTGCAATATCCTATCGCCCTTATTGGTGCACTCAAAGCGGGATTAATCATCGTGAATGTAAATCCGCTTTATACGCCGCGCGAAATGAAACACCAGTTTATGGACTCTGGTGCAAAGACGATTTTGATTGCTGAAAATTTTGCCGCTAATCTGGAACAAGTCATCGCTGATACAGGAATTAAAACCGTAATACTAACCAGTGTAGGCGAAATGCTGGGTTTCAAAGGTGTGATTGTCAATTTTATGGTGCGAAAAGTAAAAAAACTCGTACCTAAACACAATTTAGCCAATACCGTTACTTTTAACCAAGCATTGGCGCAGGGGAAGAAATTTACACTCAACAAACACGAAGGCAACCTCGACGACACCATTATATTACAATACACGGGTGGTACCACCGGTGTTTCAAAAGGTGCGATGCTCACCAACCGCAATTTGATTGCCAATATGCAACAAATAAGGGGTATTCTTGGTCCAAAACTAGAGGAAGCATCCGAAATTGCACTTTGTCCGCTACCACTGTACCATATTTATGCCTTTACGGTCAATTGCCTCGCTTTAATGAGTATCGGTGGGAGTAATGTGTTAATCGTCAATGCGCGCGATTTGCCTGCTTTGATCAAAGAGTGGCGCAAATACAATCCAACGGTACTCACTGGAATCAATACCTTATTTAACGCACTGCTCAATAACACCGAATTTGCCTCCCTCGATTTTAGTAAACTCAAAGTTACTTCTGGTGGCGGTATGGCCGTACAACGCGCCGTAGCCGAGCGGTGGCAAAAAACCACAGGTGTACAACTCACAGAAGGTTATGGCATGACGGAATCAAGCCCCGTTCTTACCTCCAATCCGACCAATGAACCTACGCGAATCGGGTCTATTGGTATGCCTGTCCCTTCCACCGATGTACGTATTGTGGCCGAAGACGGCACTGTCCTCGGTGCTGGCCCTGAAAACGTAGGTGAAATACAAGCCCGCGGCCCACAAGTAATGAAAGGCTACTGGCAACGCCCCGACGAAACCGCCAAAACGATAAAAGATGGTTGGCTGTTGACGGGCGATATGGGCTTTATGCATCCTGATGGGTATTTCCAGATCGTGGACCGCAAAAAAGACATGATCTTGGTATCTGGCTTTAATGTATAT
This sequence comes from Chitinophagales bacterium, assembly GCA_043764095.1. Lineage (GTDB taxonomy): Bacteria > Bacteroidota > Bacteroidia > Chitinophagales > Saprospiraceae > M3007. The sequence continues at coordinate 25,830 of JAYUKX010000093.1, forward strand.
CCAAACGAAATTGAAGATGTACTGGCCATGCACCCCAAAGTATTGGAATCCGCAGCCGTAGGGGCTGCTGATGAAAAATCGGGCGAAGTAGTAAAGGTGTTTATTGTAAAAAAAGACCCTTCTCTTACAGTGGAGGAAGTAATAGCGCATTGTCGAGAAAACTTAACAGGGTATAAAGTACCTAAACACGTGATTTTCAAAACAGAATTACCCAAAACCAATGTCGGCAAGATCCTGCGTAGGGAACTACGGGATTAATCAAAAATATGACAACCAACTCATTTCTAAGCTCCTTAGCCTTGGTCACCGCTGCTACTGCCGCGCTGCTCGGGTTACTCCACGTGCTACTCGAAAATATGCGGCAGCACTGGGTCTTTTCTATCAGTATCTTGGCGGTATTTGTATTGCTGAGTATCGGCTTGTTTTTTGCGGGCAAAAGCAGCGCACGCAGTAGCAATAAAATGGCGTTCAATGGACTCATTTCCGGTTCTACTTTTGGCAAAATGTTTTTGGCCGTTGGTCTGCTCTTTGTTTATCAGGAATCGGCCAAACCGACCAACCAGTGGTTTGTCGCTTTATTCTTACTTATTTACGTGATTTTTACGGTATATGAGGTGTGGTTTTTGACGCGTATTGCACGTGAAAAATAAAAAAATATGGAAGTACTTATTATTATAGTGTTGAGTTTGATCAATGGTGTTTTTTCTATGTCTGAAATTGCATTGGTCTCTGCTCGGAAATTTAAACTCGAAAATGCGGCCAAACGCGGCAACAAAGGCGCGAAAAAAGCCCTCGAACTCGCCGAGTCGCCCAACAAATTTTTATCAACAGTACAAATTGGTATTACGCTGATCGGGCTACTCACCGGTATTTATAGTGGTAAAAACATCACCAGCGATGTAAAGGCTTGGCTCATGAATATTCCAGCCCTTGCACCGTATGCCGAAGGACTTTCGGTGACTTGTGTACTTATTTTTATCACCTTTTTATCCCTGGTTTTGGGTGAATTATTGCCCAAACGCATTGGTATGTCGTTTCCCGAAACCGTAGCATCTGCTGTGGCGCGCCCGATGCACTATGTTTCTTTGGTTACCGCGCCGTTTGTTTGGTTGCTGACCCATACCAGTGATCTGTTGCTGCGCCTCATGGGTATTCGGTCCGAAACAGATAGCATTGTGACCGAGGAGGAAATCAAATCCATCGTACAAGAAAGCGCGGATAGTGGACAGATTGATGAAATCGAACAAGATATTGTCGAGCGGGTTTTTGCCCTCGGCGACCGACAGGTAGATGCCCTGATGACCCACCGCAGCGATATTGTGTGGTTGGATGTAGAGGATAGTTTGGAGCATATCCGCGATCGGGTGCGGAAGGAACGTTACTCGGTATATCCGGTTTGTGATGGCGATTTGGACAATTTCAAAGGCGTGGTGTATATCAATGACCTATTTATACACAGCGGCCCGGATTTTAAGTTGATCGACAAATTGAAACAACCGCTTTTTGTACCGGATACATCTACAGCGTATCAATTATTGGAAAGTTTTCGGAAAGGCAGGCAACATTACGCCGTACTCATCGACGAATACGGCACTTTACAAGGCGTTATCACCCTCGATGATATTGTAGATGCACTCGTGGGTGATGTGAGCGCGGAACACCACGACGAATACCAAATTACGGAAGTGGACTCAAATACTTGGCGCGTAGATGGACAATATGCCATGCACGAGTTCTTGCAATACCTAGAAATTGAGCATTACGACCATTCCAATAACGATTTTAATACGATTGGTGGCTTATTTATCCACGAATTGAACCGATTGCCAAAGCAAGGCGATAAAGTAACGCTTGGTGATTTTACGCTGACGGTGCTTAAAATGGATGGACATAGGGTGGATGAAATTGAGGTGAAGAAATAGGGGGGGACTAATTTCTCTTCAAAATACACATAAAATTTAATGGCTTACTAAATCACTACTGATTCAGTAAGCCATTAAAATGTATAGGTGCTTAAATGTAGCATCTTAGAGTTGCCGATCAAGTGCCCTTGAACGTTTACGAAATCTTCAAGCAGCAATTTCCCATGTGATATGCACCCTGTTGCTCAATGGGAGAACGGATTTAACGGATGAAACGGATTAGAGCGGATTGTGTCATAATAATCCGTTTAAATCCGTTTAATCCGTTTTGCTATCCTGTCTTAGTGGGAAATTACTGACCTTCAAGGCTTCATAAATGTAACACCCTGAAAATCAATATTTTGATTCAATCCAAGATTCGTATGTTTAACCATTTATACTCAAAATCCTAATTTCGACGCGTTGGTTCTTTTTCTTACCTACATCTGTGGTATTCGGTGCAATCGGCATCGTTTTTCCGTAGCCTTTGTACTGTACCCGATTATCAGGAACCCCTTTTTTAACCAACCACTCTGCCACCGATTGTGCACGGTTGGTGGATAGTTTGTTGGCGTAGCTATCACTGGGTAGATTATTGGTATGTCCTGCTACCTCCACCACTACTTTTGGATTTTTATTTAGAAAATTATACACATCCAAAAGGGTCGTTTCGCACTCCAATTTTATATCTGTTTGATTGGCATCAAAATAAAGATTTTGAATTTGCAGTACGTCTCCCTTTTTAAGTTTAGCGGGATCTACCTCCGTAATGTTTTTGATGACTACGGGTTCTACTTTTGGCGGCGGTGGCGGCGCCTTGGTAACAGTAGTAGTAGTGGTAGTTACTTTTTTAGCGGTCGTATCAATACGTTTTGGTGGTACTTTTACCGCAACTGGCTCATCTTTCTTTTCTGCACAATCTATTTGCTTTATCGTAGAGCAATTATCCACCAGCACATTACCGTTATAGGGGAAAAGCATAGGTGTTTTGAAAAAAGCCTCAATAATGATAAATGTGTAATTTGCTTTTTTAGGCTTTAGGTTGAAATAATAATTTTGCCAGCGGGTATTCACTACATAAGGTGTGGTATAAAGTAGTTCAGCACGATCGCAAAAACCATTTCCACCCCAAATACGCACTTGAACAGCGGAGGAAAAACTCAATTCTTTATCACCACTCGTAGTAGTTTTACTGGTATATTCCTCTGAACGGCACAGATCTACAGTCCATTCGTAGCACTTACCAGCAAGCAAAGGTTGGCTCATGCGTTGTGCCACACTTTCATAGGTTTCGTTATCGCGTACCACCAAACCAAGGTACGATGATCCGTTGCTGGCAGGTTTTACAACACCAAAAAAACCTGGTTGAATGTCTGGCGATGTTTCGGTGATGCCACCACAATCATACCAGCCGGAAGGAGGAGCTCCGCCTTTCATGCCACTTCGTGGAACATCTTCAAAAGACGGGTTGGAGAGGGTAATTACAGCCATTTTTGGCTTAGGTTGTCCCTGCGCTAATAATAATCCCGTGTTTAGTCCGATAAACAGGGGGATAAACAATATAATACGAAAATTAATCATAGTTTTAACTTTATGCAATACTCGTGCCATTCTGAGTTTTTTTATAAAAAAGAATAAAAAAACGTTGTTCAGTAGCGTTTTTGTATGTTAGGTCGATAAAATTAACATATATTTACTGTCTTGTAGGCAACCTAGCACACTTGTCCCCTTCGTTGTCACCAAAAGTAGTAGATCGAGCGGTTGCCCGCCGGAGATCGCCATGAGCCTTAAAAAGGGTAATGGATCTGCTTGTGTTTCTAATGCAACCACTCTTTGATCAATGTCAAACAAGCAAGCACGGCCATTGTCAAAAAACGGCGTAATTTGTGCAACAAATACTGGAAAAAAGTCTAATAATGGATTAATCGCTAACTGCGCTGCACGGTCTGCTTCTACTGCCGCCCAATTGGGGAATGGCGACAAACTATGCTCGCAACTAACGACCTTGCCTTGTTCGCGTACTACAGCCCGAAGGGGTGTAGCCGAAGGGAAAAAAGCCAAATCCATTACATAAGCATTGCCGGGTGTAAAGGTAGACTCAAAAGGAATGTTTTTAAAAGCAAATTGCAAAATCAGGGCAAAATGACCGGTATGCAGCCCCAAAAGACAATTCCGTTGTGTCATTATGTCGTCTATGAGTTCGGTAGTTCGGCCTGCAACCAGCCAATTGTCTTTGATACTTAATGCATTGGGATCGTTTAATACCTCTTTTGGCCCTACGCCCCAACCTGCCCAAGCCCTCAGATCGGCTTGCTGTGCTTCGGGCAGCGCGTACATTTTGGAAAACCCACGAATAATCATCCACATTTTTCCAATAATATCTACGGCTTGTTGCTGCCATTCGATACCCTCTTTGTAGGGCAAATCGCGTAGGTTGCGCACGAGAGTTGCCAAACCGGGTGCTTGGGCATCTATCAATCGCTTGTCCATATCATCCCAATATCTTCGGGAACGATCCGGCAAAGAAATAAGACCCACACGCAGTAAATCGTGCAACCAAAGGCTGAGTTCGTCCATACCTGCCAGCATTTTGCTCCACCGCGCCTGCTGCCGTTTGATTTTGTCTTTTTCTTTTTTTTCTGTGGCCTTATCCATTTCAGTGCAAAGATATACTTTTGCGCTGTTGATTATGAAAGACTTATTCTCAATTCTGATTAGGGCAGCATTTACATTTGTTGCTTTTGCGGTGATTCAATTCCAGATTCCGTACTATTTCATCGTATTTGGTGGTTTGGCTGCTGGTTTTTTTATGCTCAAAACGGGCGATGACCGCGCTACATCCATTGGCGTTTTAGTGGGTACCATACTTTTCGCTATTTTTGCATTTGTAAATGCTCAAATTTACCCCATTACAGGCTAATGTCCATTTGGGTACTAACTATCGCGCTGGTTCTTGCCGTTGGATACCTATTGCTGATGGGTTTTTATGGGCTAGGCTGGAGGCGTTTGCCCATTTTCTTGCCAGATCATAGTGGAGCACCGGATTTGTTTATCACCGTACTTTTACCTGCCCGAAATGAAGCCGCGGGTATAGCTGCTACCTTATCTGCCATACACCAATGTGTGTATCCGAGGCATTTATTAGAAATACTGGTACTCAATAATGGTTCTACCGATCAAACGGCTCAAGTTGTACAAAACTGGATCGACCAACACCCGGATAGTCCTGTTTCGTTGGTTGAATTGGGCGATATTGGTAAAAAAAATGCCATTACAGAGGGGGTTTACCGCGCAAAAGGTAGTCATATCGTTTGTACAGATGCAGATTGTGTGCCACCCAAGCAATGGTTACTGCTTTTGGAATCGGCATTTATACAACACCAGCCCCAACTAATTACAGCACCAGTTGTCGTATATGGCGAGCAAAACCTCCTCGAATGGTTTCAATCGCTGGATCTTTTGGGTTTGATGGGCATTACCGGTTCAGGTATTTATTTCAAATGGCAGCACATGGCCAACGGTGCCAATATGGCATATCCAAAATCAACTTTTTACGCCGTAAATGGTTATGATGGCAATGCCCATATTCCATCAGGTGATGATCTGTTTTTGGTGCAAAAAGTAGCAAAACAATGGCCTGGTTCGGTGTTTTTCTTGAAAAATGCTGATGCTGCCGTAACAACAAAAGCGATGCCCAATTGGCCTGCTTTTATACGCCAAAGAGTACGCTGGGGGAGTAAAAATGTAGCATTACCCGAATGGCCTGTACGATTGTCGCTATTGTGGGTATTACTTGTTTGCATATCCACGGTTGTCTTTGCGGTTGGAATATGTTTTGATCGTGGATTTGTTGTACCTTTCGGGCTGTTATTTGTGGCGAAATGGATTGCTGATGTCGTTTTTTTAGGCGAAATGAGCCGTTTTTTCAATAAAAAAGAAGCCATGCGTTGGTTTATTCCGGCACAAGTCTTACATACTTTGTATATTGCTTTACTCGGGTTTGTGAGTTTGGGTTGGAGGAATAAGGCGGGGAAATGGTAGATTGAACACACTATAAATTAAAAAAATATGAAAATAGCCATGGCACAACTCAATTACCATATCGGTAATTTTGAGGGGAATTTGGATAAAATGTTGGCAGCCGTAGCGCAAGCAAAAGCCCAACACGCGGATATTGTATTGTTTGGTGAATTATCGGTGTGTGGATACCCAACGCGCGATTTTTTAGAATTTGACGATTTTATACGTCGTTGCCATGCTTCTATTGAAGTATTGAAAGCGGCCAGTGATGGTATTGCAATCGTAGTGGGTTCTCCTACGCGCAATCCCGTAGCGGCGGGCAAAGACCTTTATAATTCGGCTTATTTCTTGTATAATGGCGAAATATTGGGCATACAGCACAAAACGCTATTGCCTACTTACGATATTTTTGACGAATATCGTTATTTTGAACCCGCTTCGGAGTTTAAGGTCGTTGAATTTAAAGGTAAAAAAATCGCTTTATCTATTTGTGAAGATATTTGGAATGTGGGTAATGAAAACCCGCTTTATACGATATGCCCTTTGGATGAAATGATGGATCAAAAACCCGATTTTATCCTCAACCTCTCCGCATCGCCCTTCGATCACATACATGCTGAAACACGGACACAAATTATACGCACCAATATCGAACGTTATAAAATACCGATGTTTTATGCGAATCAAACGGGTGCGCAAACAGATGTTGTCTTTGACGGCGGAAGTATCGTAATGTCTGCTGATGGAAAAGTATTTGACGAAATGCCTTATTTTGAAGAGTGTTTACGGGTGTATGACCTAGAGGAAGTACTTAAAGGGGGGGTACACCAGCCACAAGTAAAAGATAAAATACGATTGATCCACGATGCACTGGTCATCGGTATCAAGGATTATTTTGGTAAACTCGGTTTTAAAAAGGCAATTTTGGGTCTTTCGGGCGGCATTGATTCGGCATTGACTGTTGTACTTGCTGTACGCGCCTTGGGTGCCGAAAATGTACGCGTTTTACTGATGCCTAGCCAATTTAGCAGCGATCACTCTGTAAATGATGCGCGGATATTAGCCCAAAACCTTGGTATTCAATATGATTTAGTGCCTATTCAACCCATGTATGAAGCATTTGAAGCGGCACTGAAAGACCAGTTTTGGGGGCTACCATTCAATGTGACAGAAGAAAATATTCAAGCGCGGGTACGAGGTACGCTGCTAATGGCTATGAGCAATAAATACGGAAATATTCTGCTGAATACGACCAATAAAAGCGAAATGGCCGTTGGGTATGGCACCTTATATGGCGATATGTGTGGCGGTATTGCCGTATTGGGCGATGTGTATAAAACGGAAGTCTATGAATTGGCGCGTTATGTCAATAAAGATAAGGAAATCATTCCATTAAATTCCATTGAAAAGCCGCCTAGTGCGGAATTGCGCCCCGGCCAAAAAGACTCGGATTCGCTACCACCGTATGATATTTTGGACAAATTGCTGTTCCAATACATCGAATGCCGTCAAGGGCCTTCGGAGCTCATCGCTATGGGTTTTGAGGAATCATTGGTAAAACGCGTATTGCGCATGGTGAATATCAACGAATTTAAACGAGAGCAGGCACCACCTGTGATCCGCGTAAGCACTAAGGCATTTGGAATGGGAAGAAGAATGCCTATTGTGGGTAAATATTTGACTACAAATTGAGAATCAAATATTATAACTTACCTTTGCACTCCATTTTGAACAACACGACGCTATTACTCATCAATTATAACTAAGATAAAAAATGTTTTCTATAAATATTTACCTGCGTTTCGCCCTTATTGCAGCCGGCATTGTCGGTGGTATAGCACTTTCCGCGGCTTATGGATTTTGGTACGGTTTCCCATTTATTTTAGTAGGATTATTCCTATTGGCGGGTTATTTGATGCTGGGAACAATTGTTTCTACCAATCAATTACTCGGACAAATGCGTATTGAAGAGGCAGAGCAACGCTTAAATATGACCTATTTTCCCAATTTTCTTTTAGTGGGCTACAAAGGCGTATTTTATATGACTAAAGCCACTATTGCCATGCAGCGCAAAGAATGGGGCCCAGCGGAGTCGTTGTTAAAAACAGCCTTAGCAAAAGGGTTACCTTCCGATAATGAACGCGGCGGAGCCATGTTGCAATTGATGGTCATTGGTGCCCAAAAAGGCAACCATAATGCAGTGCCTGCACAATTGGCAGAAATTAAAAAACTCAATATCACCGATGCTAGCCTTAAAGCACAGATCAAAGAGATCGAAGGGCAATTAAAATTAGCAAAAGGTAACCCGATGAACCCATCCACGATGGCCATGATGGGTGGCAGGAATGGTTTCCGCCCCGGCGGTGGTAGTAGTAAGCGCTCTCGTCCAAGAGTGCGTTAAGCGGATGCTGAATTTTGGGTTATTCGATTCAATTGATCGAATGACCTTTATGTTTTACGCGCATCCTACTAAAAAGATATATCATGGCAAAGAAATCAGGCACTGGCGTCATTGTAGGGCGTTTCCAGGTAGTCGAACTCAATAAAGTACATAAAAAGTTGATCGGGCAGGTGGTGAAGCGGCACGAAAAAGTAGCCGTGTTTTTAGGCAGTAACCCAGCACCCAGCGATATGAACCCGATTGATTTACTCTTTCGGCTCGATTTGATCGACGAAGCCTACGGTGAAAAAATAGAGGTTGCAGAAATGCCCGATCTTCCAGATGACCGTATTTGGAGTCAAGAATTGGATCGCCGGATTTTGGAATTACGTCCTGAAGGTTCTGTAACCATTTATGGTACACGCGAGGGCTTTACGGAACGGTACTCGGGTCGTTATACCACCGAAATATTGGAAGTATCGGAAGATGAAATGCCCGAACTCCTCGACGCAAAAGACGAATGGGATGTACCCAGTTTTCGTGCAGGCATGATGTATGCTGCCATGCGCAGGTTTCCAACCGTTTATCCGACCGTCGATATTGCTGTAATGGATGAGGAAATGGAAAAAGTACTCTTGGCGCGCAAAGAAAATGAAACAAAATACCGCTTCCCAGGTGGTTTTGCTGATCCTTCCGATGACAGTTTTGAAATGTCGGCTATTCGTGAACTTATGGAAGAATGCGGCGATATTGAAGTGGACAACTTGATTTATCTCGGTTCAGCCGCTATTGAAGACTGGCGTTACCGCGATTCGGCGGATGGAATTATTACTCATTTGTACCTATGTACCCACCAAACTGGCGAACCCGAAGCCCAAGACGATATTGCAGAGGTAAAATGGTTCGATTTTAAGAAAGTACGCGAGGATATGTTTGTACCCGAGCACAGGATTCTATTTCAGATGTTAAAGGCTTTTTTAGAAGAAATAACGGAATGAGCGGTTCCAATTACTTCGTATGGTGGCAAAAAATGGGGTATTCCCCGAATTTTGGACATTTTACATCATGAGTGAATATATACCACCTTATCTACCGTTTATGGTTATTACGGCTAGTTTTGCTTGTATGGTTATTCCTGTTTGCATGTATTTGGGGGAGCGCTTTTCCACTATAAAATGGACGCAATGGCTCGCTCAAACAGGCCGAATGACACTTTCCCATTATGTCATCCACCTTACATTGGGCATGGTACTCTTTGCTACTTTATTAGGCAAAACTTATGGCGGCTTATTGGAAGATGAGATGCCTACCGCACCATTACATATACTAGGCTTTTCGGTATTCTTTTTTGCAATGAGCGTTGTTTTTAGTTTTTTTTGGTCAAAGTGGTTTAAAAATGGGCCATTAGAAAGTATTATGCGCAAAATTTCGGGGTAGATACCCTCAAAAGTAACGATCAACTTGTGTATAAATATCCAGCGTTATTCCCTACTTTTGTCCCTATAATTTTTCTAAAACTCGACTATGCAATTGCCCAAACTCGATACCATTATTATTGCAGTGTTCTTCGTCTGTATCGGACTATGGATGCTCTCCAAATGCGGTAACCGCCGATCCGATTATTTACAGCGTTCCACTCGCGTCGATGATGAACAAGACGAACGACCAGTGCGCCGTGATACGCCCCCCCACCCCCCAACCGCTACACCGGTACCAACTACTACAACACCAGTAAGTACAGCACCAGTACCTACTACCGTACCGCCAGTAACTGCTACACCAATAAAACAACAGGCTGCTGCCAATCCGGGTAGTACACCCACACCGCAACAAAGCCAACCGGCTTCACCTGCACCACAAAGCCAACCTGCAGCAGCCAATACCGCTCCTAAGCAGACCATGCTTTATGTTACCATCGACCAGTTAAAAATGCGTAAAGAACCTGGACTAAAAGGTAAGTCTATTGGGCAATTGGATCTGTATTCCCAGGTTTATTTTACGGGTGAAAGAACCGATTGGAAGCAAGAAATTAGCCTTGGTAAAGAAAAAGTAACGGACTGCTGGGTAAAAATTAAAACCAAAGAGGGCAAAATAGGCTGGGTTTTTGGAGCTGGAGTCAATTATTATAAGGAAAAACGCAAAGGGGTAATTGAATAAAGTATTTGATGTAGTTTAATTGTTATTCCCAAAACAGGCATACACATTGTTGATAAAACCATTGTACGCCCCTTTAGGAATGGTGTTGGAATAAAGGTACAAATTTAGGCTTCAGATTTTGGTATCAGATTTTCTGTTTTTTTGCGCGAATAGCCGACCTATTTAAGTGGAAAAAGAGGAAATATGAGGGCAAAAGATGTGCATCAATCTGTACCTTTATTTCGACACCATTCCTTAAATCCAAAAAAAATAAAAAAATACTACACATTCATCAATTATGCCTACTTTTGCGGGCTTTTTGCAAAAAGCAAATAATATTTCACTAACAAAAATCAACAACTCAACGGATGAGTACTTTAGTTTACATCCTCCCATTGTTCGGCGTTGTCGGCTTGATCTACATGGCTATTTTACAAAGCTGGGTAGTAAAACAAGATGCCGGTAACGACAAAATGCGTTTTATCTCTGATAGCATTGCTGATGGTGCAATGGCTTTTCTTAAAGCGGAATATCGTGTACTTTCTATTTTTGTTGTCATTGCCAGTATCTTATTGGCTATCTTAGGCACACAAGTAAACACGAGTCACCCGCTTATCGCCGCAGCCTTTATTATTGGTGCCTTGTTCTCCGTTTTAGCGGGTTTCTTTGGTATGCGTATCGCCACAAAAGCAAATGTGCGTACCACACAAGCCGCACGTACCAGCCTTGCGCAAGCACTCAAAGTATCATTTAACGGTGGTTCTGTGATGGGACTTGGTGTAGCGGGTTTGGCTGTTTTGGGTTTGAGCACGCTATTCATTGTATTCTATAATTACTTTATGGGCGGTGTTTACGGTGCCGATGGTCATGCCGCAATGAGCCGAGTACTCGAAGTATTGGCTGGATTTTCGCTTGGTGCTGAATCTATTGCCTTGTTTGCACGTGTAGGTGGCGGTATTTATACCAAAGCAGCCGACGTAGGTGCTGACCTTGTTGGTAAGGTAGAAGCTGGTATCCCTGAAGATGACCCACGCAATCCGGCAACTATTGCCGATAACGTAGGTGATAACGTAGGTGATGTAGCAGGTATGGGTGCCGATTTGTTTGGTTCTTATGTTGCTACGGTATTGGCTACAATGGTATTGGGTAATTCTTTGATTCGCGATACAGGTGTTCAAAACTTTGGATTTGGTGGTATTGCTCCAATCTTGTTACCTATGCTTATTGCAGGTATCGGTATCCTGCTTTCTATTATAGGTATGTGGTTCGTTCGCGTAAACGAGAAGGCAGAAGTAACCATTGATACCGTACAAGGTGCATTAAACCGTGGTAACTGGATCAGTATCATCCTTACAGGTGTGGTTTGCTATCCTTTGGTTACGATGATGTTGCCAAGTACAATGACGATGAAATTTTTTGGTCAAGGTGCACTCGTCATCTCCAACATGAATGTCTTTTTGGCCATCGTTGTAGGTTTGGTTGTAGGTGCTTTGATTTCCATGATTACAGAATATTACACAGGTTTGGGTAAGAAACCAGTCCTTGCTATCGTACGCCAATCTGCCACAGGCCACGGTACAAATGTTATCGCAGGACTTGCAACGGGTATGATGTCCACTTGGATGCCAGTTACTTTGTTTGCTGGTTCTATCTGGGCTGCTTATACATTAGCAGGTTTCTATGGTGTCGCTATTGCTGCATCTGCTATGATGGCAACTACTGCAATGCAATTAGCGATTGATGCCTTTGGTCCAATTGCCGATAACGCAGGTGGTATTGCTGAAATGAGCGAATTGCCAAAAGACGTACGTGAAAAAACGGACGTTCTTGACTCCGTTGGTAACACTACGGCGGCTATTGGAAAAGGTTTTGCCATTGCATCGGCTGCATTAACAGCATTGGCATTATTTGCGGCTTATGTGGACTTCACAGGCATTGATGGCATCAATATCTTTAAGGCAGATGTTTTGGCTGCTTTGTTTATTGGTGGAATGATTCCTGTTGTGTTCTCTGCATTTGCGATGCAAAGCGTAGGTCGTGCAGCAATGGATATGGTGGAAGAGGTGCGTCGCCAATTCCGCGAAATTCCAGGTTTGTTAGAAGGTACAGGTGTTGCAGAATATGGCAAATGTGTTGACATTTCTACACGCGCTGCTTTGCGCGAAATGATGCCTCCAGGTTTAATTACCATCATTACTCCAATCGTTATTGGCTTTGTGATGGGACCAGAAGCATTAGGTGGCTATATGGCCGGTGTAACGGTAAGTGGTGTAATGTGGGCTATTTTCCAATCTAATGCCGGTGGCGCTTGGGATAATGCAAAGAAATCTTTTGAAAAAGGTGTTGATATTAATGGCACCATTTTCTATAAAGGCTCTGATCCACACAAAGCAGCGGTGACAGGTGATACAGTAGGTGACCCATTCAAAGATACTTCTGGCCCGTCCATGAATATCTTGATCAAGTTGACTTGCCTTGTTGGTTTAACCATTGCTCCTATTTTAGGGGGACACACAACTGGTGGCGAACATGGTTCTAAGACAACGCCTACACCGACCCCAATTAGCATTAGTTCAACCACTACTCCTGCACAGGAGGTTGCGCCAATTAGTCAACCAGCGACTAGGCCAAACTAGTCTGTTGAAAAAAAATTAAAAAAAAATACTAAAAAGCTTGCAGGGTATAATAGAACGACTTATCTTTGCACTACATTAATTGACACATTAGCCCATTTAATGGGTTTTCAATAAAGAAGTTTTCATTTGGTTTTTTGGGGTTTAGCCGTCGGTCGCGCAAGCGTATCGGCGGCATTTTTTTTGTGGCAATTCTTAGGCGGAAAAGACCAAGTTCAAAATGGTCGTTAATTATGTCCGGGTGTGTAAAATGAGTTTTACCCTGTATCTGGGCAACGATGTACAAAGATATTCCAGCATTAGTCCTAATATTTTGAAGCCGTACTTCGGCAGGCTCCGTTTAAATAGTTCCTTTTTTTCGTTAAATAGCCCAACTAATTGCCTTTAAAGCGTTGTCCGTTTCCCAAATCGGAGGCTTAGATGAATCATATTCTTTCAACGTTGCTCCTAATTCCCTAAATTATTAAATAACGCACAAAATGCCAAAAAATCAACCTACTTTTGTGGCGTTTTTTATGGCAACTATAACTTTCCAGTTTGAAGATTCCAAAATCCCGACTAAAACAGTCACGGGTAATTTTGAAGGTACTTCTATTTTAGAAATAACAGAAGATGCTGACGTGCATCTCAACCACAATTGTGGCGGCGTTTGCGCCTGCTCTACCTGTCACATTTATGTGGAAAAAGGAGGCGATGACTTGGAGGAAATATCCGACAAAGAAGAAGACTTTATTGACCGCGCTACTAACCCGCGCTTGGAAAGTCGGCTTGCTTGCCAATGTATTATCCTCGATGAAAACGCCGAAATCGTAGTAGTTATCCCCGATCAGTCCGGTATCATCGGGCATGAACACTAAACACTTGTTCTGATCGTAAAGGATAAATATGAACTTGCTTTTGTGGCTTGTAGGTCAATATTTATCCTTCTGTATTTATCACCCAACATTTATCATTCCGAAATATGCCTTTCTCAGAGATTGACAATATGCCCATCAATTGGGGCGAACACGAAGACATCGCTATGAAATTGTACGAACGATTTGGCGACGACTTTAACGAAGGTAAAATTTACCGTATTCGTTTTACTGACCTATTGGACTGGATCCTAGAAATTCCTAACTTTGAAGGCACCCGCGAGGAATCCTCAGAAGGACACTTGGAGCAAATTCAGGCAAAATGGGTCTATGAATGGCGTTCCAATAATAAATAAATCGTGCGCCTCAACTCGCTTTTTGCCCACGGAAAACTGCTCCTGACCGGTGAATACGCCGTTTTGGATGGTGCGCGTGCGTTAGCGTTACCTACGCGCTTTGGTCAAACACTTGAAGTAATATCCACCGATACATCGGGTGTGTTGCATTGGGAAAGTGTGGATAATAAAGGCGTGATTTGGTTTTCAGCAACGTTTCAATTATCCGATTTATCCTTGTTAACCTTTGATAATGAAGCGATTGCACTCCGTTTGCAAAGCGTATTGACCCAATGTCGTGTGCAAAATCCTCAGTTTGCGCAGGTAGAAAATGGAGGGCTATCTTTCACCATTACTTCCAGTTTTCCATTGGATTGGGGGCTGGGATCGAGTAGTACGCTGATCGCACTTTTAGCCAAATGGGTGAATATCAATCCTTATATATTGCTCGAAAATACATTTGGCGGTTCAGGTTACGATATAGCCTGCGCCTTTGCCAATGGCCCAATTTTGTACCAAAGACCAGCTTCGGTACGCGATGAAAACCGATTTGAAGCGGTTCATTTCAACCCTGCTTTTTCCGATCAGCTGTTTTTTGTTTATTTGGGTAAAAAGCAAGATAGCCGCGCTGGTATTCAACGGTATAAGGCTGTTGCACAAGAACGCCAGCATTTAGTTGCTGCAATTAATGTACTAACAGAACGCATCATACAAGCAGATTCGCTTCCGCTGTTTGAATCTATATTGCTCGAACACGAGTACTTAATTGCCCAAACCCTCGATCTCCCACGTGCGCAAGAGGTTTTGTTCCCCAATTTTCCAGGCGTGATTAAAAGCCTTGGTGCTTGGGGCGGCGATTTTGTGTTGGCCACAAGCCCTTGGAACGCAACGGATACCAAGCAATGGTTTGCACAACAAGGATTTGGTACTTGTCTTGAATACCAAGAAATGATATGAATCTGGTTACTCGTTCCTAACTCAAAAAAGTCTTACCTTTGTCCCAATGCACGATATTGAACCACACCACCTCTGGAGGGATACTTATACCGCTGAGACGGATAGTCAATCCCCTTTTTATGGTCGCCATTATAGCGAGTTTGAGTTTTCGCAACAATTGTACAATTTCTATTTACACCCTCAATGGGACGAAATTGGTTCTTCTACGCTGTATTGCAAACTGCTCTATGTCGATTATGATGAACAATGCGCGCTCATCGAACTGATTGGCGAATGGAACGATGTGCTGCACAACGATATCATGCACTTGAAGCATAATTTAATTGACCATTTATTCGATAAAGGCATCAATAAATTTGTTTTCTTTTGCGAACATATCCTCAATTTTCATGCTGATTTCGACGACGATTATTACGCAGAATGGTCGGAAGAAGTGACAGAAGATGGCGGCTGGATTACTTTTATCAATACCCGTCAACACGTAATGGAAGAAATGCAAGCCGCGCGCGTGCACCGTTATGCGCATTTTGGCGAGGAATACAATAATATTCATTGGCGAACACAAAAACCACTGGTCGTTTTTCAGATCATTGATGGCATGGTGGACGGCAGAGTAAAGCGACTTCATTGAAATGTTTAGAGCTGGTTTTGTAAATATTATCGGGAAACCGAACGTCGGCAAATCAACGCTGATGAATGCCTTGGTAGGCGAGCGGATGAGTATCATCAGCCATAAACCACAAACAACGAGGCACCGACTGATCGGTATCCTCACGGGCGAAGACTTCCAGATTGTCTTCTCCGATACCCCTGGGTATGTCAAAAAACCGTCGTACAAAATGCACGAAACCATGAACGGTTTTGTGGAAGGGACCGTGGAAGATGCCGATTTGATGGTGTATGTCATTGATCTTACCGATGAATTGGAGCCGGATAACCCTGTGTTGGATGTATTGAAAAAAGTAGAATGCCCCATGCTATTGGTACTCAACAAAACAGATTTGGTCAATCCTCAACGGATCGAAGACGCGGGTAACTGGTGGCGCAATCGCATCAAATTCACCGATTCTATCGCTATTTCTGCTTTGAAATCGGGTAGTTCTAGTGATTTATTGGAAAAAATTAAAAGTTTTTTACCCGAATCACCCGCTTATTACCCCGAAGATCAACTCACCGACCGCCCCGAACGTTTCTTTGCCAGTGAAATTATTCGCGAAAAAATATTTCAATTATATAGCGACGAAATTCCTTATTCCTGCGAAGTCGGCATTGAATCATTCCAAGAAACCAAAACCAACGCGGGTGAGCCGCTTGCGCGCATATACGCAACCATCTATGTGACCCGCGAGAGCCAAAAGCCGATTATTATTGGTAAAGGTGGTAGCGCAATTAAAAAACTGGGTACGAAAGCACGCGCCGATTTGGAATCGTTTTTGCAAATGAAGGTATTTCTCGAAACGACGGTAAAAGTACGCGAAAATTGGCGCGATGATAGCAATGCCTTGCAGCGGTTTGGGTACTAATGCGTAAGTCATTTGAACCGCGTGGTAGAGGTCGGGCAGGATTCTGTCTTTAGTAATATAGATACCACTCTAACCTCCACCACCTATGCCGCCCACCTCACTTTAGTGGCCGGAGGTATCAAATCACAGATCACACGAACCCGATACGATATTGCCTATAATTCAACGATCAGTGGTTACTTTGGCACAGTGGGGCAGGAAAACCTTCGCGGGCGTATTGCTACTGTTATGTATTCGCCTACTAACGGCACTTCGGGCGGTGTACCCACTTTTGAACAAGCGACCCACTACAGTTACGATATTCATGGTAACGTAAAGATACTCATACAGGATCATAGCACTTTTGGGCAAAAACGGTTAGATTACAATTATGAACTGATAAGTGGCAATGTTAACTCGGTGACCTACCAAAAGGGACGCTGGGATCAGTTCATACATTATTACTCCTATGATCTAAATAACCGCCTCAAATGGGTTCAAACCTCCCAGTTCCCCACCGCCGTCCCTGCTCCCAGCAGCGGCATGCGTGAACAGGAAGCCCAATACTTTTACTATCGGCACGGTCCATTGCGGCGCACCGAACTGGGTACTCTTAAAGTACAAGGAGTGGACTATGCCTACACGATTCAAGGCTGGATAAAAGGGGTAAACAGCGGCCAACTCACACACCAGTGGAACGATATAGGCCAAGATGGCCGTCCTGGCACCACCAACTCCGCTGTAGGTCGCGATGCCTTTGGCTATGTTTTAGGTTATTTTTCTAATTCGGGTAGCGGGCAGAACGACTACCACCCCATCAATACCGCAGCACCCGTTTTTGACCGCGACGGATATACTGTGGGTACTGCTGCTGCGTTATACAACGGTAACATAGCAAAGATGACCACCGCCACACGCGACAACGACAACACCACCGCACCCGGTATCCGCTCGCAGCGCATGCAGTACCGCTACGACCAGTTGCAGCGCATCAAAAAACAAGATGCTTTTGACTGGAATGGCACGACTTATGCCAGCACCACGGCATACGCCATGGCCTTGACGTATGATGCGGGCGGCAACATAAAAACCATGACCCGCAATGGCGATGCGACTGCGTTGAGCATGGATAACCTGACGTATAACTACAACACCGCGAAACCAAACCGCCTCACCCAAATCACCGACGCAGTGCCCACCACAACCTTCGCCGATGACTTAGAAACACAAGCAGCCAATAATTATGCCTACGACAATATCGGCAATATGACAGGCGATGTGAGCGAAGGCGGCAAAACCGTCACATGGAACGTCTATAACAAAATAACCAATGTATCCATGTCCAGCGGCACCAAAACCCTCGCTTTCGGTTACGACGCAGGCGGTAACCGCGTGCGCAAAGAATCCAAAGCCAGTAGTATCACCACCAAGCAGTGGTATGTTCGCGATGCACAAGGCAATATTATGAGTACCTATAAACAAGTCGGCACTGGTACACTGAAACAAGAATATGTGTATCTTTACGGCTCCACCCGCGTAGGTGAATACCTGCTTAACCGCGATAGTGCCACTATTTGGAACCGACACTATTACCGCGTAAAAGGCAGCCGTCACTACGAACTGACAAATCACTTAGGCAACGTACTCGCCGTAGTAACCGATCGAAAAATGGCCAAAGATACCACCGCCGACGCCACATATACCCCGCAGTTCTTTATGCCCGATGTGTATTCAGTGCAGAACTACTACGCTTTCGGGCAGAGTATGCCCAACTGGAGCAGTACAGCGGCGGTGAATGACCCGAAGAAGTATAGGTTTGGTTTCAATGGTAAGGAAGATGATGATGAGTGGGCGAAGCAGGATTATGGGGCGAGGATTTATGATGGACGGGTGGGTCGGTTTTTGAGTGTCGATCCTTTGAGTGGGAAGAACTTGTCATTATCCTCTTATGAATATGCCAATAATTCGCCTATCGGTAACCTAGACAATGATGGAAAAGATAATATATTATATATAATAATTATTAAAAACTCAAAACTAAAATTAACTACTACCCATACTGATGCAATTGCTAAAAGAGCGCAAGATATATATGATGCACATGGGCTTAAAGTTTTAGTTGTTGCTCGTGAGGTTGATAGGGCGTACTCACAAGAAGAACTTAAATTACTTGATCCAACAGATAGGCTTACGTATATAGGAGATAAAGATGATCTTATAAAAATTGATCCTGTTGGTCTTGAAGGAATGGAGGAAGGAAGAACGCCAAATGCTGGGCAAGTTGGCTATTTTTCTTATAATAATTATTTTACAGATTATTTTGGAGGGTATGCAAGATCTTCTTCTTTTGAAGGTGATGAAAAAAAAGAAGAGGAATTATCAAAAGAATACCCCAAAAAAGCAGAGTACAAAGGTTTGAAAACTGTATTCGACGCTTTTACATGGCTCGCTAGAGGTTCAATTCATGAGGCTGGAGGCCATGGCGTTTTGGGGTCGGGGCATCCGGATGGTGAGAGTATAATGTCGGATGGAACAAAGACTCCTAGGGTTAAGTATCCTAGAGAAACGAGGTCTTCATTACTGACTTTTACTCCTGAACATCTGAAAAAACTTCAAGAATATTATAATGCTTCAAGATCTACCAACCCATATAAGCTTGTTGTGACGGATGGGAATAAATCTTACGAGCCAGCTGGTCAAGATGAAGAAAGAACTCCAAGCGATAATTTCACCAAAAAACTCAGTGAAAAAAATAAATAAAGATGAGGCAATTTATTACTTTTTTATGGATGGTTACTGCAATTTGGGTCGGATGTGTTACTAGAAGTGGTTTTATCGAAGATATTAAATCAATTCGAACAGTGTATAGTACGGACAAATGCCTTACCTATATTACAGTATTTTTAGGTAATCAATACTTGCTTACAGATACAATAGACGAATGTAAGATTGACGATGTCAAACACTTATTGGTAAAAAAAATAAATAGTATGCCTAATAGTGTTTTTTTACCCGAGGAAAAAATCATATTTGCGTTTGAAAATTCCAAAGAAATTAAGATATTAATTGATGAAATTGTCAATGAAAAATTCAAAGTAATCAATAAGGTACTCCATAAAAGGCAATTTCATTTGGATAGCACAAACATGAAAACATTCATTAGTGGCTTAGGTATAATAAATCAAAATGATACCAATTCAATTTTTTTTAATGTACTTTCAAATGATTATTTCAAGATAATAAATAGATATGATGATAAATTAATTTATAAGGTTCGTGATGTTTTATCGTACAAAGGAACAGAATATTTAGAAAATGCCTACTTTTTAACGAATAAAGCAATATTAAATAACTTAGATCGAAATAATTCTATGAATTATATACTATCATATCTTACTTATTCACCCAATAGAGATAGTTATTATTTATTTAATTTATACCCAGAAAAGGATAAGGTGTTCATAAAGGTAATTTTACTGAACCCTTATTCTTATGTGGATAGGACATTGATAAAAATAGACTGAAAAACAGGATCTAAACACCACCGCCGCCCACAGTTCTTTATACCCAACTGGAGCAGCACAGCGGCGGTGAATGACCTGAAGAAGTACCGCTTGGGCTTCGGCAAGGAAGATGATTATGAGTGGGTGAAGCAGGATTATGGGTTTAGGATATATGATGGAAGGATTGGGCGGTTTTTGAGTGTGGATCCTTTGATGAAGGGGTATCCGATGCTTACGCCTTATGAACGTACTCGCCGTAGTCACCGACCGAAAAATGGCTCATGCCACGACCTAACACGCTATGAAGCACCTCCTTGCGCTACTACTACTCTTTCTCCCCGGCACCCTGTCGGCTCAAACCTCTTTGCGCCTTCAAAACGAACAGGTACGCTCAGTACAAGAAATCTGGTCCATAGCGGTACAACAATTAAACACTTCGGAACAAGAAGTGTACGTACAGGGAAGTATCCGTGAAAAAAACGCTGGTGAAATTTACCGCGCACGCGGTACCTCGTTTACCCTCACGCCCGGCACTCAAGTATTGACCGAACAAGCCGCGCAACCGCTAGAAGTACTGCTCAACCGCCTGCCCAACAGCGACGTATTGCCCAATGGCCAGTACTGGATTCAACTATCGCTGATGGAAACCAATAGCAACCGCGAACTGGCCTCGCTGCTGAGCAAGGTAGAAGTAACGGGATCGGAAGTATTGCCCACTTGGAAAGCCGCGACTGAAGCATCCACAAAAGCCGTGCGCAGCAGCGGA
>JAYUKX010000094.1:0-46681 GCA_043764095.1 Chitinophagales bacterium
ATTTGCGCAAATGCGGAGAGAGCATAGATAATTATGTCGTGAGAAAACACAAAAATCTAACTTTTTCCGCATCTTTTCAAAAATGTCTAGTAGTGTGCATCGCAATAGGTTTGCGGTATGAAACCATAATTGGCCGGATAATAAACGGAAGAATACAAAACACGGTCTAATCGAAGTAATCCACTGTCTTTATCCAATTCGTATTTCGCTCTGCTGCCTTTTGGTATTTCAATAATACCATCTACTACGGCGGGTGACTTATCACCAAAACTCACATTGTGCCAAGGATTTACATTCATATTGTTTTTTATTTAAATTTTTCGCTTCTAATGTCACTTTAACACGCTGGAAAAATAGCACTTTCGACCATAATTCCAGTGGAGTCGTCTTCGGAGCAGACCAACCTTTGTTGCAACTTGTTTTTGGGGTAAATAGTTCCCCAAAACTACGATTAAACCGTAAGATTTTGGAATAAACCTTTGTTCATAATACAATAACATGCTGGATGAAAGCAAAATATCACCTAACCCGCGACTTACTCAACACGACCCCTACGCCCCAAACCAAATGAAACATCACCCCCGCAATTAATACCAAATACGGTAAATAAGACGGAAAATCGGGCAAACCAATAGCATCAAAAGAGGTGATTTTTTCATTCACAAACATATAATTACTGCCCAACCACCGATTGACTAAAAACATACCGCAGCCGAGTAATACCGTTGTGCCAAGTGCCACGTATATGCTCCTGTAGGTCAACGTAAACCCATCGGTAAATAACTGATATACCGGTGCAGCGATCAGGAATAAATGCCACACAAAAAACGGAATAAAATACCCATCAATAAACTGTAAATTGGGCATTAAAATAGCCATTAAACCACCCACAAAACCCCAGTACCAGCCCAATTCAAAGGCGGTTTTGGAGCGGGTGTACAAAGCAAACAAAATCGTTACTGCCGAAATATCGCATAAATGCAAGGGCAAATTGTACTGTACCCTCCAGTCTCCTGCTGCAATTTTACTACCCACCAACGCCACTTCTATCAACAGAAAAACTACCGTAAACACTGTAATATCGCGCCGACGATACAAATGACTATTGCCTTTTTTTAAATACACAACAAGCCAAAACATCGCCAATACACAACAAGCAATCACTGCCAGGTGAAGGGTACTAAAGAGTTGGAAAGGTGTTCGCATAAATTTTAAATGTGCGTGCGGTGTCTGTTTTATGGGTTATGGAGGATTACAATACATTGGATGATTGGCAAAGGAGCTTGTAGTTCAGAAATCTTTAAATTCCCTCTATGTTGATATTTTGCCCTCCAACGCCTCCTGTAACCTCTTTTTCTCTTCCCGTTCAGAACGCAGCATTTCTTCCAAAAAAGAAAACCGTTGGTTCAATTCTCTCATGGTATCGCGGTCTATGGAGACTACATAATTATTCATAAGACTACCTTCTCCTTCTTGACTGTTATTATTGAAACTATTCTGAATTTGTGGTGTATTTTGACCTAACAACACCCCTAATGGTTGTTCCAAAATAGTGGCTATTCCCAACGCCTTATCCAAAGGCGGCGCAGATTGACCATTTTCCCATTTAGCATAGGTGCGCGGGTGCACGCCCAGTTGTAGAGCAACCGTATCGCGGTCTAGTTCCATTGATTCCCGCTTTTGGCGGACTTGGTGACCAAATATTTTGAGTTCGTTTTCGTACATGATGTAAAAATGTTTACACAAAGGTATATATTTATACATTCAAAGCGACAAATATTTACATAAAAAAATAAAAAATAATTTGGCGGGGCATTAAAATCACATTATCTTTGTAATGAAATTGTGTAATAAAACATCTCTTCTAAAAATTATTTTTTTGAAAAGTTGGTATGCACAACGTCCTGTTCACCTTAAAAATTTAACCAGTACATGTCAGAAAACACAGTACAATGCTTCGCTATGTCGGTAAAACGACGATGATTTTCTAGTTTTTTTCGCTGTTGAGCCATTTGCGCTGTTGACACACCCCGTATAGGTGTGAACAGTAATTTTTTGTGCTCTAATGGACAGGTGCTGCACCTATCCAAAAATTATACCTATGCTCAAAATAAATAAACATACCTGCGTATTCGCGATAAGTACGCAACTAAACACTCCACTCATCACTTTTAACTCATGTCAAAACAGAACAAAATAATTCTTCATTGTCTTTGGATCACCCTATTGATCCCCTTGCTGGCCAAAGCACAAGGCTTTGCTGGCCCCGACCGCTCTATGTGTATTGGAGGCACCACAAAACTAGGCGGTACTTCCAACTGTACCGATTGCTGTTACTTATGGTCGCCCGAAACAGCACTAGATGACCCTTCAAAACCCAATCCTACGGTTTCGGGACTGACTAAAACCCAAAACTATACGGTATATATATCGTATCCCGATGGGCATTACGAATCGGACGACGTAAATGTGACGGTATATGAAGCCGATGTCCAAATATTCCATCCCAACTATTTCAAAATAAATACTATAATTCCCGAAAATGAGGAAAAAGTACCTGGCGCACAGTCCTATGTCAACTTAGACAACGACGATTGCGATAAGGACTTTGATATAGACGATGTTATTATTGAAGGAGGTGATAATGAGTTTATCAAAATGCGCGTTATTATGACGATTCTGCAATACAACAAACCGGGCAGCGGGGGCAATAATCCCGATAATGGCCCATCTGAATACGAAGCCGCCTTGGATCTTGCTCAAGGCACAGAGGTAAGCGGACTACGGTTTTGGAAATCGAATGACAAGGCCGCAGGTGAATACTTTATTGGGAATCCGCTTGTGCTTACGGCTGTAAATGGCTTTCCTAATATGTACGAGACCTATATATGGGCAGAGGGTACAGAAGCGCATACCATACAACAACAGGTAAAACTATTTGCTCGGGCTTATGATGATTTGGAACCTGCTTGTACCGATAAGTTTGTGGCGATTACGATTGTCGGAATAGAGAAAATAGAATGGGTGGGTAAAGAGAATGGTTATACGGGCGATGGAAAAAATAATAGTAATACGCTAGACCCTAATCCTACAGGCGGAGTTCGGGTATTCCCCGAAGGTAAAAAACCCGAAGCGTTGGTTATCCCTAAGACAAGTGTTGGATTAAGTATTACTTTAAGCGTAGTTGCCCCTGTAGAACAGCAGTTATTCGTTCGTCCATTTGATATAGATGACCCATCTGATGAATATGTTTTTGTTGACCCCAACGATACAAAACCAAATGGCAAATCTGGTCCTTATGCCGGAGCAGCTGGGCTTGACTACAGTCTTGATAATGATAATAGAGGTCTTGGCAGGCCACTCGGATCCACGGCATCTGCCAAAGTGGAAGGTGTTTTTACCGGAGCCAATCTTGCTCCTCTTTTGCTTCCTTCAAATATCTGGCTTTATGAAGTTACAATTGGCAAAGCCAAGGAAGTACTGCTCGAAAATTTTTGGGTATCACAAATGTGCGGAGATAATTACAAGGTAGCTGTTAGTCACGATTGGGATTTAATTACAAACACTAGGAATTATGATGTATTTGATGGAGACGCGATTATTGAAATATGTACAGCAGGTTCTGATAATAAATGTAAGGCTATTCCTGAAAACCTATGCTCTCCCATGCTCACGGTTTGGAGAACCCTACATATCGAAAATGATAGAATGAGGAATCCTGATTGGCAAGCCAATAAATTATTTAAGGGCTACTTTACAGGATTTGATTCGCATTTGAATAGTTGCAGTCAGATTTATTTTATTGAACCCGGAATTCTAGATATTGCCACTCCATATCCAATCGAAGAACCTCTTTTTGATGGATCGCCCTTTCCAGGAAGATTTCAAGGAGGGATTCTCGGTATTGGAGACCCTGCTTCCATTATTAGTTGTCCACAACCTCCATTACTATGTAGTATTGTAAGTAATACGGCAACTACACTTCAACTTCCGGGATTATTAGATTTAACATCTAACGGGACGTTATCTGGTGTAGTGTCGAAGGCTGGCCATAGTGATTTTACATTCAATGTAAAAGATATAGAACCCATTGATCTTTCTATCGGTTTTGATATGAAAATTACGATGACCACCACGGTTACTGGAATGCACCACTACACAGGAGCAGACGTAAGTATTGGGGGAGGGCCATTTTCTAAAGAAGGAAAAGTGGAATTCCCTTCTGGATCTACCGATTACTTTATCCTGAAAGAAAAGTCTAATCCGTTAGACCCAATAAATTTACTTATTCCGCTTGAAATTGCCGATGATGACCATATACCAATAGGCGGAACGTCTTCAATTATAACAGAAGTAAACTTAGTACATGCTAAAGAAGCCTATGCTAAAGTTTATATTGATGTCGTTAATGATGGTGCAGGTAAACTTAGCAATAATAGAAATGTGCCTTTTGCTCATAATATTAGCCATACAACGACTTCAATGAATCAATATAACCCCGCAATACTCTCAGATTATCTTACAAAATATTGCGAACATGATAAGCTAAAGATTGAAAGTGATAATTTTTGGTGTACGTATGTTCTAAGTGCATGGCAAGGAATTACATTATTGGACAATGATCCATTGTCGACATTAGATCATGATCCTAATCCCAAAATTAATGAAGAAGGGCTTGGTGGTATTGCAATTGATGTGTACTATTCTGACTGTTATCTAAGTAAAGGGGGGCAAATGTGTGCTCTTTTCCTTGAAACCTGTTTGGATCATTTGCCAGGTTGGGAACAAACGGTTTTATCCCATGAGCTTGGCCATACATTCGGATTAACACATGGAAACAATGACGTAGCATCATTTCTCAATCCTTGCTTTATGGTGCCCACATTATCTGATATGGGAATAATGCAAGAAGGTTCTTGCGAAGGAGGGGGATCTTCATGCAATGAGTTTATTCCATATCATATTAACATATTAAGAAGTAGAAAAAGAAGTCCAGGACAATGAAAAATTATAAATTAAATTTAATATTATTTTGTGTCGCGTTATTCGCACACCAAACACTTCGCGCACAAGTAGATCTAAATTGCAATATTAACTTTGCAAACGATACTGCTGTTTCGCTATACGATTATAATAAGTGTTCTATCTCTTTTAGGTTTGCCAATAATGACCCTAAAGAAATAGCAAAAGCCTCAGAAAGTGGAAGTTTTTTCCAAATTAAATATTCCAATGCTGACTGGATAAAGCAACCTCATTATACATCGTCACTTGGCTATTCGTATATCATGGCGTCATCATACGATGAATACCTCAACTTATCATATTTGATACTCAACAATGATACGCTTCGAGCATTATTAGCACAAAATGGGCTAATGATAATGGTAAGATATAAATTTGTTACAATAAAAGAAGGTGTCTATGAAACAAGATATTCGAATATTGATTCAATTTTTGTACCACGTGCAAATAGCCAAGATATTGAGGGCGGTATTTATCTTAAAAATTCGGAGATTGATTTGTTTGACTTTACTCATGGGGGTAGATCAACTGGCATCAATGAATTAATTCATATTAGAGATGCTTTCCCCAATTCATTGTTATCAGAATTAGCAAGACTGTTTATGGTAAGTTACGATGCTGCGCTTCTAATAGAACCTATTGACGAGGGCTATAAAGTCCCCCCATCCGTCAAAGCAATGATACAATCGGTATATGATAGTTTATCGAATTCCAAATCGGAATACATAAGGCGTGAAATAACGGAATATAACGATTTTATGCAGGCACAGCCCGATTAAGGAACGATAAAAGAATAAACATAATTGATTCAAAATAATCAAAACCAAACACATCAAAAATATGCAACGCATACCAATCATACTAAGCATCCTGCTGGCCTGTTGCTGTGCAGGGCGCGCATACGCTGTTATCGGGATAACAGGCGTAACCCATACCTCCATAGACGACTGCGCCGGAGCGATAGATGTAACAGCAGAAGGGAACGCTGGGCCTTTTACCTTTGCTTGGAGCAATGGATCTAATGAGGAGGATCTGCAAGATTTATGTCAAGGTACTTACACGGTGACCGTAACCAATGCCTTTGGTTGTACCAAAGTACTCGTAGTAAAAATAATCAGGTGTACTCAAGTTGATCCTATTATTGTCGAAAATGTAGAAATTGTTCCAGTTTCGCCTATTACATTGACTGGTGGTGCCATCAAACTGGTACTCAAGCCCACAGTAAATCCTTTATTTTTCAAATGGACCGACGAAAGTGGGACTATCATCGCTACTACCGAGGATTTAGTCAACGTGAGTCCCGGCAAGTATTGTGTTGCTATCAGCGGAGGCTGCGAAAGTACCTTTAATGCTTGCTACGAAATGCCAGCTTGTTCTTATGTTGTACCGGGTGCAGTAAACCTAAGTTTTAGCACAGGAAAGCCCTGCCCAAAAACACCAACGGGAAGTATTGATCTAACGGTCAATTTCGGGATTGCGCCATTCCAATACCTATGGTCGAATGGTGCTACTACGCAAGATCTTTCCGGTGTACCACCAAAGATGTATCAAGTAAAAGTGACCGATAAAAATGGATGTGTTGCCTCCGAATTAGTAGAACTAAAGGCCGTAATTGAAGGTATAAAACTCAAGAACATGAAGCATGCTTGTACCCCCGAGTCACCCGGAAAGTTAGAAATAGAGCCTTTCCCTACCGCCAATTATGAATTTAAGTGGAGTAATGGTGTAGTGCAAACTGGCGGAAAATCTACCTTAGAGGGACTTGCAGCAGGAAATTATTGTGTTACAGTAAAGGACTTAAATAAAGGGTGTACTTTAACACAGTGCTGGAAAATTGAGACGGGATTACCTAGTTCCAGTATAGGAATTAAAGAAATTTCATATACAGATTGTCCTATTTACAATACACCTTCGTGTAATGGGCAATTATCTCTTATTTTGGACGAGCAATTTAGCAATCAGGCCAGTTCGGTCACAGGAAATGGCGGATATACTAATAATATATACGCGTGGTCTGGCCCCAATAATTTCAATACTATTTCCTCTTCTCCTGAACTTTCCAATCTTTGCCAAGGTGAATATACCGTTACTGTAACAGATCAAGATGGGTGTACTGTTTCGACAAGTATTAAGATGTGCTGTTGTCACAGTGGGACATTGGACGAGACTTGTGCGACGGGTAATAGTGGCTTTGGTAGCCCTCCAGAGCCTGGGCAGTATAATAATTTACAATTACTAGATCCATTAATTGTTGTACCAAACATCACTAATAATTTTTCAGGTTCTATAACGGCGAATTTTGCTTCGGGCGTCTCACCTTTTTATTTTATATGGGAAAAGGAAGGTGATCCAAATTTCATTTCCCATTCCCGAACTATAAATGGAGTAAACTATGGCACCTATTGCGTAACGATTTCTGATGGGTGTAGCGTAGATTACAGAAAGGGGTATAGTGCTTGCTATACAATAGGATTTGGCTCATCGAGCATTGTCAAACATTCTTGTTTAGGAGGAAGCAATGGCAAAGTAACCTTTACATTAAATAAAGAAACACCAGAACCCATTACGGTAGCTTGGGGTGGTGGCAGCAAAACCTTTACTGGTTTAGGCACACATTCAAAAATAGTAGATATCGATAACTTGGCAGCAGGTACTTATATGTTCACCATAACAGATGGCAATAACCAGTCTTATTATTCAACAAATATTATTACGGAATCTAATGCTCCTAGTGCTTATACCGGGCCAATGGCAGAGTTCGCACTTTATGGCCCTTTTAAAACGATTAATCCTTGTTTGGAGGGGCATTTTCTTTCTCCGAGCAAGGATCCAAGAATTGGGATGAAAGAAAATCCTTTGGTCCAAATATATCCGAATAACCCCGATTTATTCACCCATTGGCCCGATGGTGGTACTGGTAGGATAAAATTTGGCCCCAATGGGGAGTACTCTAAAGAGGGACAAACTGATTATCATGTTCCGGATGAAGAAAAAAATAGCACTTTCAAGGTAAGTGTATCTGACACATATGGCTGCAAAGTAGAATATTGTATGGAATTTGGAAGGGAACAACTTGTACCTGGCGTACCCATTGCTACACCCGTAAGAATCCCAGGCACAGATTATATAATAAACGCATATACTGAATGTACAGGGTGCAAAAGATGTGGGCCGGGCAATTGCCGTGAGATAGGCGAAAACCCTTGTAGTAGTTCTGCGGAGAGCTATAAATTTGAATATACAGCCAAGGACAATAATTTCCCTTGTAGTTCGGGTATATTACATTTAAAATGCGGAACAAACTTTAATATCGAAATCAACAATGAATCAGAAGAATTCATTGATTTTAATGTGATTTTAAAAATCAACGGAGATGGAACTTGTAATTATA
Source organism: Chitinophagales bacterium (assembly GCA_043764095.1). Lineage (GTDB taxonomy): Bacteria > Bacteroidota > Bacteroidia > Chitinophagales > Saprospiraceae > M3007. Next base: position 8,414 of record JAYUKX010000094.1, read on the forward strand.
AAGTAGGCTGTTTGTTTACGGGTATTCCCGATCCATTTTTCCCAGATGCAACGCCCATATACGTGGAAGCACCAAATGGCGTAACGTTACCCTGTGACGAACCCCCTACTGGAGGGAGTGGAGGCGGAGGCTTTGTTGGGGTGGAATGCAAGGGTGAGGTTGTAATAGAGTTGACAGATCCAAGTACTTGCACTGGAACATCTTATTGTTATTCGGAAACAGCACCCGTAAAGGTTAAATTCAATGTCTTTATTGGTGACGTTGAAGGGCAGTGCGAACGGACAAATGGGGAAGGGCAGCGGTTTTGTTACAATGTGATCAATTGTGCTGTAATTGGCAAGAAGATCGAAATCCCAATAGAATGTCCTGGAGTTAAGTTGGACGACTGTGATATGGCAAGACCCGCAGCAAATGGAGAAAGGGGCAGTGCTTACAAATCACAAATGACCAGTGCATCTAGTTCCTATTTCCATAGTTATCCCGTACCTTTTGGGGAGTATATCACGATTGAGTTTGATACGGAGATTGCTGGCACTTCTACCATTGCGCTAGCCGATATAACTGGTAAAACAGTTTATTCAAGGCAAATGGCATCCAAGGTAGGCATGAACAGTTTTGTGATTCAACTCAGTAATACGACCCCACCGGGCATTTATTTTCTTATTTTGGAAAGTCCAAACCACCAGCGCAGCGTTAAAAAAATGGTCAAGCAGCGGGAGTAACTCACGTTATTTATTTACATTACATGCTTCCGAAGTCCAAGGAGTTGGAGGCTAGTAAAATAAAATTTTTATTTCAATTTGGCGGTATCTGTACAATTAAATACACTTACCGCCAAATTAAGTACTTCATTGATATTACCGATGAGGTTTTTAGCAGTGCAGAAGTAGTCAACTGTTTTGCAGTATTTTTTCTTTCACAACATCCATTTTCGAAACTCAAATTTGGTAAATGTACTGCCATCAAACTTCTACTTAAAGCAGAAAACTACCACCGCACCAAAGCCGCTCCCCAAGTAAATCCAGCCCCAAAAGCCGCCAAACACACCAAATCACCACCCTTTATTTTCCCTGCTTCCCAAGCCTCGCACAAGGCAATCGGCACAGAAGCAGCCGTGGTGTTACCATATTTTTGGATATTATTCCACACTTTATCGTCGCTTAGCCGCAATGTTTTTTGCACAAATTGGCTGATACGCAAATTGGCTTGGTGGGGAATCAGCATATCAATATCGGTCGTTTGGAGACCGACTGCATCTAAGGCTTCCTTAATAACTTCTGGAAATTTCTGAACGGCCATTTTAAACACAAATTGACCTTCCATGTTGGGATATTGCTGACCATTGTCCATCATGTGTTGGGTCATAAAAATTTCCCCATAAGTATCGGGCGAAGGATAGCCGAAATCAGTATCGTCTCCTGCTTTTTTAGCGTGGTAACCACCGTGGCTTCCGGGGTTGATAAAGGCTAGTTTCTCGGCATAAGTACCGTCGGAATGCAATTTGGTGGTCAAAATTCCTTGTTCTGGGTTTTCAGTCGGTTGGATCACTGCCGCGCCTGCGCCATCGCCAAAGATGACCGTTACATTACGGCCTTGGGTAGAAAAATCCAAACCCATAGAGTGCATTTCGGAACCCACCACCAATACATTTTTGTACATGCCAGTGCGTACAAATTGGTCGGCCACCGAAAGCCCATACAAGAACCCACTGCATTGGTTGCGAATATCCAAAGCGGCGGCTTCTTTGTGCGTAATACCCAATTCGCGCTGCAACAATACGCCGCAACCCGGGAAATAATAATCGGGACTTAATGTGGCAAATATGATAAAATCGATATCTTCTAGTGCAATTCCTGCGCGCTCACATGCTATTCGTGTAGCATGCGCGGCCATAGTTGTCGTCGTTTCTTCGTGTTTTTTGCCATAACGACGCTCCTGAATACCTGTGCGCTCCTGGATCCATTCGTCGCTGGTTTCCATAAACGCGGCTAATTCATCATTAGTAACAACTCTTTCGGGGACGTAGTGGCCGATACCGGCAATTTTGCTGCGAAACATAATTTTAGATGGTTGGAAAAAAATGTGGTGGTGATAGGTTAGTGGCGTATTAACTGTATTTCAAAACGACTTCTTTCAATCCAGGTGCTGTCATAACACCCGCTTGTCGCCATAATTCTTTACCGTTTTTGAACAACGCCAATGTTGGTACGCCCATTACTTTTTGTGCAACGGCGAGGTCTGTATTTTTATCCACATCAATTTTGATGATACGGATTTGGTCGCCCATTTCCGTTTTCAGGGTTTCCAATGCGGGCATCATTGCCTTGCAAGGGCCGCACCACGTGGCGAAAAAATCGACCAAAGTAGGCGTGGGTTCGTTGATAATTTGCTCAAAAGTCATGGTAATAATATTGTTTCTAGGCGGATACCGCGTGATCCCTTTATTAACAGCATCGTCTGCGTAAAGTTTTGGGCGTTAAGCCACACTTTTGCCGCAGCCGCATCGGGGAAATAAAGGGCTTTATATTTGCTGGGGGACACTGCCTCAAATTCTTTGCCAACCACAATCACCTTATCGAATTTCAACCGCTGCGCCCTGCGCAATATGGCTTGGTGCTCTTTGGCACTTTCTGCGCCTAGTTCCAGCATATCGCCGAGTATCGCCACTTTATATTGGGCATCCATCGCGGCAAAACTATCCAAGGCCGCCTCCATGCTCGAAGGGTTGGCGTTATAGGCATCGAGGATAATGGTATTGCTGTCCTTTTCGATGATTTGCGAACGGTTATTGGTCGGAATATACGCTTCAATAGCCGTTTTTATCTTTGCCGCAGGTACTTTAAAATACATACCCAATGCAATGGCCGACATGATATTATTAAAATTGTGGCGACCAAATAATTTACTTTGCAACTGTATGGGCCTATTGTTTTCGCCCACAAAGGCCACCTCGACAAAAGGCGTTTGGCGCAGCAATTGCACCTCCACAAAGGTCGCCTGCAATTCGTGCAAGGTATCCGAAGCGGCGTAAGTTACCCTGCGTTTATTGGAGCGCGCCATGGAATTAAGGTATTTCTCCGAAGCATTTACAAAGGCACATCCTCCCGTACGCGCGAGGTATCGGAACAGTTCACCTTCGGCCTTTTTTACACCTTCGAGCGAACCAAAACCCTCCAAATGTTCTTTGCCAATATTGGTGATGAGGCCGTGCGTCGGCTCGGCAATTTGGCACAATTCGTCTATTTCGCCTGGATGATTGGCCCCCATTTCAATCACCGCCACTTCCGTATCTTTGGGCATAGCAAGCAAAGTAAGCGGCACACCAATATGGTTATTAAAATTGCCTTTGGTGAAATGGCAGGGATAATGGCTGCTCAAAATAGCCGAAACAAGTTCTTTAGTCGTCGTTTTGCCGTTAGAACCGCCTATACCAATAACTGGGATTTGGATCGCACGGCGGTGGTGCCTCGCCAAATGCTGTAAGGCCGTCAAGGTGCTTTCCACGAGCAACATACCGGGTTTATTCGCCAAAGAAGGGTCGTCCACCACGGCGTATGCAGCACCATCCGCAAGGGCTTTTTCGGCGTATTGGTTACCGTCAAATTTATCACCTTTTAGGGCAAAAAACAAGCACCCGCTAGTGATTTGGCGGGAATCGGTACTTACTGCCGGGTGTGCTAAATAATATTCGTAAAGAGTCTGTATGGCTACCATGATACGCGATTGAGCATTGAGGCGGGCAAAAGTAGCAAAAAACTATTATAACGTGATTAGAAAGCGTTTGAAAGCATTTTTTGGTCGATAATGGGCGTAATAAATTCGTCTTACGCTTCCTGCATGTAGTAACTTGCGCGCCGTACGTTGGATAAAGCGTTGGTGTTTTTTTTGAGGACTCATCATTACTAAAACCAAGAATACCTTGGGCAAAAAATAGCTTTTTACCCAAGATGTTTTTTACCTCAAGCGAAAAGTACCTAAAATTTAATACATTTCGCTCGGCACTTTTTATTTTTGGAGCGAAAACTATTACTAAAACAATAGTTTTCGCTCAAGATAAAATTTTTTCAACATGAATCAGTTACTTATTGGTCGCGAAACAGAAAAGGCAATCTTACGGGAAGCGCTCCAATAGGCCTGAACGGTAATATTCACAGTTCGGGTTTGATAGAAACGGTCTTGACCTTGGATGATTTGTTTCTGGAATGAGGTGGTCGTTTAAGTTTATCCAAAAAATAAGTTTTCTACACGTTGTTTTCCATTTTTTTTATATTTTTGTGCGGCCAAACCTTTTGTTCATAAAATTAAATTACAAAAATGGAATCTTCGCACCACACCACACCCGACCCAATCTCACAAGAAGCCGCACAACTTGTCAAGGAGAAATACCGCCGACTTTCCCAGCGCGGACGAATCTGCTTGGCTATTGGCTTTTTGCTGATGGCACTCAGTTTTGCCATTAACCTGATTTTGTTCCACAACAATGGGGATTTTTCCACTGCGATGTATGTTTTGACCAGTTTGGGCAGCGGGTTTATTTTGTATGGATTGGGGTGTATTTTAGGTTTTTGAGCCTCCCCTTCCCTCCAAATCAACTGCACCATCCAATACCCACACAAAATGGACACCACACCCATAAATAAGGTTATCAAAGATATTGATGCCATTATAGCGGATGCGCTGGCTCAAAACAACGCACTTTGTTTGTTTGCATTCATCTACAAAAAAACAACAGAGCGTATCAAAAAAGAGATTGAACTCGGGGCATTTGAAGACAACGAACGCATGTTGCATTTCGATGTTTTTTTTGCCAATCTTTACTTAGATGCCTACCGAAGACATAAAGAAGGCGTGCCAGTCTCCGATGTGTGGCGCGTTACATTTGATAAAAGCCGTACCTCCCTTACTTTCCTTCAACACATCTTATTGGGGATGAGTGCGCATATCAATTACGATTTAGCGATTACAACGCACCATTTTGCAGCGGAAAAAGACATCAGTGGTATTCGAGCAGATTTCGATCGGGTGAATGATATATTAGCCGATCTGACCCGTAGTATGTTGAATAGCCTTGGAGGCGTGTCACCGTGCTTATTTCTGTTGGATTGGATGGGCCAGACTTCAGATGAACGACTGATCAATTTTAGTATAGAAAAAGCCAGGACACAGGCTTTTCAAACGGCTACCTTATTGCACCTTGCGCCCGATCCCGCGCCTGTACTCAAGACGGCCTCAACCGTTTTAGTAGCTTTGTCAGAATGTATCATTCAGCCCAAAACGTGGTTGTTGCGGCGTGTTTTGGGTTTAATTCAGCGATTTGAGACTAGAGATATGCAGGCGGCGATTCGAGTGATGGATGTGGGGTTTGGGTGAGGGGCGAAGGGGGGCGTAGGCTCGAACGCTAGTTTTACCTGACCTACCCGCAACTCGCCAGCCTAATTGGAAACCAATCCAATTGGCCAACCAGTGGTTGGCTAATTACCAGAAAAGCAAGCCGCTTCAATTTGGCAGCCAGTGGCTGCCCAATTCCAATTATCTGACAATCAATTAGTTGAAATTGTGCAGCCAGTGGCTGCACAATTCAGTCCGCCTCCCGAAAAACTACTGGGAAGCCTTTTAAACCGCTCCAATGGTATAAAAGGCCAAGAATCAAAAAGTGATTCAGTTGAAGAAGGGAAATCTAAAGGGGGAGCGGGCTTATCGTCAGTTTAACGAAGTGATTATACTTCGGATCATTAGGTTTTGTGCAAATATTCAACTGTCTCTAAGTGATCCAATAATAAAATTTGGCCTATTGTCGGGGCGACTTTTTCTGTCACCCCGACAATTTTGCACTAACCTTCTTTGAGCCAACTTCGAAATTTCATTTGTTAGCAAATTTTATATTTTTTGGCAAAATGGGATATTTGACATAGGCAAAACATTAATTTCAACTAAATTGTCGGGGTGACAGAAAAAGTCGCCCCGACAATAGGCACATTTCGTTTATGGCACACTTTGGAACACTGAATATTGCTCAATCCGATGAAAAGTTTATATACTTTGTAGTTGATAGATCGCTAAGTTGACAACATTAGGCTTTTCTGTCACCCCGACAATTTTGCACATGTTTCCAAATCCTCAATTGGCCAATCACGGATTGGCCAATTACCAGAAAAGTAAGCCGCTTCAATTGGGCAGACACTGGCTGCCCAATTTCAATCATCTGACAATCAATTAGTTAGAATTGGGCAACCACCGATTGCCCAATTGAGCCCGCCTCCCGAAAAACTACTAGAAAGCCTTTTAAACCGTCCCAATGGTATAAAAGACCACGAAGTAAAAAGTAATTCAGTTAAAAAAGGAAAATTTAAAGGAGAGCGGCCTTGATTAATTTTTTTGGTTCAATTTTGATTTTTTTGTTAAAAACATCCTGTATCTTTGTAGAACGATAATCAAATAATTAAAATTTAATTTATTATGCAATCACAACCCAAAAGCATGAGTAATCTCCAATTGGAGATCTTAAAACTTTATGCACGCGATGTGCCTGATGGCGATTTAATCGCTATTCGCTATATGATTGGGCTTTATTTTGCAGAAAAGGCAACTGCCGCCATGGATAATTTTATCATTACAAACAGCCTTACTCCTCAACAACTTTCACAAATGGCGTATGAACACTGGCGTGCTCAAAATCGTACTTGATTAGAAGATACCCACAAGCACAAAACCACCCCAAAAATAACTACCCCACCAATATTTTCTCCAATAACTCCCTGTGTATTGGCTATTTTTCTGATATTTGCTCAAAAAAAATACACCTTTTTTACAAGCCACATTATTACCCATAAATCATGTCCAAACTAGCACTCCAAATTATCGCCGAAAATAAAAAAAACAAAGCAAAAACGCTTGATCTAGGTAACTGCGGGCTGACTAAAATTCCGCTCGAAGCACTTGAATGTGAGTGGATTGAGGAATTGATATTGAGTAGCGAATGGTGGGAATATGATTTTGAAAAGAAATGCTGGGAGAAAAAAAATAGCCGAAGCAAGGGCAACGTCAATAAAATTACTAAACTCCCGCCCACCCGCCACAATTGGCCAATACTGAAAAAACTGGTACTCAAGGACAATCAGATTTCAGATTTATCGCCTATCGCTCTTTTGAACAATTTGCAAGAACTTTACTGCGGAAACAATCAGATTGCAGATTTGTCGCCTATCGCTATTTTGAACAATTTGCAACAACTTTCCTGCGCAAGCAATCAAATTTCAGATTTGTTGCCTATCGCTCTTTTGAACAATTTGCAACTACTTTACTGCTACGAAAATCAGATTTCAGATTTGTCGCCTATCGCTCTTTTGAATAATTTGCAACTACTTGACTGCTCCCACAATCAGATTTCAGATTTGTCGCCTATCGCTCTTTTGAACAATTTGCAAGAACTTTCCTGCTTCAACAATCAGATTTCAGATTTGTCGCCTATCGCTCTTTTGAACAATTTGCAAAAACTTTACTGCTTCAACAATCAGATTTCAGATTTGTCGCCTATCGCTCTTTTGAACAATTTGCAAGAACTTTACTGCAACTCCAACCCAATCATAAATCCGCCCCCCGAAATAGTAGAGCAAGGTTTAGAAGCCATCCGTGCATACTTCGCCGCCCAAAAAAAACAAGGCATCGGCATCCTCACCGAAGCAAAAATAGTTATTGTAGGTGCGGGCGGATCTGGCAAAACCACCCTTGTCCAAAAACTCTTCAACCCCGAGCACCCCGTACCCAACCCCGATGATAAGCGCACCGAAGGTATTGGGGTCACGCCTTACCCCATACGACCCGGCCAACCCGATGCACTTACCGCCCACCTTTGGGATTTCGGTGGACAGGAACTCTACCACAGCACCCACCAGTTTTTCCTCACTCCCGATACACTCTACCTCCTGCTCAACGACAACCGAAAAAATGATACTGACTTTTACTATTGGCTCAATATCCTCGCGCTGCGGGCGGGCGACCAATGCCCTATACTGACTATTTTCAACGCAAAAGATGGTGCGCCCCGCCAAATCGTACCCGACGAAACCCTTTTTCAGCATTTTCCCGGATTGCTCCGCGAGGCGGTGGATGTAGATTTTGCTGAAAAAGACCTGCGCCGCTTCATGGCACTCAAAGACCGTATCGAACAGCATTTTGCTGCGTTGCCCGCCCTCGGCAAACCCTTTCCTGCCTATTGGGTGCAGGTGCGTGCCGCATTAGTGCTGCGCGAAGAAGAGCATATTTCATGGGCGCAATTCCGCGACTTATGCCGCACGGCAAAAATCGAGGCCGAAACCGAAATGCGCGTACTGGCTAAAACTTTGCACAATCTAGGTGTGCTGCTGTGGTTTCCAGAGGTGTTTGGGCTGGACGATTTGCTCATTCTGCAACCGCAATGGTGCATTGATGCCGTGTATAAAGCCTTGGATACAGGGCAGGTAAAGGACAATCATGGGCAATTTACGGAAAAAGAACTGCACCTGATCTGGGGTGAAGAACGCTACCGAACCCAGTGCAACCGCCTGCTCAAATTGATGCAGCATTTCGATCTTTGCTATCCGGTGGAAGGCAACGCCGGGGCGTATATTGCGCCGCAATTGCTGGATCTCCATCCCAACCCTGATCCCGATTTCTCGGCGACAGGTGGTATCACGCATCGTTTTCAATACGAATTTATGCCAGCAGGACTGCTCACCCGTTTCATCGCCCGTATGAGCCGACATATCCACGCACCGCACGTATGGCGCACGGGCGTGGTGCTGCGCTGGCAGGATGGCACGGCTGCGGAAGTGACGGAAAATCAATTTGGCAAAGAAATTACCCTGCGCGTCACTGGAGCGGAGCGCAAACGCCGCCTTAGCGAAATGCGCCAAACCCTCGAAAGTATCCATAGCGGATTCCGAGGGTTGAAATACGATGAAAAAGTGGCTTGTAATTGTTCCGATTGTGTCAATGCCCCACAGCCGACTACTTTTACCCTGCCTACATTGGAGGACTATGCCCACCACGGCGACCCAGTTATTTGCAACAATGGATCACGTAAGCGTATCCCCGCCCAACACATCCTCGATGGCATAGTATATCAAGACACGCCGCGCATTTTTATCTCGTATGCGCACGAGGACAAAGGCTACAAAAACGAATTCACGACGATGTTGGCTCCGCTCGTCAAAAAAGGCGATTGGAAGGTATGGGATGAGGAATATTTATTGGCAGGTGATCGATTCAACGAGGTAGTATTGCGGCAATTTTCGGAAGCCAACGTGATTGTACTCCTGCTCACCGCTAAATTTTTCAATTCCGATGATAAATGGGATATCGAAATGAGTCGCGCCATTGAGCGGCATCAACAGGGCAATGCTTTGGTGATTGGGGTAATTGTAAGTCCATGTATGTGGGAGGAGACCCCCTTTCGCTTAGTGCAGGTACTGCCACGATATGGGGGTACGGTCAGTTCGGTGGCCAATAGAGATGCTGTTTGGGTGGCGATGGTGCAGGAGATCCAGCGGGCAATTGGGGTGCGGGCACAAAAGGGAAGAGGGTTTCAATAACTTTAAATGAGGATGTCAGCGCGACTTGAGCCTACCCCACCAAACACAAAAACATAAGCAATAAGCAAATACTGCTTACCTTTCCCGCCTTTAACAGCGTCTAAACATACAAAACATGAAAAAATTACCACTTTTTATACTCGGACTCTTACTCACCCACACCACTTTCGCTCAGATTCAAACTGGTGAAAACCTTGCAATTGCCAAGACCGAATCCGGGAGCGTACGAGGTTATATCCATAAAGGCATTTACACGTATAAAGGCATTCCGTATGCCGAAGCCGAGCGTTTTATGCCGCCCGCAAAACCCAAAGCATGGAGTACTGTGAGGAGTTCCATGACGTATGGCCCGGTATGCCCGTTACTTACGCCTACTACAAGTGTCATGGATGAATCGGAGTTTGTGTTTAACCACAGTTGGGGCTACACCAATGAAGATTGTATGCGTATAAATATTTGGACACCGGGGATAAACGATGGTAAAAAAAGACCTGTTATGTTCTGGATTCATGGCGGAGGATTCGTCGCTGGTTCGTCGCAAGAACTGCCTTCTTATGATGGGGAAAACCTCGCCAAAAAAGGTGATGTCGTGGTGGTGTCCATTAATCACCGACTGAATATTTTGGGTTACCTCGATCTTTCGGCTTATGGCGAAAAATACAAGCAATCGGCCAATTTGAGTGTTTTGGATATGCAATTTGCCTTGGAATGGGTCAAAAACAATATTACCAATTTTGGCGGTGATCCTAATAATGTCACTATTTTTGGACAATCGGGCGGCGGAGCAAAGGTCAATGCTTTGATGGCAATGCCGTCGGCAAAAGGTCTTTTTCATAAAGCAATCAACCAAAGTGGTGCTTTCCGGACGGGGTTATTGGATAAAGAAACCACCCAATCCATTGCCGTCGAAGTACTAAAAGAACTCAATATTTCATCCGAAAATGTAGATGAAATTAAAAATGTGCCTTTTGAAAAATTAAGCGCGGCAGGTAGTAAAGCACTGAATAAGATACAAACTCAAATGAAGGCAGCAGGAAAACCTATTGAGGGCTTTGGCCTGGGTTGGGGGCCAAGTCTTGATGGAATCGTGTTGCCTTATCCGCTCCAATCAACGGAGGCGCTGGCATTATCCAAAAACATTCCCCTTCTGATTGGTACAACCAAAAATGAGTTTACTGTTTTCTTTGGTGCTTTGCCGCCAACAAGTACTTACGACGAAACATATAAGGCCATCAAAGCCAAATACGGTGACAGAGCGGATGCCTATGTAGCAGCCGTTAAAAAAGCCTATCCTGCCGCTAAAAAGCCGTCTGAAATGCTGGATATTGATCTTATGTTCAGGCCAGGGGCGGTGGCACAAGCCGATGGAAAATCGGCTTTGACGGGAGGCGCAAATACCTATATGTATTTGTTCGATTGGCAGTCGCCGGTTATGGATGGGAAATACAAAGCCGTACATTGTATGGAAATTCCGTTTGTATTTAACAATATTGCGCGGTGTGAGGAAATGACTGGTGGTTTTCCAGCAGCATATACTTTAGCCGATAAAATGAGTCAGGCTTGGATCAATTTTGCAAAAAAAGGCGATCCTAACCACAAGGGATTGCCACAGTGGCCGCCATACAACGCACAAAATACGGCTACGATGCACTTTGATAACAAATGTATTGTGCAGCCGCAGCTGGACAAAGACTTGATGGGGTTTTAGTTAAATCACACACCAATAACACCCCCAAAAAATGACAAAAAAAATCCTATTCGCGCTCCTATTCGCTTTAATTTTTTGGCTTTGCGCCATTTTTGTGCCAAGAACGTATCCCGTGCCTGCCTTTGAAAAACGGGCTACGGAACAATACTGGCAATTGCCGACGGGGTCGCGCATCGGTTATGTCAAGTTACCTGCCAAAGGCACCAAAAAACCGTATCCAATCGTGTATTTGCATGGCGGCCCAGGCGGTTTTGCCACGGATTATATGTGTAATATGCTCGCGCCGCTCACCGACGATGGTTACGATGTATATCTGTATGACCAAATCGGGAGTGGACACTCGGATCGGTTGAATAACTTGGAAGATTACAGCGTAGATCGCCATAAACGCGATTTGGAAGCCATTTTTCAGCAGATACAGACCGAAAAAATTATCCTTATTGCACAGTCTTGGGGTGCATTATTGGCTACTTATTTTGTGGCAGATCATCCCAATCAGGTGGATCAGTTGGTGCTGACTGGCCCCGGACCGATTTATCCCATCAATACAGCGCTCCGCGACATAAAGCCTCCTGATAGTTTGCAGATCAAAGCCCCTGTTTTTAGCAATCAACAGGCCAATGCCGCACTCAACAATATTCGAACGAAGGCAATGGCTTGGTTTGCGGTAGCATTCAGCCAAAAAATCGCTTCCGATCAAGAAGCCGACGATTTCAATACTTATTTGACCAATGGGACCAATAAATCCACGGTTTGCGATACGTCCAAAGCGGTAAAGGCACCAGGTGGCAGCGGTTTTTATGTTTCAGTAATGACGATGGAAAGTTTAGCAAGTATGCCCGATCCGCGCAAACAATTGCAAAACACACAAGTACCATTTTTGCTCATGCGCGGCCAATGCGACAACCAGAAATGGGGGTTTCAAACTGAATATTTGGGGTTATTTCCGCAGCATCAATTGGTCGTTATCCCAAGTGCGGGACATGTTATTCCCTTGGAGCAACCTGCATTATATTTGAAAACGATTCGGGATTTTTTGAAAAAGAATGAAATTGGCCGATGAGGAACGAGAACGCCATAAAATGTCGTATTTTTGCCTAAATATTTTAAAATATGAGTACATCAACAAACGCTTATGTGATAGGAATCACTAAACTACCATTTTGGGATGTTGACTTTGATCGGCTCGACGCGGAAAAAGATTGCCTTTTTATTTTGGAAAAAGTGTTCAACTATGCACCTTGGATGGACTACAAGGCTGTGTTTGCTCATTACGGACAGGAACGAATACGTCGGGAAATTATAAACGCGGCTTATTTAAAAAAGGATGTTTTAGTCTTTCTTTGCTTAATTTTACAACTGAAACCCACTGATTTCTCATGCTACATGAAAACACAGTCGCTCCCAGTACTTTGGGACTATTAAAAACCTTAATGAGTATGGAGGTTTTGAAACCTTTTGCTCTTGTTGGTGGCACTAATCTATCCCTAAGATTAGGCCATAGGATTTCAGAGGACTTGGATCTATTTGCAATAGAACCTTATGAGAGTGATGTAATAGTGCAGCCACTTATGGCCTTATTTCCAGGTGAAATCACTATTATTGAGCAACGAGCCCACACATTACTTGCATACGTGCGTAACGTCAAGGTGGACATAGTGTTGCATCGTTATCCCTATTTACAACCTATTGAAACCATTGATGGAATCCGATTTGCTTCTGTTCCAGATATTGTGGCGATGAAATTGAACGCAGTTACCCGCCGCGGGGCCAAAAAAGACTATTTTGATCTCGCTGATTTACTCGATCTGTATTCTCTTGCAGAAATGCTCGGTTTTTTTACCCAAAAATATGCGGCAACTGACATAGGTTTTGTCATTCGATCTTTGGTCTATTTTATAGAAGCCGACCGATCCCAAGATCCTATTATGCTCAATAATAGCAATTGGGTACAAGTAAAAACTAAAATAGAAAAGGCTGTGCAAGTATATTGGAATACCTGATGGTAACTTTGATCATTTTGAAAAAGGGCTTGAGCGTGTTCTGCTACGACGGTGTCCCAACATTTTCCTTGACTTGGCTCATACATTCCCAACCTCATATCTACTTAAAACACCCAAGTAGCCAATTTGTAAATTATCGTAAAAACTTAGCCAGCGCATCGGACGAAAAAACGGCGATGGCAGGGCAAAATATGACCTTTTTGGCCGAAATGCGAGCGGCTAAGTTTTTATAAATTATCCAAAATAAGCCAAACCCAATGCCAACAAAATCAAAAAGAAAACCACAAGGACGGTCTCCCATGGATGGCGCATTTGGTCAAAATGCGCCACCCATTCCCTATTACCCCTAACCCCTAAAACAACCCATAATACATTTTCAAAGTTGGATCCGTCTCTTTTTCCTTAATTTCGTCGATAGCCACCTGAATTTCGGCAGCCTTGGCATCGTTGCCTTTTTCCTGAAAATAGTTACGTGTATCCGCCAACGCCTTTGTAGAAGCAAACCTGCGCCATTCGCTATTGCCTACCGGCGTAAGCGCGTTGTTTTTCCAACCCACCATACCTTCTTCCAATGCAGTTGGGTTGTTCAGTCCAATTAAGTATTTTTGGTATTGCTCAAAGAAAGTAAAAGCGGCCATTTGATCCACCTTTTTTTCGCGTAATTTGAACCAACTCAATTGCTCGGCGGCAGGCGATTCGGCATACATTTCCGATAATGTGGCAATGATAAAATCACTATTGTCATTTTCCAACACTTTGGAAGCCTCAATGGCTGCTGGTTTATCCAATTTATTTAAAGCCGACAACGCCGCACCTGTTACACTATATGGCGCATCGGGTTGAAGCCCTTTTTGAAAAATGGGCAAATATTGCTTATCGTTATAACTACTCAATATGCCAATGGCGGTAGCACGTGCTTCGGGGTTTTGATCTTTTTCGGCTATTGTAGCGATCAGTGGCGCTACTTCTGGCAGCGTTGGATCAATAGAACCCAAGGCAAATGTGCGAATATCTTCACTTTTGTCGGTTAAGGCCATTTTAAACAAATCCTGTGGTCGGTTTTCGTCCGCCGACAATGCTTGTAACGCCTCTATACGGTCGCGGTAATTAGGGCCATATTGGAACAATGCGCGCCATTCTTCGGGTGTATGTTTATCATTTTTCACGCAAAGTAACGCTTTATCGGCTTCTACATTGACGACCAATGGTTTGCTATCGGATTTGAAGGAAAATACCTGCTTGCGCTTGGTTACCCGAATTTGCTCGCGGCGCGATTTGCCCATTGCATCGTAAAGATCAACAGCGATCGGGAGGTTAAATACATAAGGTACTTTATTTTCAGCCAATTGCTGCTGTTCTATCGTTACTTCCGTCGTTTTAGTGGCATCATTCCAGTTGTAGGAAATTTCGAGCGAAGGATGCCCTGCGGCAAAAAACCATTGGTTGAAAAACCAACTCAAGTCCTGTCCAGTTACATCTTCAAAGGCCAAACGCAGTTCGTGCGCCTCCACATCCGTGAATTGGTTGCGCTTGAGGTAGGTATTTAAAGCGGCAAAAAACGCTTCGTCGCCCACATAATTGCGAAGCATGTGCAATACGCTACCGCCTTTGTTGTACGAATGCGCATCAAACATATCCTCCCGACTGGCGTAACCAAAATGGATCAAAGGGTGGCCACCATCGGTTGCGGAGAAAATATAACCCTGTTGTTCTGTTTGCAGGTGTGCATCGGCTACATCCTTACCGTGTTTGTATTCCAGCCATAGGTATTCGGAGTAATTCGCGAAGCCTTCGTTCATCGTTAGATTGGCCCAGTTCTCGGTCGTTACCAAGTCGCCAAACCAATGGTGAAACATTTCGTGTGCGACTACTTTTTCGTTGGTGCGTTGGTTATCGAGCAGTTCCCTTTTCGATTTTTGCATATAATCGCCAAAAATAACCGCTCCAGTATTTTCCATGGCACCGCTCACGTAGTCGCGTACAATAACTTGGTCGAATTTGGCCCAAGGGTACGGGTAATTGAGTTTTGTGGAGAAAAATTCCAACATTTCGGTGGTATAAGGGAATATATCGCGTGCATCTTTTTCAAAAGCAGGTTCTACGTAATAGGATACATCTTTTCCGCGCCATTTATCTTTTACCACCGCAAAATCGCCGATAGCCATCATAAATAAATACGGCGCGTGCGGCAAATCCATTTTCCAATAATCGGTACGTGTACCATTGGGGTTTGGTTTGGAGGATACTAACAGACCATTGGACAGTGTTTTGTATTTGCTGTCAACGGTAATATACATTTCTTGGGTACAACGCTCGTTGGGTTTGTCCACCGTAGGAAACCAATAGGAATTGCTTTCTGTTTCGCCCTGTGTCCAAATTTGGCGTGGTTTATCCGCCTCTTTACCATCAGGATTGATAAAATACAGGCCTTTATCGCTGGTAATTGCTGCGCTGCCGCCATAAGATTCGCGTTCGTCGGGCTTGGCAGTATAAGTAACTACTACCTCAAATTCCTCCGAACGGGTATAAGTTTTATTGAGATCAATGACAATTTGCTCCTTATTATAGTCGTATTTCAAGGGCGCACCGCTTAAAGTTACCGATTTAATATCGAAATTTTTGGCATCGAGGGTAAGTTTGTTGGTGGCATAAAACCAAGGCTTGAGGCGCAAAGTTGCTTTGCCGTTGGCCCTTTTTTTCTCCCAATCAAAATCAATTTCAATCTTGGTATGCAACAAATCGTGCTCGAAAGTATGGGATGGATTATACGTTGTAAGGGTATCCGGATTGATGGAATCCTTTGGCATAATATCCACCGCGTCCATCATAGTATATTCTAATGGCGGTACTGAATCTATCTCAGGTGTTCCCGTAAGTGGCTTTGTGTCCACAAACTTTTCGGGTTCGTCGGGTTTGGCGGGTGTTCTTGCTGATTTTGAACCTGTTTTAGGGTTACAAGCAATAACGAGGGTAATCGAAAAGCATAAAATGGCCGATAATCGGAGGAATTTTATCATTAGTCTTACATCAATTTGGAGCGAGCATGGAATTGTGTATCATGCTCAACAAGGAATGAAAAATTTTTAAACGACACAAAGGAACGAAGTGTTTTGTGTTAAACCATTATTTTTCGTCAAAATTCGCTTGATGCTGTGCAGAAATCAAGTTTTTATGCACCTTTGCACCCCGATATAAAATTATAATAAATATAATGGACGTACAATATTATATGCAATATGCTACCGACTTTGCTTGGAATTATGGCCCTAATTTCGTGATCGCCATAATCCTACTCGTTGCTGGTATGTGGCTGATCAAACGCGTTTCTAGTGGTTTTGCGCAGTTCATGAAAGCTCGTAAGGTGGATCCTAGTTTGCGACCGTTCTTTGCTTCTTTTGCAGATATAGGCATGAAGGTGACCCTTCTGCTGGTGGTGGCTGGCCGTTTGGGTTTTGAGACCACCTCCTTTATAGCTATTTTCTCGGCACTTGCTTTTGCTATTGGATTGGCTTTGCAGGGTAGTTTGGGCAATTTTGCATCCGGTGTGTTGATCTTACTGTTTAAGCCTTATAAAATTGGAGATATTGTTGCCGTAGAGGACAAAATGGGAAAAGTAGAAGAAATTCAAATATTTCACACGATTATCATTACCCCACAAGGGAAAAAAGTCATTATGCCCAATGGGAAAATGACAGAGGGTGCTATCGAAAATATCCAATCGGATGCCGATGTACGCGCCGATGTGGAAATACTGGTACGCGATACTACTCCCATCACGATGTTGCGGCTGGCGGCTCAAAATGCAGTGCTGCACTGCCCCAATCGGTTGACAAACAAAACCCCTTTTGTCGAAATTAGTGGCTTCGGACACGAAAACATGAAAGTGATCGTTGGCTGCTGGACTATCGGCGAGCATTATTGGGATACCTATTACCTATTGCACGAATTGGTAAAAAATGAATTGGACAAAGCGGGTATCGCATTGGCGCGGATAGAGTAACCGTGGAATAATTACTCCTCTACCGCTTGTTTTTCATACATTTCGGCATAGTAGCCACCCAAGGCCATTAAATCTTCGTGTGTACCTTCTTCTACTATTCGGTGGTCTTCAATGACGATAATTTTATCAAATTTCATCATGCCATAAATCCGGTGCGTGATAATGATGGCCGTTTTGTTGGCCAATGCATCATTTAGGTAGGAGAGAATCCTGCTTTCGGTTTGGGTATCCACTGCCGAAAGGCAATCATCGAGCAAAATAATATCGGGTTGTTTGGCAAAAGCCCTGGCAATACTCACGCGTTGTTTTTGTCCGCCAGAAAGCGTTACACCGCGTTCACCCACCACAGTTTCATAGCCTTCTGGGAGGCTCAGAATATCTTCGTGGATAGCAGCACCTTTTGCAAAACCAATGGCATCTTCTTTACTAATTTCGGATTTGCCAAAAGCAATGTTGCCCAATACGGTATCCGAAAACAAGAATACATCCTGTGGTACATATCCAATACGGTTCCGTACATCGTTGAGGTTGTACTGACGTACATCTTGCCCGTCGATTAAGATGCGGCCTTCGGTCGTATCGTACATGCGCACGAGCAGGTCTGCAACGGTGGTTTTGCCGCTACCAGTACGGCCTATAATGGCCATTTTTTGGCCTTTCCCAAGGCTAAATGAAATATTTTCAAGGGCTTTTATACCCGTGTCGGGATACACAAATGATACGTTATCAAACACAATATTGCCATTAAATCCTTTGTCGCCAATAACAATCGGATTTTCGGGACTGGTAACGCTAGGCTGTGTTTTCAAAAATTCATTGATCCGTTTTTGCGAAGCAGCAGCCTGTTGGGTCAATGATGCAATCCAACCAATAGCCGTTACTGGCCAAGTCAACATGGTGATATAAATCACAAACTCGGCGATATGGCCGGGCAATAACCTACCTGCTATTACTTCCAAACCACCCACATATACCGTAATGACAATACTTGTACCGATCATCAGCGTCATCAGCGGAAAAAAGAAGGCATCTACGCGGATCAAAGCTAAGGATTTGGCACGGTAGTTTTCGCTCTGCTCTTCGAACCAGCGCCCCATGGCGTTTTCTTGGGCATAACTTTTTACAACCCGTATGCCACTATATACTTCTTGTGCTGTACTGGTCAATACCGAAAGTTGTTGTTGTATTTTTTCGCTTCGGCGGTTCATAAGTGTACTGACCCAATAGATCGAAAAACTCAAAAAAGGCAAGGGCAACAGCGACCACAAAGTAAGCGTTGGGCTTACACGGATCATAGCACCAATGGTGAGCGAAAATAGGAAAACAAGATCGAGGCCATACAAGATGGTTGGCCCAAGGAACATCCGTACTTTGGAAACATCTTCGGAAATGCGCGACATCAAATCACCGGTGCGGTTGCGCTTATAAAAAGACTGGTCTAGTTTTTGGTAATGGGCAAATAGTTCTTTGCGCATATCGTACTCAATAAGCCGACTCACCACAATAATGGTTTGACGCATAAAAAACATAAACAAGCCCATAGATAAAGCCAAAAGGATCACTTCGATACCAAACCAACCCACTTTTGGGCCTATTTCGTTCAAAGCCTCGGGGTGTTGCGCTAGTCCACCTTTGTCGACGTACTGTTTTGTAATTTCAACAACAGCATTAAAGGCTTCCCCAACGACTTGCGGCTGCCGCACTTTGAACCAGTTGGCCAGTCCCACAAACAATATTCCAAGTACCAAACGGCCTCTATATTTCCAAAAATATTTTTTTAAATAAGCAAATAATGCGATCATATTTCTAATTCCCTAGTAAATTGGGGTTACAAAGGAACATATTTTATGGCAAACTGTTGTATATTGGTGCAGCAATATACACTTTTTCTGTACCTTTTGTCTGGCGGTAAACAATCGAACCGCGCTTTTATCCGTTATTTTATCCATGAAAAAACAACAAATTATATTACCCATTTTTCTTTTCGCCACCAGCGTCGTATTATTTATACAGTGCAAAAACCCTCAAAATGCCAGCCAACAAGTCTCCGGCGATGCGGAAGCCAAAGTGGAATTACCTGCTGGCTTTGAAGCATTTTATCAAAAATTCCACCAAGATAGTGCCTATCAAATGGCGCATATTTCATGGCCGCTCCAAGGCAGCAAGGGCCTGCAAATTGATAGTGTAACGAACGAAAACCGCCCGCAAACATGGCAACCCACCGAATGGAGGATGCAAAAATTGGATTTAATTGAATCAGGAGAGTACATTCGCGAAATGAACCCAATCGGTGATATGATGGTGATTGAAAGAATTAGGGCCAAAGCCGTTCCCTATGGCATCGAACGTCGTTTTGCAAAACAGGTCAACGAAGAATGGGAATTGATTTATTATATGGATATTTTTGAGTTCAAATAACGAACTTAAAATTCAACAAAATACATTTCTATACTACCCTTGTTTTTGGCTGCCACCAATCCGCGTTGCAGGCAAGGATATTTGTGTTTCACCAATTCGTAGGTAGAACTGGAGATATTGATTTTAGTGGGTTCGGAGGCTTGCTCAATCCGCGATGCAATATTGACGGTATCGCCCCAAATATCGTACGCAAATTTGTGGCTACCCACCACGCCGGCCACCACAGGACCAGTGTGGATACCTACGCGCATTTCAAAAACATGCTTTCCTTCGGCGGCTTTTTTGTCCATCAGCTTTTTTAAGCCCCGTTGCATTGCGATGGCGGCTTCTACGGCATTAAGGGCATGGGTATTGTTTTCCACGGGTAGTCCACCCACACACATATAGGAGTCACCGATCGTTTTAATTTTTTCAAGCCCATATTGCTCTACAATACCATCGAAGAGCCGGAAACAAGCATCCAGTTCTTCAATAAGTTCCTCTGGAGAGACTAGTTCGGCAATTTTTGTAAATCCTTTAAAATCGGTGAACATGACCGTAACCGATTCATAACGAACGGGTTTTACGGAGTTATTAATCTTGAGTTCGGCAGCGGCGGCTTCTGGCAAGATGTTCATCAGAAGTTCGTCGGCGCGTTTGCGAGCGCGCTCAATTACTTCGTTTTTAGCGGCCAGTTGTTTGTTTGAACGCGCGCGAAGCCGATTGCGGTTGTACAGCAGTACAGTTAAGAGCAAGAGTGCTACAGCGCCTCCTACCAGTCCATTTCGGGTAGCGCGGTTGCGAGACAATTCGGCATCTTTTTGGGCTACTTCCAGTTCCTTGCGTTTTAGGTCGTCTTCTTTTTTGCGGTCGGCGTAGAGGGATTCGCGGCGGGTAAATTCGTGTGCGCGATTTTCATCCAAACGCCGATAGCGCATTTCATCGTATCTTTTTCGGTACTCATAGGCTTTGGTAAAATCGCCCATTTCAGCATATATTTTGGAATAATCTTTATAGGCTTTTTGCTCGAATTTTTCATCTTTTAACTCGAGTGCTATCTCATAGTACATATTGGTAAACATGAGCGCCAGTTTATTATTTTTTTTGCCAAAATAAATATCGCCAAAACTATTATAAGTCTCCATTATACCATCCCTACGCCCCAAACGCTTCCTAATAGCCAGTGATTTGCGCAGATAAGCAAGCCCTTTATCGTATTGTTTGAGGTGTTTGCAAGCCGTCCCCAAATTATTATACACAGCAGCGATACCGATGGAATCGTCCATTAAGGTATAGAGTTCAAGCGCGTATTCGTAGAGCGGAATGGCTTTACGCACGGTATCTAATTGTTCTTTTAGGTTGCCCCATTCGTCATAAGCATTAGCAATATTGCTCACTGTACTGGCAATACCCAAAGTATCCTCATTTTTTTTGTATAAATATAAGGATTGCTCATACATCGGTAAGGACTGGTCAAATTTTTCATTTTCAAACCAAATATGCCCCAAACCATTAAACACTTTAGCCAAACTGGCTTCGTCGCCTAAGGACTCAAAGGTGTAGCGCGCTTCTTGCAAGTGCTCATTAGCTGTAATATAAATTCCCAACGCTTCATATACGCCAGCGATGTTTACCTCAGCGCGCGCCAAACGTGCAGTGTCCTTTAATTCTTTTAAAATTTGAATATTTTTATGCTGTAAATCAATAGCATCGTAGTATTCCCCAAGCGCTTCGGTCACATTACCCAAGTTATTGTAAGAGGCGGCTATATCACGTTTATCGCCCAATGTCAGGCGAATATCCAAGGCTTTTTGGTGGTAATCCAATGCCAATTTTAGTTCGTTTTCAATATCGGCCACTGTGCCTAATCCGCTCATGGCGTTGGCTTCTCCTTTTGCAAACGATAATTTTTGGGCAAGTGTGACGGCTTCTAGGAGTTTTTCTTTGGCCAGTTGTGGTTGGTCTTCATTCATTTTCCACGCTAAATTTACCAATAGTGTCACTCGGTGCGTATCGGCTGGTGCATTTTTTAATTGATTAAGCAACGTCTCGACATCGGCATCTTGCCCCCAAATGAGATTGGGGAGCAACAGCGCAAACAGACTTAATATCCACAAGATGTATTTCACGGCGGAAAGATACCGCCTTTTATGGTTTTTCATAAAGAAAAGTTACTTACTTCAACACAATTTGGTGTTGATGTCTCCCCAAATCTGTGCCTTTATTAAAATCTCGTGCCTAAGGAACGATGAAATAATAATTTTCCCCTTTTGGGTAGATTAGTTTTTGCTCAGACAAGTATCTTTTTGTGCGAATAGTGGGGCTATTTAATCGAAAAGATGGGCAGTATGAGCGGAAAGAAATCAGCCAAAAGGGGTAAATTATTGTTTTATCGTTCCTAAAAGAGAAAAATCTTTTTTTTTTCAAAAAACAATATACCTTTGCGGCGCGTCGAGCGATCAGCTCCTGCAAAACTCCCTCAGGGCAGAAATGCAGCAAGGGTATGTGGTTGAGCGATGTGCTCGGCGTTTTTTTTGATGTGCTAATGTGCTTGTAGCGTATTAGCACATTTTTTTTCACGATCAAATTCCCTTTATTTATGCAATTCTTTGTTGACACAGCCAACTTAAATGAAATCCGCGAAGCGGCCGAACTGGGTATCCTCGACGGTGTAACCACCAATCCATCCTTGATGGCCAAAGAAGGCATCACCGGAGAGAAAAATGTATTGGACCACTACAAGGCAATTTGCAAGATTGTTGGCGACGATAAAGATGTAAGCGCGGAGGTGATTGCCACGGATTATGCCGGAATGATCAAAGAAGGCGTAAAATTGGCTGGTTTGCACGAGAATATAGTTGTAAAAGTACCGATGATTAGAGACGGTATCAAGGCCATTTCCTATTTCACCAACGAAGGTATTAAAACGAATTGTACGTTGGTATTTTCTGCTGGACAAGCCATTTTGGCCGCAAAAGCGGGTGCTACCTATCTTTCTCCATTTGTTGGCCGCTTAGATGATATTTCTTGGGATGGTATCGCTTTGATCGAAGAAATTGCTGAAATTTATGAGACAACTGGTTTCGAAACCGCCATTCTCGCAGCGAGTATCCGTAGTCCTTTGCATATTGTGCAGGCCGCAAAAGCGGGTGCGCATGTAGTGACTTGCCCATTGTCGGCTATTTTAGGTTTGCTCAACCACCCTTTGACGGATATTGGATTGGCTAAGTTTTTGGCCGATCATAAGAAGGTGAATGGATAATATATGCTTTGTCGTTTTTTTGACGGAGGCGTAACATGAATATAAATCATCCCGAATTTTAGCAAAAATGCTAGGATTCGGGATTTTTTTTACAGCCGTACTCTTTTTCTTTAGCAAAAAATAATGGTCACTTGCAAATTTCAAAATATCTCACCAAAAATAAAAGTGTACCCGTTCTAATTCCTTTTATGCTTTAGTACACCGAATAAAATAAACGCCGATAAAAACAAAAATTAGTCCAAAATAACCCGACCCGTCACTACAAAAAACGTAGCAACAGGTCGGGTTTTTCCTTTACAAAGAAATAATATTAGCAAACAACCTATAAGCCCCTGGCACACCTGCTGGCAATTCCCTAAAGAACGACAAAGCAGTATAAACAAAAACACCTTTGCCGTAATTGGCCACTAAAAGGCTTCCGTCGGCAGGTGCTTCATTAGGGTCGTTGCAGGAAAGTGGTGCTACAAACGACTTGTCCCATTCCGATGGAAAATACAACCCACGCTCTTGTACCCACCCTTTAAAATCTGTTTCGGTCAGTTTATTGGGCGTATTCAATACGGCGTGGTCGGGTTGCAAGAAGCGCATTTCTGCCGTTTCGTCCGTTACGCGGGTACGCGAAATTTTGAGCGACAACGGAGATAGTTTTTCGGTAGTATAATCAAAGTTATTATTGTATTGTGTGACTAATGTACCACCTTGATTTACATATTCAAATAGATCGGTATTGTGCAACGCAAGTGCTTGCTTGGTATTGTAAGCGCGTATGCCCACCACAATGGCATCAAACTGGGTAAGTTTGTCGATGACTAAGTCCTTGTCTTCCAATAGCGTAACTTGGCACCCCATGAGGCGAAGCGCATCCGGTATTTCGTCGCCAGCACCCATATAGTAACCGATCTTTTTGGCACTCACTTGCAAAGACAGGCAAGAAGCCTTTACTTGTGCGGGTAGCAATACGTTTTGCGTAGGGATATGCTCGTATTCAATAGGAATCAAGCGCATATTATACGTTCGGCCATCAATGGTCAACACCGCTCCAAGGTTTATTTCCCCCGAGGTAGCCGTGGTGGATACGTTAAAAGTGAGCATTTTTTCTTCACCTTTGCGTGCTATAAAAAAATGGTCATCCCCAGTGGCCGTCCAGCCTTGAGGGAAACTGAGGTCGGCCATACCCGTTACACTATCGCGCATGGCTTTTACACGCACCGTAACCTGTTGGCTGGGCGATGTGAACAAATAAGAACTTTGCGTAAATTCTACTACTGCTGGCGGCAGGATATCAAAGGGCTTCCACACCTCGCCTTTGGCCGATTCTTCCACTTTATAGGCCACATCTGTCATGTATTCGATCGGTATGCCATTCACCAAAAATGACCAGCGTACCTTGGCGTAACGCGGTGTTTCGGGCATATTGCGCATGAGTTGATCTTCTACGGTGTACATGCCCGTGGAGAATGGCTTTTGTAGCCAATAGGGCGAAGTAAAGGGCGCATTGGTGGGAATGGTCACTTTTTTAGTATAGGCAAAGTCGGCGTTATCGGCCAAAACAAAGTTCATCGTGGTATCAAATAAGGCAGGTTGAATGGAAATGCCAGTCAGTACCAATTTGATATTAGCGCGTTGTATGGCTTCCAATTGCAGGGTTGAAAGTGCGCCTGGCGTGCCTGTTGGGTTGTCGGCTACCGCTTCAAGGTAGAGTCCCATACAGCTTTTAATGACTTGTTTGATCTCGTTGAGTTTGGTGGTACGCCAGCGACCATTGGGCAACGCCTCGATCATTGCCATTGCTTTGAGCAAATCGGGGATAGAAGCGGCGGCATTGTCGGAGCGGTAGTTTTGGTCAATTTTGGTGAGCAATTTACCAATTTTTTCACCACCTTCTACCCGTGTCCAAGTGGTATTAATGCCATCGAACATATCGGAATTGGTGGATTTTTCGCCTTTAACCAAATCGAAATAATCGATGCTGCTACCGCGGCGCGACATATCGCCAAAGCCTTGGCAACGGTGCATAGAGCGGGCTTCTGCGGATATTTCGCTATTGCTTTTTCCTTTCAACGGCAAGTAAACGCCTAAGTCGATGGAGAGCATATTGGCCTTATCGGCCTTTTCAAATTTTTCGCGGCTACCATAAAACCACCAAGAGGTATTAAAAAACACACGTTTGGGTTGCCAAGGTTTTACAAATGCCAATTGTTCTGTAAACACATCGCTTTTTCCTGCTAAATCGTAGGCTTCCAACGACATCATAGCAGAAGTGGTGTGGTGGCCGTGGTTAGGAAATTTTTTATCGTGGTGAAAGCGGTTCACCACCACATCCGGTTGAAGATCGCGGATGGCCCAAATCACATCGGAAAGCACGCCATTGCGATCCCAAATTGTGGTAGTTTCCTCTGGATTTTTGGAATAACCAAAATCATTGGCGCGGCTAAACCGCTGTTTGCCACCGTCGATAGAGCGTGCGGCCAACAGTTCTTCGGTGCGTAAAACGCCTAGTAATTCGCGCAGTTCGGGACCGATCAGGTTTTGCCCTCCATCACCACGGGTGAGCGAAAGATAGGTCACGTCAAATAATTTATAGTTAGCGCAATAACTGATAAAGCGCTGGTTCTCGTCGTCGGGATGGGCTGCCATATACAATACCGAACCTAATACGTTTAGTTTTTTGATGGACTGGTGTATATCGGCGGGTGTGGGTTTGGCGGGTTTTTGGCCAAGGAGGGCGAGGGGGAGGAATAAAAGGAGTGCGAATATTTTGTACATTACTTGAATGATTTTATATGAAATCTTTTTGAATATCGTGTTTTATTTGATCAAAAAACTTGCAGTTGCTACCGCAGTACTACTTCCCGTATAAACCGTGCACTTTCCCGTTCTACTCCTTGCCAATCATCAGAGGTGATAGCCGAAGTCATCACGTGGTTGTGTGTATTGGGGAAATTTACTTCGCGTTTCTGATCGGCTGGTGTACCCAATTGCCCATACATCTCGCGCATAGCGGCAACAGAGACTACTTTATCTTGTTTTTCTTTATTTTCGTAGTAATAACCTAAGAAAAAAGGACATTTTACCTTTGCAAATGTTGCAGGTTGCATAAACGTTTCGATAAAAATTGCAAACTGCACGACACCTTCGAAGCATTGGTGATTGGTCCAATAATTGGCCATAATTGGTTTTTTAAACGGCCAATCATTGTGGTCTCCGCCGCGCAGTTTACGTGCAATCTGAATACCCCAAGGCCCTGCCAGTATCCCAGAAGTACCCGAAGCCAACCGAATACAGGGCGACCAAGTCACCACGGCTTTAATTTCGGGGTGCCTTGATGCCAACAAAATGCTTAATGCCCCGCCAGCAGAAGTGGCGAGAATGATAACTGAATCGCCCAGTTGTTTGGCAATATGATATGCCCGTTCTGCAGATTCGATATAGGAATCAGTGGTGAGTTCTTTAAAATTGCCCTCGCCTTCCTGTACGCCATGCTCGTCCATACGCGCGAGAAAAAGGTTGCAGCCAAAGGTTTTGGCCAAGTTTTCGTGCACGGGCGCGCCTTCCTCGCGGCTGGCACCAAACCCGTGGATATACATCATCGCAATCTTTGTTTTTTCTTTTTTACTGGTATCTGCCCAAACAATTTTGGCCTCACAGCCGGGCTTAATACCGGGTTCAATTGCTTCCGAAGCACGTAGATCTGCTTCCAATGCCGTTAAAGAACTTGCATTTTGGTAGGTGGGCAATACCAGCGTTGGCGGTGTAGGACGTGGCCCCATGTAATAGGTAATGATACCAATAAGTAATAGAATGCCGATTACTTTTAGGCTATTGATTAGAACTTTTTTCATGTATAAAAAGATAAGTGCTTAACGCAACCAAAACACCATTAAGCCAATGATTAAGATAAAGATAAACCAAGCCCAAAGGCTCAAACTATTTTCGCGCCATACATTAAACATGGCTTCCATGGCATTCTGCCAGTCTATATCGCCGTGTTTACCACGTGCAACACCATCGCGTACCAGCATAAAATAACGCCGTTGCCCTTTGCGCGCTTGATCGCCGTGTTTTGACAGGATGAGGAAATCGTTGTTGAGGTAGCGCAACTCAAACAGTTCGCTCCGACCGCTAATTTCCATAATCATAGAATTGGAACCACTGAGTTGTTTCCAAGTTCCTTTGAAAATATTCCCATCCACCACCATCATGTATTCGCCTCCGGTATTAAAAATATGGAGAAAAACTTCGTGGAACGCCTCATCATCGCGTACTTCGCGCCAGCGTTTGTCCACCCAAAATTTTGTCTCGCTCAAGTCCTCGCCATAGGGCGCAACTTTGGGGATAATAAAATCCAAATGTTCGTCAAATGTACCCAAGTCACCCGGTAAGGATGGACTAAATACTTTTGAAATATCATTGCCAATTTGTTCGAGTAATGAAGCCATATTGGGACAAAGGTAACAGGTCGCTCAAAAAATTAGGAAATCTTTAAGGGTAAATAATAAAATGAAATAATTCAAGCAGCGTTTTGATGGACGTAAAGCGGCTGAATGCACGCCCCCCGCCCCTTGCCCGAATGACTATTTCAAGTTCCTAAACAAGTAATTATCAAGTATGTTTTCAAAATAATTTGGTATTTAAAACTTGCCATAATCAGGTACAAGTATTTCATTACCAATGATTTGAAACGTAAGTATCATTGCATCAAACATGAAAAAAATAACCATTATCATCCCTTTAATCGCCTTGCTTTTAACCGGATGTTTTACCACCAAGTCACCGACTAGGCGCCCATCCTCCACCACCTCCTCCTCCACCCCCAGTATGCGGTTTCGGTACGGAGTAGTAGATGATGCCGAAAAATTTTTGGGTAGCCCGTATCTCTATGCCGGTCGCGACCCCAAAACAGGTTTCGATTGCTCAGGGTTTACTTCTTATGTATTAGGCCGCAATAATGTAAAAGTATCACCCGCATCTGCGGCACAAAGCAAAGAAGGTAAAGCCATTGATTTGAACAAAGTATTGCCAGGCGATTTAGTGTTTTTTAGCCAAGATGGCAGCAAAGTATCCCATGTTGCCATGGTGGTATCGCGGGGCAAAAACGGCATTGTTTGTATCCATAGCACTACTTCGCGCGGGGTAATTATGGAAAATGTATCCATCTCATCGTATTGGAAAACCAAAATTTTGTTTGCGCGTGATGTTATTGGCCCCACAAGGTAAGTACTTAACCCTTTAACAAGGCCATCAAATCATCCGCAGTGAGTTTTGCGCTGGCTCCTGTTCCGCTCAATAAAGAATCGGCTAAGTCGCGTTTGCGCTCGTGCAATTGGATAATTTTTTCTTCGATGGTATTTTCGGCCACAAAACGATATACCGTAACGGGTTTCAATTGACCAATACGGTGGGCGCGGTCGGTGGCTTGGTCTTCCACCGCAGGATTCCACCAAGGATCCATGTGTATCACGTAATCGGCATTGGTGAGGTTGAGGCCCGTTCCACCCGCTTTTAGGCTAATTAAGAAAATATCGCCTTCGCCATTTTGGAACGCATCAATATTTTTTTGGCGTTTGGCAGAAGGCGTTTGGCCATCGAGGTATTGGTATTTGACATTTTGCTTTTTCAATACCTTTTCCAAAATAGCCAAATGCGTTACAAATTGGCTAAAAACTAGGGCTTTGTGGCCATTTTCGATCAATTCAGATACAATTTCTCCAAACAGTCGTTCTTTAGCACTTTCTATAATTGCCGCATTTGCATCGGCCAATTGAGGGTGGCAGGCCGCGCGGCGCAGTTTCATAATTTCGGCAAGGATACGCAAGTGTTTTTCACCGCCACCAGATTCATCGTCATTTTCTAATGCTGTAAGTGCTTTGCGGCGGAGTGCTTCGTAGAAAGCACGCTCATCCTGACTCAGTTCTACGCTAAGGGTAATTTCAGTTTTAGCGGGTAATTCTTTGAGTACTTCGTCTTTACGGCGGCGCAGGATAAATGGCTGCACCAACCTACGCAGTGTATCGCGGCGGGCATCGTCTTTGAATTTTTCGATGGGTAACGTAAAGCGTTCGTGGAACTGGTCGAGGCTGCCCAACAGACCCGGATTGGCAAATTGAAACAAATTCCAGAGTTCACCGAGGTGGTTTTCTACGGGTGTCCCCGACATGATTAGCCTGAAATCTGTTTGTAATTGCATAGCCACCTCCGATCGTTTGGTGGAGCGGTTTTTAATCGCTTGTGCTTCGTCGAGTACAATGGTGGCCCATTTTTTATCAATAAATTGCTCGCCTTCGCGCGTAAGCAAATCGTAAGTAACGATCACAATATCGCTTTTCCCTGCCACTTTGAGGTGACTGGAGCGGTCGCCTTCACTAAATAAAATGGGGCGAAGCGCAGGCGCAAATTTAGCAATTTCCATCATCCAGTTGCGGCATACGCTCACGGGTGCTACCACAAGTGCGGGGCCCATTTGGGCTCGATCTGTGAGAAAAGCCAATGCTTGTACGGTTTTACCTAGTCCCATATCATCGGCGAGGCAGGCACCTACACCCCATGCTGCGAGGCGGTGCAGCCATTCAAAACCTTCTTGCTGGTAAGGGCGCAATTCGGCGTTGAACTGCTTGGGTATTTTGAATTTCTGGCTAAAAGCCTCATGAATTTTTTCGTTATTGGCCTTATATTTTTCGTCTAATTCTGCATTTTGCAATACATCTGTTAATACCGACATGGCGCTGGCAGCAAGGGTATGGAGGGTCATTTTTCCATTTTTACCTTTGCTCATCAAGCCGCTAATGGCACGTAGTTTTTCGCGAAATTCTTTGGTTAAAGCCAAGAAACGCCCCGGACTAAGTTCTATGAAAGGGCTTTTTTGCTGTTCGCTCAATGCCAGCAATTCCTGCATGTTCAACACACGGTTTTCATCCACCCGAAGACTACCATCCACTTCAAACCATTGGCTGCCCGATTGGATAGATACTTTGAATTTATCGATCCCCATCACCTGCGTTACTTTGAATTTTTCACCTTTAGGCCATTCCAAAATAATAGACTCATTTTGCACCATCGGATTGATTTCGGTCAAAAACTCGAGACATTCGTCGGTACTTTCCAATTCCAATGTTGCTGTGATGCCTTTTTTACCTCCAAAGGCGCTAATCTGCTCTTTTACGGCCTTAGCATTTTTTACTTCAATTTTGAGGTCGCGGGTGGTTTGGGTGCGTTGGCCTTCCACCAAGGCCACCACTATGGGTTCGCCTTCGCCGGGTTTGAAATAAGGCGGTGTTGCACCAAAGGGTTTGGCATAGAGTTCTACATGGAAGCCGTCACCTACGGGAAGCAGGTGTACGCAGGTACGTTGTTCAGCGGCAATTTCGGGGATATTTTCGTTGGCCAACGCCATATCGGCTTGTACCGTTACTATTTCCGACAAGCCACTAACGGCCTGCGAGAAGCGCTCAAACCCCGATTCAGGGATCGTGAGTGATTTCCCGTTGAATGTTTTTGCAATTTTGAAATGGGCTTCTGTGGCTTCTACCAAGTGATAGCGCGTTGGTGATTCCTTAATGATCTTTACACCTGCCATTTCGATTGGGGGTACAAATCTAAGTTCGTAGCCGCCTTTATCATTGGTTTTAGCCACGAGAACAGGATCTTTACGCTCCAATTGTACGGATACCTCCGGCGATTTAAGTAGGTAGAGACGCGGGTGATCTACTAATGCTTTCCATATTTCGGGCCAGTTGGGTTCGTAATAATAGTTGTATCGTTCTTTGGAAGCCATGGCGTCCATGATACGTTCATCTTGGGGCGTAAGATTACTAAGATCTTTCCTGATTAATTTATACTCAGGTACTACCCGCCCGGGAGTCCAGCCTTTTTTACCAAACGTTTGTTCTTTTGCTTCAAGTTCTTCTTTTTCAAAATTGACCAACCAAATTAAGCGCGTATCGGCTTCTTTGGCGGTTTCGGTTACTGTCTTTTGGCTCAGATTGAGGAGTGCGGTAAGTGCCATTTCCCACTCTTCTATACGTGGGAAAAGGTTGCCGAGCGGTACTGTAGCGTTGTTTTTTGGTACCGCCCCATCGCTATCCGTTGCTTGCAGGTATTCCATTTCATCGGCCACCCATTGGTAGCCATTGAGTTTACTGGTAGCCCTAAATGCGGCCAATTTTTTAGTTGGCAATAGTTCTGGATCGACTAAAAAAGTAGCGATATAGCAGAACATTTGGTTAAAGGCAATATCAGTATGGTGGAATTCCAGGTCTCTTTTGGCATGTTTTTGGTCATTTTGCAGGAATTTAATGATGGCTTGTAGTGCAAAAAAAGAGGAAAAAAACACATCAGACGATTTTGTGTTTTTGGCGATAATGATAGATGCCCTTTCTATATCACCCGCTTTTTGGTCTTTTAATAAAGCTAAAACCCAAAATATTGCTGCCCACCCATTCAAAAACGCTTTGGTTGACTTAACATTTTTGCGGTACAGTTTTTCTGCTTCGGTGAAGAGCAAATCGGCCTGCGCTCCATCACCTTTTAATAGACTTCGCATGCCATTGAATACCAGCGTGTGTACGGGATCCGTAAACGTAGCGATGGTCTTGTCCAATGCCTCCCAGTCGCCCCGTAAGAGTTGGATACGAGCCATAAACTTGCGTAATTCCTCGTATTCTTCGGTGTTATTTTCTTTCAACAACGCCGAAGCATACTTTAAATATGGCGTATGATCTCCTAGCGTCAGGCTGATAATATTTAGTTTTTCGGCCAATAAAAACCGACCTATCTCGGGATCTATGGCATCCATCCAATCGGAGGAAAAGTCTTTATCTGATATCCAAAAATCACATAGATACTTAGTCGGCCCTTTTTGATTTGATTTGATATTTTGCGCATAGTGACCGATAAACTCTCGTGCATTTTGGATAAAGAATGCCAAGCGCATTTTATTGAAGTGGGTATCCGGGTTACTATAATGCCCCCAATAATCTGCTAAATAATCACTACTAATTGCCTGTATGATGGACTTGTATGTTTTGTCCGATTTATAAAAATATAAACACAAGGCTTGCGCATAAGATTGATCACAACCATACGTCGAGCCTTTTTTGAGCAACATTTTTTTATGGATAAGCCCATCCAAAATACCTTCCGATTCACTTTTTGTCAAGGAGTAGGGATAATCAAAGTTGCTTTTGAGGTATAAATGAAGCACTTTATTGAGCGGCTTATAATCCCAACTGAGTGCTAGAATAGTAATAATCCTTCTTTCTTCAATACTTGAATCTTGAAAAGCGGACAGAAAATCGTCAAAATTTTTAATTGCTTTTATTTTTTTACTGCTATTTGTAGGTTCGACATTGGCAGAAGGGGCATTTCCGGTATTTGCCCAATCATCGTTGCCAGCATCGCGTGCTTGTCTGGCATCTCTCGCCTTTTGCATTGCTTCACTTCTTGTCAATATTTGACTGCGTTCTTTGTTTATGGCCAATAAAGTAGCGTAAATATGGTTACAAATCTCTCGATTGGTAAAATCTTGACAATCACATTCAAATGAATCAAGCGTATCCTTGCGCAACGTAATACCCACAGATAAAGGGTCGGGTGTTTCCACCACTGCTTCCCAGACATCATCATCCACCTCATTCAATGCTACTACTTTCTTCGTTTGGAATAGTAAAACACCTTTCGCACGCTCCAACCGATCAATGTGTTGATCCACATTATTTATGGTAATTTTGCTCATTATCGCAATGCTTCCTGAATTAATACACTAAAAAAAGTACTCAAATCCCATCCATACGCATTGGCTTGTTGCGGTACGATACTCGCTGGCGAAATACCGGGAATGGTATTAGGCTCGAGTAAATAAAAGGTATCGTCCACCAATATAAAATCAATGCGAACTACGCCTTTGCAACCCAATGCTTCGTAAATTTGGCGGGTACGATGCTGGCATTGTTGGGTAAGTTCGGGTGATACTTCTGCTGGCGTGACCTCTTTGGCGCGTCCTTCGTATTTGGCTGCAAAGGTAAAAAACTCGTCTTCGGGAATAATTTCGGTGATGGGCAGCACCACTATTTCGCCATTCACCCGCAATACACCGTTGGAAAACTCGCGTCCGGGCATAAAAGCCTCTACCAGCACTTCCTCATCGAAACCAAAGGCTTCCTCAATAGCGGGCAGCAACGCATCTGCTGTTTTTACCTTACTCACGCCAAAACTAGAACCGTGCGTATTGGGTTTTACAAACAACGGCAAATCCATTGCCAGCAACTCCGCTGTATCTATTGGATGGCCTTTGCGCAAGAGTACACTTTGCGCCATTGGAATACCAAGTGGCGCCAATTGCATTTTGGTATTGTGCTTACTCATCGTGAGCGCGCTTACATAACCATTGCAGCAAGTATATGGAATACCCATCATTTCGAGGTAACCTTGTAGTTTTCCATCCTCGAAAGGGCTACCGTGCAAAGCCGCAAAAGCGCAATCAAAATTTATTTTTTCTCCTTCTAGGGTGAGTGAAAAATCATTTTTATCAATGGAAGTGCCTGTACCAATATGTGTCCAATTGGCACCCTGAATATCAATTTGATAGAGATTATAAACGTCTTTTGGCAAATTATCATAAACAACTTGCCCACTTTTGAGGGAAATCACCCTTTCTGCGCTGTCGCCGCCAGTAAGAATAGCAATATTTTTCATCCGGCAAAGGTAGGTATTTGGACATAAAAAAATGCAACCCTTTTTGAGATTAGATGTCAGTAGGACTAATTAACTATAAAATAAATTTTGTTATGAAAATCCAGTTTCTCACCCTAGCAGCGGGTTTGCTGCTCACCACCTCTATTTTTGCACAATCCACATCCACCCGCGATGTATCGGGGTTTAATACCGTCAATATTGGCGGTGGCTTCGATCAGGTTACTTTCGTTGCGGGTAATAAAGAAGGCGTGGTGATTAAAACGAGTAAAATTGACCCCGAAAAGATCGAAACGAAAGTAAATGGCGACGAATTGAGCATCGGTATGAAAAAAGGCTCTTATTCCAATTCGGGCAAAATCACCATCGAAGTCATGTATAAATCACTCAAGGAAGTCAATAATAGCGGCTCTTCCGATATTGTGATGGTGGGTACTTTAAAAGCCGACAAATTTGAACTCAATTCAAGTGGTTCGGGCGATTTGAAGGGCAGTTTTGATGTGCAGGACTTCAGTATTAATATTTCCGGCAGCGCCGATGTGGTCGTGGATGGTCAGGCAACGGAGCAGCATTACGCCATCAGTGGATCTGGTGATATTGATGCTGGCAGTTTATTGGGCGAGACCGCTGAAGTGGCCATTTCTGGCTCGGGCGATGTGGATTTGAACGTGAGCGGAAAAGTACGCACGGCCATTTCTGGCTCGGGCGATGTGGACAATAAGGGACGGCGTAGGAATTAAAAGGTCACCGGGCTTTTTCACATAAGTACTTGGGAAAAAGCCCGGTTTATCTTCTATTAAAACTTTAGCAAAAACTGTGTGGTATCATTTCTTGGACAAAAAATGGTACTCGTATATGCTGCTTTTGCGTATAAGGTAATAGGATCTTTGTCCCAATAAATCTGAATATTATCACCACCAGGCACTTTTAGTAAATAGGTGGATGGAATATCCGCTAATTTATTGAAGCCCTTTCCTCCATTTCCGGAATAATACATGTTTCCTGTTGTCCTAATATGTAATTCTAGTGATTGGGACTCATTGATAATCGTGAAATTAATATAAGCATCAATGGGATTGAGTACAGCATCGACTTGTTTACAATCACCTCTTTTAACATCCGGGGAATAAGGGATGTAATCCTTTTTTATATAGCGCAAAAAGACATTATCTGCACGAGCGCTGGATACCTCCAAGGCGTATGCTCCATCTGTACCTGTCGTTATGTTATCCTCATCTACGCCCAGCGTTCCACCATGTTTTGCATATTTACTCGCAATTAAATGAACTTCTACACCATCAATGGGTAAACCAGTACCGCTATCAGTAACAACTCCATTAATCATAGTGGTTCTTTTACATGCTATGGCAACTAGCACAAACAAAAAAATGGCAATAATTGTATGCTTTTTCATGGCCTATCTTTTAAGTATGAGTTGCTGAGGCTGGAATTAATGCGAAAGAAAAAATAACAGGTCAACATATAAACATTTGAACACAAAATTAATGATTTTAATATTTATGTTGCAATAAAATATAATTTATTTTTTCAAAAAACTTCACTATGCCCAAAACTGGCATTTGGGTTAATCAAGCAAGATAAATAACAGCAACTTATATCCTCATTATTCCCCCTTAAATTCCCCTAAATTCAACATTTTTCCCCGTTCTTTGCCCCATGAAAATAGGCTTATTTTTCGGTTCTTTCAATCCAGTACATACAGGACACCTTATTATTGCCAACCACCTAGCCACCCGCACCGATCTCGAACGGGTATGGATGGTGGTCAGCCCACACAATCCGCTCAAACCTAAAAAGACTTTGGCGGGTGATTTTGACCGGTTGCATTTGGTACGCCTGGGTATTGGCGAAAACAATAAAATAGAAGCCTCCAATGTGGAGTTTGGCCTACCTAAGCCTTCTTATACCGTGGATACGCTCGCCGTATTGCGCGAAAAATATCCGCAACATACCTTTTGTCTTATTGTAGGTGGCGACAACCTAGCCACTTTCCACCTTTGGAAAAACTACGAGCAAATACTTGAACAGCACGATATTTATGTCTATAACCGACCCGGTTACGCTTTAGGTGACCTCGCTACGCACCCGCGTG
This sequence comes from Chitinophagales bacterium, assembly GCA_043764095.1. GTDB lineage: Bacteria > Bacteroidota > Bacteroidia > Chitinophagales > Saprospiraceae > M3007. The sequence goes on from JAYUKX010000094.1 coordinate 44,152, forward strand.
TACGTATCTGTGAGGCACCGTTATTGGATATTTCGGCGACTTATATTCGTCAAAGCATCAAAGATGGTCATTCGATACGTTATTTAGTACCTGATGCCGTTTGGGAGTATTTGGAAAATGGAAAGTTGTATAAGTAAAAATAAACTACTCTGGCGCGCCTGCATTTACCCACGCCTTTACTTTTGTAATCGTACAATTATCTAGTTTTTGGCCGCTCTTAGGCATCCAATTGGTTGCTCTTGTGATCGACGATACTAGTTTACCATTTGTGGCCGTGGGTTTTGTACTGGCGTAAGTACTCAAATTAATTCCCCCTTGTGGATTAGCGCCACTATGGCAGCCTTGGCATTTGACCTGTATCAGCGGTTTTATAAAAGTGGTATAGGTGATGTTGGTGGTATCGCAGGTATTACCCGCTTGTTCGTTGCACTGGTTGTTTGGCGCGCCTTGGGTTACCCATTTGGTAATACGCCCTATTTGCTCCGTACTTAGTGGTTGATTGGGTGCGGGCGGCATTCTTTTATCCGGTTCGGTGGTCAAGAGCACTTCAATTAATTCATTTTTAGACCAATCTGTGCTGGTTACATCGTCCACAGTGGCCATGATATTAGCATAACTATCCAAAATAATACCTTCTTGTCTATCAATGGTATTGTGGCAGCCACTTTCCGTGCAATTGGAGATGAGCAGTGGTAATACTTCATTTTGGAAATACACAGAATCCGGTGAGCAAGGTACTGCAGTAACAGGCGTAGTATCTATCGGCGTGCCAGTGGTATCTATTGGCGTAGTGTCCAAACCATCTATGGGTTCGTGTTTGCAGGAGGGATAGCACAAGCCAACGAGTACTGCAAGCATAATAAAGGCGGGCGAATTTTTCATAATCATACTACAAATGTCTTGTGATTATCCTAGTTAAAAGATAAAAAACACCCGAAATATTGCTGAAACGGGATTAAACGTTACTCAATTGGGCAAATAAAGCGACCAAATTGTCAAGACTATTATTACGGTGTATTTATCCTAAAATTACCATTACAGCCCCGTTTTTCACCACTTGAGCCGCCTTTTTTCGCCAGTCGGTTAAAAAATCATAGCCTCAGCGCATCAGCAATGCTATCTTTGCCTGTCTATGAAAACGTACACCACCATAATATGCCTATTTTTGATCTCCGGCAGCCTTTGGGCACAGGCCAACAGTACCGGTAATTTTAAATGCCAAAACGGCGTTATTTCTTTTAAATCCGCTGCACCATTAGAAAAAATAGAGGCGCAAAGCAAGGAATTAAAAGGCATTATTGATCCTGTTAAAATGACATTTGCGTGGGTCGTGAACGTTAATACCTTTGAAGGGTTTAATAATCCGCTTCAAAGAGAACATTTCAGGGAAAATTATTTGGAAACGACAAAGTTCCCAACGGCTATTTTTCAAGGGAAAATTATAGAAGAGGTGGACTTTAGCAAAGTCCAAAAATTGACCATCCGCGCTAAAGGGAAACTCACGATTCATGGTGTTGAAAAAGAACGTATTATTAAAGTTAGTATTGATATTCAAGGAAAAGCAGTCTTCGTAAAATGCACTTTTATCATTCCATTGGAAGAGCATGATATCAATATTCCTAAAATTGTGAATCAAAAAATTGCGGAAGATGTGGAAGTAAATGTGAGTGCTAAACTTCTGAAAATCGAATAAACCTGCCATGCTAAAACCACTCGCTTTTATCTTTATTTTTGCCCTTTTGCGCGTGTTTTCAGTCGCTCAAACACCCGTTTTCAGGCCGCACCAGCCCGAAGAACGGACACAATCCAAGATAAAAGTGATCCAGCAGAGCCACAATGGATCGATCTGGATGGGTACCGAAAATGGTGTTTTTCGTTATGATGGTCTTGATTACGAGTATTTTAGTTTACCAGATTCGATATCGACTGTGCCAAATGTATCTGCTATTTTTGATAGTGGCGATACGCTTTGGGTAGGTTTTGACAATGGCTTAATCGCCTTGTTGCCCGAAAAAAAAATAGCTAATTTCAGGTACACGCGTCCTGATAATACCAAAGAAAACCACCACGGTGTACTCACTATTTGGCAACCCGAAGAAGGTACACCAAGCAAAGAAATTACTGGTTTTGCTGCCGATCTTGCAGGCAATTTGTGGATTTCGACCTACGGAGAGGGGCTTTATACTTGGACCGGCAAAAGGATGTACCAATTTAATAACAGCGATGAGGGGTTGTGCAGCGACGAAATCTATACCCTGCTCAGCGATCAGCAGGGGCAGATTTGGGTGGCCACCGATAATGGTATTTCATTGGCGACTATTGGGCGAGCAGGACAAAAAACTATCCGCAATTTGGGTTTAAAGGATGGTCTTCCCGATGAGATCGTTACGGCTTTGCACAAAGATTTATCGGGTAATATTTGGATTGGCACCCACGATGGCGGGGTATGCCGTTATGATGCACAGGATCATACTTTTCACCTTGTGATGGAGCATTGGAATTACGGAGAAGTATTTGATTTGGTGGTTTA
>JAYUKX010000095.1:0-12621 GCA_043764095.1 Chitinophagales bacterium
CCAAATTTCTCAATCTTTCCTTTACCTTTCTTCCTCTCTGTTTCTTATTCGCTACCTACTTGTCAATGAACTTTTATAAGTGTTATATTTCAAACCTTCTTTTAAATCACAAAATTAATCGCAACTTATCTTCCAGTTAACTTATTCTATTTTTTGTATGCCCCCATCGTTTTGGGACCGCAAAGGTACAACCACTCTTCTCATTCCACCAAATTTTTTCGAAAGTTTTTTAAAATTATTTTTAACCAACTTCCTTTCAAATTATCGCTTCAAGTACCGTATTTGTTTCCTTTGAAACCCTCCGTATTGAATGGGCCGTAAAGGTACAAACAACCTAACTTAACCACCAAATTTTTATTAAACTTTTTTTAAAAAAATATTTGGTCACTTTGCTTCTTTAATCTCTGTAACAACCCTCTCTATCAAAGCGGCTGCAAAGGTACAATCAGCACATCCCAACCACCAAATTTTTTTACACTTTTTTTAAAATTATTTTGCTGGTGCCATTATATTTGGTCTATTATAGAACAAAAAAGATAAAAATTGCGAATTAGTTAACGTTTATTCTGCAAAAAGGCGAAAAGACAAAGTAATAATAATGAAGGTATTGAGATAAAACTGTTGTCCCTCTTGCAATCTTTAAGCCTACTTAAAAGGAGTAGGTTATATGCTGAGCGTCGTTAGGTTTTGTGTACAGATTTATAGGATGCTATGCGATTTTCATGCTAAACCTACAGAGCCGAAGTACACATCTTGAATTCCCTTTTAAAGGGGTAATTGACACCTATATATATAAGGTGTCGGATGCTTTATGCTATTAGGACGTACACACCTATATATAAGGTGTGTAGGTCCTAATAGTAACCCAATTACCTCCCAAAATTAGCCTTCCACTCCAACACGCCACCCAGCGTATTGCGCACCTTAGTAAAACCTTGTGCGGTGAGTAACTGTTTGGCCATGCCGCTACGCCCCCCCGACTTACAATGCACTACTATTTCATCGTTTTTGTGCGCTTCCAACTCCCAGGCACGGTTGACTAGGTCGCCAAGCGGAATCAATTGGGCACCTAAGTTAAACTCTTCGTATTCCCAAGGTTCGCGTACGTCAATAAAAACGAATTGCTCGCCCGCATCTAATTTCTGTTTAAGTTCTTGAACGGTTATGTCTTCCATATTGCGTGTTTTATAATGTAAAGTGATAAAGGGGCTTAACGACAGCCCTGTGGAGCATCTTGTGTGAGGTATAAATTCATGGTTTGGCCGGCAGTGACCCCTATATCCGAGGGTGTTGGTGTCTGTTTCCACACATACGCCGTAGAGGCATCTGTTACAGTTCCATCTTTATATACCTGCCCAATTGCCAATCCGCTATTGGTTACAATAAATTTGGCCTCATCATAAGTCATGCAAACCAAATCGGGGATGGACAAATCGGCACTAGGTGCTTCGGTCACCACAAAATCGAGGATAGTACCCATTTCTACCTTATGACCACGGCGCAGCAATGACGTGATGGTATCTGCACGGTTGATCACCGCCAAAATGACATTAGGCTGAAGCCGCCCGGAAGGTACTCGTGCCGAGATACGCGTTTTGATATTCATCCGGTTACACTGACGACTATACAAATCGTAATCATCATTAGCGGCTAGATTGGGCAGCGTGACCATATCGGCATTGTTTTTCACAATTGTGGTATAGATCGTACGGCCTTCCTTTACATAACTTTTTGCCATAGGATTTTGAGAAAGCACTTGTCCAGGTGCTTTGCCCTCCATGTAAATGGAATCGGTAATGGCGATATCGAAATTATGGGAACGCGCAGAACGCACTGCTTCCTTGTAATTCATGCCTACAAAATTGGGTACTTCTACGTTTTGACCTAGGTTGGTATAGCATTTTAACCACCAAATGGTCATCATAAAAATTAGCCCTGTAAAGGTAATCATACCAAGACAGTTTTTGACGACTAGCGGTGCTGTGAGGAAACAATAAATTTCCAAACCAATCCTCCTGATTTTTTGCCAGATTTGACTCATGCCGCAAAAGTAAAATGTTTTCTTGAAAAAGCAATATTTCTTTACAAGGAATAGGAATTGTTTGGCGGTTTAGGAGTTCCTTTGCACCGAAAAATAAATGAGTATGTACGAAAATTCAAAATTGATCCTCGATTCCTCCAATGCGCCCGAAGCAGGAGACTTTACTTGGCGTAGTCCAAGCAATATTGCGATTGTAAAATACTGGGGCAAACACGGCGACCAATTGCCGCGCAATCCATCGTTTAGTTTTACGCTTTCGGCATCTTTTACGGATATGTTGCTGGAATTTGAATTTCGCGAAAATTACGATAATGAAATCGACCTTGAATTTTATTTTCATCAAGAGCCGAATGCCGCTTTTCATGCTAAAATGGTCAAGTTTTTGGAGCGGTTGATTCCCATTTACCCGTTTTTGCCGCAGTTAAGTTTAAAAGTATATTCGGGCAATTCATTCCCACATTCAGCGGGTATTGCGTCGTCGGCCTCTGCAATGTCGGCCTTGGCGTTGTGCTTGTGTTCTTTGGAGGATCACCTGTTTGGCACTTTAAAAGATCCTGCTGAATTTGATCAAAAAGCATCATTTATTGCCCGTTTGGGGAGTGGAAGTGCTTGTCGCTCCATCTTTCCGCATGCGTCTGTTTGGGGTACTACCAGCGCATTGGCGGGTAGTTCTGATCTGTTTGGGATCAGTGCCGAAGGTTGGTTACACGATACCTTTAAGGATTTCCACGATGATATATTGATCGTTTCCAAAGACGAGAAAAAAGTGAGCAGTCGGGCAGGACACGCCTTGATGGAGGGTAATCCATACGCGGAGGCGCGCTATACACAGGCACGTGCGCGACTTTCTAATTTGTCGGAGGCACTAAAAATGGGTGATTTACCAGCATTTGGGAAAATAGCGGAAGATGAAGCACTCACGCTCCACGCCCTTATGATGTGTAGCAACCCGTCTTATATGCTCATGCGCCCTAATTCATTAGCAATTATTGAAAAAATACGCAATTACCGCGAAGATACGGGCCACCAAGTCTATTTTACCCTAGATGCGGGTCCCAATATCCACGTGCTGTACCCCGGTACAATAGTACAAGAAGTACGCACATTTATAGAAAGTGACTTGAAACAATATTGCGAAAACGAATATTATATCCAAGATTGGGTAGGCGAAGGTCCGGAAGAAGTGTAACCCTTAAAACGTCACGACCTCCCAAAATGCCTTTTTTGCCTTCAAATCTCGGTCAAATAGCAACGGATAATCTTTCCGGCCTTTTACGGGAAAATTATCCAGCCAACTTTTGCGATCGGAAATATTCCAAAACGTTACACCAGTGATATATTGTCGGTATTTGCGGAAAAGTTCAAAGCACATTTTATAGGAGTCGATCTGTTGCGCCTCGCGTTCGGGGGTAAATTTGTTTAAAGTATCCTGCGCCATTGCTTCTCTAAAAATATGTTCTTTCGGATACACCGAAATATCCAATTCGGTGATCTGTATTTTTAGGCCAATTGCCGAAAATTCCTTCAAGGTGAGTTCCAATTGCACCTTTGTAGGCTCATTTGTAGCCCAATGTGCTTGTAGTCCAATACCGTGAATGGGTACGCCCTTGGCTTGCAGTTCTTTTATTAATCGGATAATTTTTGCCCGTTTTACGGCATCTATTTCGTTATAATCGTTATAAAACAACAAGGCATTGGGATCGGCTGCGTGGGCATATTCAAAGGCTTTGGCGATATACTCTTCACCACAAATCTCTAAAAACGGCGATTTACGCAAGTATTGCTCATAATTGTCCGAAATGGCTTCGTTCACTACATCCCAAGCGTATACGCGGCCTTTGTACCTTGAGACTACGGTGGTAATATGGTCTTTTAGGTGTTGGAGTAGTACTATTTTAGTCACTGGGAAGCCATATTTATCCTTGAATAACCAATCGGGTGTTTGGTTATGCCAGCACAATGTATGCCCCCGTACTTTCATTTTATTGCGCTCTGCAAAAGCGACGATGGAATCGGCACCTGCCCAATTATACTCGTTTTCGTTGGGGTGGATTGGGGCCATTTTCATGGCATTTTCGGGGGTTAAACTGCCGAATTGCTGAATGACCAAGTTGGCTTCCTCTGTTTTCAAAGCCTGGGGTGAAACCGCTACTCCTATGGTGAAATAGTCTTGATAATAGTCTTTTAACCCTTGTGCCTTGGTCTTGGAAATAGGTTTTTCGCTTATTGGCAACTGGGATTTTTTTCCACTTGTGCAATAAGCAAACAGGGCAATACTGCCAACTACTACTAAATAAAGGTATTTTTTGTTCATTTTTCGTGTTTAAAAACGTGCTAATTGTGCAATACTATGGACGCTTTTATTGTGGTTAGGGTTGGCTCAATGGTACGCCAATTAAGATATTGTACCCATGATTCCCGTTTATATTTAAGGACACAGTTAATTACAAAACTCCCATTAGCAGTTTATTACTTTTCGTTTTAATCGTCTAATCCTTTTCCGTCAAGTATTTTGGGAATGTATTTTTCTATTCTTTCGTTTCTTGTCTTGGATTGTTTGGCTGACGAAAAATACAACAAATAACCTCTTTGTCTTCCTGGTGTTAGTGCGTAAAATGCCGTTTTCAATTCTGGCATATCATCTAATACATTTTGAAACTCTAATGGCATCTTGTATTCAGTAGTTTTTTTTAATTCAACTTTACGTCCTGCTTTGTCTAGTTCGATGGCTTCTTTAATGTATGACTTTATGGTTGATTTACTGTTTAATATTTCTTCAACATTGGCGAAACGAATTTGTCTTGCAGATTGCACATTTTCGGTTTGTTGGATTAAAATTTTTTTTGAGTCTTTCAGTAAAGCGCCTTGCATAAACAATAAAGCACAATAGTCTTTGAAACCGTGTATCAAAAGAATATTGCTTTTCCCTACTGTGTAACAAGGACAGCCCCATTTTAATTCTTCTGTCAAATCAAAAGAAAGCACCAGTTCTCTTAACTCTTGATAGGCTTCTTGCCACTGCGTTGATTTATCAAAAAACCAATTTATTTCTGGATTCATATTTTTAATTTTTTTGTATTTAAAATTACCACGGCAGTGTTCGTCAGTAATAATTTCTGATAAGCGGTCCAAAGCACAAGTACAGGTAGTTTCTCTTGCTTTTGCCCAGTGTGGTACTCTACCAAGATCAGTAAAGTAGTGAGATTCGGGTTTATGCTTTGAGGACAGTGCGCCATTACGGCATCTACGTATTTGATGAGTGATTTGTAACTAATAATCTGATTTGTATCATTGGATATGAGCCAACTGAGCATTTGTGCTTTACTGTATGAGAGTTTGGAAATAGGTTCGTTGAAGGCTTTTTGGTGAATTTCAGACAGGAGTACCTGAAAGACGGTAAAATCTTTGGTTTGCATTGATTTGGTGGTTTAAAATGTCTTATGGTTCTTTATATAACACAAAAGTATAGGATTCCAGTATATTTCCAAATAAATTCCAATAAATAATTTTGCCCCCCTACACTTTTGCCCTGCAATTGCGCACATAAGTACTTCATTTTTAACAGTATAATTAACCAAAAAAATTATGAACACAGACCCAATTTTATTCTGGAACGAAACCGCCTTGGAGGCCAATCGTATCAGTCACTCCACCAAACTGGATTCGGGTACACTCGGCCCCACACAGAGTTCGCGTACCTTGGCTATTATTCATTTGGCCATGTACGATGCTTATGCAAAGGCGAAGGGAAATGTCAATCTGCCCGCCTATTTGCCAGGTTTGCCAGCAGCACCTGCGGGTGTTTCCCCTGATGCGGCAGTAGCGGGTGCGGCCTACAAAACCCTTACGGTATTGTATCCCAGCCAAACTGCCTTTTTCAATACCAAATTGAATGATGCGAGTATTGTCCTTACGGCTCAAGGCGTTACGGCGGCAGTTTTATCCAGTAGCATTAGTTTTGGCGATCAAATCGGTACGCTAATGCTTACTGATCGCCAAAGTGATCCCAATTCATCGGATTTTGCTTTGGATGCTAACGGCAAAATGGATGTACGTAAAAACTTAGGCGGCGTGGACTTAGGTATCAGTATTGCGGAAGATATTTTTAATGGAGGCAAAAATCTTGGTTTGAAAAAATCGACGGTATAACCTGTCTCATTAAAGATAAGTATTAAAAACATATTAGCCACTTCGATTATTCGGGGTGGCTTTTTTAGTTTTGTACTTCGGCTCTGTAGGTTTTGTGCCTGAAAATCGTACAGCGGCACATAAATCTATGCACAAAACATAACGACGCTCCCTATAAATATACTGTGAACTAATTTTTTCAATACCTTTGCCCTCCATTCAAAAATCATGCGCACCAACGCTTTTTTATATCAAATCGCCCTAACCCGTATCCCACAGGTAGGTGCTATTACTGCCCGAAACCTGATCTCCTGGTGTGGCGGAGCAGAAGAGGTATTCAAGGCTAAAAAGAAAGATTTACTCAAAATACCGGGTGTAGGCCCTGGTATTATCGAGGAGATAAGTTCCCCGTTGCCCCTTCAGTTAGCAGAAAAAGAAATCGATTTTATTGAAAAAAACAATATTGACGCGCTTTTTTATACCGATGCCGCTTTTCCTGTTCGTCTAAAATCGCGGCGCGACTGCCCATTAATGGTCTTTTTTAAAGGATCGGCTACTGCACTACTGGATGCACCACGCATGGTGGCGATTGTTGGCACGCGCGATGTGAGCGATCACGGGCGCGCCATCTGCGAGGAATTGGTAGATGGTTTGCAACCTTACAATATCGTATTAGTAAGTGGTTTGGCTTATGGGGTGGATATCACAGCACACCGGAAAGCGACAGGTTTAGGCATGCCTAATATTGGTGTGTTGGGGCATGGTTTGGGTAGTGTTTACCCAGCGGCGCACAAAGGAATTGCCCAAAAAATGATCGAAAATGGCGGTTTGTTATCCGAATATCCACACGATATTCCGCCCGATCGCGAGCATTTCCCGATGCGAAACCGCATTATTTCGGGGTTGTGTGATGCCCTGATTGTGGTAGAAACGGCGACCAGTGGCGGCTCTATGATCTCGGTAGAGTTTGCAAGTAAGTATAATTTAGATATCTTTGCAGTACCGGGGCGGCCCAAAGATGCCAAAAGCGCGGGTTGCAATGCATTAATCAAGAATAACCGCGCTAAATTAATTGAGTCGGCGGCTGATATAGCCGAGACCATGAACTGGGCATTGGACGGCAGCAAAAAGGCCATTCAAACACAGTTATTTATCGACCTCAATCCTACGGAGCAAAGGATCATGGAGGTCGTTAAAGAACAGCCGCTTATCCCTATCGACGACCTCGTGGAGGCCATTGGGTTACCATCGGGCGAGTTAGCGGCACTTATACTTCAATTAGAATTCAAGGGATTGCTCAGAACACAGCCCGGAAAAAGATACACCACCATTTAGTTTTGTCAAAAAAAATACGTCAACGACATACCCTTTACTACGCTTTTGCTGATTTTTTGATGGCAATGTTGGCGTGGGCATTGTTTTACGCATGGCGCAAGGCCAGCGAAGGCAGTGATGTGCAATCTGCTATTATCAATGATCCTAACTTTTTATTGGGCATTTTGGTGGTACCTATCGGTTGGATTTTGCTCTACGCCATTTACGATCATTACCTCGACATATACCGTCTTTCGCGTTTACAGACTTTGACACGCAACTTTTTTCTGAGTTTTTTTGGGGTTTTGGTGCTGTTTTTTGCCCTAGTTTTGGACGATGTGGTTAAAGATTACCACTCGTATTATCAGTCGTTTTTGGTCTTGTTTTCGCTGCATTTTCTGCTCACGTCTATCATGCGTATGATCTTGCTCACACGGGCGAGCAGGCGGTTGAAATCGGGCAAAATTACCTTTAATACTCTAATTATTGGCGGCAATCAAAACGCCGTTGATTTGTACCACGATATACTGAAACAGCCTAAGGGATTGGGCTATAAATTTATCGGATACCTCGATACAAATGGAGGTGAGGCACAACCGGTGGGTGATCTTTTGCCCAAATTGGGCAAAATTGCAGATTTGGCACAGGTGATACGAACCCACCAAATAGAGGAGGCGATTATTGCTGTAGAAACCTCGGAGCATACCAAAGTACGGGAAATCCTCAATGTGCTCTTCGATTTTGATTTTCAGGTATTGGTCAAAATTATTCCAGATATGTACGATATACTGTTGGGCACTGTAAAAATGAACCATGTGTATGGCGCAGTACTCATCGAAATACGACAGGAATTGATGCCCAAATGGCAACGCACCTTGAAACGGTTGATTGATTTAGTGGCCAGTGTATTGGCATTGGTTTTGCTTTCGCCGTTGTATATTTATATTATTATCCGGATAAAACTTTCTTCGCCCGGCCCTATTTTTTACGCACAGGAACGCGTCGGGCAGCACCACAAACCTTTTCATATTTATAAATTTAGGTCGATGTCGGAAGATGCTGAACGCAATGGCCCGCAGCTGTCACAAGGCGATTCCGACCCGCGTGTGACACCTTGGGGCGCTACGATGCGTAAGTACCGTTTGGACGAATTACCTAATTTCTGGAATGTACTGCGCGGCGATATGTCGCTTGTAGGCCCGCGCCCCGAACGTGCCTATTATATCGATCTGATTGTACAAAGAAACCCCCATTATAAGCATTTGCTCAAGGTGCGACCGGGTATTACATCGTGGGGCCAGGTGAAATATGGCTATGCTTCCAATTTGGATCAAATGCTGGAGCGGCTCAAATTTGACCTATTGTATATCGAAAACATGTCGCTTTCGCTCGATTTTAAGATTATGTTTTATACTGTTTTGGTATTGGTGCAGGGGAAGGGGAAATAATTTACCCATTATAAGGCATCCTCGCCACAATAGACCTCCCCAAAGTGATCTCATCGGCATATTCCAAATCGCCTCCAAACGCCACACCTCTAGCAATACTACTAATTTGAGTACCAATAGGTTGCAGTTTTTTGGCCAAGTAAAAAACGGTAGTTTCCCCTTCAATGGTAGGACTAATTGCCATCACCACTTCTTTGATAACGCCTTTTTCGCAGCGCGCTACCAAACTATCAATATTCAAATCGGTAGGGCCAATACCTTCGATAGGCGAAATAATACCCCCAAGTACGTGATAAACACCACGGAATTGGTTCGTATCTTCGATGGCCATCAGGTCGCGGATATTTTCTACCACACATACCAGTGTGCGGTCGCGGCGTTGGTCGGCGCAAATCCGACACACCGCTTCATCAGATAAATTGAAACATTCGGTACACTCACGGATATTTTGGCGCATTTTGACTAATGCTTCGCTGAATTGCTCGGTGACAAGTTTATCTTGTTTGAGCAGGTGCAACACCAATCGCAACGCTGTTTTGCGCCCAATTCCCGGTAGTGAAGCAAAAGCATCCACGCCATTTTCGATGAGAGTAGAGGAAAAATTCATGCTTAAAAATTACTCAGATTGAGGTCTTTAAAATAGTCGATGGCCCATAATCCCAAGATGATTAAACCTACCACAATGCGATAATAACCGAAAACTTTGAAGCCATTTTTGGTCAAATAAGAGATAAACGCTTTAATTGCCAGCATTGCTACCACAAATGCCACCAAATTACCTACGCCCAAAAGCACCCATTCGTGTTGCGAAATAGTACCACCTTCTTCGGTAAAATAATCCCATAATGATTTTGCCGTGGCCGCAAACATGGTGGGGACTGCCAGAAAAAAAGAAAATTCCGCTGCTGTGGTAGGAGAAAGCCCCTGTGTAAGACCGCCCAAAATGGTTGCCGCAGAACGACTCACGCCTGGAACCATCGCTATAACCTGAAAAAAGCCAATTTTCAGGGCTTTTGGGTATGATACATCGTCGATAGAAGTATTACGGCGGCTGCGTTTTTCAAAATAATCATCCAAAAACAGGAACAAAATACCTCCCGCAATGAGAGAACAAGCCACGACCACTATATTTTCCAATAATTGGTCAATATATTTTTTGAGGAATAAACCGAATACTACCGCTGGCACAAATGCTATGGCTAATTTGATATAAAAATCAAAATTTTGCAAAAAACGCCGCCAATACAGCACGATTACGGCTAAAATTGCCCCTAATTGGATCGCTACCGTAAATACTTTTACAAAAGGCTGCGATGCAATGCCCATAAAAGTAGATCCAATAACCATATGCCCCGTAGAAGATACGGGCAAAAACTCGGTAATCCCTTCAATAATAGCCAGTATAATGGCCTGCAATACGTTCATTGGCTACTATGCTTTTTTGAAAATACCAAAAATAACGGCTACAAAACCCGCCAAAATCATCATCGGTGCAATGGTGATGCGCATGGTACTGTAGGCTACTTTATCGTCCCAAACATCGGGGCTTACTTGCTGGCCGCCAGTCATCAGCATTAAACCAAGCAATACTAATCCAAGCCCTACGCCAAATAGGATAAAGTGTTGACGACCAAAGATAAAGTCGTGTTTACCTTCGGTGAATAAAGAATCGGATTTGGCCGCTGTTGGGCGAATAGGAGCCGTTTTGGGTGCTGCTGCTGCCGCTGTATTGGTTGCGGGGCGATTTGTTTGTTGTTTTGCCATAATTGAGTAATTTATGCTTGCTAGGCGCTAATGAAATTTGAGTAAAGTGTTTGAAAACTAATACAAGTCTTCTAAGCGCATTCTTAAAAATTTATTGACGACCCATCTTGTACTAATACCACCAATTAGTCCTCCTAAAGCGATGGTACCCAATGCAATTGCGGTGAGTATGCTTGGGTCATGGATGGTTTCGATCTCAGGTATGGAACGCAGTGCGAACCCGACCAAAATAAGTAGTATTGCAATTGCGATGACACCGCTAATAAGTCCGTTGATGATACCGCGGCGGATATAGGGCTTTGCAATAAATTGCCAAGATGCGCCTACCAATTCTTGGTTTTTGATCACAAAACGATTGGAATACATCGCCAACCGTATCGTATTATAAATGAGCGATATAGCACCAAAAACCAGCAATAATGCCAGTCCCAGTACAAAATAACTGATCTTTTTGATATTTCCTTCGGCATTTCCGGCTGATAATGCTTCAAAATGAAGATCCGCAATGGCACTATCTGCTTTCATCATCGAACGCCATTCGGCAAGGCTATCGGGTTGTAAGGCAGCGGCATATACATTGAAGCGCACAATATCGTGCATCAGATCGGGCAAATCTTCGATCAATGTTTCGTCACCGAGATCTTGGCGCATGGCTGCGGCTGCTTGCGCACGGGTGATAAACAGCAAAGACTCTTTTTTTACGAAAGGTTGCGCACGCACAATTCCGGTAATACGTTGAACTTCGGCTTCGGGTAGATCGGGCTGGAGTTCGAGCCAAATATCTACTTTTTCCTTAAAGAGTGCGACCAATTTATTACCATAAGAGGCTGTAAGCGCAAAAAAGCTAACCAGCAGAAGCACAAGTGCAACGCTCAAAATGACAGATAAATAATTGGGGCGATTTCGCGACATTAGTTCAAACTAAGAAATAAGTACAAGGAAAGTAAAAAGTTATAATTCCTCGTTCCAAAGCGGCGCAAAGTTAACACACAAAAATGAAATAGCCTATCTTTGTGCCGTGCTTTATTGCGCATTCCACAATACAACTCCGAGTTTACAACATGTTTACAGGTATTATTGAAACCCTTGGCACTGTGCGTGCCATTACCCGCGACCGCTCCAATATTCATTTTGAAGTGGAGTCGGCATTGAGCCACGAATTAAAAATTGATCAAAGTGTCAGTCATAATGGCGTTTGCTTGACCGTAACTGCCGTAGTCCCCTTGGCCGATGGCAAAACAGCACACCGCGTAACGGCTATTGACGAAACACTGCTCCGTACCAATTTGGGGCATTGGCAAGCAGGATCGTTGGTGAATTTGGAGCGGTGTATGCCTATGAATGGCCGTTTAGATGGACATATTGTACAAGGACACGTGGATACTTTGGCCAATTGCCTCGAAGTGAAGGATATGGATGGCTCATGGGTATTTACGTTTCAGTACCCTTTAACGCGCGAACATATTTTGGTGGACAAAGGCTCGGTGTGCCTCAATGGCGTGAGCCTCACGGTGGTCAACCCAAAAGACGATACTTTTTCGGTCGCTATTATCCCTTATACTTGGGAACACACTAATTTCAAAACGATTCGCGCAGGAGATACGGTGAATATTGAGTTTGATATTATTGGTAAATATATTGCTCGGTATATGAGTGTTTTTAAATGATTGGGGGTAGGGGGTGAGCTTGTTTAGTGAGTACTTTAATATTGAAAATTTAACGTTTAATATTTAACATTAAAAACTTAACCTTACAGCCATACACTTTTTCTTTATCTAAAAATTAATGACCACTTGCAAATTTCAAAAAGTTAAAAATTGATACAAAAAGCCTACTTCTTACTTTTTTTAGCGAAAAAAAGGTATCCCCTCAAAAAGCGGGGGTAAACTTATGGAAAAAACATAACTTTGCAAGATGTACGAACAA
>JAYUKX010000096.1:0-46390 GCA_043764095.1 Chitinophagales bacterium
TTTTTCGTCCGATGCGCTGCATCGAACTCAAAAAAGTGGCTCGTCTGACCAAAAATTGCCTACTTTTTTGACTCGAAACCGTTGGGCTAAGTTTTTACTAATTTTTTGGCAATTTTCGGCAGTCGATGACTTGAGAAATAAAATAATATTATGACAAAATTATGAAATGGATTATCAATCATAAAACGGGGTTAATTCTCGGTTTCATTTTTGGCGCAGTTGTTGCCCCATTTTTGGCAGTGTTTGGATTAGTAATTTCATTTTTTGAAATGTTACGTCCATTGCTTGTCGGACCAATGGATTTTGTTGGAAGTTTTATTCCGAATATTCAAACTGCGCCAAATACCTTCTATGTTCCTGTTTATAAATGGATTTTAACCTTAGGATCTAATGGGATTTGCTATGCGCTTATTGGCGGAATAATTCAAAGCATCATTCAATCACTAAAAGAGAAAAGTTAATTGCCCAAAAAAATGGAGCAACACTTTTTTGTGTGAACAAAACGGACAATTTCCACTTCGCAACCCGTTTCAAATCCCCCAATCGTTCAAGCCCCACCAACAAGCGTTCCGACAAGTGCCGATACTTCTGCAACCGAAGCCAATGAAGAAATCAAAAATGAAGAAAAAATTATTCATCAGAATTGTGCCGTGGAATATTAGCCGTTAGTCAGAACCCAAAAAAAGCCGTTCTTTGATTAAACAAAAGGATATAAAAATTAAAAAATTCGCAGTGGCAGTATTTTATTCCTACTACCACGGCCCATCCCGCTTAACTTGATAAAACCGTTCGCCATCAAACCGAAAAAGACCTGATCCTGCGCCCCACCACATATTGCCCGACTTATCTTGGTACATACTTTGAACACAGCAGTTTAGACCATTAGCAGGTGTAAACACGGTAAATGCTTTTGAATTTGGTAAGGGAACGGAAGGGTCAAATCTCGTAGTACTGCCTCGTGCTGTAACCCAAATAATCCCCGACTGTTCTATATATATGCCCCAAAATTCAGTGCCGCCTAATCCGTCTTTTGAGGTGTATTCTGTTAAAGTTTTTCCATCGGCCCTGAGCTGGGCCGATGGGTCATATTTGCAAATGCCGTTTTTCATAGTAAACCACATATTTCCATCTTTATCCTCCGCCATGCCTCCCGCATAGTTTTCTCCCAAACCTTCTTTTTCTGCAATATTGGTGATTGTTTTTCCTCTTGCTGTGGGCGAAGGGTCATAGCGAAAGACACCTTTGTCGGAAGAAGCAAACCAAATATTGCCACTTTTGTCTTCCATAATGCCGGCAACATTTATTGGAGGGAGCTGTTTAAATAATGAAAAACTTTGGCCACCGAGGCTATCTGCCGACGGGTTATACCGAAAAACACCGCCATGTGTGCCTACCCAAATAGTACCTGATTGGTCAACAAGGATACTTTTTCGGCTTATATCTATATGGCTCAGGCCGTCTTTTTGATTATAATTTTTAAAGGCGTTTCCACCTGCCACGAGCAGTGCCGAAGGGTCATATTTATAAACGCCTTGGTCGGTCCCGAACCACATATTTCCATTTTTATCTTCATTAATCGCATAAACTGTGGTGTTAATAAAACCATCAGAATTGGAAAAATAGGTCAATGTTTTTCCATCATACCGCACTACGCCTTCTTCTATGGTACCAAACCATAAATTCCCTTTCGAATCCTCAAAAATACTTCGGATATATGGACTGACTAAGGTCGTGTCAAAATCAGGTGCCATGGCAACTGACTTAAAGTTTTTTATTACTGTTGGACTTGGTTTGGCAGTATAGGGGATAGGGGGTGTTTTTTCTTGTCCTTTGCAGGCCGTAAAAATTGTCAAAAAGATAAAAAGCAATATTTTGTTCAATGCCATAATTATAGTTTTTAAAGAAATGACAAGCAAAACTACGATGCGCTGCACCGTATCTTGTTCTTTTTCTCTAAGTTACTTATTTTTAAAACTAGCCTTAAAAATTCCATTTGGCTGCACGGAGGTAAATCCTTTGGGATTGTTTCCATCCATTTGAAAAGTAATGGTATAACCTAGTTTTCCTTTTACCGTAAAAACGTTTTCAGAGATTAGTTGAAATTCGTCGTCTGCCTGACCCGGTACTACAGCCCATAATGTGCCTTTACGTACTTCCAAGACAATGTCCAAATTAAAGGCTTCTAAGGTATAGACTCCAGCATATTTTTGTACATCTGCTGTTTCGGAGATGGATGCTTTTTGGGTAGTTAGGGTGTTTAATTTACGTTGCGTTTCGGTATTCTCTTTAATCTGCAATGCCTTTTTGTAATTTGTGATGGCATTAGTCGTGTCCTTTTTAGCCAAAAAATAGTCCGCATACGAATCATAAACGTTACCACTTTCGGGATAACTTTCGATGTTGAGTTCAAATAACGCTTTTGCTTTTTTGAAATGGCTTTTCCCTAAAGCATCATAAGCAAAATAGTTGATGAACGCTTCTGGTGCTGCATTTTTATAGCCCATTTTTTTAGAAACATTGGCATAATGCGTTTTTAATGTTGAAGCAATTAACGCTGTGGTGTCCGTAAAATCTTTTTCGGTTGCATCTAAATGATAATAGTCAAAAATGAATCGCAAACCATCATACTCACTTATTAATGGTGCTGTATTGTGTCTTTCCTGTTCATAATATTTTTGAGCATAGAGCAGGCCATTGTTGTTTGTTTTTAAAAATTTATCTAACTTGAAAATGGAGCGAATATGTTGTGTTTCATCCGAATTATCTTTCTTAAGTTGAGATAAAGTCATGCCGTTAGGCATTGTATTCGCCGTTGCAATGAATAGTCTTTTACCCTTCATATTTTGTTTCGGAAATTGAGCAATCGTATTGTTCAAAAACTTTTCGTTATCGAACCACATACTTGGGTCAATAGCAATATAGGCATTAAATAATTGAGGAGACTTTGTGAGCATATCAATTGCCGTGAGGCCACCTAAGGAATGCCCAACCAATAATTTATATGGGGAGGTATTGTAATTCGTGTCTATGTGCGGCATTAGTTCGGTGGACAAGAAATCAACAAATGGATTTTTGTTGTTTACATCAGCAGAAGGTACTAAATCCCTAAATCTATTGGTGTTCTCAATGCCAACCACCATCATTTCGGGCAATACCCCATTTCCATTGGCTTGACTGAGTTGTTGAATGATGCCAACAGTCGAATAGAAATGGGCATCACCATCTAATAAATACAATACAGGGTATCGTTTATCAGGACTTGCATTGTAAGCAGTAGTGTTTGGCGTATAAATCCAAATTTTTCTACTTTCATTCAATACCTTGGAATAAATGATTTCTTTTTTTCCGATGGCAATGCTTTCGTTATTTTGAGCATTTACACAAAAAGAAAGCAATACTAAAACGGATGTTGCAAATAATATCTTCATAAAAAATTTAGTTTTTGATTGTCGTTTCTTCAACATATTCAAGAATATCAGCAGGCTGACAATCCAAAGCCTTACAAATGGCCTCTAAAGTGCTAAATCGTATGGCTTTTGCCTTTCCTGTCTTTAAAATAGAAAGGTTTGAAAGGGTTAATTCAACTTTTTCTGACAGCTCATTCAGCGACATTTTTCGCTTGGCCATCATTACATCTAAGTTTACAATAATCGGCATAGTTTATACAGTTAGATCGTTTTCCATTTGAATTTCAACGCCCTTTTTGAAGATAGTCGCAATAATATAAACTACTGCCGCCATCAAAATAAACGCTTCACTGTCGGTCCAAAACCGATTTAAGTTGTCGGTAACAAAACCATGGTGCATTAAATTTTTAGCGGTCTGTTGGGCGATATAACTTAAAAGTCCAATGGAAAACGTGTAGTAACTTATTTGTGTAATTTGTTTTGAAACAAAACTGTTGAAGGGTTTTGCCAAATCAAGTTTGCTAAGCAGCGTAATGACTACATAAAACAGCACCGCTTTCAAAATCGCAATGACCAGGATAAAACTATACATACTAAAGAAGGCCCATTTACTACGTTCGTACATGTCACTTAAGTCCATCTTTTGATAAAGGTTCTGGACAAATTCAGGTTTGTAAAGGCTGAATATAAAATTGACGAGCAAGCCTCCTGCTTCGATGCTCAAGCCAACAAAGATGAGCCAAGCCACAATACTTAGGGCTATAAATACGAAATTATTTGTTTTTGACATCACTATTGTAATTTAAATTGACGCCGCAAAGGTAAGGGCTATTTATTGATAAACAATAAATAAATGTTTTTATTCAAAAAATTTTTTTTGATTTGCTCTAATATTTGTGACAGATTGTTGATTGTTTGGTTAAATGTATAAGCCTGGTATCCACATCAATTTTGAAAATTCGAACGCCACCACCAAGATTGGCCAGCCATAGCGATATCTATCACCAGCACCCAAGACCTGCGTCATATCTGGGCATGGTTTTGTGAGGTTATCTTTGTTGATATAATACAAACTGGATATATGCACATGTTTATAAAAAAGTTTTCAGAAATCTCTATCCATGACCTGCCACTCGTTGGTGGCAAAAATGCCTCACTGGGTGAAATGTTTTCCCAACTTACGCCTAAAGGTATTTTGGTGCCCGATGGCTTTGCCATTACCGCAGAGGCATACCGACTTTTTTTGAAGGAAAACAACCTGTATCAACGCTTGGAAGACATTGTTGGAAAATTGGATAAAACTAATTTTTCAAACCTCGAAGCGATCGGGCAACAAGCGCGTGACTTGATTCGAAATGCCGTGCTGCCAGCGGTGGTCGTCACCGAAATCGCGCAAGCATATCAGGACTTGTGTACACGCGAAGGGGCGGTTATCTCGTTGGCCGTGCGTAGCAGCGCCACAGCGGAAGATTTGCCTTCAGCGAGTTTTGCGGGACAGTTGGAGAGTTTTTTGAACATTAACGGAGCGCAGGCTTTAGTGAAAACGGTACACCGGTGTTTTACGTCATTATTCACCAACCGCGCCATCAAATACCGCGAAGATCAGGGTTTTGGCAATGCAGACGTGGCTATTTCAGTAGGTGTACAAAAAATGGTGCGCTCCGATTTGGCTGCCTCTGGTGTGGCATTTACCCTCGATCCCGATACGGGCTTTGATAAGGTAGTGGTCATCAACAGCATTTACGGCCTTGGAGAAAACATTGTGCAAGGCCGTTCCACACCCGACGAATTTGTGTTGTTCAAACCACATATTGGATCAAAATTTAACCCAATTTTTCAAAAAAAATTAGGGGAAAAAGAGTGGACAATGGTTTATGCTGATGTGGAGCAAACAGGAGAACCTGTTGATAATCAGCCAACTGAATTGGGGAAAGGCGATGCCTACTCCATTGCCGACGCTGATGTCCTGACACTTGGCCAATGGTGTGTCAAGATAGAGGATCATTATCAAAAACCGATGGACATCGAATGGGCCAAGGATGGCTTGACGGGCAAAATGTACATCGTGCAAGCACGCCCCGAGACCGTTCATTCCAAAGAAAAAAAGCAGCGAGCCACGACGGTGCGGACGTTCAAAATCCAGTCCAAAGGTAAAAAACTCGCAGAAGGTATCGCGCTCGGAGAAAAAATAGCCACCGGAAAAGCCCGGTTGTTGCGCTCGCCCAAAGAAGCGCATTTATTGCAGGAGGGCGAGGTGCTGGTCACCGACATTACCAACCCCGATTGGGATCCAATTATGAAACGGGCGGCGGCCATTATCACAAACAAAGGTGGTCGCACCAGTCACGCAGCTATTGTGGCCCGCGAATTGGGTACGGTGGCCATCGTTGGAAGCGGGGATGCAACCGATAAAATTCACGACGGCGAGGAAATTACCGTCTGCTGCGCCGAGGGCAAAACCGGGTTTATTTATGCAGGGAAAGCCGAATGGACGGTAGAGGAAAAAGATATTTCCAACCTAAAAATGCCCAAAACGGCCCCAATGCTTATTCTGGGGGACCCTTCTCTGGCGTTTCAGCAGTCTTTTTTGCCCAATAGGGGTGTCGGACTGCTGCGCATGGAATTCATGATTACCCACCATATTCAGGTACATCCTTTGGCATTGACTCGTTTTGAGCAACTAACGGACGAAAAGGCCCGAGAAGAAATCACACACCTCACTAGGCACTACCGCGATAAAAAAGACTTTTTCGTGGATCACCTCGCTCAGGGTGTAGCCACCATTGCAGCGGCCTTTCACCCCCATGATGTAATCGTTCGGATGAGCGATTTCAAAAGTAACGAATACGCCAACCTCGTGGGCGGCAAACAATTCGAACCAAACGAAGAAAACCCGATGATCGGTTTTCGGGGCGCTTCGCGCTATTATTCGCCGTTGTACAAGGACGGTTTCGCGCTCGAATGCAAGGCCATGAAACGGGTACGCGAAGCAATGGGGTTCACGAATGTGAAACTGATGATCCCGTTTTGCCGCACGGTGGAAGAAGGCAAACTCGTGGTGGAAACGATGCGCGAATTTGGCCTCGAACAAGGCCAAAACGGCCTCGAAATTTATGTTATGGTTGAGATACCGAGCAATGTGCTGATGGCAGAGGAATTCGCCGAGGTATTCGATGGCTTCTCCATCGGCTCCAACGATTTGACCCAACTCACGCTCGGCCTTGACCGCGATTCGGCTTTGGTGAGCGGGCTTTTTAACGAAAAAAACCCGGCAGTCATGAAACTCATCGCCACCGCCATCCGAACCGCCCGGCGGAAAAACATCAAAATCGGCCTCTGCGGGCAAGCCCCCAGCGATATGCCGGAGTTCGCGCAGTTTCTTGTCAACGAGGGCATTGATAGTATTTCTTTCAATGCGGATGCGCTGATCAAAGGTATCGAAAACATGGCGGCGGCAGAGGCGAAAAGGGGACAGGAGAAAATGCCCATTGTAGAGGAAATGCCTTCGATGATGCGCGATCACACATTCGTGGAGCCGGTACCGCAGGCTGGTCCGGACTGGGAAGTGATAGAAAGTGGTGAAAAATATTTTAAATAAGGAACTATTTCAAAATAAAAAGACAAAAATATGAATCGTTTACAAAACAAAGTCGCCATCATCACAGGAGCAGCCGGAGGCATGGGCGAATCCATTGCCCGGCTATTTGCTCAAGAAGGTGCACAGGTGCTGGCCACCGATATCCAGATTGAAAAAATGAACGCTTGGGTGCAGGAAGCTCGTAAGAGCGGCCTGCACATTGATTGCATCAGCCATGACGTTGTTTCGGAGGCCGATTGGCAACAGGTGGTCAAACAAGCGGCTGCTCTGTTTGGCAAAATTGACATCCTCATCAACGATGCCGGGGTTTACCAGCCGATGGAAACCACTGAGGCCAGCTCGCTCGAACGCTGGAACCAAATCCTCGCCATCAACCTGACGAGTGCCTTTTTGGGCGCAAAAGCCGCGCTTCCTTACTTGAAAAAGGCTGGAAAAGGAGCCATCGTGAACATCTCTTCCATTGCGGGCATCGTTGGCGGCAACGGAGCGGCTTATTCTGCTTCCAAAGCTGGGATGCGCCTTTTGACAAAAGACCAGGCCATCGAATTTGCGCCATTCAACATCCGTGTCAACTCCATCCACCCTGGCGGTGTGATGACCCCGATGGTTGCGCCGTTATTGCCACCCGACCCGGCAGCATTAGGCGCGATGATGGAGGCGATGTGCCCGCTCGGCCGAATCGGCGCGGCCATCGAAATTGCCTACGGGGCTTTGTTTCTCGCCTCGGATGAAGCCTCATACGTCACTGGCAGCGAACTGGTGATGGACGGAGGGCTGACGGCAAGGTAATTTTTGATTTTTACCAACCATTATCTTGTATACCATTTATTGACATGAAAGAGTTCCCTGAAAAAACACCCGACTTCAAAACTGGATCCGTTTGCCGAGCTACGCAACGGTTGCTACGTTTCGCGATTCTTGTATCCCTGTTGATCTTTTGCGCCACCGCTTGCAAAAGAAAGGCGGAACAAGCCAAGTTGGAGCAAGTTTTTGCTCAAAATCTGCCGAAATTACCTGAAAATGAACCACCGCACACCAAAATACCGATACATCGGGAAATTGCCGTCGGCGGATTTTTCAAATTCATAGATGAGGTGGTCGGCCAAAACGACACGCTGGCCGCCTACAAATTGACCGAAAACCTGCTGCTGCGAGCCAACCCGTGGATATTGGACACGCTGGTCAGCACCGATTATTATACGCAGGCATCTCGTGGAAATATCGTGTACGACCAACGGAAAATGGTCGTCCTGAAACCCGGTGACACCCTGCTGATACCAGGACCAAAAACTGCGGCTTCCTTGCTCGAAAAAATGGCGAACACCCGACTCAATATCAATATCCCGGCTTTTGAAATGCGCATTATGGAGTACGACAGCGTACTGTTCACCGTACAGGTACGGGTGGGGAAAAATCAGAAAAAATACCTTGAAATGGCAGGCGGTAAAGTGGATTTGAGAACCCGCACTGGCATGGGAGAAATCATCCGGGTGAATCGAAGCCCTGCGTTTTTCGACCCGGTGACCGGGAAAAAATTCAAATTCACCAAACGCGACGACCATCAAACCACCTTCATGCCACAAATTCCGTGGCTCGAACCTGCAATCAACGGCCAACGCTACGGGCAAATGATACACCCCACCACCAACCCGAAAACGCTCGGCAAAGCCGCCTCCAACGGTTGCATCGGTACGAACGAAGCAGATGGCTGGCGGGTTTATTTTTTCGCGCCAATTGGTACTAAAGTATTGATTCGCTATGATTTGCAAGCCATTAATGAACAGGGTGACACGCTTCGATACGACGATGTTTACCACCTTCGTAGGTCGGATAAAGAAGTCAGGCCGATTGCCGTGGCTGGTTTTTTACCGAAAAAAACTGCCGCAATTTGCGTGTGCGATTCCATGTTTTTTGCCCTATAAATTGACCAGTTGGGTCAGCCAATATAACCGCCATCTATCCAAGTAGGCTGCTCAAAAAAATCAGTATTTGAAAAACATCATCCCAGTTGCTAATAATGATCATTTGCCATAATTTGGATTACAAGGAAATTAGCGCAATAAATGAAGTAGTTCAACAAAATAAAACAATTTCAACATAAAAAAGCGTCTTAATGTCATTTTCAATTTCAGGGTATTATAGGCGGGTGCTATATTTTTAATTTTTATAATACTACTGAATACCCAAACCAACCTCTCCGACCCCATTTTTAACTACTACTCCGACTCCGAATTATACCAAAACGGTTATAAAGCCTATCAGGCAAACGATTTTACGGCGGCGGCTTTGTATTTGTATGCTTATGCACAGCGGCATGAGGAAATTTTGAATGGCCCCGAAGTGAGGGTGGAACGATATAAAATCCTTGCTCGGAATTTTACTAATAAACAAGTCTCCTTTCGGCAGTTGTTTCCAAAATGGAAATAACTGAATCCTCTTGCAATTCACCACTTTCAAAAATATTTTTCAAATGCTTGCTGATCGCAGGCACTTGCACACCAAACAATGCCGCAATGGCTTTTTGCGTGAGCCAAACGGTTTCGTTATTCAAAAAAACCTCTACCTTTACCTTGCCTTCGGGCGCGGTGTAAAGTAAAAAATCGGTCTGCTCGTCTTTTATGCTCAGTTGTTTTATTGTGCTTAGTTTTCTATGGTTTATTGCGCATACCAAAGTCTCAATGCAGTATCTTTTAGTTTATCCAACAAGGTAATATTGCTTCGCCACGGAATTTGTGCAACGGTGCGTTGCACAAATTCAAAATCTGTTCATGCTTCGGTAAATTTTCGCATATATTTTAAATTTCTCGGCGAAAATCCTGTTTCTTCTGGAAAGGCTTCTTTTAAATCATGCGAAAGACGGTCTATAATTTTTGTTCCCCAGCCTTCTTCTTTTTGTTTATCGAGAATAGCCTTACCGATATGCCAATACAACAAAACCATGCTTTGATTGGCATTCAAGATTGCTTTAAACTTCTCTTTTTTGATTAAGTCTTTAAGACCTATAATAAAAGAGGAATAAGTATAAGCATAAATGAAACTACCCTTTTAGGTTGTTACCTACACAATGGCCGCTCGCTGAAAGTTTTGTCTTGGCATATTGGCCTCCTTCGGATTTTTATCCTTAAGAGGGTTTAATTATTTGTTTTTTACAACATACTCCAAATACTGGCAACTAATTTTCGGGCGGTGGCCATCACAGATTCCATTGTACCATTTTTGATCTTGATGCAGTTCTAAAGGGATTGCCGTAACGCTTTAGGTTTGGCGATTTGGCGGGTTTTTAGCAGAAAAGGTCAATAAAATTCCTTACGCTGCACCTCACACCAATGTTTCATAGAAGTACTTCTGCGACATATTGCCCAACCGATATTAGCAGAAGGTATTTTATTTGATTTCCAAAGTTAGGTTACCATTTTGTGTATTTTTGGCGTTTTCCGGAACTAATTGCCAATTTTCGCCATTTATGACAAACTTAAATTCGTTGTATTTTTCTTTCAAATTCGCTTTGGGCATTCGATACTCATACCTATTGTCAGATACATTGGTCATTTTGAAATCTAAGTTTTTGGGATTCCAACCGTTGAAACTTCCTGCTATTGTAATGTTTTCAATTTGATTTTTGTCCATGTTTTTAGGTAGTTCAAAGGTAAACACCACTTTGTCTTTTTCAATTTTGTAGCCGTATTGAAGGAGTTTTTGCCCTTTTTTAGTTTCTGTTACTTTGGTAAATTTAAAATTATTGATAAATTTCAAATCGCTTTTAGGCACATAACTCGATTTAATTAAAAACGCTCTTGCTTTTTCGTCCGAACTAACATCCATTTCAATGATGTCCTTAATCGCTTGTTTTTTGTCCGTTGAATTATCGTAATAAGCTTTGCAGATTTTGTATCCCATAAAGTAGCCTAAATCCTTCATTTGTGTCCCGTTCACATTTCTGCCTTTTACACCATATAACCAATCAAAAAATTTACCTTTTTCATTTGATGCAATAAATTTTTTAAACTCTTTCCAAATTGCCTTTTCATTTTTATAGCCAAAGTCAATATAGCCATCGGGATAAGTTACCCTCAAACTCTTCTGATGGATAACTTCTGCAATAAAATCGCAAGCACCTTCATTCAAACAATGTGCTAAAAGTGCGTTATCGGATTTTTTTTGAAGGGTATGAACATATTCGTGGAGCACAATACTCACCGCCCAATCGGGTTTGTCATTTGCGACAACTTCATAGCCAATAAAAAGATTTGTACCTTCTGGTCTTCCGCCAAACAGACCTAAACCCACTACAAAATACACGTTACCATCTTTAAAATCAGAATATTGCTCTTTGAAGTAA
Organism: Chitinophagales bacterium; assembly: GCA_043764095.1. Lineage (GTDB taxonomy): Bacteria > Bacteroidota > Bacteroidia > Chitinophagales > Saprospiraceae > M3007. The sequence continues at coordinate 11,345 of JAYUKX010000096.1, forward strand.
GCAAACTTTGGTCTTAATATTTCCATTTGGGCATCAAGGTTATCAAAATAGGGCCGAATTCTAATCATATTTTCCTTACTATTGGTCATCAAGTCAACCCAGTGTTTTGCGGTTGCTTGTTTACCACCGTCAATGGAGTGGTTTATGGCATATTGTATGCCTAATCCTCCTTTGTCCAAATATATTTTTTGGACAAAGTCAATTTGTTTTTCTTTGTTTGTCGTGGTTTGTACGCTATCAAATGCTTGAAAAAAATTTTCGATGTCTTTCGTGTGAAAAACTGTTTGTGCATCAACGGTTGTTGCACAAAGAAATGTCATTAGATAAATTAAATATTTTTTTATCATTGTGTTATCTATGTTTGTTGTTATGCTTTTGGACAAGCGGACAATTGTACAGAGTCCAGCCAGGAATGCGGCGCAACGTAATAATATATAGCGGCTCACAAAGATAATTCAAACGCTTGAATTTCCCAATATCGAATGTAAATATTCACTTCAATTGTATCTATCAACATATTAAGCATAAATAAAACCGTCCTTTAGGTTGTTACCTACACATTGAAGATCTTATCCTACGCTGAAGATTAATTTTGATCAAAAAAAAATATTTTTGCTATGGTATATAGGATTATTAAATGGTAGAGATACCTTTGGCCATATTTATACTGAGCGTCGTTAGGGTTTGTGCATAGATTTATAAAGACATTACACGATTTACATGCACAAAACCTACAGAGCCGAAGTTTATTATTAACTAATCTATCAAAACATTACGTATGCAAATTAATGATTACATTGTTTTTATCTTGTACTTCATCGTGGTATCGGTGTATGGCTACTGGATATACAACCGTAAGAAAGCAAAGGAAACCTCGGCAAATGATTTTTTCTTAGCCGAAGGTTCCCTCACTTGGTGGGCCATTGGCGCATCTTTGATCGCTTCCAATATTTCTGCTGAGCAGATGATTGGTATGTCGGGTTCGGGTTTTAAAATGGGGCTTGCTATTGCTACCTACGAGTGGATGGCCGCAGCAACATTGATGATTGTGGCTATTTTCTTTATACCCGTTTACCTGAAAAACAAGATTTATACCATGCCTCAGTTTCTGAGCCAACGCTACAACGACCGCGTAGCGATGATTATGGCCATATTTTGGCTTTTCCTGTATGTCGTGGTCAATCTGATGTCCATTTTGTACTTAGGGGCATTGGCGATCAATGGCATTTCGGGGCTTAGTGTACTGTTTTGTATTATAGCATTGGCTATTTTTGCTATTGTGATTACCTTAGGAGGGATGAAAGTAATCGGCTATACCGATATTATTCAGGTCTTTTTCCTGATATTGGGTGGATTGGTAGCAACGTATATTGCCCTGAATTTGGTGGCCAATCAAGCAGGAACAGAAGGTGTATTTAATGGTCTTAGCGTACTTCGGACAGAAGCGGATGACCATTTTCACATGATTTTTAACAGGGATAATTCAAATTATTTGGATTTGCCTGGTCTCACCATCCTGATTGGAGGTATGTGGATCGTTAACCTTAATTATTGGGGTTGTAACCAGTACATTACCCAACGTGCGTTGGGAGCCGACCTAAAAACAGCACGTGCTGGTCTTTTATTTGCGGCGTTTCTCAAGTTGTTAATGCCCGTTATTGTCGTATTGCCGGGTATTGCTGCGTACTATTTGCACCAAAAGGGTATGTTCCAAACAGAAATGCTCGATTCAAAAGGCATTGTGGATGTGAACAAAGCGTATCCTTCTTTGCTCAATCTGCTTCCGGTGGGTATGAAAGGTTTGGCTTTTGCGGCACTTACAGCGGCTATTGTGGCTTCTTTGGCAGGAAAGGCCAATAGTATTGCTACGATTTATACCTTAGATATTTACAAGAAGGCCATCAATCCTAATGCTAGTGAAGACAAATTGGTATCATTGGGTCGTGTGGTGGTGATCGTGGCTATGGCTGCAGCGGTGGTACTTTCATTGCTCATTGGAGAAAAACTGATGGGCGAGGGCAAGCAGGGTTTCCAATACATTCAGGAATATACAGGATTTGTTTCACCGGGTATTTTTGCGATGTTCATATTGGGTTTCTTCTGGAAAAAAACGAGTTCCAATGCGGCCATGTTTGCGACAATTGGCGGTTTTATTATGTCCATTATTTTGAAATTTTTACCACAATTTGTCAACCTCGCTTTCTTAGCACCGATGGGTTTTGCAGTTAAAAACGGTGATGGTATCTATGAAATTCCGTTCTTGGATCGTATGGGCTTTGTATTCATTACTTGCATTATTGGGATGTATATCATTAGCAATATTGACTTTAAAGGACGCAATAACCCACAAGGGCTTGAAATTGATGCTTCGATGTTCCGCACTTCTCGTGGGTTTACCATTGGCGCATTAGTTATATTGGCTACTTTGACGGTATTATATACTATATTTTGGTAAATTAGAATTAGGCGTTGATCGAAGTAAGCGTTTAGTTTGTTTCGATCAATGCTAAACTTATTTTACATTGTACTAAGGCACTTGTTAATTTCAAGTTCCTTAGTATTTTTTTACTACAAAGTATTTTTGTGGTGGATAAATGTGTACGCTAAGTCTTTGTGGTAGAACACAAAGCGTTGACTTTATGGTAGAAAAGCGCACTACATGTATGAAAAAATTTATCTTACATTGTATTTAATACCGTGTAAAATAAGTTTATTCATATTTTGAGTGTAAATCCGACCCAGAATGGGTCGGTCAACCGTACAAATATGCTAAAAACAGAGACTTTAAAACCCTAAATAAACTTATTCTACCTTGTGGTGCTTAATGCATAGGTTTTGGCCACATTATCATGGTCAAAATTTGAAAAGAAAAAGAAAAAGCCGCTTTAGACATAATGTCCAAAGCGGCTTAATTTGTAGAGGTTTCTAGCAGATTCGAACTGCTGTAGCAGGTTTTGCAGACCTGTGCCTAACCGCTCGGCCAAGAAACCATTGCTAAACGGGACGCAAAGATACAGTCATTTTATTCACTTGTGCAATAGATGTGCAAAAGTTTTTCCAAAAAAATATTTTTTGAGGTGAAAAGATAGGTTTATTCAGCGGTACATCTACCTTTGGCCATATTTATTTATCAAAACCTTGCGTATGCAAACAAGAGATTACATTGTATTTATACTCTACTTTATCGTTGTATCGGTGTATGGTTATTGGATTTACAACCGAAAGAAAGCAAAAGAAACCTCGGCTAACGATTTCTTTTTGGCTGAAGGCTCTCTTACTTGGTGGGCCATTGGGGCATCATTAATTGCTTCTAATATCTCTGCTGAGCAATTTATAGGAGTTTCGGGTTCTGGTTTTAAAATGGGTCTTGCCATTGCTACCTACGAGTGGATGGCCGCAGCAACGCTTTTAGTAGTGGCCGTTTTCTTTATTCCGGTCTATTTGAAAAATAAGATATACACGATGCCTCAGTTTTTGAGCCAACGTTACGATAACCGCGTGGCCATGATTATGGCCATATTTTGGCTTTTCCTTTATATTGTGGTCAATCTGATGTCCATTTTGTACCTTGGAGCATTGGCCATCAATGGCATTTCGGGGCTTAATGTGCTGTTTTGCATTTTAGCCTTATCTGTATTTGCCATTATTATCACATTAGGCGGTATGAAAGTGATTGGCTATACCGATATAATACAGGTCTTTTTCCTGATATTGGGCGGATTGGTAGCGACCTATATTGCACTCAATTTGGTGGCCAAACAAGCTGGTTTGGAAGGGGTATTTAATGGCCTTAGCATACTTAGAACAGAAGCTGATGACCATTTTCACATGATTTTCCACCAAGATAACCCCAATTATTTGGATTTGCCGGGTCTTTCTGTATTGATTGGCGGCATGTGGATTGCAAACCTGAATTATTGGGGTTGCAACCAATACATTACCCAACGAGCATTGGGTGCCGACCTTAAAACAGCGCGTGCAGGTCTGCTGTTTGCTGCATTCCTTAAGATACTGATGCCCGTTATTGTTGTATTACCCGGTATTGCGGCATACTATTTGCACCAAAAAGGGATGTTCCAAACGGAAATGCTCGATTCAAAAGGTATAGTGGATGTGAATAAAGCATATCCTTCTTTGCTCAATTTGCTCCCTGTATATATGAAGGGTTTGGCTTTTGCTGCACTTACTGCTGCTATTGTGGCTTCGTTAGCGGGTAAAGCCAATAGTATTGCTACTATATTTACTTTGGATATTTACAAAAAAGCCATTAACCCAACCGCTAGCGAAGAAAAACTGGTGTCTTTGGGTCGGATTGCAGTAGTAGTGTCTATGGGCATTGCAGTGGTACTTTCGTTGGTTATAGGAGAGCAACTGATGGGTGAAGGCAAACAGGGTTTCCAATACATTCAGGAATATACAGGATTTGTATCGCCTGGTATTTTTGCAATGTTTATCCTTGGCTTCTTTTGGAAAAAAACAAGTTCCAATGCAGCGATGTTTGCGACAATTGGCGGTTTTATTATGTCTATTTTCTTGAAATTTTTGCCACAGTTTGTCAACCTCGCCTTTTTGTCACCGATGGGTTTTGCGGCAAAAAACGGTAAGGGTATTTATGAAATTCCGTTTATGGATCGTATGGGCTTTGTGTTCCTTACTTGCGTTATCGGGATGGTTATCATTAGTAATATCGACTTTAAAGGCAGGAATAACCCACAAGGACTCGAAATTGACGCATCTATGTTCCGCACTTCGCGTGGGTTTGCGATTGGGAGTATGGTTATTGTTGGGCTTTTGACTGCATTATACACCATTTTTTGGTAATAGTGCTGTAATAGCACACCGTAAAATAAGTACACTGTAACATAAGTTTTTATATAGTGTATTTTTCTTTCATAAATAACAATTTAGGATACAATGAGTAAACGTACACTTTAGTGTACGCAACGCTATGTGTTCTTTGTGTACTTTTGTGGTAGAAAAGCATACTGCATGTGTAAAAAACTTATTTTACACTGTACACAATACGTTGCAAAATAAATTTTTTTATGTTTTAATTTTGGAACTGTGGATAAATCATCAGTAAGCACATACAAGGTTTTCTTATAAAAAATTTTAGGTGCAGCGCACCGTAATATTTGTAGCAAATATGCAAGATCAAATTGTAGGTACAGCGCACCGCAATATTTGTAGCAAATATGCAAGATCAAATTGTAGGTGCAGCGCACCGTAATATTTGTAGCTAGGAACGATAAAAAACAAACATAAAATTAGAACATGAGATACGTTTGTATTCACGGGCATTATTATCAACCTCCACGAGAAAATGCTTGGTTAGAAACTGTGGAAGAACAAGAAAGTGCTCACCCGTGGCACGATTGGAATGCACGCATCAACCATGAATGCTATGCGCCTAATGCTGCGGCTCGTATCTTGGATGATGGCGGAAAAATTTATAAAATTAGGAATAATTATAACCGTATTTCTTTCAATTTTGGGCCAACTTTGCTCTCTTGGCTCGAAGAAAATGATCCGCAGGCGTATAAACTAATCCTCTTGGCCGACCAAAAAAGTGCGGTGCGTTTTGGGGGGCATGGTTCTGCTTTAGCACAGGTACACAGCCATCTGATTATGCCGTTGTGCAATTACCGCGACAAGGTGACGCAAGTAGTCTGGGGGATTAAAGATTTTGAGTTTCGTTTCAAACGCAAGCCAGAAGGTATATGGCTGGCAGAAACCGCTGTAAATACGGAAACACTGGAAGTACTGGCTGCCCACGATATAAAATTTACGATTCTAGCACCACGACAGGCAAAAGCAATACGTAAAAATGGCGCATCCGAGTGGATGCCCGTTCAAACAGAGAGTATAGACACGCGGCACCCTTATTGGTGCAATTTGCCCAGTGGCCGCAAAATTGCGGTATTCTTCTACCACGGAGGTGTATCACAAGCCGTCGCTTTTGAAAGAATACTAAACAATGGTAAGGGATTTGCCGAACGGATTCTGACTATTTTGGATAAAGAACCCAATAGTCCACAATTGGCGCATATTGCTACCGATGGCGAAAGTTATGGCCACCACCATCGTTTTGGGGAAATGGCATTGGCCGATGCACTCAACTATATTGAAGATACAGGAAAAGCGACACTGACCAATTATGGCCAGTTTTTGGAATTATTTCCGCCGGAATATGAAGCAATTATCCATGAAAATTCGTCGTGGAGCTGTGTACATGGTATAGAACGCTGGCGTAGTGATTGTGGTTGTAATTCAGGGCGTGCTGGCTGGCACCAACGCTGGCGCAAACCACTCCGTGATGCATTCGATGATTTGCGCGATAAATTAATCCCCATCTTTGAACGCGAATCGGTACGGCTACTGCGCGACCCGTGGGTTGCTCGGAATGACTATATCGATATCCTGTTGCACCAACACGATGAGGGCATTATTAAAAAGTTCTTCCAAAAACATGCACTCCGCGTGCTGAGTGAACAGGAACGAACAACGGTACTGCGACTGATGGCCATGCAGCGGCATGCGATCCTGATGTACACGAGTTGTGGTTGGTTTTTTGACGAAATATCGGGTATCGAGACCAATCAGATTTTGCAATATGCGCTTCGAGCAATGGACTATGCGCAAGATCTTGGGCTAGGGAGCTTCCACGATGACTTTGAACAAAAACTCAGTTTGGCACCGAGTAATGTATTTGCCAATGGTGCAGAGAGTTACAAATACCATGTGGTGCCTACGCGGGTAACGCTGGAAAGGGTAGCCATGCACTTTGCTGTTGCTTCTTTATTTGAAGATGACCCAGAAGGTCTGGACTTATTCAATTATACGGCTTCTGTGGGCTTTTTTGAGAAAATTGAAGCCGGTACACCGCAATTAGCGGGTGGAAGGCTACATATTCGTTCAAAAATAACGGGATACGAACGCGATTTTTGCTTTGCAGTGCTGTATCTTGGCCAACAGCATATTATCGGCAATATCAGCGAAACCATGAATGCCTCTACTTTTGAAGATATGTGGAAGCTTACGTCAGCGGCTTTTCGCTCGGCCAATATGGGCGAAGTAATTGGTGCGTTGCAGCAGTATTTTGGTCCAGAAAAATTTACGTTGAGCAGTTTGTTCAAAGATGAACGGAGCAAGATTATCCGCGAAATAACGGAATCTGGGATGTTGGTAGCAGAGGGTAATTTTAAAAATGTTTTTAATGATAATTACCAGTTGATGAGCGGCCTCCAAGCCGAACGCCTCCAAATTCCTGATACTTGGCGCAATGTGGCTGCTTATGTACTCAATACGGAATTACTCGACTTTTTTATGTTTAAAGAAACCATTGATCCGCGCAAATTGCGCCGGATTGCGGAGGATATTAAGCGGTGGCAAATAAAATTGATCGATGTAGAAGCGGTACAATTGGCCGTCAGTAATCGTATTTATAGTGAAATTAATAACCTTAATATGGAGGTTACATCCTTGGCGCGGGTACATTGGCTCAATGAGGTAATTCAGGTAATTCAGACCCAAACGGATCTAAAACCGGACATTTGGCGTTCTCAAAATGTATTTTATCTGTTTACAAAGGGATACCGAAAGGAGCAATGGGTATTTGCCAACGAAGAATGGAAAAAGGCGTTTGAATTATTGGCCGAATTATTAAAGGTGCGTTTATCGTAGAGACGTTGCAGTGCAACGTCTAAAAAACAGGGAGGGACGATGGCATAACATGTAAAGGTGTAATTATCGCGTCCATAATTTTCAGCCGTTGCACCACAACGTCTAAAAAAACCAAAAGGGACGAAGGTATAACGTGTAAAGGTGTAATTATCGCGTCCATAATTTTCAGCCGTTGCACCACAACGGCTAAAAAAACCATGAGGGACGATGGCATAACGTGTAATGGTGTAATTATCGCGTTCATAATTTTTAGCCGTTGCACCACAACGTCTAAAAAAACCAGGAGGGACGATGGTATAACGTGTAATATTGTGATGGTGTAATTATAGCGTCCATAATTTTTAGCCGTTGCACCGCAACGTCTAAAAAACCAGGAGGGACGATGGTATCGTGTAATATTGTGATGGTGTAATTATAGCGTCCATAATTTTTAGCCGTTGCACCGCAACGTCTAAAAAACCAGGGAAGGGCGAAGGTATAACGTGTAATATTGAGATGGTGTAATTATAGCGTTTGTAATTTTTTTGGGGATGGTGGGCGTGATTTTTTTCCGTCCGTGATGTTGGAGACGTTGCGGTGCAACGTCTCTACGGGACATGACACAAACAATAATGTTTGACTATACGAAATTTGCGAATTGTTAACGCTATGCAAATTTCAAAAACATTATTTTACATTTGCGCCATGAGACCGATTTACACTTTGTTATTTACTGCTTTACTGCAGTTAATGGCCGTATTTAGCTTATACGCCCAATCCGATTTGACCATTGCTGTGACAAATCCGATTTATGATAATACTTACTGGAACAACGTATTGACCTTCAACTTTGATATTCACAATCAAGGTACAGGCAATGCAGTGGGTAGTTTTAAGATCCGATCGGCATTATCCGTCGATGACATTTGGTCTCCCGATGATGTATTGGATGGTGTAGTCACAACGGGTAATCTATTAGCCGGCCAAAAAGTAGCTGATGTGCTTGGCGCGATGACTATTCCCGTAGTGCCAGAAGGTTATTATTACATTTTGCTTAAAATAGATGCCGATGATGAAATTTTGGAATCCGACGAATTTAATAACACGATAAATGCAGGTCGTATTAATGTAGAAAACCCTGATAAACCCAATTTGGCATTGGCCATCAATTTTGTGGGATTGAGCAATGTAAATAGCTTGAACTTGGCCATTCAGGTCAGCAATTTTACAGCGTTTAGCGTTACAGATAGCTCAGAACTTCAAATTATACAATCTAGTAACGGGCAAAAAATAACATCCTTTAAAGTACCTCCCATCGCCGCTGGGGGGTATTTTTCATTTAACCCTACGATACTGCTCGATCCAACGAATTTAATTTCAAGCCCGTTTTCCTTTTACGCTTTAATAGATCCGCAAGATTCGATCAATGAGATCGATGAAACCGATAATTACGCCGATTATGAATTAAGTTTTCCAACAGGACAAAACTTGCCCGACTACGAATTGACCCTAAATGCCCCAATTTCACTATCTAACGAGAGCATTACGATTAACTATGCCGTTCGTAATGCAGGTGGCGGCATTACCCCAGAAAGCACCATGAGTTTTGCCTTACGCTCCGATTCTAGTTACTATTGGTTTTCGCGCTACCCACTAGGATTTCCAAGTTTTAGTGCCTTAAATGCGGGTCAAACACTCAACAATACATATACCGTTCAACTACCTACATTTATGAATGATGGGCATTATTACCTCGAAATAATAGCCGGCTTGGATGCGAATAATACGAATAACCAAATGCTGATTCCATTTGATATTCAAGCCAATTATACCAATCCAGAACATATTTTACTCGGTGAAGGAAACGCGAAAGCAGTACGTCAAAACGCAGATCAATCCTATACCGTTTTGCTAAAAACTTTGGACGGAAAAGCCAAAGCGGTACGCGTTTCGGCACAAGGCGATATTATGAATACAACCCTTATTGGGCCGTGGGGCGAGCAAACGACCTTTGCAGATAACAGTGCTTTTATCACAGTGCTCAATGCATATCCCAATATCCAGTTGGTCAAAACCAATACCCAAGGTGTACAACTTTGGTCCAAATCTTTCCCAATCCAAAATCAAGAATTTGCATCGTGTGTATCCGCTACGAATGATGGTGGTTATGTTATAGGCGGGGCAATGTATATCCCCAACCCGAATAGCCCCAATAGTTATTTGCCTTTTTTGCTTCGTACAGATGGCAATGGCAACGAAATTTGGCGTAGAACAACTGGGCCTACTGCTGCTCAGATTACCCAAATTGTCAACCTTACCGATGGCAATTTTGGTGCAGTGGCAAATTATTACAGTTATTTAGACCAAAAATTTGGTTTTGAAATTTTCAAAATCAGTGCCGATGGCCTGCAGTTTACTTCGATAGATCAAATCACGAATTTTTACCAAGGTACATTTTATATGGATGTTGCCAGCATTAAAGCAGGACAGAATGGATCGGTCTATTATGCCTCCAATCATGTTATCGCTTTTAAATGGAGTAACGAGCAAAATAGTTATTACGCAAAATCGGATACTTGGAAAATTGCAAAAACTTCGTGTAGCGGTGTGTGCGGCATTCAAGGGAATAATACCGCCTATGTCACTATTCCTACCAACGATGGCGGCGGTTTGGCCGCTGGCACCACCTCCACACCATACAGCGAATACAACCTCACGCGGGTAGATGCGCAAGGGACGGCGTTGTGGAGCCAACCCTTTCCTAAGGGCGTTACCGATGGTGTTCAAAATGTAGCAGGTGGTTTTGCGCTTTGTGGGGTTTGGAACTCCGCTTCGTATTTGACCTTGATCGATGAAAATGGTAATCCCACCGATGGCAACGTTTGCCAATCGGACACAGAGCCGCCGGTGCTGGTCAATTGTCCTGCAAATTTTACGGTAGAAACCATTGGAACAAGCGAATATGTGAGTTGGACACCGCCAAATGCCTTCGATAATTGCGGAACAGCCACGGTGAGTGCTAATACCAATCAAGGTAATCTTGGATTGGGCAATACCGAAGTGATATTTACGGCCACCGATTTGAAAGGCAATACAGCAACTTGTAGTTTGGTGATAAGTCTGGTAGCTGTTCCATGTTTGGTGGGCAATTATTTTGCGGCGTGTAATGATAATGGCACCCCCGATATCACAGCAGACGATGTTGTTACTTTTTTTATTCGGTTGAACAGCCCAGACCAAACTACTTGGCAAGGCACATTTGAAGGTATGCCTAATTTTCCTGTCATTTCGGGGGCATTTAATACTACCTCGGAATTTCATTTTGCCTTGTCGGAAGTAAGTCCATTTTTGTTGGATGGGCATTTATCGATCCGTATAAAAGGCGAAAGTGGTAATAACTGTGATAAAACCATTGATTTTGTGTTTAATCCCTCGGATTATTGCGTACAATTATCGGCATTGACTGATTTGGAAGTAACGCACTTGAACATGCCAACCAATAGTGTACCAGCAGGATCGACTTGTTCTTTTTATTTTGATTTATACAATAGGAGCGACAAATCCATTACAACCCCATTGAATATTCATTTTTATTTGTCCAAAGATTCGTTACCCAGCCCCGATGATTGGATGGAGCAGATCAACTTGAGTACTGGTTTATCGGCGGGCGATTCTATCCTCGCTTTTGTGGGCAATCTTCACATTCCAACCAATATGCCTTTGGGCAATTATTACCTTATTGTTGCCGCCGACCCTGATGGTGTATGGGTAGAATTGGATGAAACGAACAATACAGCAATAGGTAATTTAGCGATCACTGCCGGAAGTTCGGGGAGTGAAGATTTATGGCAATCTAGCACGGCGAATTATCAAGTACATCCGAATCCATTTAACCAATATTTCAGGGTATCCTGTCCGCCACACGCCTTGGATGCGCCTGTTGAATTAAAACTCATAAATAGCACAGGCGTACAAGTGTTTCATGCAGCAATGATCGGGAAGCCCAATTTGGAGATACAGCCGGGTGCCTTGCCAGCGGGGGTATATTACTTGGAAGTGCGGGATAGTGACGGGGTGGTGACTAAGCAGTTGGTTAAGGTAGTGGGCCAATAGACCATTAAAAACTTAGTTAGTAATTCAGCATGGCCATATACCTTTAATATTTAAAAGATACTTTTTTATTCTTTCATGGAGGGAATTATTTACTTTCGTTTTATCTTTGGCACACTGTTTAGAACACTCTTATGCAAAAAGAAAATCTACTCATTCACCCAACTGAAAAGCGGTCTTTTAAGGATTCGTTTGTAATGATGTGGTATGCTCTTATAATTTTAGCATTCATTGAGTTACTTCTTCCAACATATGAACATAGGAGATTTTATTATGCACCATTTTCAGGTAGTTTCTTTTGGGTTATATTAATGCTGTTGATTGTTGCTGTTTTATCGCAAAAAATTTACCAAGTCATCGAATTTGACTACGAAAAAGAGGCATTTGTGGCAACCTATACTACGTTATTTAAAAATAACTGTCAAATGGTTGTTCCTTTTGAAAACCTAGAGTACAATTATTCGTTAATTCTCGCTAAAACTACCAAAATTTGGACCTTAAATATCTGGTATAATGATAAAAACGTGTTTACTTTGGCAGAAGGCGATAGTGGATTCGATAAAGAAATACTCGATATAATTGCTGAAAAACTAAAAGAATTGGAAGAAGAAACGTAAAACAATAATACTATAAAACAGATACGCTACTATGAAAAAAATACTTCTCGCATTTTTAGCAGGTACAATTACTTTGGGTTCTTGTCAAAAAGACGTTTTAACGTTGACCAAATCTACATCGTTGTACCACCAAACTGCTGTAGTGATGGATTACTTTAATGGCCACAAAAAAAATCCATTCTCAAATAGATTTTACTTACGATAATGAGCACAAATTGACGCGTAGCGGCTCCGATTACTCTTTTGAGTGGTCGGACAAACAAATGATAATGCGGAGTTTTGCTGACAGTGTATTGCAATACCAATCCACCTATTTATTGGACTATTTTGGACGCGCAGTGTGCCAAACAACAACCGATTCTGCCGGAGTTTATGGCCATGACGAAACCTTTGAATACGATACCGCTGGCTATCTCATAAAGGTCATCAGATCGGGGAATGCTGCTAGCGTAAAAACCAAAGAGTGGATACATGGCAATATGGTGAAAGAGGTTACCACATCAAAGTCGGGTGAAGTATGTACAACTACATATAGTTATGACCCTAACCTTGTTTATCCCGACTCTTATATACGTGTGCCTATTATGGGGAAGCACTATAAAAACCTCTTTGTAAAATCGGAGGCAATTGATTCATTTGGTACGTCCTCTACTATCTATCAATTTGAACTGGATGCACATGGAAATGTGATAAAGCAAATCGAGAAATGGGTAAAGCCTGAAAAATCTACCATATTTACCCTCCTTTACACTTACGAAGTGAGTAAATAACGTACTAGCCTTTTTATTAGTACCACCACCCTTCGCAGACAAAATCCCCCACTTTGCAGAACGCTTTCTAGGTCCGTCAAAAAAGTCCTACTTTTGACGTGCACATTGTTTATATGAAAAAATTAATTATACCTTTATTGCATATTGGGTTTTGGCTATGTTACCTAGTTTTAATCATGGTGATATTGGGTGTTTTGTTCGATGCCCAAGGCGAAGTGGACGAAGCCCGTATTGAAAAAGCCTTTACCACCATTTTTTTTGTTGCGCTCATCCCCTCGGTACTCTCTTTTTACACATTCTATTACTTTGTATTCCCCCAGCACCTCCGGCATAAAAGCCTACTATTGTCTGCTTTTTATGGTTTGCTTATTGCCGTGGGCACGGGTAGTATTGGTTATGTTTTAGAAAATTATTCAGGCCCCCCTTGCGACGAAAAAGGAGAATTTTCCATCGTCGGTATTCTTCTTTTTATGTCCTTTATTCCCTTGGTAAGTGGCGTTGTGGCTTTAGTGATTCGAGGTTTTATCACGTGGATCGAGGAATTTAAATTAAAAGAAACACTCAAACAGAAAAATTTGGAAATGGAAATGGCCTTGGTGAAATCGCAACTAGACCCGCATTTTCTATTCAATACGCTCAATAATATTGATATTTTGATCCTAAAAAACGCCACAGAAGCGTCCGATTATTTGAATAAATTATCCGATATTATGCGTTTTGTACTCTTTGAAACCAAAACGGAGCAGATTACTTTGGCCAAAGAGATCGAATACATTGAAAAATTTATTGCATTGCAAAAGATAAGAACCGCAAATGCGCAGTATGTCCATTACACCGTACAAGGCGCGCCCGGGCATAAAAAAATTGCCCCGATGGCTTTTATTCCATTTATCGAAAATGCCTTCAAACATACGACCAATAAAAAAGTAGAAAATGCCATTACAATCCATATCCAAATTGAAGATCAATTCATTAAACTGGAATGCGCCAACAAATACGATGCCTCCCGAAAGCCACAACAGGCGCATAATGGCTTGGGTAACCACCTGATCGAAAAGAGATTACAACTGATTTATCAGGAAAAGCATACCTTGGCGGTGACCAATGAAAACGATTTGTATAGCGTATCTTTAACTATTTTCAATGCATAAATATCAATGTATCATTATTGAAGATGAGCCGTTGGCGCTGGAACGTACAAAAGATTTTGTGCTAAAAACGCCATTTTTGCACCTCTGCGCCACATTTGACAACGCGCTCACGGGTCTGGCCTATTTGAATGCGCATCCAGTTGATGTGCTTTTCCTCGATATTAATATGGACGAACTGACGGGTGTCGAACTGCTGGAAAGCACCAAAATAACCGCGCAAGTGATCATCACAACTGCTTATCAAGAATATGCGTTGAAGGGTTACGAACTCAATGTCACCGATTACCTGCTCAAACCGTTTTCTTTCCAACGCTTTTTGCAGGCCGTAAATAAAGCACAAGATCAACTACAAGCCCGAACTACACCCGATATTCCACTGGATTTTGTGTTTATAAAGACCGAAAACCGTTTGGAAAAAATTGCCTTTAGCGATATTATTTATATCGAAGGTATGCGCGATTACCGTAGAATACATACCGTGGACAAAAAAATTATGACCCTACAAAACTTTAAAGAATTGGAGCAAATTATTCCCGCTAATCTGGTGTGCCGAGTACATAAATCCTATATGGTAGGCATTCATAAAATAGAATCCATTGGGAATGGAAGGATCAAAATTTTGGATAAAATTATCCCGATTTCTGAAACGTATAAGGCGTTTTTTTATCAAAAAATAAGCAGTATCTCATAAATCCTCCATTTTTTTTGCAGACAAATTACCCCATTTTGCAGACATCAAAACCCGCTTTGCATATCCAAATTGTTGCCATTATCCACTAAGCAGACCTTTGTTTCATTATTTAATTAAAACAAATATAATGAAGCAAATTTATTCAACCTTTTTTATCCTTGCGTTCTGCTCAACGGTAATTTTTGGTCAAAAACTCACCCAAACCATTCGCGGAACCATAACCGATACCGATAATAACCTGCCGCTAGTGGGCGTAGTTGTAAAAACCCTTGACACCGATCCCATAGTAGGCGCATCGACAGATGTGGATGGAAACTTTCGACTGGAAAACATTAACATTGGAAGGATTACCATACAATTGTATTACGTAGGTTACGAAAGCGCTACCATTCCCAATATTGTCGTCAACTCCGGTAAAGAAGTGATCCTAAACCTGACGATGCAAGAATCTACCCTCAAAATGAATGAAGTGGTGGTAACCGTCAACAAGAACAAAGGCGAAGCCCTCAACGATATGGCTTTGATCAGCGCACGATCTATTTCTGCCGAGGAGACCAACCGATACGCAGGTGGTTTCAACGATCCTTCCCGTATTGTTTCCAATTTTGCTGGCGTAGCCAGTACACAAGATGGCGGCAACGATATTATTGTACGCGGCAATTCACCCAAATATATCCAATGGCGGCTGGAAGGTGTGCAAATTACCAATCCCAACCACTTTGGCGATCAAGGCGCAGTAGGCGGCGGTATCAGTACTCTTAATAATAATATATTGGCTACTTCGGATTTTTATACTGGAGCATTTGCGCCCGAATACGGCGATGTATTATCGGGTATTTATGAAGTAAAATTGCGGACGGGCAACAACGAAAAGCGGGAAGCCGTATTTGGTTTTGGGCTTTTGGGTACCGATTTGACACTGGAAGGCCCCTTTAAAAAAGGTTATGGTGGATCGTACCTCATCAATTATCGGTATTCCACCGCTTCTATCATCAGTGATTTGGGTTTAATTGATGTTGGGGGTGTCCCAAAATTCCAGGATGCAGCGTTCAAAATTATGTTACCGACCAAAAAACTAGGCATTTTTTCGGTTTTCGGATTGGCCGGAAAAAGTAGCCTTTTGTTTGAAGATGTGACACCTGCTATTTGGGACACACCCGGCGATAATTTTATGCGTCCTGATCGGAATGAAGATTATAAAAAAGGTGCGCACTTACTCAATACCGGTATCAATCATACCGTGAACGTAACCAAAAACAGTTATCTTAAAACCACGCTATCTTATTCCAACGAAGGCATACAAGATGATGTATTTGAGTCCAAAGTAATCAATTTTTACGATGATGAAGGCGCGTTTATACGTGATTCGGTATTAAATAAAACAGCGAATTATAACGGAAAAATTAAAAAATCGTCCTATCGTGGTGCCATAACATACCATTATAAAATAAACGCTAAGAATAAAATACAGATCGGTACACAGTATGCACTTTTGAACCATCAAACCATACAAAGCCGATTGCGCGATACCACAACGGAGCGAATAACTTTACAGGATTTTGATGAAAATGCTGGTACACTCCGCAATTTTGTGAGTTGGAACCACCGTATCAATAACGATATTACGATAGTGACCGGACTTCAAAATATGAATGTCCTGCTCAACAACAAAAGTACGCTGGAGCCACGTATCGCTGTCAATTGGAAGATCAACAACACCAATTCGATCCATGCGGGCTATGGTAACCACAGCACAATGGAGAATATTCAGCACTATTTTACGCAGATACAACAACCGGATGGAAGTATTACAACACCCAATAAAGACCTTGGATTGTTAAGGGCCAACCATTATGTAGTGGGTTATCAAAAACGCTTTGGGCAGAATTTAGTGGCAAAAGTAGAAGCCTATTATCAAGATTTATACAATTTGCCAGTAGAGAACGACAGCAAGAGTTTTTACGCCACCATCAATGAAGGTATTGATTTTAGGTATGCAGATTTGGTGAATAAAGGCACGGGAAAAAACTACGGTATTGAGTTTACGCTGGAACGGTCTTTTAAAAACAAATACTATTATTTGATCAATGCGTCCTTGTTTGAATCTAAATATACTGCATTGGAAGGTATTGAAAGAAATACGCCTTATAATAGCAACTATTTGGTTAATGTTTTGTGTGGTAAAGAGTTTGATAAATTGGGTAGGAAGCATAATCAAGCCCTAACGCTCAATACCAAAGTGTTTTTTGGTGGTGGTAAAAAAATTATCCCACTACTCCGCGATGCGCAAGGAAACTTGGCAGTTGACCCCGCAAATAACAAATATTGGGACTACAGCAGGGCTTACGAAGATAAAGTGGAAGATATTTATATCGTTATTGTTTCGGCCAGTTATAAGTGGAATAAACGTAGAACTACCCACGAGTTTTACGTGAATTTGGATAATGTGACCAATACCAAAGGAAAAATATCCGAATACTACGACGCAAATGCGCCCGGTAAAATAGGTTATGTTACGCAATTTGGTTTTTTCCCTAATTTGATGTACCGGGCATATTTTTAGGGAATATTGTTGATGCGGCACCAGTTCCTGATATCCTAAATCCAAGTAAATATTGAATATTGTCGGGGCTGGGGGGATGGGGGGCACTAATCCATTTTAGAAAGAACACACATTTTTTTTGGTGATATGTTTTGAAATTTGGATTAAAGTACAGTACCTCAAGTGTGGCAAGACCAGCCTTAGAAAAATTTATGCTGAGCCTGCCGAAGTATGCAGGTTTTGCTTGTGCTTCGACTAGGCTCAGCATAAAAGTGGAGGCGGATGAAGCCAAAAAGTGTTTGAGCCAAACGAAATTCACGAGGCGCAGCCTCCGCTCCATAGTCCGGCGAGTTTTTTTTGGCGCCGCCGGAGCGAGAAAGCAAAAGCACCGCATTTTTCGTTAGCCGAAGCCTTTTTTGCCTACTTTTTTTTTTGGCGAAAAAAAGTAGGAAGTAAGCATTATTGCACTCGATTTTAACTTTTTGAGATTTGCAAGTGTGCATAATTTTTTCTTAAGAGAAAAAGTGTACGGCTGTAAGATGTTTATTACCGTATGTTTTGAAGATGTTTTTTTTCAGTTTTTTAATCTCATAAAACTGCTGGTGTCGAAGTATCGCTAGGCCCATTCATACTTACATCCTGCACCACATTTCGCATGGCAAACCAGCCCATAAAATGAACCACTGCAATCACGAGTAATGCGTACCGAAGTGCTGCATATTCACTCACATACCGCGCCAGCACAATAAACAATCCGCAACCCAGCAAGCGACCCAAATATAGCCCCAATTCATGGTTAAAAATATAAGCAAATTCGTTGCGATTTTCCTTCTTTGATACAATATCTATCACTTTTAATTGAATCGGGAAATAAGCAATATCGAGCAAAGGACGTGCAAATAATAAACAAAGTACAAATAATATAACGCCTAAACTGGAATAAATTCCTGCATTCAACAACGCGCCCAATACAAATAAAGCACAACCAATCCCATAAATCATCAAACGGTGCTTCGGCGTAGTTACCCTACCCAAAACGTACAACAACACCGCCGAAACTACTGCTGCCAAGCCTTGTATCAAACCTAATGAGCCTTCTTTGCCAATATGGGTGAGAATCAGCATGGTAGGTGCAGTTACGATATAGCCTTGTGCAACGCCTTTTAGTGCCGCTAGTCCGAGCATTTTGTTCCATAAAGCATCGAATTTGAAAAATACAAAAGGGGAACGTTTAGGGTTCTGAAAATTACCCCGATGCACCAAAACTGAGGCAAATAATGACATTGAAAAAACGGCAGCAGTGAGGATATAATACGCCACATTTACATTTCCGCCAAACCAACCATTCAACTCTACCGCTGCGATAAAAGCACCTGCGGCCAATGGCACCACAATACCTGTGGTGGTATAAAAAAAGGTTTCCACGCCATAGTAATAGTTCCGGTTTTCGTCTTTGGTGGTATTGAGCGCGAGAAAATCGCGGTTCGACCAGAAAAAACCATACGATAAACCCATAATTAAACCTGCAATAAACACGCCCATGGTATCCAAATTATCCAAAGTCATCATTGAAAACATAGAAACTCCGCTCAATAACATACCAAAAGAATACAGGCGTGCAATGGGGAAATAGTGAAGTAACCAACCATTGATCGCAAAAGTGAGCGGAATACCCGTATAAACCGCTAATTGAAAAATGACCACCAAACTAATATCATCTGAATTGCGCATGATATAGGCGCCGATAAAAAGTTCTATAATGGGCATGACCAATCCATAAATTAGGTTCGTCAATAGTAGTGTGCGCATACCAAGCGGGTGCGCGGCAAAAAATTGGAATTCTTTCGTTATTTTTTTAAGCATGGTGGTGGTGGGTAAAGGTGTTAAAAGGAAAGTTGTTGTTTTTATACTTGAGGCGCTAACAAATGCGCTAAAATCGCTTGAATCGACAATGTAGCCCCACAGATCACTTCATCTGAGGCACCGTAATACATCGTAATCACATCGCCATAGACTAAATGGCCGTTTGTAAATACCACATTGCCAAAGAATCCGGTCTGTTCGTAATCAGCAATAGGCTCAAATAGCGGATCGTGTGAACGGGCTATTACCTTAGAGGGATCGTCCAAATCAAGTAATATTGCCCCCAAACAATACCTGTTTTGGTGGTCGGCACCGTGGTAAATCTCCAACCAGCCTTCTACCGTTTTGATCGGTGCTGCGCCTGCACCTACGCGCGCACTATCCCACCAGCCTTCCCGCGTGCGCAGAATACATTGGTGGTTCCCCCAGTGTAAAAGATCGGGAGAGGAGGCAATCCATATAAAATTCCCCCCCAAAGCAATCCCCGATGGGCGATGAAAGCAAAAATATTTGCCATCGATCTTGGACTCAAACAAAGCGCAATCCTTGTTGTGCGGTGGAATAATCATCCCTTTTCGCTCAAAATGCTGCCAATCTTTGGTGAGCATTAGCCCTACGCCTACGCCATTTTCAGACACCTGGGTATAGGTCAAATAATAGGTGTCGCCCAATTGGCTCACCCTGCAATCCTCGATGCCAAAAGTCTCTAATGGCGCCAATCCAAAAATCTTGGTGGGAAAGTCAGATGGTTCATAAAAGTGAATCCCGTCATCGCTACATACCAACCGAAGATGGGATATGGTGGAAAGGTACGTTTTATTTTTGTAACCCACCATTCGAGCATCGGTGAGGTCGAGATCGGGATCATCTAGCGCAAATTCAAGGATAGTCAATGTGCCGTCTTGTTGCAAAATAGGGAAGGAAATAAATCCCTCTTTTTGAACTGGCCGCTCCGCCACACGCAATAGAAGCCATGTCTTTTCTTCAAACCGAAAAACACCAGGGTTCAATACACATGCTACCACAAATCCTGGTTGGCTTGGCACTATATCTTTGGTCGAAATGATGGGGTTTTGTGCAAAGCGCATCTTTAGTATATTTAGTATTTGTATAAATAACTGTTTGATTTTTAATGAAGTATTGGCGTTGGGTTGAGCCAAATGCTGACAACTTAGCGATATGAACCACGGAGTGGTTGGTATATCGTTTAAACTTTTCATCGGAACACTGAATATTTGCTCAATCCGATGAAAAGTTTAAAATTGAATCCGTTATTCAATTTATTGGTAAAATAAATACTTAAAACGATGCAATAGGGCATTATTATATTGCCCTACCGCACCGTTCATATTATAATTACTGTACTTCTTTATGCCTTACTCTTTAGTGAATAAAACAGCCCCAAGATTTTTCCCGCCATAAATAAAATTCAGCGAATAAGTACCTTGTGGGTAGTCTCCAACTTTCATGGTGATTGTACCACTTGGTATTTCATTGTTGTCGAAACGCACCAAATCAACCTGCCTACCTTGTATATCAAATACCCGAATCAGTAAGGGTTGATTGTTGAGGAAGGTATGTTTTATGGTCAATATATCCGTTGTAGGATTAGGCGAAACACCCAGGATAACACCACGTAAATCATTACCAGTCAATTCATTAGATCCAGATGTGCCCGTTTGGTACAAACGATCAATTTCTTGTGCGGATAACGATTTATTATAAATTTTTAAGTTGTCCATTCCGCCGATAAAATATTGTCCACCTTCTATCGGATTACCACCGATACCCATTGGGCGAGCCGTAGTATTTAATTTACCCAAAGCAGGTTTGGTTTTTACCAATTGGCCATTGACATACACTTTATCTTCGGTGCCATCGTGGGTCATGGTGACATACCACCAAAATCCTTTTACCAATTCATTGCCATCGCCGCTGTCCATATCTGAGATGAAATTGGGGAATTGCACATTGTTGCTGTTGGTTGTCCAAACAATTTTCAAGTGTTGTGGCAACGAAATTTTCCAACGTTGGTCCCAGTGTCCAAAATCAAGTATATATGCCTCTGCATCTTGTATATTGAATTCGTCCACACGTAACCAAAACGTAACCGTGGTATAATCCGAAATCATTTGTACTGCATTGGGTACTACGATAGAATCTTGTCCATCAAATTTGATGTTTTGCCCACCACCATTCGGGTGCGTTGCGGCTTCAAAAACAGGATTTCCTCCAATAATACCGTGGTTATTATAAGGCGTTGCGTCATTGGCATTACCATCAAATGGATAGTGCGCTACCAAACCAGGTTCGCCAGTATCAATTGGTGCCGTGGTACTCAAGGTGAGTTCAGCATTTGCCGAATTGTTACCCGCTTTGTCAAAAGCATACACCTCAAATGTATAAGGCGTTTGAGTCTCCAATCCACCAATAAATACGGAATAAGTAAGTGCCGAAACGGTATCAAATACCACACCATCTACCAGAATAACATAACCCATTACCTCGCGGTCGTCGGTAGAAGGGTCCCAAGAGAGCAGCACGGAATTGGAAGCCGCCGTTCCCGAAAGGTTACCCGGAACTGTTGGTGGTGTAATATCTGGGGTTTCGTCTTCACCCGATTTTATATTGAGTGTAGTGATAAGTGATTCATTACCAGCCAGATCTACTGCGGATACACCAAAAACAAAATCGGTCAAAGGCGTTAAGTTGGCAATAAAACTCGTCGTGGAAACAGTACTTGCAATTTGCACACCATCTTGATAAACATTGTATTCAAATACGCCCACATTATCAGTAGCGGGCAACCAAGACAAGGTAACATTGGTAAATAGTACGCTACCTGTCAGGTTAAGCGGCGCACAAGGTGCTGTATTATCGGTGTTGGCCGGAGGTGTATTTTGAGCAGCATACAAAGCGGCTATTTCCGCGTCAGTGAGTGCTACATTATACACTTGTACCTCATCGAGGCTACCATCAAAAATATTACCGCCATCTACGGCATTGTAACCGATTCCGAATGGTTTGGTGGTATTGTTGAGCGTTCCAGCCACATTTTTTTCTGCTACTTTTACGCCATTCATATAAATTTTATCCTTAGTGCCATCGTGTACCATAACGACGTGTTTCCAAGTACCTGCTACTAGTTCGTTGCCATTGCCGGCATCCATATCAGAAATACCGCTGGAATTATTTGTTGTCCAAACAGGTTTGCCATGCGGAGGTAATGAAATTTTCCAACGTTCCTGCCAGCCGCCAAAAGACAAAAGGAAGGATTCGCCATTGGCTGGAAGCGCATTAGGTTTTGCCCAAAAACTAACCGTTGTATAA
Organism: Chitinophagales bacterium; assembly: GCA_043764095.1. GTDB lineage: Bacteria > Bacteroidota > Bacteroidia > Chitinophagales > Saprospiraceae > M3007. The sequence goes on from JAYUKX010000096.1 coordinate 34,081, forward strand.
GGCGAATTGAGTTGTGGTGAATTGGCCGCGCGTACTTCTGTTGATTTGAATGTAGCTGCTTTATTGGCCTTGCCAAAACGGTCTTTGCCAAGCGTCACCGCCGAAGCGTTGTTGTTATAAGGTGTAACGTCACTACCATCGTTGCTGAATGGATAGTTGGCCACCAAATTACCAGCAACTACAGGCACTGCGTTTTGTGCACCATACAAAGCAAGTATTTCAGCCGCCGATAATGCGCGGTTGTAAATTTGAACATCATCCAAAGCACCATCAAAATTATTGCCGCCATCAATAGGTTCGTAACCGATACCTAGCGGATGTTTGGTTTTGTCCAATGCGCCAGTGACATTCTTTTCATTCACTTTAACGCCATTAAAATAGATGATATCCTTAGCACCATCGTGTACCATAACGACATGCGTCCAAGTACCGATCACCAAAGGCGTACCAGAGTCCATATCGCTACAACAAGCACCGCCAGCGTGTGTCGTGAACACGGGTTTGCCGTGTGCAGGCATAGAAATTTTCCAACGCTCCTGCCAGCCGCCATTGGACAGTAAAAACACTTCGCCGCTGCCGGGGAAAGTCGTGGGTTTTACCCAAAAACTTATCGTCGTAAAATCGGATTGTAGTGCTACTGAATTGGACGCAACGGCCGAACCGTTCAGCGCATTAGAAGCCCAACCATGCCGATTAGTTACTGCTGTGGCAGCACCATTGAGCGTAGCATTATTTTGAAATTGAGTGCCATCTTTGCCATTGCCATTGAGGCTGTATTGCGCCACTAAATCGCTCGCAGTACCCGGAAATGCCGCTTGAGCAGTGTATAAACTACCAATTGCAGCATCGCTCAACGCAAAATTAAAGATTTGAACTTCATCGAGTGCGCCATCAAACCAATTGCCGCCGTCGATAGGATTATAACCCATGCCGAACGGTTTGGTCGTGGAATTAAGGGTACCTACTACACCTTTTGATGCTTTTAGCGCACCATCAATAAAAATTTTGTCGAGTGTACCATCGTGTACCATTACGACATGTTTCCATACACCTACGGGCAATTCGTTGCCTGTGCCAGCATCCATATCCGAAATACCGCCGGAGTTGTTGGTTGTCCAAACCACCTTGCCGTGGGGAGGTAACGAAATTTTCCAACGTTCCTGCCAGCCGCCAAATGATAGCAAAAATGCTTCTCCATTGGCCGGAAGTGTACCTACTTTTACCCAAAAACTTACAGTAGTAGCCGCCGAATTGAGTTGTGTCGCATTGGATGCACTAATTTCAGAAGTAGTGCCATCGAAATCCATCGCACTAAGACCAAAACCAAAACGGTCGGTCGTAGGCGTTACATTGCGGACATCGGCGTGGTTGCCAAAAGCGGTATCATCATAGCCGTTGCCCTTAAAAGCATACGCTGCTACATTGCCTGCTGCTACGGTTGGTGCGGTGTTTTGGGCGGTGTAAATGGCCAAAATTTCGGCATCGGTTAAGGCCGAATTATAAATCATTACTTCATCCAATGCGCCATTGAAATAATTGGCCTTATCAATAGGATCGTAGCCAATACCCAATGGATTGGTCGTGGCATCCAAAGCACCTGCTACATTTTTTTCATTCACTTTTACGCCATTGAAATAAATAAGGTCTTTTGTACCATTGTGTACCATGGTTACGTAAGTCCAAGTACCCACCACCAAGGGCGTACCGGAATCCATATCGCTACAGCATGAGCCACCGGCATGTGTGGTAAACACGGGTTTGCCATGGGGCGGTAATGATATTTTCCAACGCTGTTGCCAGCCGCCAAAAGACAGCAAGTACGCTTCGCCTTGGGCGGGTAATGCCGCCACTTTTACCCAAAAGCCAATAGTAGTATTGGCAGTATTGAGGTAAGCGGCATTGGGCGCTGTGACGCCGCTTTGTACGCCGTCAAAAGAAAGTGCACTATTGGACCAACCAAAACGGTCTTGTGTCAGCGATGCGCCATTCACCGATGCGTGGTTGGCATTGGCGGTTAGGTCTTTTGCATTGCCCGAAAAACTGTATTGGGCCGCGGGGGTTTGTGCCTGCAAGCCCACCGCTGCCAAGAGGCAACAGAGGAGCGTGAAGAGCGGGTAAAGCATTTTTTTCATATTCGGAAACATTAATTGTTAGAAAAACTTTAAGAACTGTTTGTGTTTTATTGAACTGTAAATCAAGTATTTATGAAATTTTTTAGTAAAATAGATTTTGATCTGTTAGTGAAAAAAGCAGTTTGAATGGGTGCTGCTGATTGGTTTTTGGGGACATGCAAATTGACGCAAATACACGAGTTGTACTGCTGTTTTGCTTTGACAAATTTAGCGGGATAGGGTAGGGGTGGATGGTATAATTAGGTGAATAGCTGGTACTTTTAGGAAAGTGGGGGGTAGATTTCAATGTACGAAAGTTAGTGTTTCTGTTTTATCTCATACTACTGAACATTTTGAATTTCTTAGTTAGGCAGTATCAATTTCCCATGTGGATCAAAACTAAGACAGGATAGCAAAACGGATGAAACGGATCACCCAGATTTAAACGGGTTTTTTGAAACAATCCGCTCTAATCCGTAAAATCCGTTTCATCCGTTCTCCCATTGAACAACAGGGTGCATGTCACATGGGAAATTGCTGGTTAGTCATCTTATGACTAACTAAGTAATTCAAAATCAATTGATTGTAGTGTAATATTGACTTTGGTTTTTAAAAGTGTCCAGTAGTATGGTTCTACCTCTCAATTTTGGAAAAAAATGATATTAATTGAATTGTTTGTTATAAAATTTGGCCATACGAGTGACGTCGATTTTAAAAAAATTATCTGGCATGTTTAGAAAAAAACACACTTTTCTAAACATGCCTCCCAAGCCAAGCCCCAACGGGGCGACACATCCAACACAGGGCATCGCCCTGTGCGTATCGGCCGTACCAGCCTATAGGCATCGCCCTGTACACATCGCCCTAAACCTTCAAAAATACCCCACTACCCCAAACCCCATCTCCCACCAAAAATACCCGATAAATCCCTGATCCACAACCCTTTACATCCAAAACAACCGCGCCACCGAGCAACCCATTTTGCTCCAAAACCAAACGCCCCAGCATATCAAAAACCTGCACTTTTACGTTATTATCTAATTGCGTACTATGCTCAAATTTCAAGTTTAACGTCAACAAATCAGTCACCGGATTTGGCGACAATACTAAACCCGTTTTTTGCCTTCCCAGCGGTTCGTTTATCGCAGTAATACCATTTTCGTAACGTATTTTTACCGCCTCGGGAGTCAAGGCATAATCGAATATCGACACATTATCCATCACCCCTTTAAAATTGTAATTGGCTTGTCCGGGCAGTATTTGACCCATCAAAAAATCAACTGTTGTGGTGCGTATTTTTCCCGAAAATGCTTTGTATGATTGCAACCTGCCATTCAAATACAAAGCCAACAATGCGCCATCGTAAGTGGCCACTACATGATACACAGTATCCATTTGCAAGGGCGTTATCGCATCCAAATCACTCACGCCATTCAGCGAATTAACCGTCCAACGCAAGTATTTTTCGGGCGTGATGGACAGTTTCCAGCGGTTTTGCCAACTGCCATGTGACAATAAAAAAGTCTCCTTCTCCGGCAACGCATTGGCTTTGAACCAGCAACTCACACTGATTTCCTGCTCAAAATTGAGCAATGGGCTATTCGCAACAGCAATATGCTGCGCACCGCCATTGAAATAATAAGCAGATTGAGGCACGCCAAACAGATCGGGCACTAAAATAACACCATTGGCCACACCATGCAACTGGTTACCGCTGACATCGTTGGCATTGCCCGTAAAAGGATATTGCGCAATGGTATTTCCGACAGTCGGATCAAAATTTTTGACCAAAACTTTGAAGGTTGTTTGCGCCGATAAACCACCACCATCAGCCACTTTCACCGTTACATCAAAAATACCCTCCTGATTGGGGGCTGTCCAATTGGTACTACTACCCGAACCAGTAAAAGTACCGTTTCCCGCCGACCAAGTATAACTCAGCGGATCATTATTTGCATCGGTAGCGATACAGTTGAATTGGATGCTGCTGCCAGGTGTGGTATAATCATTATCTTTTTGAATATCAATAATTTGTGGGGCAATATTGATCGTTGTAACAATGGGAATGCTTAGGTTTAGCGTATCGGAATTGCCCTCCGGATCGCTGGCGATAAGCCGTATGTTTGCAGTGCTTTCTATGGCTGGTGCTGTAAATGTAACGGTTGCTCCTGTGCCTGTGATCGTGCCAAAATTACTGCTCCACGTATAGGTAATTTGTCCCGAATCGCTATCGACCACCGTAGCAAAAACAGCAGTACTTTTATTGATTTCCAGCGGATTGGTTTCGGCAGCCAATCCTTTTATACGAGGCACAATGGAATAAGATTGAGCATGTTGGTCGTAATCAACAACAATATCATTGATCAGCATTTGATTATGGTCGTATCGTTTTGTACCACCTGCCGGACAAATACTCACCAAAATAACCTGATTGGCTGGAATATTCAAGTTGACCGTACCAGAAACGCCTTGTAGCAAAAAAGTCTCTGAAATGGCATCGTAAATATCGGAATTGGCCGTACCAATATTCAATGTCACCGTTTTTGCCGAAGCGTACGAATTGTAAAGCATGTAGGTTGGATAGGCATCCGAGCCGTAAAAATCAGTTTTTAATAAATTGATTTTCAATATTTTATCCACGTTTGTTTTTTCTACCAAACAACCGAGATAACCAATGGAACTACTGCCATATAACGCCAGATTGGTGGCAGCCCAGCCGCCTTGCACTGCATCGCCAGTAGAAAAAGGGGAAAGGTTTTGCCATTTTTGGCGCAATGCCTCGTAACCCATCACCTTTTGTGGGTCATTGGTGGCCGACCACGCCGAAGCATCTTGTAGGTTGGATGGCAAAAAATCGGGATAAAACAACCGCGTGGCATTGGTCAAATTGAGCATCCATTTACCGATAGCGCGCGCAAATCGCTTGTCGTAACGCACCATAGGAACGAGGCAAGCCGCTTGTTGCACGCCATTGAGTTGGAAGGCGTAATCGTTGCCCGCGTCATTGGCTTCGCCCACCAAACCCGATACATCAAAACCGCCCCAAGTACCCACAATGGTGCCCCAGCCGCGCAATTCGCCTCGGTTAAAAGACCAATTGACCATCTTTTCAATATCGTATTTTGTACCGATTTCGGCATTCATTTTAGCAGCAGTCAGCGTGCCATAAGGGAGTTGCAATTCGTAAGAAGGGTTTGAAGACCAATCATTTAGGAACTCTATCGACCATTCTGCGCCTTTGAGGTAATCGGCATTTCCGGTTTCTTTCCAGGCATTGTAGAGTATCCAAGCAAAGGCACCGGCGGCTTCTGGTTCTTTTACGCCATTGGCATTGGGCTGCATTGTTTTGAATTTCCACGCTCGGTAATTCATATAAGCGGGTTGCCAAGGTGCATCGCTGCCGCCCATCGCACGCACGGCTTCTAAAAAACGGTTTGCAATAGTCTCAAACTGCTCACCTGCCGCGCCCACGCCAGTAGGATATAGGTCGTGTAGTTGGTAAAAAAAAACATTAGGCATCAGGTCGTACCACCAATCATTACCACTGCTGGAAGCGGCATTGTTGAGGTAGATATTTTCGCCATTGGCTTTATTAAAAAAATCTTGCGACATCAAGAGCCAGTTTTGGCCATATTGGGTCGTTTTGTCCGCACCTACCAGCGTTGCACCTACGAGAGAGGGCAATACATTGATCGCTTCGTTGCCCAAAGGCGAATTGGTGCCGATATAAGTATGCAGGCGGTACGTTGGGTTTTGGGGATAATTGACACCAGCATTGCCCAAAAAAGACAAAGGCAGGAACTGTCCCGTTTTGTTCAGGTTATATAAAAACGAATCGTACCGCATCGCCACTTGCTGCCAGTCGCGTACATTGTAGGGCGCTGGTTGGTTGGGCATTTGATCGACGCGAGGTAGCGCAATTTGACCCGTTTGGGCTAGTACGAATGAAGCGGTATAAAGCGCAATAAGCAGGGTAATAATGTATTTTTTTAGCATTTTTTTGCAAAAATTTGTAACCATTAATTCACAGTGTATTAAGATTAAGGCGTTAATGGAAAACGTAACGTACACTTTTTTCACCACAAAGTACACAAGAGTACACAAAGATTAAGCGTACTCTACGCTTTGTGTACTCTTGTGTACTTTGTGGTGAAAAAAATAATATTGTGGTAGAAAAATAATGTTGTATTAGAGAAAAATAATGTTGTGGTTGTATTCAAATACTCAATGGTATAAATCATTAATACCCAGCATTCTGCACCAAAGTAGGATTCAAGTCCAATTCCGTTTGCGGCAGCGGAAACAATTCGTGTTTACCCACCTGAAATCCCGGCAAAACCCCTCCAACTCCCCAGCGCACCAAATCAAAAAAGCGGTGCATCTCAAACCCCAATTCTACCTGTCGTTCATGCCGAACAGCATCGCGCAATACCTGTTGATCGGTAGCCGTAATAGCAGGTAAAGCCGTTGCGGGTGCGGCTGCTTGCGCCCGCGCTCGTGCACGCACCTGCTCCAGCGGCAGCTGCGCCTCCGATCCGCGATCCAATTCAACCAGTGCTTCCGCTTCCCACAGCAGCACTTCTGCATATCGAATTGCCGTATAATTGATATCGCCATCCGCTTTTTGGGTCACATCTGCTTTGGCTTGTAGGTATTTGCGCACGCTGTATTTGGTAGAGGAATAAGACGGTTTATAGACCAATCCGAAATAGTCCTCGTTGTTCATCGCCAAGGTGAATTTGCGGCGCGGATCGTCCTGTTCAAATACATCTACATACGCTTGGGTCAATTCCGCAAAACCATAACCTTCAAATTTCTTGGAAGCCCACCATTGGTTGAGCGAATTGCCCACTTCCAGTTCGAGGTTGGCATGTTGTATTTCCCAGACAGATTCTGTGTTGTTCTGCGTGGTTTTTCGGAAATTATCTTGGTAATCGGCCATAAGCGCATAAATACCCAACGCCTTTACTTTTCCAGTGTATTCTACCACTTTCGACCAGTTTTTATCGTACAAACTCGTTTTTGCAGCCAATGCCAATGCCGCGCCTTTGGTAGCACGTCCAATTTCAGCGGCTGGATAAGTATTGGGCAATAACGTGGCCGCACGGTCGCAATCGGCAATAATTTGCGCAAAAACCTCCGATTTACGGCTGCGTGGAATCTTTAATTGATCCGGCGCGGCTACCTTGGTAAACAAGGGTACATCCCCAAAAACCTGTGTGAGCAAAAAATAGTAATAAGCCCGCAGGAACAAGGCTTGTCCCGTAATTTGGTCGCGTTTAGCGGCTTCAATGGTGATATTGGGCAAGTTATCCAGCACCACATTGCACTGCGTGATACCGCTGTATTGCAATTTCCAAAAATCGTTAAATTCTTCCGTACGAGGCGTGTAAGTAAACGCTTCCAACTCGTTCAGACCCGGTCTGGAACCATCACCACCTGTAATGGCTTCATCGGAGGTAATTTCAGCAAAGGCCCAATAAAAATTATTGTTTTTGTTACTAAATGGCAACGGTTGATATGCCGCATTGAGTGCTTGCACCGCATCGGCTTCGTCCTGAAAATACGAGCCAGCATCCAAAGTAGCAATGGGCTGCTTGTCGAGAAATCCGCTGCACGAGGAGAGCAATGCGCAAAGAAAAAAAGTGAGTATATTTTTCATAATTTGTTTCACGTTTAAAAGTCCATTTTTGCACCAATAATCATTGTTCTAGGCGCAGGTACTGTGCCCCAATCTATCCCAACCGCCAAATCGGACGACAAACCAAGCCCCCGTGTATCATTAGCATTGGCTTGTATTTCGGGATCAAGCCCCGGGTATTTTGTAAAAGTCAACGCATTTTGGATCGTAGCATAAATGCGCAAACCACCAATGTTTTTCCAATGCAGCACATCCTTTAAATTGTAACCCATTGTAATGTTTCTCACGCGCAGGTACGAGCCATCTTCCAAAAAACGGGTAGAAGGCCGGCGGTTGCCATTGCGGTCATCAATGCTCACTTTGGGTATGGTATTGCTGGGGTTTTCGGGTGTCCACCGGTTCAATATTTCTGTATAAGAATTAAAGCCACGCGATTGGGTTTCATAAGCAAAATTGCCATACAAAAAATACACATCATTGCCTTCTACGCCTTGAATAAGCGTCGAAAAGTCAAAGTTTTTCCAGTTAAAACCCAAATTAATACCGTAAGTAAAATCAGGAAAAGGTTTGCCAATATGCTTCCTGTCTTTATCGTCAATGACATTATCGCCGTTCAAATCCGCAAACTTTACATCACCCGGACGCGTATCTTTGGTTTGGAACGGACTGGCATCCACTTCCGATTGTGATTGAAAAATACCCGTCATTTCATACAAGAAAAACGATCCAACGGGGTAGCCTGGCTCTGTTTTGGTAAGCGCGCCTTCCGAAAGGCCATATCCACCCAAAATGGGTTCGCTATTGGCAATGGACGCTACTTTGTTCCGAATAGAAGAAATATTGGCACCTATATTGTATTGAAACTTACCAATTCGATTTTTGTAAATCAAACCCAGTTCAATACCCTTGTTTTCCACGGTCGCAGCATTGACATAAGGTGGCCTTTGCGCGCCGCCCGCCTGCGGTACAGGCACACGCACGAGGATGTCTTTGGTGCGTTTTTGGAATAGATCAAGGGTAAGTGAAAGGCGATCTTGCCAAAATGCCATATCCAGCCCGTAATTCGTTTGGCTGCTGGTTTCCCAGCGTATATTGCTGTTGCCTGGTTCAATGATGGTGGATCCTGTTGCAATTTTATCCCCAAAAACATAAACCCGATCACCCGTCCGAATCAAAGAACTATACGGATAAATGCCAATTTCCTGGTTACCCAATTGCCCCCAACTGGCGCGTAGTTTTAAGACCGAAATCCCTTTTATCTTTTCAAAAAAACGCTCGTTGGATACATTCCAAGCCGCTGATACTGAAGGAAATACGCCCCAACGATTGTTTTTGCCAAAACGCGAAGAACCATCGCGCCGCACCGCTGTACTAATCACATATCGGTTAGCGTAGGAATACCCCGCTTGCATAAAATAAGACAGTAACGACCACTCAGTGGCAATACCCGAAACACCAAGATTTTTGAGTTCCTCCGCTGTACTAGCATTGAGGTAACGAAACAATGGATCTGTTCTTTTAAAATTGTTGGCCGAAGCACCAAGGTAATCGGTATGGTTTTGAATGGCTTCTGTGCCTGCCAATGCCGATATTTTATGGTTGCCAAATGCACGTTGAAAATCAGCGGTGTTGTTCCAAACGAGGGTTTGGTTGAATACGCGCCCTTCATTGAGCGAAGTGGGGGAATAAATAGCCGCAGAAAGCCGTTTTTTAAACAATTTTTCGCGTTCAAATTGAAAATCTCCACCAAGACTACTGCGTATTTTGAGCCCCTTCATTATGTTTAATTCGGCAAAAACATTACCAAAAACACGGTAACGGAGGATTTGCCAATCGGTATTGTCAATAAAAACAAGCGGATTGGCATTGCCGTCGCCAAAAAGTATGGGGTCGCCCAATTCTGAGGTCACGTTCACATCGCTGCCATCGGCATTTTTACCCGAAAACAAAGGAGACGCAATCAAGGCGTATCGAATACCACTCAATTCATTGCCCGATCCAAATCCATCACCCGAACTATTGATCACCTTGCGCTTGGTATGCGAAAAAGCGAGATTGTTACCTACTCGGAAGCGTTTGTTGCCAATATCGCCATTGATCCGCAATTGGTATTTATCAAACGATTGACCCCTGAAAATACCATCCTGCGATACATATTCACCCGAAATATAAACATTGCTCACCGCATTCCCACTCGATGCCGACAAAGCGTATCGGTGCATGGGCGCAGGTTGGAACACTTTATCGAGCCAATTGACATCGGGGAGCGTATCCAAAATAGCGGGGTCGTACGTGGGCAACTGATTCGCCGGATTCCGAAGCGCATTGCCATTAGTGATGGCTTCGTTGCGGATCGTTAGGAAATCTCTTGCGTTCAGTAGATTGGGCAGCCGGATCGGTTGTTGTATGCCCGTGTAGGTTTCAAATGAAAAGGCGGGTTTACCCGATTTGCCGCGTTTGGTGGTGATAAGTACCACACCATTGGCCGCCCTTGCGCCGTATATGGCCGCTGCTGCACCATCTTTGAGTACTTCGATGGACTCAATATCGCCGGGCGAAAACATATTGATATTTCCAGTGGTCGGAATACCATCAATGATAAACAACGGATTGTTGTTGCCCAATGTGCCCGCACCGCGAATACGCACCGAAATATCATCGCCCGGTGCGCCAGTGACCTGTGTGACCATCACGCCCGGTGCTTGTCCCTGTAAGGCTTGATCGATGCCCACTACAACCAGTTTTTCAATATCTTTTGCTTTAATAGAACTAATGGCAGAAGATATATCGCTGCGTATTTCCTTCCGATACCCCGTAATGACTACGTCTTTTAAGAGGTCGTTAGAAGTAAGCATGGCTACTGATAATTCCGTTTTGCCCGCTATTGGTACTTCTAAGTCGGTAAATCCAGTGTATCGAAAGACTAAAATAGCATCAGGAGATAATACTTTAATTTGAAAGTTGCCGGAAGCATCGGTACTGGCACCCGATTTAGTCCCTTTTTCTTGCACACTAACGCCGATTAAAGCATCCTGATCTTCGTTAGAAAAGACCTTCCCTGTTACTGTAATCTCCTGTGCATCAATGAGTTTGCTCATAAAGAGCAATATACCCAGCAATATTGTTTTGCGTAAAATTGAGTCCATAAAAATAGCGTTCATTTTATCTTGTAAATAAGCGGCTTGTTGTAGCACATACTTCAATGCAAAATTGATGGAATAATTACTGGTATGCTGGTACAATGCAGCGAATAAATGGTACTTTTGCGAAGGAGGCCATTTGGTGCCTTTTTATATACTAAAAATAGCCATTTATGCATATTTACAGAGAATTTACCCCTTTAAAAAATCCAGATGTTTTTGTAGTGCTAGACTCCGTTTCAAATGGCTTTGATTACCCCATCCACAACCATCCAGAATTTGAAATCAATTTGGTGGCTGGCGTATCGGGTACGCGCACCGTGGGCGATTCCACAGAGCGTTATAATGGCTACGATTTGGTACTTTTAGGCCCGTATCTCTACCACAAATGGGATGGCGATGAGCAACAACTGCAAACCAATCCCACTTACAGGGTCATTACGATTCAGTTTGCCATGGATTTGTTTGGCGCATCCATGTTTCAAAAAGAACGTTTCAAAAAAATTAGAAAATTATTGGAAGATGCTCGACGCGGTATTAAATTTTCAGGTGAGACCTTCGAATCAGCCATGAAAATTATGGTAAGCCTTACCGAAGACAAGGGTTTTGTCAATATTATCGAGTTTTTTCAATTACTGGACTTGTTTTCGCAATCCAACGACACCACTTTATTGGCCAGCGAGGGTTTTTCTCCACAGTCGCCCCGTTCGGATAATAATAGGATACAAATCGCTTATGGCTATATTTTGAAACATTTTGACAATGCAGACCTTAAAATGGCCGATGTGGCGACATTGATCAATATGAGTGAGTCGGCATTTAGCCACTTTTTTCAAAAGAATGTTTTTAAAAGTTTTACGCAATATTTGATCGACGTGCGTTTGGGTCATGCTTGCAAATTGCTCCTCAACACAGACGAAAATATCAACCAAATTTGCTTTAAATCCGGTTTTAATAACTTAGCCAATTTCAACCGATTATTCAAAAAATACCGCGCTTGTACTCCTTTTGAGTTTAGGCAACATTACCTCGAAAAAAACGAATTCAACTGGGCTAATCAAATTACGCCGTGGCAGTTTTTGCCCCCCAAAACGCTGGTGCGCGAGAGTATCCAGCCATTGGCATATTCTACACGTTTGTTGCATTTTTGATTCAATAGATTTAACCATACACTTTATTTTTGGTGATACATTTTGAAATTTGAGATAAAGTACAGTACCCAAAGTGTGGCAAAACCGGCCTTAGAAAAATGCAGGTTTTGCTTGAGTGGAGGCGGATGAAGCCAAAAAGTGTTTGAGCCAAACGAATTATAAGAGGCATAGCCTCCGCTCGATAGTGCGGCGAGTTTTTTTTGGCGCCGCCGGAGCGAGGGAGCAAAAGCACCGCATTTTTCGTCAGCCGAAGCGTTTTTTGCTTAC
>JAYUKX010000097.1:0-12545 GCA_043764095.1 Chitinophagales bacterium
GAGTTCGATGCAGCGCATCGGACGAAAAAAATGGCGAAGTATGGCTAAAAATTGACCTTTTTTGGCCGAAATGGGAGTGGGCTAAGTATTTACAAAAAAAGTAAAAATAGTGCCCTTAGTCCCTCACACTGCGCAACACCACCCACTTGATGAGCATAAATGCCAACAATAATACAAAAGCGGCACCGATTAAATATTGGAAGTAATCGGAACTGCGCCGCATAGTAGTCACATCAATATTGGTTTTTTCCAAACGGTCAATCTCGTCGTATATTTCTTCTAAGTCTTCAGGAGAATAGGCACGAAAAAAACGGCCATGCGTCATATCCGCTATTTGCTGGAGCGTATCCGTTTTTATATAACTTTGGGCGTATTGATAGACAAATGTAGTATCGTCGATGCGGTTATAAGGCGTTTCTACCAAACCCTCTTTACCTATAGCGATGGTATAAACCTTGATACCCATTTCAACTGCTATTTCAGCGGCTTCTTTAGGATCCATTCCGGCATTGCTGTCTCCATCGGTGAGCAGTACGATAATTTTACTTTTTGCTGGACTATTCCTAATTCGGCTTAAAGCCGTCACCAAGCCATCGCCAATGGCTGTTTCCCATTTCAACACACCTACCCTAATATTTTGAATAAACTCCTTGACCACTTTTTTATCTGGCGTAAGCGGACAATGTGTAAACGCTTCGCCTGCAAATACGACCAAACCAATACGATCATTGGGGCGTTTGCTCACAAAATCAATGGCAACTGCTTTTGCTACGGCCAAACGATTGGGCATAAAATCGCGGCTGAGCATACTGAGCGAAATATCCATCGTCAGTACAATATCGATACCATTGGAATTAATTTTTTCTTCCGTCCACACTTTTTGAGGGCGCGCCAAGGCAACCACCATCAAACCCAATATAATATGCAGCAACCAAGGCAATCGGCGCAGTGCTTCTACCCGCCACGATGTATTACCCGCTAATGCTGATGCAGTGGGTAATGCAATGGCCTTTGGCGGAGCGGTAAAACGCCGTTGGAGTGCATAGCCAATGGGCCAAACCAGTACCAATAAAAACCACCAAGGTTGGGCAAATGCAAACATATTTTTTGGGCAACTTATCTATATAGAATCATATACCACTACTCTTTCCCACAAATGCTTGCAACTATCTATAAATTCAAGATGCAGCGGATGCGTTTGATAGACCGCCTCATCATCGGCAGTGGCAAAGATCAGCAACCAAGAAACGGAATACGAACTGTCGATAACAGGCCGATCTGTTGGAGCGGGCGCACCAATAAAAAACTGGTGAATAGTCTCCACAGTGCTCAATTTTTCCAAACCTGCGAGCAATGCCGCTTTATCGGCAGCATCGTTAGGGTTTTTGAGCCAAAAATAGACGTGATGAATGAATGGTTTAGTCATATAATTTAGGTTAAATAGTTTAGAATTAGTTAGCATAATCGCTCAAAAACTTCAGGCGCATCAATTGAATTTCCTCCCAATTAATATCCTCCTCTTTTAGTTCATTATACGCCAACTCAAGATCATCCGTTTCAGCATCCTTGAAGTATTCTATAATAGAGTCGCGTACATACTCGTCAGATACCACACGATTGAGGTAATAGTCTAACCGCAATTTAGTACCCGACATTACGATACCGTATAATTCATCAATCAATTCTTGGAATGTCATATCGCTAGACTTGGCAATATCTTCCAAATTGATTTTGCGATCAATAGATGTAATAATATTGATTTTTGCTTTAGATTTATTGGCCACCGTCCGGATGGTTAAATCCATAGGTCGTTCGATCTCGTTCTCCTCTACATGTTTGAGTATCGCATCAATAAATGGTTGTGCATACCGTTGTGCTTTTGCTAGAGATACACCCGTAATCTTGGACATATCATCCATAGAAAGTGGGTATTGGGTCGCCATTTCTTCCAATGAAGGATCTTGGAAAATCACATACGGCGGTAAGTTATGCTTTTTGGATACCGCCCGGCGAATATCCTTCAACATACTCATCAATACTTCGTCCAGCACCGCAGTGCCGCCTTTATCGTCCTCGAAATCGTAGTCGTTCTCGCCGTAATTGATATTGACGGTCATGGTAATCGAGTGCGGATTCTTCAGGTATTCTTTACCCGCGTCGGATACTTTTACGATACCAAATTGCTCAATTTCCTTGTAAATCAGGTTATTAATCATGGCATGGCGAATCACCGAATTCCAGAAATTCTCATCGCGAGTATCACCTACGCCAAAGTTTTCCAATTCAGTAAAGCGGAAATCTTTCATTTCTTTGGTCTCGCGCCCCATAATAAAGTCAACAATGGTACGGATCAAATAATTCTCGTTGAGTTCGAGGATACTACTTACCACATTAATGATTTCTTCTTTTACCTCTACTACTTCTTTTGGTGTACGGCAGTTGTCGCACATCTTACCGCAGTTTTCGACGGGGAAACTCTCTCCGAAATAGTGCAATAAGAAGCGGCGGCGGCAGGAGGCTGTTTCTGCATAAGCCACTACTTCCTGCATCAATTGTGCGCCCATTTCGCGTTCTGAAACGGGTTTGTCGCGCAAAAACTTCTCCAAACGGAGAATATCGTTATAGTTATAGAAGGCTATACACTTACCCGCCAATCCATCGCGGCCAGCGCGACCTGTTTCCTGATAATAGTTTTCGATAGACTTTGGAATATCGTAGTGGATCACAAAACGCACATCTGGCTTGTCGATACCCATACCAAAAGCGATGGTGGCACAAATTACGTCGATATTTTCCATGAGGAAATTATCCTGCGTTTGGGCACGTGTTTTGGGATCGAGACCTGCGTGGTATGGAGCGGCTTTGATATCATTGACCAAAAGCATTTCGGCAATATCCTCGGCAGTTTTACGATTTTGAACGTAAATAATACCCGATTCATTGCGAAATTCCTCTTTTATTACCTGAATAATTTGTTTAATCGTTTGGTCTTTCTTTACCTTGGAGCGTACATCATAAAATAAGTTATCGCGATTGAACGACGAAATAAAGGTATTGTGGTCCTTCATGTTCAGGTTCTTCACAATATCCTCCTGTACTTTAGGCGTAGCGGTAGCGGTAAGTGCAATGATCGGAACGTCTTTTGCTACCGCATCCAGCATGGTGCGAATACGGCGGTACTCTGGGCGGAAATCGTGTCCCCACTCGGAAATACAGTGCGCCTCGTCCACCGCTACAAAAGAGATATTATTGCTACTAAAAAACTCAATATTTTCTTCTTTTGTGAGCGTTTCGGGTGCTACAAAAAGCAATTTTGTACGTCCATCGGTGATATCTGTTTTCACCTTCTTCATCTGAGCGCGGGTCAGCGACGAATTGAGAAAGTGAGCCACTTCATCTTCATCGGAATAACCCCGAATGCTGTCCACCTGATTTTTCATCAAGGCGATCAATGGGCTGATTATGATTGCGATACCGGGCAACATAAGTGCCGGTAATTGATAACAAAGGGATTTGCCGCCGCCCGTGGGCATTATTACAAAAGTGTCCTTACCATCAAGCAAACTCTTGATAACGGCATGTTGAGTTCCTTTAAATGTGTCAAAACCAAAAAAACGCTGTAGGGCTTCGTGAATTACATCGTGTTCGGGAGCGGCGGTAGCTGCGGATGAGCTCATAAATGTATGTACTAGTATGATAAAAATCTGAAAAACAGGTGTTTTTATACCTGTTTTTTAAAAAAGCCGCCAAAGGTATAAAAACTTTTTTCTATTATGTACAAGTTTTTTGTGTTTTTTTTGTCAATGTTTTTTAAACGCCATTCTGGACAGTGAAATTTCGCTCGAAATTTTATCTTGAAAAACGGAATAAATGGTATTTAAAAAGAAATTTTATTTGGCATCAAGAAAAATTTATTGAAAAAATAAGGCAAAAAAGGCATTTTAAAAGATGAACTTTTGTTTTGGAATGATCTGTATGCGGAGGATGCAAACAATTAAGCATCTGTATAAACATAATGCCTGTTGAGTAAAAAGAGCCAATTCAAGTCTAAAAAATAAAGGCAAAGGACCTTATTGTACCCTAAACGCTAATCTGGTACTCCATCAAAAAATTACTTGTGCATATATACGACATAATCGCCTACATAAAAAATCTGTTGATAGGTCGATAACACCTCTTCTGGCACACTCAATACCTTATCATAGATCAGGTATTTATAAAATGTATTTTTCCCATCCAATGCATTAAAATTGTACCGCTGGAAATAATTATTCCGAATCAAGGCCTCCTGCTGTGCAAAAAAGCCAATCGTACTCCGGGGTGGCAAAAAGGAAAAAAACGGCTTTACTTCCGCCAAATCTTTACGGGTTACTCCCACTTTAGCGTAGGTCAAATAAGCAGCTGCTACCACCAAAACAATAGCCAATGGCAATAACCACCGAGGTGCTGCTACGGCTTTTAAAGGTTCAAGTACCGAAGCCAAAAAAGCCCCAAAACCCAGAGCAAACCACGGCAACGAAGGTACGATATAGTGTGGTGCCTGTTTAAGGCTGAGCATTACTGGCAACAACGCCATTGCACCAATACCCATGAAAAACACCACAGCCGACCAATTGGAAGGCGTGATACTACGCCCTTTACGCCGAATAATAAAGAACCAAGCCACACCCAATAAGACGATAAAATGGGCATGTACTTCAAAAAAACGCTGCAACATATACAAGCGATGCGGTGCTATATTTTCCATGCGTTTACCTTGAATAGCGGCCATCACTTGTTGTTCAAAATAAGTAGTAAGTGCCATCCGAGCGGGTTCATACAAGAAAAACGCCCCTATTCCAGCTAAAACCACAACAGTGAGTAGAACCGTTTGGGTAATTATTGTGTTCCAATTTGACGTTTTGTTGACCCAGGCATATACACCCCAAAACGCTAAAGGGAACAAACCCGCCGGCCCTTTTGTTAAAAAAGCCGCCACTAGCATCAAACCCGCACCCAGTACATAAAGACTCCTATTAATTGGCGCAAATTCGTTTTTCTGCAAAGGATATGCCCTGAGGAGTAACGCCACTGCTCCCAGATCGAACAGGGTCATTGTACATTCCAGCATATTACTGGTGTACCTCATAAACGACTCCTCGTTGAGTATCCAGAAAAAAACCGGCAAAGGCCACCAAGCCATAATCGGTGTGTTTTGAAAAACATTACGCCAAATACGCGCCATTAAAAAAATAGTAAGTAATGCAACCAAAACGCAATACACGCGCTCGGTGCCATACCCACTTCCCAATACCCTAAAAAACAAAGACTGAATACCAAACATCAACGGCGGATGCTCATTAAACTCGGAAAACATAGTATCCGTTAATTTTAAAGACCATAGCGAACCAATACCATTAGCAAGGTTATTGGACAATGCCGCATAGCAGACACCATCAATAAACATACCATCCTGTACCAAGGGCATAGCGAACAAAACAAGGAACAAGGCCAATAAAATAAAGTAACTACTTTTGAGCATCTCAGATAATTTATGGTGTAAAGGTAGGCGGGAGATTTGAAGTACAAAAATTATCCTTACCTTCGCGTAAGTTTTGAACAGACCTATGTCCGTTTAAATCTCTATAAAACCTTTTTTGATGATAGTTTTTTTGTGAATGTAGTAAAGACTTATAAAGTATTTATAATCGTTTATGATCAAAAACAAAATACAATAATAGAATGGATAAAGTAGCACAACACAAGCAAATAGTTCGGTCTGTTTTTACTTATATTGCTTCATTAATCCCATCAGACAATAAAGTAGAAACGCAAATAATTACGGACGATGAGCATGGTCACTATGTACTGTTTTCCGTAGGTTGGGAACAAGATGATTACCGTGAATACGCACCTTTTGCACATATTGATGTAAAAAATGACGGTAAAGTATGGATACAACATGATGGCACAGATCTCGTAATTGCCCAAATGCTGATGGATGAAGGTATAACTCAGGCGGATATTGTCTTGGGTTTTCGTGCTCCATTTATTCGGACATTGATGCCGGAATTTGCCGCTGGTTAAACAAAAAACATTTCACGCCTTACCCCAAATTGATAAAGGGAGGAAGACCTGAGGAACTATTTACAACTAAAAAAATGATCAGAGCAGAAAATATTACCAAATCATACGGCGAGACCGAAGTCCTCAAAGGTGTTTCTTTTACTTTCGAAGCAGGAAAAACTAATTTGATTATCGGGCGTTCCGGTGCCGGTAAAACGGTACTCCTTAAAATACTTGTAGGGCTTCAAATCCCAAGTTCGGGCAAGGTTTGGTACAACGATATTGATTTTACTAACCTTGATAAGAGTGGGATGCGGGCAACCCGTATGCAAATCGGAATGCTATTTCAAGGTTCAGCCCTATTTGATTCCTTGTCTGTAGAGGAAAACATCCGATTCCCAATGGATATGTTTACCACTTTTACGCCAAAAGAAAAACTGGAACGGGTCAACTATTGCCTAGAACGCGTTGGTTTGGGCGGTAACAACAAAAAATACCCTTCCGAACTTTCCGGTGGGATGCAAAAACGCGTGGGTATTGCCCGCTCCATTGTGCTAAAGCCCAAGTATCTATTCTGCGATGAACCCAATTCGGGTCTCGATCCCAAAACCTCTATTGTTATCGACGAGCTGCTCCATAATATTACCCGCGAAGACGAAATCACCACCATTATTAATACACATGATATGAACTCGGTCATGGAAATCGGGGAAAATATCTGCTTCCTGCACGAAGGCAAACTGGAATGGAGCGGTAATAAGGATATGGTACTGGAAAGTGATAACGAAAATTTACAGACGTTTATGTTTGCTTCGCCGTTTTTACAACGATTGCGGAAAGCAGCTTTGAGGTAGGTAGTTTGTACTTAAAAAGAAATAGACAATGTCCGTTCCCAACCATTCTACTATTTTTTTTGTTATTTTTTGATTCAGTTCAAAAACTTACACCTATATTTGGAGCAAATTCCTCGATATGGTACGCATTTATTTATTCCTCGTTATAGCGGTATGGTTTATTTCGCCCATTTCCGCCCAGATTACACAACAACCGTTGGGTATCATTTACAATCATGAAACGACTTATAACCTCAAACTGACCACCAATCGGGGCTTTGTTTTTGGGATGGAAAAAGGCCGTTTGCGCACCTATGATCGCACTACTTTTTACCACCTCAGTATTGGTGAAATACACCACCCCAGAGAAACGCGGCAAAGTGCGCCACCACAAACACGCTACCGATCCTATGTATATGGTAAACAAAATGCATTATATGCACTACGCGGAGGATGGGGCGTAAAACGCTATTTATCCGAAAAAGCCAAGGTAAAAGGGGTAGCAGTAGGCTATAGTTATACTTTTGGGCCTACGCTGGGCTTGGTAAAACCCTATTACTTGGCCTTAGCCTTGGACAGTCCGGATAATCCGTTGAACTATATCATACGGTTACAAAAGTACAGCGAAAAAAATGCTGCCAAATTCCTCAATAATAATAATATATTAGGGGCTGCCCCCTTTACACGTGGCTTGAAAGAAATTTCTTTATTGCCAGGAGGTAGTGCTTCATTGGCCTTTCATTTGGACTGGGGTGCCTTTGATGAGCGTGTAAAAGCGCTTGAATTGGGTGTAATGGTCGATTTCTTTGTCCGCAATGCGCCATTGCTCATCTCCGAATACAATACACCGCTTTTTGTCAATTTCTTTGTCAATGTACAATTTGGAAAAAGAAAGTAAAAATAATTGCACAGCACCCAACCTATTTATAATAGTGGGTAGTCTATACAATTACAAACTCATTCTATATCCATTCTATTGTAGTATTCCCCCGGGCAGAAACTGTGGCCGGGGGATTTTTTTTGCAAAATTCTTTTTTATTTTCCAAATTGGTATTACCTTTGCCGCCCGAAAATTAAACCGGAAAAGCAATGGGCATTTTCTCTGCGTATTCCTTGCCTGTTCAAGGGCTAAAAGATGGGCTTCATAAGTACAATTATGTACTAGATGGGTCCTTTTTCCAGCATTTTGATGCATCTCCGATCGGAGAAAGCGAAATTGAAGTGGAAGTTGAACTGGATATGCGTCCGAATATGATGGTCTTAGACTTCATTTTATCGGGTTGGATCAGTGCTAGTTGTGATCGTTGCAGTGCTGATATTCAATTGCCCATTGGTAGCGATCAGGTTTTATTTGTTAAATATAGCGAAGAAAATGAAGAAGATGACGACGAGGTGATTTTTATTAGCCGCGACGCACCTTCTTTTAATTTAGCAAAATATTTGTACGAATTTTCGGTGCTTTCATTACCCATTACAAATGTGTATGATTGTGAAAGCGAAGAAGAACCTCCTTGCAATACCGATGTACTCCAGTTTTTGGGTAACCATGGGGGTAGCGAGGGAGATGATCCGCCACCAGATTCTTCTATCTGGGACGCGTTGAAAGATTTAAAATAGTAACTTGTTTTTTCATACATCAGGTAGATAAATAAAAAAGACACACTAATTTATTTATTTATCGCAATTATAATTTGAGTCATGCCAAATCCAAAATGGCGGCATTCCAAGCGCCGCAAGCGCGCACGCCGCACACACGACACAGCCGCAATGCCAACTTTGACTGTTTGCCCGGTTACAGGTGAGCGTCACGTGATGCACCGTGCGTACAAGATTGATGGTAATCTTTACTATCGCGGCCAATTATTGATTCCATCGCGCGAGGCGGCCAGTGCCGCAGAGGCGTAGGTAATCTACTTGTCGTCAATTTTTGAGGAGGCTCCAGTCCCGTTCGTCGGGATACTGTGGGGCTTTTTCTATTTGTACCCAATCGCTGCTCTAATTCAACGATTTATTCTTTTATGAAACAAATCATAAAAACCGACCAAGCACCTTTGCCCATTGGCCCTTATAATCAGGCCGTGGTTTTTAATGGTATGGTCTTTATCTCTGGCCAAATTGCGCTCCACCCGGTTACTGGCAACCTCGTACTCGATACCATCGAGATCGAAACCCGCCAAGTACTTGATAATGTAAAAGCGGTACTCGAGGCCAGCGGTAGTAGCCTCGATAAGGTGTTGAAGGCCAGTGTTTTTGTCAAAGATATTAACCAGTTTGGCCGTATCAATGCCATATATGCCGAGTATTTCGCAGAAGCCACCGCTCCTGCACGGGAACTCGTTCAGGTTGCTGAATTACCCAAATTTGTGAATATCGAAATTTCGGTCATCGCTGCAATTTAACCAACACACAATCATTACAATTAAGCACCCATATTTATGAAAAGTGTTCTTTCCGGAGTCCAGCCCACAGGCGACCTACATATTGGCAACTATTTTGGTGCTATCCAAAACTGGGTACGCCTTCAAGACAATTACGAGTGCCGTTACTGTGTTGTAGATTACCACTCTATGACAATGCCATACAACGCTATACAGTTGAGAGAGAATACTTGGAATATGGTGTTCCAATTGTTGGCTTGTGGCGTAAAACCGGAAAACTTGTTTATCCAAAGCCTTGTACCCGAACATACCGAACTGGGCTGGATACTCAATTGCGTCACCTCTTATGGTGAATTACAACGCATGACACAGTTCAAGGATAAAAGTGACCAATTGAAGGAAACCGATGGTGATGCCTTTATCAGTGTAGGCTTATTTGATTATCCGGTGCTACAAGCAGCAGATATATTGATCTACCACGCTGATTATGTACCCGTAGGCAAAGACCAAGAACAGCACTTGGAACTATCCCGTAATATTGCACAACGTTTTAATAATCAATTTGGGAAGGAGTATTTTATCCACCCCGAACCGTTGTTTACCGAAACGCCTAAAATACTTTCACCAGCGGATCCAAACCGTAAAATGAGCAAAAGCCTGGGTGAAAAACATTATATCAACCTATTTGGTGAGGAGGAACGCGTACGCAAGCAAATTAAATCAGCAGTAACAGACACAGGCGATACCCCAGCGGGCGAAATGAGCGCAGGTGTTAGAAACCTGTTCGAACTCATGCGCGCCTGTGGCAATATGGACGCACACAATAGCCTGATGGAGGACTATAAAAGTGGTAGTTTGCGCTATTCTGATTTAAAAGAGCATACTGCTAATACTTTGATTGGACTTATTACGCCGTTCCGCGAGCGTTTGGCCGACCTAAAAGCCGATAAACGAGCGGTTAAACAACAGATTCAAGAGAGTAGTGCTATTGTACGCCAGCGCGCGCAACGTACGATGCAGGAGGTACGAGAACTGACAGGTTTGGCATCGTTGAAATAAAAAATGACTTATTTACTGCGTACTGCGGCTAATAACGCTAATTGATTCCGCGCTCGTACCAAATTATGCTCTGCGTATGCAGTTTTGTAGTACCGATCGCCATCCAAATAATCAGATAAAAATCGCAGCGCCTGCTCGCTGATGATCCATAATGCGCCTAAATCCAGATATTCCCGTTCGTTTTTCGTTAAAAAACCTGTCGTAGCAGACAAAAAGCCTTCATCAAGTGCTTCCCATACATCTTTTCTAATGGTTAGTTCTGCTGCTGGTGCGTCCTCATACCGATCGGAAACGAAAGTTCGCACCATGTCTCCATAATCAGAAAGTACAGACCCTGGCATTACCGTATCCCAGTCAATCACAGCCGCTGCTTTGCCCGTTGTAATAGATAATAATACATTGCCAGCCTTCGTATCGTTGTGGACCGGGCGGGTTGGGATTTGCCCGTTTTTCAGCATTTGATCTACTTGTATGCCGTATTGCTCTGCCTCAAAAACTTGGGCAATCTCTATTGCTACACTTGTTGCTCTTTGGACAATATCAGCCTTTAAAATATCCCTAAAACGCTTGTAACGCTGTACTGTGTGGTGAAAATCAGGTATGGACGTGTGCAATTTTGCAAGAGGAAACGCAGCAACACCTTTTAAAAATGTCCCATAAGCCCAAGCTGCTTCAAATGCTTCTTCGGTATTGGGTAATTGTTCCGGTGCATATGTCCCTTCAAAAAAAGGTAATATGCGCCAAAAAGCACCTTGCTCATCTTTGAAATAAGGCACTCCTTCTAAGGTGCAAATTGGATCAAGAATACCCAATGGATAGTTAGCCTGCCGCCGCAGGTGTGCCGCTAACGCAACAAAATTACCCATGAGGGCTACAGCATCAGGGAAAACATGGGTATTTATTTCTTGTAATAATAGCGGCGATGCCCTGCCTACCAGATGCACCTTAAACGTTTTATTGATAAGACCTGAGCCTAGTATTTCGTAAGATCCGAGTCTTTCGTTGGGGAAAAACGGAGCAATAAGTTGATCTATCATTGATGATTGGGCAAATCCATTACTAGCCGTTTTTTATCCAAACAAACCATTAAACTATCGCGCCAATGCGGAATTTTTATACCAAAAACGGACTTAATTTTCCCTTTATTCAGCGCACTAAATGGCGGGCGTTGTGCTGGCGTAGGATATTGGCTCGATTCAATTGGGAATACTTCGCAGGGCAATCCGGCAATCTCCATAACAGCCCTTGCAAAATCGTACCAACTGGTAATTCCTTCGTTAGAATAGTGCCAAATACCCCCAATTTGTGTTAAAAGATCTGGATTTTGCTTTGTTTTTTCAATAATATCTAAAGTGGCTTGTGCTAAATCGGGGGCGTAAGTAGGCGTGCCTATTTGATCAAATACAACATTTAAACTTGGCCGCTCGGCACCTAAACGCAGCATAGTATTCACAAAATTATTTCCCTTTTGCGCATATACCCAAGAGGTGCGGATAATCATTACGCCATTCGGATGCGCTTTGAGGGCTGCACGCTCTCCTGCTAATTTTGTTTTCGCATAAACACCTTTAGGACTAACCGCGTCTGTCTCTTTGTATGGCGTATTTTGTCGGCCATGATAGACATAATCGGTGGAATAATGTACCATTGGGATACCTCTTTGGGCACAGACAGTGGCAAGATTTTTGGCTGCCGTAATATTTACTTTTTGGGCGTTAGCGATATCCGTTTCGGCTTTGTCCACGGCCGTATATGCGGCACAATTGACACACCATTCGATCTGTGGGTATTGGTCAAAAAACTGCTGAACATTGCTGTTGTTTGCAATATCCAAAGTTTTGGAATCTGCTAGCAGCAGGTTTAAACCCGTTTTTTGGGCAATATCGGCAAAACATTGCCCTAATTGGCCATTTGCGCCTGTAATTAGTATCATTTTTTATAACAAAGCAAGTCAAGTCGTTTTTCCCTCCTTCATAAGGAAACCCCTATGTCCCCTTTAAATAAAAGAACGGTGCCAAAATAAATATTCAATGATGTGTATCAATGAAGCCATTTATTTTGACACCGTTCCTAGGTTTTTAAGTATTTGGACACAATTAATTAGCATTTTGAACTTGGTCTTTTCCGCCTATACTTCCCCATTTTTTCGTTAGATAGTACCGCGTCTGCTGCGCAGGTTCCCGCCATTCAAAGCAAGATTTACTTGCTTTTCATTTTGGTCATGCCTTAA
>JAYUKX010000098.1:0-12388 GCA_043764095.1 Chitinophagales bacterium
TACACATCTGACCACACTCTTTCCCTACACGACGCTCTTCCGATCTACTAACTAAAAATCAATGATTTAGCCTAATCCATGTTTCGCATAATCTATATATCTTCATTCATTAAAAATATTAAAATTTTATTCAAATGATCCGAACACTTACAAACATTAACAAAGGGCAAATGGCATTGCTTATATTGGTTGCCACGACAAGTTTTTTACGGGCGCAAGCACCAGTAATTAATTGTCCCGGGAAACCAATTACTTTCCTCGACTACTCCGTGAACGATGCCAAATTCTGGAATGCGGTTACTTGGTGGGATCCAACATATAGTTCACACGACTTAGCGGAAAATGAAGTTCCGCTGGAAATTATCATCAAAGATGCTTGCACAACGGGCGCACTTAAAGTAAAATATATCCTTTATTTGGATTTGGACTATAATGGCATGCAAGAGACCCGCGTGGACAGCGACACTTTGCCTGCTATCAATACGATCCATTACAACAATATGGGGCTTGCTGTAACCGCAGGATCACAACAGTCATTTGATCTGAGACCAGTTCCTTTGGCAGAGAAATTCCGTTTTGATCTGCTCGTAAACACCATATCACCTACGGAGCAAAAAGCGCAATTGGTTTGGAGGAGTTCGCCTACGGCTACAACTTTGGCGCAATTGCCATTGGGAGTCCATAGGATTAAATGGGTGGTGACGAATGGCTGTGGGCAGCAATCTACTTGCGAATATACCTTTATTATCCGCGACGCAAAACGACCTACCGTGGTTTGTGAAAGTGGCCCATTTTTAATGATTCCAATTAATATCTATAACGGCGCACTTAAACTATTCGCTTCCGATTTATTACAATATGCCGAAGATAATATTACGCCAGCCCAGCAATTAGTTTTAGGGATTCGCAAGAAAGGTACTGGCGCATTTTTCCCGTATGATACATCGGGTATGCCGCAAACAAGCGTTGTGTTTAATTGTAGTGAACTAGGTGTCAACACCATTGAACTTTGGGTAATTGATAAAGAAGGTAATTCCGATTTTTGTGAAACAAATTTTATAATTCAAGATTATAATAATGGTTGTTCTCCCGATTCTACTATAATAGGAGGCCAAATTACAACTGAATTAGGCGAAGGAATTGAATATGTAAATATAGGAGGCGTGTGGAGTAATAATAATGGCGTTCCTCCTTATAATAATAATAACCTTAACTTGACAGATGTAGCAGGAAATTATTACCTCACCATTAACTTTCCATATTCTAGCAATGCGACGATTACGCCTACCTTGGAATTGAATCCATTAAATGGTGTCAATACAATGGATTTGATGCTGATTAAGGAGCATTTACTGGGCACAACACTCCTAAATTCGCCTTATAAATTCATCTCTGCCGATGCGAATAAATCCGGTAGTGTAAATCTTTTTGATGTGATGGAAATACGCAACCTTATTCTTGGCGTTTATCAACATTTGCCGGCGAATAGTAGTTGGCGATTTATTGACGAAGATCAGGTATTCACAAATCCCTTTAATCCTTTTGCAGATGTGCTTCACGAGCATGCTATGATAGATAGTTTTCCCATTAATTTCATCGGTATGAAAATAGGCGATGTGGATCTCTCTGCGACACCCCATAGTTTTTCTGCACCACTTGACGACCGTTCGGCAACAACAACATTCACGTTCCAAGATCAAAATATCGGAGCAAACGAGATCATATCACTCCATTTCGCAGCAGAACCCAATATCAAAGGGTATCAAATGACGCTCGATCTAGCGCAATTTGAATTACTGGAAATTATACCTCAAAACGACTTAACGATGGATAATTTTGCGATCTTTGACCAAGCCATTACGATGGTTGCTGAGCAGTCGAATCAGGGTTTTGACCTGCGTTTGCGGGCCAAACAGGCTGGCCAATTGAGTTCCATGTTAGCAGTGAACGACAATATTACCCGTTCGGTGGCTTTTGAGGCGAATGGTGCTTCCAAAGGTATCGAGTTGAGGTTTAATCCCATTCAAAAAGAGGCTATCCAACTCAACCAAAATGTGCCAAATCCGTGGCATTCGGCCACCAATATCGGTTTTTATCTGCCCGAAGCAAATACTCCAGTTACCTTTACAGTGGTAGATGAAATAGGGCGTGTTGTTTATGCTACAACCAATACCTATTCATCTGGTTATCAGTCTGTTGCATTGGATGAAAGTATGGTGCCACAAGCGGGTATGTACTGGTATTCATTGACAACGGAGAAGGAGCAACTGGTGCAAAAAATGGTGAAGTTTTAGCCTGAGCGTAGTGTCGGCGTGACTCAAAGTCACGCCGACACTACGCCCATGCTAAAATTTTACCATTTTTTGCACCAGTTGCTCCTTCTCCGTAGTCAACGAATACCAGTACATACCCGCTTGTGGCACCATACTTTCATCCAACGCAATAGACTGATAACCAGATGAATATGTATTATTTGCAGTATAAACAACGCGACCTATTTCATCTACCACTGTAAAAGTAACTGCGGTATTTGCTTCGGGCAGATAAAAACCAATATTGGTGGCCGAATGCCACGGATTAGGCACATTTTGGTTGAGTTGGATGGCCTCTTTTTGAATGGGATCAAAATGTAGAGCGACACCTTTGGAAAGACCACTGGCATCAAAAGCCACCGAACGGGTGATATTGTCGTTCACTGCCAACATCGAACTCAATTGGCCAGCCTGTTTAGCGCGCAAACGCAGGTCGAAACCCTGACTCGACTGCTCGGCAACCATCGTAATGGCTTGCTCAAAGATGGCAAAATTATCCATCGTCAAGTCGTTTTGAGGTATAATTTCCAGTAATTCAAACTGCGCTAAATCGAGCGTCATTTGATACCCTTCGATATTTGACGCTGCTGCAAAATGTAGCGCAATAACCTCGTTTTCTTCGATATTTTGATCTTGAAAGGAGAATGTGGTTTTTTCGGTACGGTCTTCAGTAGGTGCAGAAAAGCCATTTGGTTTGGCTGTATTGTCCACATCTCCTATTTTCATTCCAACGAATTCATAGGAATATGGTATAGACAATATTGAAATATTCTCACGAATTACGTTAGCAAAAGGATTTAATGGATTTGTAAACACTTGCGTTTTATCCACAAAACGCCAACTACTATTTGCAGGGAATTTTGGATAAGTACCCAATATCAGTTTGCGTGTTTCAACAATATCAAATGTGGTTACAGTCCCCGATTTATTGGCATCGGCCGAGATAAGTCTATAAGGGGTTGTTATAGGTTCTAAACCTAAAATATGCCGACTAATGAGGATTAAATCCCAAGTATTTACGCCATTTAGAGGATCTATTTCGAGTGTTGGTGTCAAGGTAGCATTACTAGGCAATTGAAGCGCATTTGAATAAAAAAAATCCCCTAACGAATTTGTAACGATTGGGGTATTAAAGAAAGGGATACCATTATTGGCAGGTACTGTTATTTGTACATCTTCGATTCCTTCGTTGTTTTCATTTTTAATACTGCCACTAATCATACCAGGAGGACCGTAACAAACATTCGCATTGTCTTGAATTAAAATATAAGTAGAACAAACACCTACGTTACCAGCCTTATCTTTTGACCAAAGTTCTACAAAATTAGTACCAAGTTCGTTACAATTATACTGAACCCGAGTTTGCGGAGCACCCGTAGAATCATAAGGAAAACTCGTTCCTGTTCCTTGTTTCCTAATACCTATAATCAATTTAGTAGCAGGTGTGTAATTATCCTCTTTGTATTGCGTAAAATCGGAAGCCCATAGTTGTATCGATCCACCGCTTATATTCATCAAATTAACAGCTAAGCCATTAATACACGATATGGTTGGCGGCTTTTCGTCGCGTATCGTAAAGGTATATTCACAAGTAGATTGCTGTCCGCAGTCATTGGTCACCACCCATTTTATCTTGTGCGTACCATAAGGCAATTGCGCCAAAGTGGTTGCCGTGGGCGAACTCCTCCAAACTAATTGCGCTTTTTTCTCGCTGGGCAAAACAGCATCGAGTTGAAGGTCAAAACGGTATTTATTGGCCAAGGCCACGGGCCTAGAATCAAATTGCCGTTGTTCTCCCGCCGTTACTGCTAGCCCTTTATTATTGAAATGGATCGTATTAGCCGCTGGCAAAGTATCGCTGTCCACACGGGTTTCTTGGCTGCCATTATTATCCAAATCCAGTGAAAGAATATATTTAACCTTTAAAGTGCCTGTTGTGCAAGCATCGGTGATATTAACAGACAGCGGAACGGCATTTTCTGCTAAATTTTGGGAACTAACAATCGGATCCCACCAAGTTGCAGCGTTCCATAATTCCGCATCGTTGTTGGATTGATCGCCGTAAGTAACTGCTGTACCCGGACAGGTGATGACGGGTGCTTGCGCTTGTAAAAAACTGGTAAGGGAAACCAATACCAGTAAGGGGAAAATTACTTTTGTGATTGTTGTAAATATTCGGATCATTTGAATAATATTTTTATGTTTTTGATAAATGAAGATGTATATTTTATGTGAATCATGGGTTGAATCAAAACATTGATTTTCAGGGCATTACGTTTACGAAACCTTCAAGGTTTCGTAAACGTAACCCGATTGTCAAAACGCTAAAATTTAACCATTTTTTGTACCAGTTGCCCCTGCGCCGTAGTCAACGAATACCAGTACATACCCGCTTGTGGTACCATACTTTCATCCAACACAATAGACTGATAACCAGATGGATATGTATTATTTGCAGTATAAACAACGCGCCCCATTTCATCTACCACTGTAAAAGTAACTGGGGTATTTGCTTCGGGCAGATAAAAACCGATATTGGTAGCCGAATGCCACGGATTTGGCACATTTTGGTTGAGTTGGATAGCCTCTTTTTGAATCGGATCAAAGTGTAAAGCAATACCTTTGGAAAGGCCGTTTGCCTCAAAAGCCACCGAACGGGTGATATTGTCATTCACTGCCAACATCGAACTCAATTGGCCAGCCTGTTTGGCGCGCAAACGCAGGTCAAAACCCTGATTGGGCTGCTCGGTAACCATCGTGAGTGCCTGCTCAAAAACGCCAAAATTATTCATTGTCAAGTCATTTTGAGGTATAATTTCCAGCAACTCAAATTGCGATAAATCGAGCGTCATTTGATACCCTTCAATAGTGGATTCAGGGGCAAAATGTAAGGTAATTGGTTCCAACGGCGATAATTTTTGGTCTTTAAAGTTGAATGCTGTAGCTGGGTTATTCCGAACATCTACCTCGCCTGTTAGATTGGCGCTATTATCCAAATCACCAATTTTGATACCCATAAACGATAATGGCATACCCTGTAATGACCATTGGCCATAAGGTAGCGATTCGCGCAAAATCTCAGTAAAAGGATTTAGAGGAATAGGAAAAACCTGATTTTTGTCCACAAAACGCCAACTGGTATTAGCGGGGAGTTTTACATAAGTACCAACGATAAGTTTAATCAATTCCGAACGATCGAAAAGCGTAATCGTTCCTGATTTGTTAACATCGGCGGCAATCAATTTATAAGGATTATCTAAAGGCTCTTGTGCCAATATATGTCGTTTGAGGAGTATTAAATCCCAAGTATTTATGCCATTTAAATGATCCAAGTCATTATATGGGCGAATAACAACATCAGGCTGAGGAGGAAACCAATTTGAATAACTAAAACTAAAGCAGGTGGAATCAAAAGGATTGGGGATTAAATCTGGAGTAGGGGTAGGCAATGGTGGCGAAACAGGTCCAAAATAAATAGATATATCTTCGATAGGCCCACCATTGTAAAATTTAAGTTCGCAAGGTATGGTATCACCACATACTGCTATATTGTCTTTTACAAAAAGATAAGTACTCGCATAATCACTATTACCAATGAGGTCTCTTCCCCAGAGTTCAACTACATTAGGGCCAATATCGTCGCAATCAAATTCAACGACATTTTGTGGCGTACCGTCTGGGTTGAAAGGGAATCCCGTGCCTGTACCCGCACGCCTAACGCCAAGCAATATTTGTGCACTTGGCGCATAATTATCTTCTACATACTGTAACAAATCACTCGCAAGTACTTTCGCATTACCCGACGGCATCAGATTGACAGATAATAGATTCACCATTACTACAGTTGGCTTTTTAGTGTCGCGTACGGTAAAATCATACGTACAACTCTTGGTCGAATTACAAGCATTGGACAGTATCCATTTTATTTTATGCGTTCCGTAAGGTAATTGAGGTACGACATTATTTGCTGTAGCGGCTCCATTTTTCCAACGAACGGCGGTGCTTTTTGAAAACGGTGCGATGGAGTCCACATTTAAGCCAAAACCATATTTTGCAAGGTTGTTCACCTGTCTAAAATCAAATTGCCTAGGAGTTCCAGCCTTCAAATTGGTTTCAGTATTCCCGAAATAAACGGTATTAGAGGGTGGTAAACTATCACTATCGACTATTGTTTCTGATAGTCCATTATTGTCCAAATCGAGGTATAAAATATAGCGAACATGAGTGGTCCCCAAGGTACATGAATCCGTAAAGTTGAGTTCTAGGTTTACATCTCCTTCGGCCAAATCATTCAATTGTATAAGCGCATCCCACCAATATGGGGCTTTCCAAAAGAGCGGACTATTCGTGCTAAAATCTGCGTAAGATGCAGGACTTGAAGGGCATTGCACTTGTATGGCTTGTGCCGATACAAAAAAGGGCAAAAAAGCGAACGCAATTAGTGTAAGATAACGTGTCATTGTCTTATTTTTTGTTTTGTTTAAAATTTAATCATTTTTTGTACCAATCTATCCTGCGCTGTGGTCACAGCATACCAGTACATACCCGCTTGTGGCACTATACTTTCGTCTAGTGTAATAGACTGATAACCAGATGTATAGGTATTGGTTGCAGTATAAACAACGCGCGCCATTTCATCTACCACAGTAAAGGTAACTGCGGTATTGGCTTCTGGTAAATAAAACCCAATATTGGTAGCCGAATGCCACGGATTTGGCACATTTTGGTTGAGTTGGATGGCCTCTTTTTGACTAGGATTAAAATGCAAAACAATACCTTTGGAAAGACCACTGGCATCAAAAGCCACCGAATGGGTAATTTTGTCATTTACCGCCAACATGCTACTCAATTGGCCAGCCTGTTTGGCGAGCAAACGCAGGTCAAAACCCTGATTGGGCTGCTCGGTAACCATCGTGAGTGCCTGCTCAAACACGCCAAAATTATCCATCGTCAAGTCATTTTGTGGTATAATTTCCAGCAACTCAAATTGCGCTAAATCAAGCGTCATTTGATACCCTTCAATATTCGACGCTGCGGCAAAATGCAGGGAAACAACCTCGTTTTCTTCGATATTTTGATCTTGGAACGTAAAGGTGGTTTTTTCAGTACGGTCTTCTGTGGGTGTAGCAAAGCCATGAGGTTGGGCCGTAAAATCCACATCGCCTATTTTCGCTCCAATGAAATTATAGGCTATCCCAAAAGGAAGGTTCCCGATATTAATGGTCTCTCGAATTACGTCGGCAAAAGGATTGAGTGGATTTGAAAATACCTGACTGGAGTCCACAAAACGCCAACTATGGTTGGATGGAAATTTCTGGAAGCTACCAATGATGAGTTTACGTATTTCAACAATATCAAAGGTAGTTACAGTTCCCGATTTATTGGCATCGGCTGAGATGAGTTTATAAGGGGTTGTTAGTGGCTCTAAACCCAAAATATGCCTACTAATCAGGATCAAATCCCAAGTATTTACACCATTTAATGGATCCAAATCGAGCAAAGGGGCAATTCTGGTAGTGCTAGAAAATGGAAGTGCATTGGGCAGTGTGTAATTACCGTCAGCATTAGTGAGGGGAGGGATTGTGCCACCAATGATAGGAAGACCATTACTACCATTCTCTAGTTGTATTTGTACATCTTCAATACCTTCGGATAGTTCAGTCGTAATTTTGCCACTATACACAGGAGCCCCAGTACAAAAATTCGCATTATCTTGAATTAAAACATACGTAGAACAAGCACTTATATTACCGGCCTTGTCTTTTGACCAAAGTTCTATTAAGTTGGTACCCAGTTCATTACAATTGTACCGAACCGATGTTTTAGGATTCCCCATCGAATCGGAAGGAAAACCTGTTCCTGTGCCTTGTTTCCTAATACCAAGGGCTATTAGAGGAGCTGGTGTATAGTTATCCTCTGTGTATTGTAAAAAATCGAAAGCATATAGTTGAACAGTGCCACCACTAATATTCATCAAATTGACAGATAAACCATTAATACACATTACTACTGGCGGCTTTTCATCCCGTATAATAAAGGTGTATTCACAGGTAGATTGCTGCCCACAGCCATTTGTCACCACCCATTTTATTTTATGCGTACCATAAGGCAATTGCGCCAAAGTAGTTGCAGTCGGTGAATACCTCCAAACCAATTGTGCTTTTTTCTCGGTGGGTGAAACGGCATCCACCAGTAGGTCAAAACGGAACTTATTGGCCAATGCAACAGGTCTAAAATCGAACTGCCATTGGCTACCTCCTGTTACTGCGCTATTTTTATTATTGTAATGAATGGTATTGGCCGCCGGCAAAGTATCACTATCCACGCGGGTTTCTTGGCTGCCATTATAGTCCAAATCCAAATAAAGAATATATTTCACTTTTAACGCGCCCGTTGTACATGTATCTGTTATATTAATTGCTAATGGAACGGCATTTTCGGCTAAATCCTGTGTGGAAATAATTGGATCCCAATAAGACATAGCATTCCAAAATTGCGCTTCGTTATTGGATTGATCGCCGTAAGTGACTGTGGTTCCAGGGCAAGTGATGACAGGGGCTTGCGCTTGTAAAAAACTGGTGAGAGAAACCAATACCAGTAAAGGGAAAATTACTTTTGTGATTGTTGTAAATATTCGGATCATTTGAATAAAATTTAATATTTTTAGTAAAAGAAAATTTGTATCTTGTGCGAAACATGGATTAGGTTAAAGCATTGATTTTAAGTTAGTTATGTAGTGTCGGTGTGACTCGAAGTCACGCCGACACTACGTTCAACACTACGCTCATGCTAAAACTTAACCATTTTTTGCACCAGTTTATTCTTCGCCGTGGTTAAAGAATACCAGTACATACCCGCTTGCGGCACCATACTTTCATATAGCGTAATAGACTGATAACCAGCAGCATACATATTGGTTGTAGTATAAACAACACGACCCATTTCATCTACGACCGTAAAGGTAACTGGGGTATTGGCTTCGGGCAGATAAAACCCAATATTGGTGGCCGAATGCCACGGATTTGGCACATTTTGGTTGAGTTGGATGGCCTCTTTTTGAATGGGATTAAAATGTAAAACAATACCTTTAGAAAGACCATTTGCATCAAATGCCACCGAACGGGTAATTTTGTCATTTATCGCCAACATGCTACTCAATTGGCCAGCCTGTTTGGCGCGCAAACGCAGGTCGAAACCCTGATTGGACTGCTCGGTAACCATCGTGAGTGCCTGCTCAAAGATCGCAAAATTATCCATCGACAAGTCGTTTTGAGGTATAATTTCCAGCAAATCAAATTGCGACAAATCAAGCGTCATTTGATACCCTTCGATATTCGACGCTGCGGCGAAATGCAGGGAAAAAACCTCGTTTTCTTGGAGATTTTGATCTTGAAAGGTAAATGTGGTTGTTGCAGTACGGTCTTCTGTGGGGGTAGCAAAGCCATTGGGAATAGCAGTATTGTCCACATCGCCTATTTTTGTGCCTGTAAAGTCGAAATAGATATGCATGCCACTAGATGGGTATATATTCGTAACTAAGGGAAGAAAACTCCGAATAGTATCTGCAAACGGGTTTTCTGGGTTCGTAAATACCTGTGTTTTGTCCACAAACCGCCAACTACTGTTATTAGGTAATTTAGTATAAGTCCCCAGAATGAGTTTCCGAAGTTCAACAATATCAAAAGTGGTTACAGTACCCGACTGATTGGCATCTGCAGATATCAATTTATAAGGTGAAACTAAAGGCGTTAATCCTAGAATATGTCGGCTAATGAGGATCAAATCCCAAATATTTACGCCATTGAGTGGATCTAATTCTAATACTGGCCGAATGGTCGCCAAAGGGCCGTATGGTATATCTTTATTAATAGAGTAATAACCGTTCGTATTTGTCATCGCAGCAGGTATAGGGAAAAGAGGCACGCCTTGGGTATAATTTTCTGTCAAAACAGAGACATCTTCAATTCCTTGATCTAATTCGTTTTTAATAATGCCTAATTTTATTGGACTATGATCCCAACAATGGGAATTACCATCTTTAAGTAAAAAATAAGCCTCGCAGAAAGACGTATTGCCTGCCTTATCTCTTGCCCAAAGTTCTATAGTATTTATGCCTTTTTCCCAACAAGGAAAAGATACATCTGTTTGAGGTGTACCATCCACATTGGTGGGAAAACCTGTTCCTGTACCCGATTTTCTAATGGCAAACTTTAACATTGAACCAGGTGTTAAGTTATCATCAAAAGTATTTAGGAAATAACTAAGCCATAAATAAGAAATCCCTGGCCCTCCTCCACTAGCAGGCCCAAAATTAAACTGTAATCCATTAATACAAGTCACAGTCGGCGGTTGATCATCGCGAACAATAAAGGTATATTCACAAGTAGATTGCTGTCCGCATCCATTGGTCACCTGCCACTTTATTTTATGTGTTCCATGGGGTAATTGCGCCATATTCGTAGATGTTGCTGAAGATCTCCATACTAATTGCGCTTTGCGTTCTGAAGCGGATACAACCTCCAAGAGTAGATCAAAACGGTATTTATCTGCCAATACAACGGGTCTAAAATCAAATTTTCGTTGCTCGCCAGCAGTTACTAAAAGCCCATTATTATTGTAATGTATCGTATTAGCCGCTGGCAAAGTATCGCTGTCCACCCGGGTTTCTTGGCTGCCATTATTGTCCAAATCCAGATAAAGGACATACTTTACCTTTAATATACCTATTGTACAAGTATCTGTGATCGTGATTTCCAGCGGAACGGCGTTTTCGGCCATATCTTTAGAATTCAACAACGGATCCCACCAAACGGCAGCATTCCACAGTAATGGATCGTTAGTGGATTGGTCACCGTGCGTAACTGTAGTACCAGAGCAGGTAATGATGGGCGCTTGTCCCTTTAAAAAACTGGTCAGTGAAACCAATACCAGTAGTAATAAAACTCTTTTGATTGTTGTAAAAATTCTTGTCATGAGATTAAAGATTAAATGATAAAAAAAGCAGTACCGAAATACCAAAAAAAGCAATATACCCTTGTCCTACCCTGGTTAGAGCGAGGCCATAACTGTAAATCGGTAAATTGAAAACGAAACAAAGGCAATATGCACAGCCTCATTAATCGTTGGTTTTTTAGCTATATTGGGCAGGTAAGGAACGTGAAAACAATAACTTACCCCTTTTGGCTGATTCCTTTCTGCTCATACTGCCCATCTTTTTCTTTAAATAGCCCCACTATTCGCACAAAAGATACTTGTCTGAGCAAAAAGTAACCTACCCAAAAGGAACAAGTTATTATTTTCACGTTCCTAAGGGAATACTGTCTTGGGAAAATGGATTAAATTAAAATAGTTTGTATTTCTGTTTAAATTGGATACGGAAAAACACGAACAAAGGTTGGGCAATTTCGTCTTTTATTTAAAATAATATCCAAATAAATAAAAAATAATATTGAGGGGATTGAATAATAGACTTGTTGCGGCGGGAGCGTCTGAGGCATAAAATTAGAGATTTTTTGACTGATTGAGGCTCATTTTGTAATTCGTAGCATCGTTACGGATTACAAAATAGCCGAAAAGCAGGCGAAAAAGATCAATTTTTGACCAGACAGCCTTTCGCCGCAACAAGTCTAATACCTATAAAAGGGAGTTTGTAAACACTGTAATACAATTAGCAGGCCAAAATAGAAAAGAATATTAAAAATACATCTTTTAGGTTATGTTGAGGAAAAGACTATAACTTTACGTTAGACTATTTATTTGGGGTTGGATCAAATTGTTTTTTGAGGTGAACCAATAAGTTTTATAACCGTACACTTTTATTTTAGGAAATTTAATTTGAGTTTTAAAACAAAGTACAGTCCCCAAGTGTGGCAAGACCGGCCTTAGAAAAATGCAGGTTTTGCTTGAGTGGAGGCGGATGAAGCCAAAAAGTGTTTGAGCCAAACGAATTCTACGAGGCGTAGCCTCCGCTCAATGGTTCGGCGAGTTTTTTTTGGCGCCGCCGGAGCGAGGAAGCAAAAGCACCGCATTTTTCGTCAGCCGAAGCCTTTTTTGCCTACTTTTTTTGTATCCCCTCA
>JAYUKX010000099.1:0-127426 GCA_043764095.1 Chitinophagales bacterium
TTCGTTAGATAGTACCGCGTCTGCTGCGCAGGTTCCCGCCATTCAAAGCAAGATTTACTTGCTTTTCATTTTGGTCATGCCTTAAAAATGGCTCGTCTAGCCGAAAAATACCTTCGTTCATTTCTGCAATTAATTATGTCCAAATACTTATTTTAAAAACTACTTATTTTTGAATTACAATTTTTTTGGTTTGTACCGATCCATTGGCAGTAATGCGGAGCAGATAAATACCTGCTGGTTGTCTTGCTAAATCGATCATTTCTTTCATGCCTTCTGTATGGCCTGGTTCGGCGGCCCATACTTGTTGACCGAGTAGGTTCACAATATCGGCACGTAGTTCGACAGATTGGTCAAAAAGCAAGTCAAGGAACAGCGTACCTGTGGTTGGATTAGGACGAACTGAAAAATTAGTCAAACTTGGCAATTCACCAATAGCAGAAACACCCACTTCAACACTCAATGTATCGGAGCAGCCATGCGCATCCAAAACGGCTACCGTATATATGCCAGCACCCAAACCTGTAGCGGTTTCAGTATTGGCACCATTGCTCCAATTGTAAGCATAAGGCGGGTTACCAGTAGCTACCGATACTGTAGCAGATCCTGTATTGCCCGTAGAAGAAGTAGGTACAATATTAGCCGTAAGCCCTAAATTATCAGCACAAGCAAGTAGATTAACATTATCCAAATCGAAATAGTAATCACCGCTACCGAACCACGTACCTTGAAAGCGCACTTTGATATTTTCGCCCACAAAAGAGGCTAAAGAAAACTTACGCGTTGCCAAATTTTCACTAACAATATGGTTATTGCTATTGATTGTTCCTATTGTTTGGTAGGTTTGTCCACAGTTGGTGCTTACTCTTATTTCTATTTTATTACCCGCTGACAAAATTGTTGCCGGATTGGGAAAAGAGAAATCAACAATACGATAATCAAACTTGAGTGAATCTCCTACACCAACTACACCATAACGGGGTAGATCATAAGTAAAGGCATTATTAAATTCATACAAATTATAGGCTAATACATTGCTAATATTATTATGCGTTGTAGTAATATTGGCTCCAGCAGGTACAGTCCAGCCATCAGGAATATTAAAAGACGCATTAAAATTTTCACTTAAAGGCAATACCTTGGCGCGATGGTCGATCGAATAAATAATCGTATCGTTAGATAGATTTTCATCACCTATTGCCACTACCCAACATTTAATAATCGTTACAACATCCCGACTATCAAAAGTATTGGGGAAAGTGAAGGTATAGTTTTCATCCGCAGTTAAAATATTGTTCGAGACCGTAGTCGAATCCGGTGCGCCGCCATTAACGGATACAAATAATTTATACCCAGAAGGCATAGCAGTGCCACCTACGTTAACAATATTAAACGATACTTTATCACTCGCCAAGCCGCATTCTGTGTCATCGCCTAAGGTAGATTCGCGTACTGCGGCAACGTCTTTAGCGGGTGGCACAAATATTTTAAACTGGTCGATACCTACTCCTTCGCGTGTTTGGCCAAATCCACTATTATACCCAAACCGAAATAAAACATTATCCATGCCAGCGACACCATTGATCAAATGGTGTGTTTTTAGCCATCCATTGGACTCGCCTGCCCATGCCTGCTCGGCATTGAAGGTAGTAGGATCTGGTGCATTATACCAATTGGCGCCTGTATTCGCTACTGTACCTATCCGTACCCAAGCAGTACCACCATCAATCGAGTATTCTACAAAAGCACCGTCATCGCCAGAGGTGCAGCTATAGTTAATCATGAACTCAATGGCTGGTTTTTCAGTAATACTGGACAAATCAAAACATGTAGATTGAATATAAGATTGTTCTGCAAAATTTGCAGATCCCGTTAAATTGGTCACCCATGCTTTTTGCCCATCACCTGCACTTTTGATAATAGGAGCATCTGGAGTGCCGTATTCCCACGATGGATTGGAAAAACTATTTGGATCATTCACAACTGTCCAGCCGCCGTTCCATTTTTCAAAACTTTGTGCATAAGGGGGAGCCAATGCATTATTTATATAGTAAAATAAGGTATCGTTGGTGGGGTCTTGATCGCCAGTCATTTGAGTAAATACCGCAATTTCGTACTCAATTTGATCGGAAAAATCGAAACTGGTCTCAAATTCGATGATCTCCGTACTGTCTTTACCAATTACACCTGTATAGTAACCATCATCGGGTTGTGGTACGCCACCAGCTTGTCCATTGACACTAAAATTATAAGGAATCAGCGATTGCGGATTAGATCCTGGGTTGCTCATGCCAAACTCAATCATTTCAGCACCCAAATCACAATCGCTTTTTGGTGAAAGAACAGCTGTCACAGATACATCATTTGTCCAATAGGTTTGAAAATCGAATGGGCCGGCGTTACCACCGGATACGCCACCACCGCAATCTTGCGCTACATAATACGTATAATTTGTCTTTGGTGTAAGTCCTGTAATGGTTGCTTTCGGGGTGGTTACATATACCGTATCACCAATACCTGGTGCTGGCGTAAAACCATCCGGGCCGTAAATAACCCACCACCCTACCGGATTGGCACTGCCACTACCCGGTGTCCATTTTATTTTTACGCGTTTATCGTAAATATTATCCGTCAATACATTAGTAGGTAAAACACATGGTGGGCAAGAGGTCGTTGTCGTGAAGGTAGTCAAATCATTCGGCGCAACGGCCTCAAAAACAGATATACCACTTCCATCAAATAGGGAAAACGATATTTCTTGAGGTTGCGGTGAATTGTTGAACCATGCTATTTCTACAGTTTGGCCAGGAGTAAGTGTTAGATAGATATTAGCATTGGAGCCATTATCGTCCAAACCATTCAATGTGTAGTAGTTAGTAGTCAAATCAACGGTGAGTACCAAAAAACTACCTCCCCATCCATTACCGCCACTGTCGTTGAGTTCCAAGCGCCACGAGCATTGGGCAGATGATAAAAATGGCAGTAGCAGCACTGCTAAAAGCGGAATAATACGTAAAATATTCAATTTC
Organism: Chitinophagales bacterium; assembly: GCA_043764095.1. GTDB lineage: Bacteria > Bacteroidota > Bacteroidia > Chitinophagales > Saprospiraceae > M3007. The sequence goes on from JAYUKX010000099.1 coordinate 3,027, forward strand.
ATGATTTACAATTTGTTGCTATTGTTGTAGGCTTACAGTTAAACAGTATAGCTCATTTGAAAATCAAAGGTAGGAGAATCTTAATTATTATAATAGGCAAAAATGGATTAAGACAAAAAAAGCACAAAAGTTTTTTGGAGCAGGAACGCAAAGTATCAATTTACCTGTTATTAATAACGAGGTTGGATGCTTTAAATCACTTTAAATCTAACTGGTTTGTGCCTGTAAGCATACTAAACGCAGAATGCCGAACGAGGAATCTGCTATAAATTTCCCAGTTCGGCATTCGATGTTAAGTACTTTAATAGACTCAATATTAAATTTTCACCAAAGACCCCGCCAAAACGCCTCCTTGCCTATTTTTCAATGAAATAGAATAATTGCCTGCTGGCAAACCCGTCAAATCTATCCTTTTGGTATGTTGGCCCGTAGGCAATAGGCCTTCAGATGGGATTGCCCGAACAACTTGGCCACCAGCATTCAATACAGAAATACTTATTGCATCCGAGGTACTCAGGTCAAACTGTATATCCGTAAAGGATGTTGCCGGATTTGGGTAACTGATCAATTGTGCGATATTATCAGCTCCTTTATCCAAAAATACGGTATTCGAAGCAAGCAATGTGCTGTCCAAAATGATATTTTCGTCTCCCTGTTGGTAAGCCGTATAGATAAAATACACCAGCATCATCTCGTCCGTTGTTGCCTCGCCCTGCAATACATTTTGGGGTGGCGACGACGGATTATTGGGATTGCTTTCGGTATTGTTGTACCGTGCATGTGCATATACTTTGGTGCCTGCCGGAAGTTTTTGGATCTTTTGAAAATTATAATTTCCTTGCCAATGGAAATCCCAAGATGGAATTTTTATCAGTTTTATGGTGTCATTAGTGGGTGTAATGCCATAACATTCAATACTTTGACCGATTAAGTGCATGTGTGGCGCAATACCGATCAAAGATCCATTTTGCTGCACAGTGTATTGTTCGGTGAAGGTTTTTTCCTCATTGGCCGGAATGAACAATGGGCCATTTTGTAAAGAAGGCGGAAAATGGAACAGAGGAGGATTAATACTCACCTGCCGAATGTTTTGGTTGGTGGGTGTATAAAACAGATTAAGCGTAGATTGATCCGTTAAGCCTGTTGCTGCCCCTGGAAAATGTACCTGCACAATCAGGTCGGCTCCAGCGGTCAATTTAATACCCATAAACGGCGGTAAAAGATCGGGGCGTGCACCGGGCACCCATGAACCCACCAATTTTGCACCCTGAAACCCAGGGCCACCAAAACTCACATAACCAGGCTCTGGGGTTTGCTCGTCCAACACCTTGCCTTGTCCGTTTACATCTTCGTAAATCAATACGTGGTGTACGGCCATGTGATTACCTGGAATCACCTCTAATCCACGCAAATAAGTAGTTTGGTTGATACCTGTAGGCAGTACAAAACACCGGTATTCGTCTTCGGTGGCGTTCATGGTATAAGCTGGCGTTTGCAGCGTAAGATCGGGGATGCCAACCGCTGAACCGGGGATAAATGTGGGTTGTGGAGGTGCTTGACTCAGGTCTCCAGCTGGTGCATTATTGGCTACCCACTGCTCAATCGTGTTAATTTGTGCTGTGCTGAGGTAGTTTTCTTTGGCGTAGTGTCGATAGTTAGGGTCGGGTTTCCAAGGTGGCATTTTCCGAGACGAAACGGCATCTAGGATATTATCGCGGTTGGTAAATGCCGATTGGTAATCCATCAGCGAAAAACTACCAATTGCACCATCGCGGTGGCATTGTACACAATGTTTGTACAAAATTGGGGCAATATCATTGGCCCAATTGACACTTTGGGCTTCCGCTTTAAAGCAGAAAAAAATAAATAATAGAAATACCGTAAAGTAGCGCATAAAAATATGGATGAGTGATAACCGTGAGACGCTTTTTGAGGGCGATGGTTTAATCCCACAAAACTAAGGTAGTTTTTTGCGGCGGACCGAAATAATCAACCATCCGTCTAATAAAATCAACCAACAGTATCTAACACTACTCCTTCACCAAACTCACCTTCCCTGTTTGGCTATTATCCTTAATCACCTTTGCCGCCGAAATGGTAATACTTATCTTTTTATTTTCAGAAAGTTCTACCTGTTGACCATTTTTCCAGGGGGCGGAAGCGGCTGCTTTTTGCGCGGCTTCGTATAACAGGCTGTGTCCATCTTGAAGGGATAATGCACTTTCTACTAATTCCAGTTCATTTTGACCAAATTCGGTTAATCCATACGTATAACCAGATGTTTTTTCGCCTTCTTGTAACATACCAAAATATACCCAGCAATACAACGGCACACCATCGCGTCCCATATTGCGTGCCGATTCTTGGTAGTAACCTTTAGATATTAAGAGGTATTGCGTATTCATATAAATACCAGGCGCATCGGGAAGATTTGACATTGCACCCGCTGCCGTACGGGTAAAAATCCGATACAATTCGAGCGTATTTTTGGGGTCACCCAAAATAGAGATGACTAATTGCGCTTTATGGTTTTTCACTTCTTTTTCGGCATCCTTCCATAGCCAGGAAATACCGGCGGCAATCTGCATTTCATCGGGACTTACCGGATAATCCAAATAGGCCAACATCACAGTGGCACCGGGAGTAGAAAATATCGCTGTTTTGTCGGATATATTGATCGAATCGGTACGGACATACCAGTTTTTAGGTAGATCCGCGATGATTTTTTTAAAATCGGGTGTTGTTTTGGAATTGAGTAAAACAGTACCAGAAATGACTTTGGGATCGGAATTTTGGGCGTTTACAAATGCCGTAAACAAGCAAAAAAGGAGCGTTAAAATGCGCATGTTGTGTATATTTGATCGATGTTTTATTGAATCGGATAAATAAGGAATCTACCCAAAAGTGCTAACTTATTCTTTTATCGTTCCTAAACGCAAAAGGCAATGGGATTGATATATATGGTTTGAAAAGAAAAAAAGATTAACTTTGCTCGCTGCTAACTACAACTACATTGCTAAAAAAATAAAATACGTTAATAATGCCCAATAAATCGCTTGAAAAAATTAAAAAAACGGCCCAATTCGGCGTTAGCATCCTCAACGGAATTGTCGGCGACAAACTTCACGATACTGCGTTGGGGATAGAAATGGGATTTTTTCATCAAAATAAACGTATTATTTTAGAGCAGGATCGTTTGCTGGAACACTTTGAACAATCCAATAAAGTACCTACAAATAAGGTGTGTATATTGGTGCATGGGGTAACGGATAACGAAGCCACTTGGTCATTTCGGGATCAAAATGATTATGGCTCTTTATTGGCGCAGGACATGCAATATACCCCTTTTTATTTAAGGTACAATTCGGGGCTGCACATTTCGGATAATGGCAAAATACTGGCCGCTTTACTAGAAAAACTACACCAAAATTATCCCGTAGCAATAACAGAAATCTGTATTATTGCACACAGTATGGGTGGTTTGGTGACGCACAGTGCTTGCTACCATGCATCAGAGGAAGGGTTAATTTGGCCGCAAAAAGTGAAACAGATTTTCTTGTTGGCAACGCCACATTTAGGCTCTTATTTGGAAAAATTTGCCAATCTCACCACCAATATCCTAGAAAAAGTACCCAACTGGCACACCAGACTTGTCGGCAAAGTCATCAACTTGCGAAGCGCCGGTATCAAAGACCTGCGCTATGGATACCTCACAGAATCGGATTGGAAAGATCAAGACCCCGACCGATTATTAAAAAACAATAAAAAACCACCTCCTGTTCTTGAAAACACGGCTTATTATGTCATTTCTGGCCGACTTACCGACACCGAGAGACACTGGGTGAGCCAACTTTTCGGGGATATTTTGGTGAGTACTAAAAGTGCGGTAGCGCGTTCTAAAAACACAGAAGAATTCAATTTTTCAGACGATAACCATTTCGCGATGGCCAAAACTTTCCATTTCCAACTCCAATCATCCATTAAAGTATATGAACAGATCAAAAATTGGCTGCAATAATTTACGGTACTAATGCTTTCTTCTACCTTATTTTATCCTTACAAACAACAATTTGATCGAATATTCTTACAATACTCTTGTCGATGCATACTTCTTTGTAGCAAATAAATCACATCACTATAACACAACACAATTTATTATGAAAAAAATTATTCTTGGTATTTGCCTGCTCTTCTCCGCATTAGTATCTCACGCACAAACCGCAGATGAGATTATCGCAAAACACGTTGCAGCCACGGGTGGAAGTGCTTGGGACAAATTGAAGACTATTAAAATGGACATGAGCATGACCTCACAAGCGGCTCCAGGTATGGCTATCCCTATGAATATGACAGTCGTGCATAAAAAAGCAATGCGTATGGACGTTTCGCTCATGGGCATGACACAAAGTTCTTGCGTAAATGGCGATAAAGGCTGGGCAAATAATCCTTTCGCGGGTCAAATGGACGCAGAACCACTTACCGCCGATCAAGTGAAGGAATTAAAAGAACAAACTGACCTGGCAGGCCACCTCAATGGCTACAAAGAAAAAGGTTATACTGCCGAATACCTTGGAAAAGAAGACGTAGAAGGCACCGACCTTCACAAAATAAAATTAACACTCAGCCCAACCCATACCCAATACTCTTTGATCGATCCAGAATCTTTCATGGAAGTCAAGCAAATATCTGTGGTTACTGTTGATGGTAAAGAAGTCACTTCGGAGTCCATAATGTCTGATTATAAAACCATCGAAGGGATTACCATGCCATATACTATCGAGCAGAATAACCCAATGATGGGTGCCACTGTAATGAAAGTAACCAAACTAGAGATTAACCCTAGTGTGGACGAAAAAATATTTGAAATGCCTGCTAAGAAATAGTAGTGGTGCTGTTGCGGTGGAGGTCTGTTTTAACCTAATAGATCTCCGCCGCAATAAGTCTATCTTCAAAACAAGAAATTTACGTTATGAATCAAAAATATATACTCTATTTCCTGCTGTTTACCACAGCCATTCACGCTCCCTTAGTTGCCCAAAAGGCAGTAAAACTCAACTCCTCCACATTTGGCCAAATGGAGGCCCGCGCCATAGGCCCAGCGGTTATGGGTGGGCGCATCAGCGCCATTGAAGGCGTGAATAACGACCCGCGCACCATTTATGTGGGCGCAGCAGGTGGTGGACTGTGGAAAAGTCGCACAGGCGGTTATAGTTATGAACCTATATTTGATAAATACCCACAATCTATTGGCGCCATTGCCATTGACCAAAAACACCCCGATACCGTTTGGGTAGGCACCGGCGAAAGCAATATGCGCAACAGTGTGGCCATTGGTTTGGGCATTTTCCGTTCTTCGGATGGTGGCCGCAACTGGATGAAAATGGGACTTGAAAACAGCGAGCATATTTCAAAAATCATTATCCACCCCAACAATTCCAATATATTGTATGTAGCCGTACCGGGTAAATTATGGAGCGACAGCCCCGATCGTGGCCTGTACAAAACAACCGACGGCGGTAAAACATGGGAAAAGATCCTGTATGTGGATGAAAAAACTGGCTGCGCCGATGTCCTTATGGATCCTCGTAACCCAGATGTGCTGTGGGCGGCCTCCTGGCAGTTTCGCCGCACGCCTTATTCCTTTTCATCAGGCGGCCCCGGAAGTGCCATGCACAAATCTACTGATGGCGGTAAAACCTGGCGCAAAATAACCAACGGACTTCCCACCACAGCATTTGGCCGTATCGCTATGGCACTGGCTGCTAGTGCACCCGATAACCTATTGGCCATCGTAGAAAGTGAAAAAACGGGTTTGTATATCTCTGCTGATGGCGGCGAAAGTTGGAAATTGCAAAGTGCCTCTTCCAATGTCACTGCACGTCCTTTCTATTTTAGTACGCTTGTGGTAGATCCTTACGAACCCAAACGCGTATATCGACCAGCATTCTCTTTATCTATTAGCAACGATGGCGGTTATTCGTTCTCCGATGCCAGCAACGATGGTGGATGGGTACATTCCGACCACCACGCACTTTGGATTAACCCCAAAAATACCCAACACATGTACCTCGGTACCGATGGAGGTGTTTATATGAGTATCGACCGTGGTATCACTTGGTCACACCAGAATATACTGCCTGTTTCGCAGTTCTACCATGTACAAGTGGACAACCAAATACCTTATAATGTATATGGTGGCTTACAAGACAATGGCTCTTGGCGTGGCCCATCTTCTAGTCCTGGTGGTATTGAAAACCGCGATTGGTTGGGCGTAGGCGGTGGCGATGGATTCTGGGTACAACCCGACGACCAAGATAACAATATCGTATATGCAGAAAGCCAAGGGGGTAATATCCAACGGCAAGACCTCAGCACCAACCAAGCACAGTTTATACAGCCACAAGCACTACAAGGCGACCCAAAACTGCGCTGGAACTGGAATACACCTATTGTAAAAAGTCCGGTGAATCCTAAAGTACTCTACATGGGTTCACAATTTTTGTACAAAACCTCCGATCGGGGCTTTAGTTGGACCAGTATTTCGCCCGACTTAACCACCAACGATACCATTAAACAAAAACAGGCAGCCAGCGGTGGCCTTACGGTGGACAATACCTCTGCCGAAAACCATTGTACGATATTTACCATTGCGCCTTCTCCGTTGGACGAAAACCTCCTATTTGTGGGTACTGATGATGGTAATATTCAAATAACACGCGATGGGGGCAAAACTTGGGATTTGATTTCAAAAAATATAACAGGTGTCCCAGCTGGCACTTGGGTGAGCAGTATTGAGCCGAGCCGTTTTAGCAAAAACGTGGTCTATGCCACTTTTGACAACCATGCTTATGGCGATATGAAATCGTACGCTGCGCGTTCAGATGACCAAGGCAAAACCTGGACAATGCTCACGGGCGAAGGCGTGCAGGGCTATGCGCACGTGATACGCGAAGACCGAGTTGCGGCTAATTTGCTTTTCCTTGGTACCGAATTTGGCCTTTATATCTCCAACGATGGCGGCAAATTATGGGTTTTGTTCAAAGCCAATTTGCCCGAATATGTTGCCGTACGCGATATTGTGGTTCATCCACGCACCAATGATTTGGTATTGGCCACGCATGGCCGTGGTGTATATATTATCGACGATATTTCACCTTTGCGATTGCTGACACCAGAACTATTACAAAAAGATGCAGCCATGTTACTCACGCGTCCAGTTGCGGTAACAACGGGGCATTATGGTCAAGCATTCCCCAATACAGGTTCTTATGTGGGCATGAATGCGCCCGAAGAGGCTCGAGTGGTGTATTACCTCAAAGACCGTATCAGCACAGGTGATGTAAACCTAGAAGTACTGGACGAAAAAGGTAATTTGCTCGTAACTATCCCAGGCACAAAGCGCAAAGGGATCAATGTCGCTAGATGGGATTTGCGCTTAAAACCACCCAAAGCCGCTAAAGGCGTGATGGTGCAAGGTGAATTTGGTGTATTTGCTGGTGCTATCGGCCCTATGGCTGCTCCGGGTAAATATACCATTCGGATGAAAACACCTACGGCCACCGATGAGCGTGTACTGGAACTGATACCCGATCCGCTGGCACCCAATTTGGATTATGCCCAACGCAAAGAAAAGGTGCAAACCATGTTTGGTATGGTTGAAGAACTTGGCTTTTTGGAGGGCCGAGTAAAAGCACTCCGAGATAGCACCAGCCAGCGGGCCGCCTTGGTTAAAAACCTGAAAACTAAGACAAAATTGATAAAATACGCGGAACAACTGGATGCTTTCCGTAGAACACTCACCGAAACCATTGAATCAAAAGGGATCACGGGTGAGGAACAATTGCGCGCCAGGGTAGGTCGTATTTATGTTACAACCGTGTTTACGGATCAGCCACCTACCGAATCTACGTTAAAACGCATGGTATTCCTCCAAGGCGAAATCGAGCGGGCAAAGGCATCCGGCGAAGGCTTTTTCGCTCAACTGATCGCCCTGAACAGCGACCTAAAAAAGGAAAAAATAGCACCTTTGGCGGTACTCGATAAAGAGGCCTTCCTTAAAGCTTATGATGCGCCGGCTTCCATGAGTAAGTCGGGAATAATGGAGGCTTTGGAAGGAATGGAAGAGGAGTAATTAACTCCTAAAATATAAAGCGGGTATCCTGAAGCAACTATTGTATGTTACGCTTTGGGATACCCGTTAAAAATATGCTTTCCAATCTTACCCCTAAAAAGCCCGCCCCCCCATCAATTCCTCATACTTATTCATCACCCGTTCCTGAAACCCCAAAGGATGGTGTTTGGAGACATATTGCCTTGATTTAAGCGCAATATCATAATGTTTGGCTGTGAAATGTTTAAATTTTCGTTTCCAAAAACCTACGGTGAGGCGCATTGCAAAACGATCTAAATAATGGCCTAAAAAACCACTCAACAGGTATTCTACTATCTTTTTAAGTGTATTGTTTTTTTGTTCCGCTAATTGTTCGGTTGTCCGTAAAGGGATATTGGGGTAGTAATCGCGCTGTACCCACGTATTCGCCTCCATAAATGACTGATACATGTCTGCATTATAAACAGGCAGTAATGTGGCACATTCGGTAGCCGTAAATAGATTTTTTTCTGCTATCTCTAAATGATTGGTATCAATAAAATAGTTTACACAAAAGTATTTGTGCGAATTTAAAAGGAATATTTTCTTGTACAGCACCAAAATAGTACGTGCCAGCCATAACCTTCCGGGTGTGGTGACCAAGAAAAAATCAATATCGCCGTCTTCGCTCATACAATCTTTGGACATAGAACCCGATACCATTACCGCTTTAACAAAAGGAAATTGCCCGATAAAACGCCCCATTGCGTATGCTTTGGGTAAAAACAGGGCGGCACGAGCATTTTTTTCCTGACGTCCGGCTATCCACCCTGCATCAGGGTGCGTTTGGTAATAGGTGTCAAAATGATAAACAATGCCCGCTTGAACTAAATGGGTGAGACCATTAGATAAATCTTCAAAGGATATTTTGATGGATAAATAATGTTGAATTTCAGTTATTGTAAGCGGATACCTGAAAATTTCAAAATAGCTCAGCACCGACAGTACCGCATTGTTCATTTGGGCAGTCGTAATAGCATCCTTGTGGAGGGGCGATATATCTGTAGCGGTAATCACTTTATAAAAAACGATACAAGGTAGTAATTCCACTACATACCGTCTCCCAAATAGTATATTTTTTTACCGAAACAGTAATTTTAACGGCTAAATGTAAAATGATGGCGTAATTTGTACGTTTAATTTGATTCAGGAACGGTGTTGGAATAAAGTTACAAATTCAGGCTTCCGATTTTGGTTTCAGATGTACTGTTTTTTCGCGCGAATAGCCCACAACCTATTTAAGCGGAAAAAGAGTAAGTCTGTGGGCAAAAGATGTGCATCAATTGTACCTTTATTTCGACACCGTTCCTTAACTTTGCTTCAACATTTATAACATTTTTAATAAGATGAAGATTACAAATAAATTACTCCTTTTTGCAACAAGCCTCCTTGGTTTTCAATCCTTGGCAGTGGCACAGGAAAGAGAGCCCTACACATTCAAGGCCGACAAACAACTTGCCGCTACTCCAGTCAAAAACCAGCAACAAACGGGCACTTGTTGGGCCTTTAGTTGCGCATCATTTTTGGAAAGTGAAGTAAAACGTATCAGTAATCTGGACGTAGATCTCTCTGAGATGTATGTGGTGCGTTGTATTTATCGCGAAAAATGCGAAAACTATGTCCGCCGACAAGGGCATGCTCAGTTTGGAGAAGGCGGTTTGGCGCACGATTTGATTCGTGCCGTACAACGATATGGTATTGTACCAGAAACCGAATATCCAGGGCGGAAAAACATCCTTACGGGTTACGACCACAGCAAGTTAGAGGCAAAACTTAAGAATAAATGCGTTGAATTTGCTAAACTGGGTATTGATGGAAAATTACCCACAAACTGGCTTGCTACGATTGATGGTATATTAGACGATGAGTTTGGTAAGGTTTCCACCAAATTTACCGTGGATGGCCGTCAATTTACACCGTCTATTTACCGCGATTTTTTAGGCATCAAAACGGAGGATTATGTGACCATTACGTCTTTTACCCACCACCCGTTTTATGAACCATTTATCCTCGAAATACCCGATAATTTTGCCAATGGTACGATGTATAACCTTCCTTTAGACGAGATGATGCGCGCCCTTAACCATTCGTTGGAACAAGGTTACTCCGTGGAATGGGACGCAGATGTAAGCAATGATGGCTTCTCAGCAAAAAATGGCCTTGCTATTGTTCCTGCAAAAAAATGGGATGAAAAAACGGAAATTCAACGCGAAGGCAGTTTTAAATTTATTGAACCGCAACCCAAAGTAACGCCGGCATTGCGTCAGGAATTATTTGACCAACAAGTGACCATGGACGATCATTTGATGCACATTACAGGTACAGATATCGAAACAACCCAATCAGAAAAGTACTATCGCGTAAAGAATTCTTGGGGCGAAATTTCGGCACTTAAAGGATATTTGCGTGTATCAGAGGCTTATATGCGCCTGAACACGATTTCTTTTATGGTCAACAAAAGTGCTTTGCCTGCGGATATTCGTAAAAGCCTTGGTTTAGGTGAAATAGAAGGAAGCCCTACTGGCAGCAACAATGACCTAAAAGTTAAGGATCCGGCTAAAATTAAAAGGATAAAGCCAATGACCGCCCCAACATCGCCTCAAGCACCAAAATCTGAATAAAACACACCATGCCAAGCATTTTTACGCGTATCGTAAACGGAGAGATTCCTTGTTACAAAGTAGCCGAAACCCAAGACTTTTTGGCTTTTTTAGATATTACGCCCCGTACAAAGGGACACACACTTTGTATTCCGAAACAGGAAATAGACTATATTTTTGATTTGCCGGATGCTGACTTGCAAGCGCTGATGGTCTTTTCCAAACATGTGGCCGCTGCTATAAAAACCGTAGTGCCTTGTCTCAAAGTGGGTGTTGCAGTAGTCGGTTTGGAAGTGCCACACGCGCACATACACCTGTTCCCGATGAATACTATGGGTGATTTTGGTTTTGCTCATCCGGCTATTGATATGTCTGGAGCAGAATTGAGTGCGCTTGCGGAGGAGATTAGCCGGGTGTATAATAAATAAAGACGCAGTGTTGTCCTGATTTTTAATACGCGCAAGCTCACAGCAGCACACTTTTTTCTTTTGAAAAAAAATCATGTACACTTGCAAATTTCAAAAAGTTGAAATCTCGTGCAATAATGCTTACTTCTTACTTTTTTTAGCAAAAAAAGTAAGCAAAAAACGCTTCGGCTGACGAAAAATGCCGTGCTTTTGCTCCCTCGCTACGGCGGCGCCAAAAAAAACTCGCCGAACCATTGAGCGGAGGCTATGCCTCTCATAGTTCGTTTGGCTCAAACACTTTTTGGCTTCATCCGCCTCCGCTCAAGCAAAACCTGCATTTTTCTAAGGCCGGTCTTGCCACACTTGGAGTACTCTACTTTGTTTCAAATCTCAAATTAAATTACCAAAAATAAAAGTGTACGGCAGCAAGACGCACAGGTTAAAATAAAAAACGGTGCAATAATACCTCAACCTTTTATATAGGCTAAGGTGTTATTGCACCGTTTTTTCATTATCGTTACTACAACCAATTAATCTTCTTTGGCCTTCGTCACATGCTCTTTCAACCAATTAATCGTTACTGATTTTGGTCGTTCGAGTGGTAACATTAAGGCCCTAGCCCAGCATTGTGCAGCCAAAACGCCTAAGGAGCGACTAACGCCAAACAATACCGTATAGAAATTGTATTCTTTCATGCCGTAATGTATCAATAGCGAACCACTATGAGCATCTACGTTAGGCCACGGATTTTTTACTTTGCCAAGGCTGGAGAGAATAGGCGGTACTACATCGAATATTTTCCATACGATTTTTACCAAATCACTATCTTGTACATTATCCTCTGCAAACTGGCGTTGAGCCATATAACGCGGATCTGGTTTGCGCAGTACAGCATGGCCATAACCAGGTACAACTCGGCCACTGGCTAGGGTACTTTTTACGTACTCTGCAATTTGTTCGCGACTAGGCTTACTCGTACCCAAGGTTTCCACCATTTTCTGTACCCATCGAATAACCTCTTGATTGGCCAGACCGTGTAATGGTCCGGCAAGTGCGTTCATACCCGCGCTCAATGACAAGTAAGGATCGCTCAAAGTAGAACCGGTGAGGTGCGTTGTATGGGCAGAAGCATTACCGCCTTCGTGGTCGGCGTGAATCATTTGGAAAAGGCGCATATACTCCTTAAATCCATTATCTTCAAATCCGAGCATGTGCGCAAAATTACCCGCCCAATCTAATGAAATATCGGGAAGCGTTTGTACACCATTTCGGTAAACTCGGTTATAGATAAATGCAGCAATACGCGGTAATCGCGCGATGATATTCATTGTATCTTCATAGGTAGCATCCCAATATTCTGATTTATTCAACCCCATTGTATAGCGTTGAGCAAACACACTGGTGTTCTGCATCGCCATAATACCTATTGAAAACTGCGTCATTGGGTGCGCATCTATTGGAAGCGCTTCGATGGCTGTAAATACGTGATCGGGTACATGAGCACGACGTACCCAAGCCTCGGTTAACCATTTAACTTGTTCTTTTGTAGGTAGATCACCAGTAAGCATCAACCAAAACAAGCCTTCGGGAAGTGGTTCGTTACCATTTTGGGCAGTTGGGAGTTTTTCTTTGAGTTCAGGGATAGAAAAACCGCGAAAACGAATACCTTCTTCGGCATCTAATAGGGATGGTTCCCAAAGCATGGAGGTGATATCGCGCATACCACCGACTACTTGATCTACGGTAACATCATCTACTTGTTGTGTTCCGTACTGTTTTAAAAACTCTTTAAGTTCTTTTGCTTGTGCTTGAGATTTTTCAAAAAATATCTCTTTTAATATGTCCATAAAAAATTTGAATGGTTGAAATAGTAATAGGGCTGACCAATTAAGTATTTGAATTGTATTCAATGCACGAAAGCGAAGTACCACAGAGGGCAACTTCGCTTTCGTTGTATGTCGAATTCCAAAGTATTAGCATATAAGTGTAATTACACCGCATAACATTGACTTGCAACTGATGGTTGCGAGGAATTGCATTTTTTCTATTAACTGGCAATACGAACAAGTAAACGACCTAAAATTAGGCGCGATAAATGCCTAATATAGTCACGACCAACATGGTATTGTCAGAATGATTTATCTTGTTTTACCAAGAAACGTCGTCGTCTTTGCTTTTTTTGCTTTTCGTATCATCTTCATCGGCAAAATCATCACTAGCCATGTCCACATTATCAACGCCTTCGTCTTCGTCTTCGTTACGATTTTGAGCATCCCATTCTGCTTGACGGCGATCAAATTCCTCGTAATCGAAATTAGGCATTAAATCTTTTTTGACATGTTCTACTACCTCATTCAACGATGCCGCAAATCTGTTAAAATCTTCCTTGTACAAAAAGATTTTATGGCGTTTGTAACCAAAGCCGTCATCCTTGCGTGTGCTTTCGGTAATAGTGATAAAAAAGTCTTCACCGCGTGTTTTACGAACATCCAAGAAATAGGTGCGGCGTTTGCCAGCACGTACTTTTTTGGAAAATACGCTTTCGTCTTGCTCGCGGTCAAAATTGCCACGATCGCCACGATCACCACGGTCATTCCGATCTCCATAACGATTGCGTGGACGATCTCCGCCGCCACCGCCAAAACGTGGACGGTCACCGCCTCGGTCGTTACCGCCACCACCAAAACGTGGACGGTCACCACCTCGGTCATTGCGGTCGCCACCGCCACCAAATCGTGGACGGTCACCACCGCGATCACCACCGCGATCATTGCGGTCGCCACCGCGGTCGCCACCGCGATCACCACTGCGATCATTGCGGTCGCCGCCGCGGTCATTGCGATCTCCGTAACGTGGGCGGTCACTGCCTCCTTTGTCATCACGGTCTCCCCTGCTAAATTTCCCGAATTCCACTGTATCTAATGTTTTGTGAAAAAAAATGAATGATAAAAATTTGAGACAAAGGTATATTTTTCAAAAACATTCCGTATGTTCTTTAAAAAAAACATTTACAAAAACAGAAAAATAGTCCAAAACTGTCCAAAATTTACTTTATTTTTTACTTTCTGAAAAGTAAATGATCTTCGTTAACCACTTATTGGTATCAGGTTCAGTTTGTCCTGTTACCATATACTCTTCCACGGCGGGGCCTACCATCGTCATATTATTTGCTTTGAAATAATCTTCTAGGGCTAAATGCGCCTTCATTGTGCCCGCAAAATGGCCGTAGTAATCAACAGAATAAGCACTGCCAGCACTTAGATTAAAGGCTTGTAAACCTGTAATGGATAAACCTTTATCTCCTGGCATACCTACCGCCATATCCGCTTTTCCGCCTGCCCAAGTATAATATATAGCAGCGGCATTGCCTTTGGGCGCAATATTACTGGCTTTAAAAGCATTTAGCGTTTTAGTCATATTTTTGGTAAACACGGATTCAATAGCAGCACTATCCGTTACACTGCGTACACCATAATAGGTACGCTCGGCAAACGTTGCATCTTCTGTTACCTCGTAGCCTTTATATTTTCGGTGCGCCATCTCTTCGGTGATCCGCTTGAGGTTCTCAAGCCCCATTTCAAAATCTTTGCCAATGGCTTTGTCCACATCGGTAAACATCATTAGCCCATTCATTGGGAAAGGTGCTTTCATCTCAAATGTCCAGTGTACTTTACATTTATTGCCCATAGATTCAAACCTATAAGCCGTTGGAGATACGCTTTTAAAAGGGCGCAAAAACTCCGTCAATATATCAATCCTATCTGGGCTGATCGCTGTAATGGTTTGGCTACCTTCGCCTACGTTATCATTGCCCGACCAACTATGTTTTGCACCTACTTCTCCATCTGTACCCGTTATTGTCACTTTTTGTTCTGGGTCCAAGGCCGTCCAAGGCGACCAAGCATCAAAATTCTTGAAGTATTTTGCGTGTTCGTAAACCAAAGACTTGGGGGCATCAATCACCATACTTCGCTCTATATGGTATTCTTTTTTGGCAAAAAGACCCAGCAATAAGAACAGTCCAACTACGACCAAAATGATATAGAGTAGTACTTTTAATAATTTCATAAGAACATCTTTATTTTGTAGGTGCAAATTTTCAAACATTTTCCTGTACTTTATGCTTTTATAGGAATAATTATCAAAAAAAACACACAATTTTTGTGATATAGGCTATTCAAATAGACCTATGCGGGTATATTTGCCCAATAAAAAGAAAAAGATGCTGGATATTCATATCATTAATGGCCCTAACCTAAATTTGCTGGGCAAGCGCGAACCAGAAATTTATGGCAGCCAAACCTTTGAAACGTATTTTGAAACGTTAAAGCCGCAGTTCCCTGATCTTCGCCTACATTATTTTCAGAGTAACCACGAAGGTGCATTGATCGATTATTTGCATGAACATGGTTTTGCCGCTCACGGTATTATGCTCAATGCTGGGGCTTATACACACACGTCCATCGCTTTAGCAGATGCTATAGCGGCGATCCCTGCCCCCGTAGTGGAAGTGCATATTAGTAATGTACATGCGCGGGAGGTTTTCCGGCACAAGTCCTGTATTGCGGCCGTATGCAAAGGTGCAATTATTGGTTTAGGACTGGAAGGATATCGGCTGGGCGTACAATATCTTGCTGGGTTGATTACTTAATTACCAGCCCGCCTTCCTTCATTTTTGCTACAATTTTACTCCTTGTATTGGTATCTCCTAAACAGCCTTGACGGGTGAAACAACCATTTATATTATTAATTTTAACCGTTTTGGTGCTACCATTAGCAACTAGGCTAGGGCTATTAGGACGTAAATTTAAATTGGTATTGGTGCCATCAATCTCATAACAAAAAGAGAGACCACTACTGCCCACATTGATCAAGGTATTGAGGCCAGATAATACAATTTTATCAAAACCAGCACTCACTTTTACCAGTTCTAAACTTCCAAATTGGAGGTCGGCATCTAATTGTGTATCCAAGTTTTCAATTTTGCAGGCTGCATTGCAGGATGTTAAAAACATATATCGGGTACTCATGACATTTGCACTACCAAATTTGATATTCAGCCGCATATTACCCGCAACACCTACGTCAATTTTATCGAAACGGGAGGTAAGCCGCAGGTCTTCTACCCTTCGGAAAGTACAAGTAGAACGCTCTGTTTCCATCTGCACCATTTTGGCATTGTCGAGTACAATTCCGCCATTATTGATCCAGCCATAAATATTTTGGACACTGCTAATCACTGCCTGGCAGTTTTCGGTTTTTAAGTTGGCATCTGCCAATAATTTACCGGTACGTAAATCACCAAATTTTACATTCGCAATCAGATTTCCGTTCAAGTTGCCTAAAGCAGTATTGCCATATTTGTTGGATATGTCCAGTTGATTATCCGTAGGCATCCAAACTTCATAATTCACTTTGAAGTCTTGCAAATAGGTGCCCTTTATATCTCCTATCATCGTTTCGGCCTTGATATAGCCATTTGTATTGACAAAATTGACATTAATTTGGTTCAATACTTTTTCTGCTTCGGCTTGTTCAGCGGAATTGACAACAATCGTAATATTGATTTTTACTTTTTTCTCTGTCCAAGTATTAATATTAATATTGCCGTGTTTGTTATAAATCACCGTAGTGCCTTGTGCGCTGGTAGGGAATTCGCGGTTTATATTCTTTACAAATTCCTTGTGTAAGCATATACAAGATTTCAAGCAAACAGTATCTTTTGGGCAATCTGCTTTTAATACATTAGGCAATAACAATATTGCCAAGGATAGCGTATGCAAAATAGTTTTGAGGATTATATAACCACTTCCTCCAATCTTCTGCGCTCGAGTCATATTAAATAGTGTCGTTTTCATACTGTAATGTATTTTTCTGACCATCAGGGTCAACGATAAGATGTTGTTGTGCTTGCATGGCCTCCAACACTTGTTCAAGCACCATTGATTTGGTTTTATAGTTTTCTATCATTACCCGGATAATTTGTTCTTGGTTACCGGGTGGTACATTGGATAACTCAATGCGCAATTCTTCCATGGTTTTATCCATTTGTTCCATATCCCCAAATATTTCGGAGGTGCTTGGATTAGAAGCAAAACGCGCTAATTTTGATTTTTTATGTTCTATTTCCTGCTCATAGTGTTGCTCAATAGCAGCGTACTCTTTAGATACATCCGACATTTTCATTCCCACATAAGCCTCCTGTTGTTGCCGTGCATACCATAGTCCTAACGAAGCCCCGATCAGTAACAATGCGATGGCAGCAGCAAACCGCGCTATACTACGGTGCCAAGATACTCGAAGTGTACCCATCGGTGCCGTTTGTTGAGATACTTGATTCCAGATTTTAGCATCAGGGATTTCGGTATCAAAATCGGATCTATTATGCTGTATAAAATCTTCTAACGAGTCCCTTGTATTCACGGTAACCTTGGGCGGTGTTAGCGCGGCATTAATCTTGTCCCAAACTTGTATATTGGGCGTTGCGGTATCCATCAAGGTACGGTTAATAGCGATAAAATGCGGTATTGAATCGCCATTTTGCAACTGCTCAAGGCTTTTGGAAATACTTTTCCAATGGCCATCAGAGGGCAAGGCAGCATCAAATTCCTGCCGATGCTCTTGGATAAATCCTTCTATGTGCTGTTTATTATTCATTTTATTACGCCAGCATTGTTCTTAGTTTGGCCTTTGCTCGGCTGTATTGTGATTTTGAAGTTGCTTCTGTGATTTCCAGAATTTTAGATATTTCTTCGTGGTCGTACCCTTCAAAAGCGTAAAGGGAGAAAACAACGCGGTAGCCATCGGGGAGTTTTTCTACGGCTTTTTTTATTTTGTCCACACTGAGTATGGGTTCATGGTCGGGGGTGTTTTCTATCGGGTGGTCGTGGTTGTCTGTTAATTCTTGGAGGAAAAGTCTTTTACTTTTCAAAAAATTAATACATTTATTGATCGTTATACGCTTCATCCAAGCCCCAACACTGCTTTCGTACCGAAAGGAATCCATTTTAGTAAACACCTCAATGAATACGCTCTGTAATAAATCCTCTGCATCATGGCTGTTTTGTACCATGCGTAAAGCCGTATTATACATAGCCTTAGAATATAGCTTGTACAATTCAAATTGTGCATCGCGTTTGCCTGCGCGGCACTTTTCCAACAGTTCATAATGCGGATGAGTACTATCCATGTCGATATATGCTTTCAATGACAATCTTGCATAGAATTGGTTGCATCCGAGTTGATTTTTTCGATTAAATCCGTTGTAAAAGAAGGCTAATTCGAAGCAACCGTTAGTTTTTCTTAAGAAATTTTGGGAAAAATTTAACACGCGAAATTGCATCATTCTGCTGGTTTTAGAGTTCTTTTGCTGGCTTTTTTTTATAAGTGAGTGGTTTTAAAAATAATATATTTTTTCAATTACTTGAAAATCAAATAATTATGCAGTATTTAACAGTAATTGCTATTGCGGCCGCTACCGGGTTAATCGGGCTGGCAGCACAGTTTTCTAAAACAAATCCCGATCAAGCGGCTAATGATGCCCATGGTAAATGGTACACTTGGGAGGAGGCCGTTGAGTTGAATAAAACAAAACCGAAAAAGATAGTTGTAGATATTTATACCGACTGGTGTGGCTGGTGCAAAAAAATGGATAAAGGTGCATTTAGCGACAGCAAAGTGTCAGAATACATTGGAGATAACTTTTATGCAGTAAAACTCAATGCCGAGCAAAGAGATCAAATTATCTTTGGGCGAGACACTTTTTCCTTTGTCGAAACAAGCAATGGGAAAGGTGTACACACACTGGCTTATGCTTTATTAGATGGTAAAATGAGTTATCCGACGCTTGTGTACCTCGATCAAGATTTCCGTCGCATCATGGTTTCCCCTGGATATAAAGAGACACACGACTTGATGAAAGAATTAAAATTTGCCAAAGAAGAGGTGTATAACCAAAAAACGTGGGAAGAATATAAAGAAAAAGGAAAGTAATCGTATTCCCAACTATAAATCGTATAGTAGCATTGTTCCGCGCGTGCCACAGACCCAAATGCGCCCGTTTCGGACAAAAACATCAAGCAAATCAATATCTTTTGGTGTGTTTTCAATGGAAATCCAGGTATTACCGCCATCTTTAGTTTGCCAAAAAAGACCACCCTCTCCTACGAGCCAGCCTTCATTTTCGGAACGAAACCAAAGCGCATTAAATGCTTGTTTGCGCGGTTTGGCGCTGCCTCCTTTTCTAATTGTTTGCCAGTTTTTACCAGAATCGATGGTTTTAAGTATGGTGCCACTGCTGCCACATATATAACCGGTTGTGGTAGTTGGGAAATGAATATCGGTAAAGAAATCATTTGTAGGCGATTTTCGCTGCCAAGAGTAGCCCCCATCTTCGGAGCGAAGTACCCAACCGAGGCCACAGGTATGCCAAGTTTTTGGATCCGATGCCCATACCGCCTGTAATTGGTTAGGAAATTCCAATACCGTGTCCAATTCCCAAAAAAATTGGGGGCCGTGCACCCTTACTTGTCCTTCGCCAAAACTTTCTCCGCTCACAATGATGCCTTGGTACTCATTGGACATAAAACAGGAGTGGTGCCATTGGAAATCGGCCCGATATTGAATCCAAGGCTGTCTAAATGGTTTTTCACAACAAATACCACTTTGCCCTACTGCGTAAGCGTCGCCACTCGAATCGGCCATAACACATTCCATTTTATGCCAAACAGTATCGTCAATTTGCCAGTGCTGACCACCATCGGCAGTAGAGAACAAGAGACCTGTTTCCCAAGAAAGTCCGCCACATGCCACGCCATTTTGGTCATCAATCATCCATACTGATGTGATATCTACGGTAGTTGGTATGCTTACTTTTTGTACATTAGATAGGCTAATCGCCTCTTTTTTACAGTAAAATGCGAGTAAAATAATGGCAATAATGCCCAATACTCTAATTCTGCTTTGGGTTACGTTTTTCATAACCTAAAAAATCAATTCTGCCGATCCTTTTGGTACGGATGGCTTCGGGTAGATTGTCGTAATAGACATGCATGCCGAAATCGCGTTTTTCATTAGGGGTCATTGGTCCGTAAATTTTCGCTTTTATATAACTCGTATCCACATTGAGGTTAAGATTTTGGGTAAACCAAAGTTTTTGATCAGTACCATATAGCAACAGACTTAACCCAGGGTTATCGGCCTTTAAAGGCAACGGGTTTTCGACCACACCACTCACGATCACATATTTTTCAAGTGCTGGGGTGGAGGACGTATCCCCATAAGATACCTTTATACCTCCTCCTAGGTTTTGAGCGAGCAATATGGCTCCTGGATCTACTGCCACACTTTGCGCACCTCGCAGTTGAATAGAATCGGGTACGCCCTTCAAATCGGAAAGTTTCCAAGAAGCAAAAAAAGCGGTTCTGCCCCGTGGAGGGAGTGCATCAGCGTGGGTATCGACCAAACAAAAAGAGTCACTTTTGAACGGTACTATTTGATTTTTTGCGTCAACTACGCCCAATTCAAGCCATATTTTGAGCCAAAATGATTCACGGCTATCCACTAAGCCCACGGCGTAAAACACGTCCCCTTCTACCCAGCAATTGACATCAGCCAGCACCACATTGGCTGGTTTAACGTCTTTGGGCAATACATTTGCAGCCACAATGCCATCCTTGTTATCCTTATTCCATTTGCAATTGGTATTTACGCAAAAGAATGCGAATGAGAGTGCTATTAAACTAAAAAAAGGTAATTTCATATTCAAATTTTATTAAAAAGAGGCGCAAAGTTCGGAATACCTGCACAAATAGTGGAGGATCTTTGCATAAATTATGCAAGAAAAGAAAAAAGTACGCTATCTTGGCCGCTCAATTTTAAATAATAAGTACTTGGACATAATTAATTGCAGGAATGAACGCAGGTGTTTTTCGGCTAGACGAGCCATTTTTAAGGCGGATAGCCGTACTATCTAACGAAAAAATGGGGATGTATAGGCGGAAAAGACCAAGTTCAAAATGATAATTAATTGTGTCCAAGTACTTAAGATCAAAACACTATTGCTCAACTTTACTATCTTTATTAATTATGTCAAATATTTGGGTTAAAAAACCACTGTCTCAACTACTTGAAGCGGCTGGTGATTCAGAAAAGGGTCTAAAAAGGACACTTGGAGCCATCAATCTCGTGGCTTTGGGCATTGGTGCCATTATTGGTGCTGGCCTTTTTGTCCGTACTGCATCTGCTGCTGCCGAAGCTGCTGGGCCTGCTGTTACACTTTCTTTTATAGTAGCGGCCATTGGATGCGCTTTTGCTGGTCTTTGTTATGCCGAATTTGCAGCCATGATCCCCATTGCTGGTAGCGCATATACCTACGCTTATGCTACTATGGGCGAAATGCTGGCTTGGATTATTGGTTGGGCACTCATTATGGAATATGCGCTTGGCGCGGCCACAGTATCTATTGCGTGGAGTGAATACCTGAATAACTTGTTGGGAGGAGCAATCCCCTACGAATTCTGCCATTCGCCCTTTGAACATGCTAATCGTGTAATAGGTGATGCGCTTACACAGTTCCCTGCGGATTTGTTGAAAAATGCCAAAGAAGGTGTGCTTTTACTCAGCGATACTCAGCTTCAGGCACTTCCAGCCAATTTGCAAGCATTGGTACAGACTAGTAATGGTATGATCAACGCACCAGCATTATTGATTCTTTTATTGCTCACCATGTTGTTGATTAAAGGTACGCAGGAATCCGCAACAGTCAATGGTATTATCGTATTTATCAAGGTTGCGATTGTCTTGATTTTTATTTTAGTCGGCTGGCAATTTATTAATCCTGCCAATCATACACCATATATGATTCCAGAAGGTGTAGTAGGTCACGAAGGCATATTTAAACATGGCTGGGGCGGCGTATTAGGTGGTGCAGGCATCGTATTCTTTGCCTTTATCGGTTTTGATGCTGTTTCTACAGCAGCCCAAGAAGCAAAAAATCCACGTAAAGATATGCCGATTGGTATTTTGGGTTCGTTGGTGGTTTGTACGATACTTTATATTTTATTCTCGCATGTTTTGACGGGTGTTGCCAATTGGCAAGAGTTCAAACTAGCGGGTAAAGAAGCATCCGTAGCGTATGCTATTGATAAGTATATGATTGGCTACCACTGGTTGGCAACTGCTGTTACAGTGGCCATTCTTGCGGGTTTTTCTTCGGTGATCTTGGTGATGTTGATGGGACAATCGAGGGTATTCTACACGATGTCGAAAGACGGATTATTGCCAAAAGCATTTTCTGATTTACATCCTCGTTTCCGTACGCCATTCAAGGCCAACTGGATATTATTTGTATTTGTAGGTTTATTTGCTGCATTTATCCCCGGTAGCATAGCAGGTGATTTGACCTCCTTTGGTACTTTGCTTGCTTTTGTATTGGTAAGCCTTGGTGTATGGTTGATGCGTCGCAACGAACCGAATGCTGATCGTCCGTTCAAAACGCCATTGGTGCCTTTGGTACCTATTCTTGGTGCTGCAATTTGTACCGCGATGATTGTCTCCTTGGATGTAGTGACTTTGATGTCTGCAATGATCTGGATGGTATTGGGCTTGGTGGTGTATTTTGTATATAGCCGCCACCATAGTAAATTACAAGCGTAAGCATTTAATTTGTGCTAATATGAAGCAAAGCGTCAATTGGTTTGAACCGATTGGCGCTTTGTTGTTTTACCTACAATTGTCGCTTCTTAAAATCTGACGGTGAAAGACCCACCCACTTTTTAAATTGTTTTGAAAAATGCGCGGGGTCATTGAAATCTAAAAAATACGAAATTTCAGAAATGGAATACGCTGTTTCCAACAAATATTTTTTTGCCTCTTCTAACCGGTAACTATGCACGACTTCTAAGGCCGATTTTTGAGCCACAGATCGGCAAATACGGTTAAGATGTATAGGTGTAATGTTCATCTGTTGAGCATATTCGCGAATAGATTTGACTTGAGGCAATGACTGCTTAATTCTGTTCTGAAAAGCATAGAAGTAATCTAGGGTGCGATTGTTGGTCTGTATCATCTGCGGGGTGGTTTCAAGTCCAATTCGATAAAGATGGAGCACCAACAATTGAAAATAGCACTGCAAAAAAGCATGTTTCTCCATATTTTCTGTGTTCAACTCTTGTATAATGCTATCCTTTAGATTCATTAAATAGTGCCACAATGTATGTTTTCCGTTGCAATCATAATAACGAATTTGGTTCCATTCTGATAAAATATTGGGTTTGGCTTTGATAGATCGGTCTAAGAAACCAGCCGAAAAAGTAAACACGTCACCCTCCACATTGGCTTGAAACACAAAACCATGCACCGTATTGTTGGGAATCAATAAGATGCAGGGTGCATTCAGCACAATTTTTTTATTGCCCGAAATCAATAAGCCGCCGCTAGAAATAACAATAAAAATTTGATACAAATCCGTATGCAAATGCTCCGTTATCTTCCAATTGTAGAGGCTGCTCCGCACTTCCAAAACCTCATGGTGAATGAAATCTTGTAAAAACGGCGCCTGCGCATCGCCAAATAGACCGGGGAAATTTACTAATTTCATTCGATAGCGGATTTAGTGATGATCGTGATCAGCGCATATACATTCAACAGCATCTTGTTTAATTATAACAAGTATTTGGACAAAAAAACGTAAATATCTTAAAAAATGTTTCATTTGTACAAGAATATGATTTTTTTTTACAAAAAACAAACTTAAGCCCCGCCTACCTTTGTCCCCCAACCCATGAAGAGCAATAACGCTATCATCAAAATCTAAATTCAAATAATGAATATTGCTAAATTTTGTACACTTGTGTGCTTGCTATCGCCCATGTTGCTTTTTTCTCAAAAAGTAATACCCCTCCGTTCGCTGCCCAATCCCACAGGTTTGGTCTGGGATAATCCTGAAAAAGCAACATTTTCCCCTATTTTTAATACAGAAATAATAGCCAACGTATCTGTTCCAACCATTACAGTTTACCTGCCTGGTCCTGAAAAAGCCAATGGAACAGGGCTGATCATCGCACCGGGTGGAGGTTTTCACACCCTAAGCATCAACAGCGAGGGAAATGATGTGGCAAAATGGTGCGTCGAGCATGGTATTGCAGCCTTTGTGTTGCGCTACCGACTTGTACCAACCGGCAACGATCCCGTGATGGAATTTATCCAAAAAGTAAAAAATCGCGACCAAATGGACAAGGATATGGCGCCTGTTATTGCTCTTGCGAAGGCCGATGGTCTGGAAGCGATCAATTATGTCCGCCAACATGCTGCCGAGTTCGGTGTAAAACCCAACCGCATCGGTATTATGGGCTTTTCTGCGGGCGGGACAGTAGCCGCTTCCGCAGCCTTTGAATATACATCGGCCAATAGACCAGATTTTGTCGCCCCTATTTATCCCGCGCTGCATGTCGTTAACACCACAAAAGTACCCGATAATGCTCCCCCGCTCTTTGTAGCAGTAACGAGCGACGATAATTTTGGTTTCCAAAAACAATGTACCGCTTTATACGATCAATGGAATGCAGCCGAAAAAAGTATTGAAATGCACATTTATCCGTCTGGTGGACACGGATTTGGGATGCGCAAACAAAATATGCCGACAGATAACTGGATCGAGCGTTTTGGCGAATGGCTTGATACACAAGGTTTTATGCGCGACTACCGCGACCTCAACCACAACGGTAAAAAAGACATTTATGAAGATGCTGCCCAACCGCTTGAAAAACGCGTGGAAGATCTTCTGTCTCAAATGAATTTGGCAGAAAAAGCAGGTATGATGTTTATCAACGGCGCACCTATCAATGGAGATGGCAGCTTACCGTTCAATCCAGATAAAGTAGCAAAAGGCTTTGCTGCATTTAGGCCCGCTGCACTAGACCACATGAACAACCTCAAAATGACCCATTTCAACCTTTGGCAAATCCCCGAAGAACCTGCTATTACAGCAAAATGGTACAATAATCTGCAACAGGCAGCCGCTAAAACCCGCCTTGGTATTCCAGTGACTATCGCAAGTGACCCACGCAACCATTTTAGCAACAATATTTTTGCTATGGCCGCTAAGAGTTTTTCGATGTGGCCTGAAACACCGGGCTTTGCAGCCATTGGCGATGAAAAATTGATGGAGCGCTTTGCCGATATTGTACGGCAAGAATACACGGCCATCGGTATCCGCGAAAGCCTACATCCGCAGATTGACCTTGCTACTGAGCCGCGTTGGCCGCGTATCAGTGGTGCCTTCGGCGAGGATGCTAACCTGACTGCCCGCATGGTAACAGCATACATCAAGGGCTTACAAGGCAATGATATGAAGAACGGTGTGGCCTGTATGACCAAACATTTTCCCGGTGGCGGCCCTCAAAAAGAGGGACTTGACCCGCATTTTCCTTTCCAAAAGGGGCAAATTTACCCGGGTAAAAATTTCGATTATCACTTAATTCCCTTTGAAGCTGCTTTCAAGGCAGGTACTGCGGCCATCATGCCTTATTATGGCATACCGGTCGGACAAACAGACGAAGAGGTTGCCATGTCGTTCAACAAAAGTATTATTACAAAACTCCTCCGCGAAAAGTATAAATACGACGGAGTAGTTTGTACCGATTGGGGACTGATCACGGACATGAAAACACCTACTTTCACTTGGCCAGCCCGCGCATGGGGCGTGGAAAAATTGAGCGAAAAAGAGCGCGTTAAAAAAGCAATTGAAGCGGTGTTGACCAGTTTGGTGGCGAAAACTGCCCGCAGCACGTCATGGATTTGGTAAAAGAAGGCGGATTGCAAGAATCGCGTATTGACCAATCTGTGCGCCGTTTATTGCGCCAAAAGTTTCAATTAGGGCTTTTTGACGCGCCTTTTGTGGACGAATCAAAGGTAAAAACGATCGTTGGCAACGCAGATTTCCAAAAAGAAGCCGATGCTGCACAACGCCGTTCTATGACGCTTTTGAAAAACACTAAAAATACACTACCAATTGAAAAAAAGAACTTGAAAATTTTTGTCAAAAATATTGCGCCAGAAGTTGCTGCACTTTACGGTACTGTAGTGACTGACCCGAAACAGGCCGATTTGGCTATTGTACGCCTTAATACTCCTTGGGTTGCAGTAGAAACCGATATCCCAATGGCGCAAGGTTTTCACCACGGCGACCTTGATTTTAAAGGAAAAGACCTACAAGAGGTGCTTGATATTTGTAAGGCAGTACCAACTATCGTGGATATATACCTCGATCGCCCGGCGGTTTTTCCTGAAATCAATGCAGTTGCAAGGG
Organism: Chitinophagales bacterium; assembly: GCA_043764095.1. Taxonomy (GTDB): domain Bacteria; phylum Bacteroidota; class Bacteroidia; order Chitinophagales; family Saprospiraceae; genus M3007. The sequence continues at coordinate 29,490 of JAYUKX010000099.1, forward strand.
CTGTATTGGCTAATTATGGTGCGAGTGACGCTGCTGCCTTAGACGTGATTTTTGGCAAGGCAAATCCTGAAGGCAAATTACCTTTTGAACTGCCTTCGAGTATGGAAGCGGTGCGCAACCAAAAAACAGATGTACCCTATGATTCAAAAGACCCGCTGTATAAGTTTGGGCATGGATTGCATTATGGGAAATGATGGTTCAATTTTGAGATTACAGATTTGGGAATAAAACCTTCTAGAAAACCTAAAAAAACTTATTTTACACTGTACCTAGGCCGCGTGGCGTGCTTTACTCTTTTGAAAAAAGTAAGGCACAATTCCAAGCAATATGACGATCACGGAAGCCGATAGTGGGCTAATCGTAATATGGCCTTCCGCATTATAGCCATACCAAAAATTACCATTATACAATACCACCACACTATAATAAATCATGGCCAAATTAATGGCCAAAAAAATCAAAGGTGTTACCGGATACCCCCATGCCTTGAACGGGCGAGGCCATTCTGGGTGCTTCCAACGCATGATATAAATGCCAAATACCGATAACGAAGCAAAAATAGCCAAGGAGAATCCCACAAAATCGAGCAGCGATTTGAAATCAGATAATAACGTAAACAAAACTGTAATACCGCCCATCACCATGGCTGCCAAATAAGGTGAACCATTAGGCCAAGTACGCGATAACGCCTTAAACATAGGATAATCCTTACCCATTACCTCGGCCACGCGCGAGGCCGTAATAATATAGCCATTTAAAGTAGCCAAAAGCGCAAAACTCATCAAGGCCGAAAACCAATCCAGCACCCGAATACCGCCAAAACTACGTTCTCCAAATAATTTATGAACTACGGTATTGCCTACACTGGATCCGCCCAATTTAATTTCCTCCATGCTACATACGTGTAAAAATGTAAAATTGAGGAGTAGATAAATGGCCGTTACCACCACAATGCCCACCAAAATAGATAAAGGCAGGTTGCGTTGCGGATGTTCGATATCGGAAGAAATATACACCGACGAGTTCCAGCCCGTATAGGAAAAATACAAGAGCGCCAAACACGAAAAAAAACTGCCTGAAAACACCTGACCTGTTGTCTGAGCATTAAAGGCAAAGGATACGTTTGAGGGCGTATGGTGCGGCAATAACAAAGGCAATGAGATAAAAATGCCGATCAATACTAATTTAAAAGCCGTAGAAATATTTTGGAATAAACTGCCAACCCGAACGCCAAACAATTGCACCAGCGTAACCACTACAATACTAGCAACGCCAATCCATTTCGTGCCAGGAGAATCCAATGCTAAGCCGAGTATAGGCGCAAAATAATTACCTAGGTTGAGTGCTGAGCCAGCCATAGGTGCAGCAAAGCCAACAATCAAGGTACATATACCAGTAGAGAAGCCTAACGCGGGGTGGTACATCTTGGTTAAGTACTCGTATTCTCCACCAGAGCGGGGAAACAAGCCCGTCAGTTCTGCATAGCATAATCCACCGCTTAATGCCACAATACCACCAGCTAGCCAAAGGATAAGAATAGCGCTTCCTGATGGCAAACTATCCACTTGGAAAAATAAAGCGGCAAACACACCTGTACCGATCATATTGGCAATAATAATGGCAGTAGCGGTCTGGAGGGTATATTTTTGATTGGGCATCGTTGTTTTTTATGCAAAGATAGTATTTTTTTGTACGAGATTGCTCGTCGTCAAAACTGGTTCGGGAGTACGAATAAATCCTTAGTTCAAAAAAAAAGTAAAAAAGGGCTGTTTGTTACATTGATTTTTGGGGGTGTTTCAAAAGTTTTTTAAATAATTTTTACCTTTTTTTTCTTAACAAAATGCTAAATTTCAACTTTTTTCATCTTTTTTATACCCATTTTTGGGTACATTTTTTCAACAAATAGGATACTTTTATGTGTTTTTTTGCATTATAACAACCCTAAAAAACCGTTCCTTATTGATTTAATACCGTATTTTAAAATTTTATGCATTTTTATGTTTTTCAACAAAATGAAAAAAATGCACTTGCGCAGTTTGTGAAACTTCCGCACTTTTGTAACGTCAATAAGAAATAAGAACACGACGCAGTACGTTTTAGAGATGTAAAATGTTGACACACAGATTTGCCACTTTTCATGAGATTATATACGGGAAACCGGCGCGCTGCAAACGAGCAGCGCGCTTTTTTTTTGCCCATATTGAAATTACTGTGTAATATTGCACCGCTTTAATTACTCTACGTGAGTAATAAGTACTATTCATTCACGAATCTCAAAACTAGATATATATTAATGGCTTGTTCAGGATGTTCTTGTTCCACCGGGAAAGATAGCGTAGGCGGATGCGGTTCAAATGGAGGATGTTCCACGGGTGGTTGTAATAGACACAATACTTTTGATTGGATAACGGCGATGGGGATTTCGGATACTATACCTTTTGATGTGGTAGAAGTTTCTTTTAAAAATGGATCCCGCAAAGATTTTTTTAAAAATCCTCCATTTACACGTACCACCACCGGCGATTTTGTACTGGTGGAATCCGCTTCGGGTGGTTATGATTTAGGAAAGATTTCGCTTTCTGGCGAATTAGTACGCATGCAAATGAAACGCAAGCGTATTAAAAACGACGCTCGCCTCGGTGCAGTGATCCGCAAAGCGCACGAACGCGATGTAGAACGCCTCGATGAATTGCGCAAAGAGGAGAAAGGTGTTATGGTAAAGGCGCGTACTATTGCCCGTACACTTGATCTGCAAATGAAAGTTTGCGACATCGAATTTCAGGGTGATGGCCGTAAATGTACCTTTTTTTATACAGCAGAAGGCCGCGTGGATTTCAGGGAACTGATCCGACACTACGCTAAGGAATTTAAGGTAAAAATTGAAATGCGCCAAATTGGTGCTCGGCAGGAATCCGCACGTATCGGTGGTCTCGGCAATTGTGGCCGCGAACTGTGCTGCTCTACTTGGCTCTCCGAATTTAAATCGGTAAATACAGCCGCTGCACGTTACCAAAACTTGGCGATTAACCAAACTAAACTATCGGGTATGTGTGGCCGACTTAAATGTTGCCTCAACTACGAACTCGATACTTATATAGATGCGTTAGAAGATTTTCCAGATAAAGCAGATAAACTAAAAACAAAGGCAGGATTAGCCGTCTTGATGAAAACCGACGTGTTTAAGCGGCTGATGTTTTATGCTTATATCGACAATAAAATCAAGTTCTATGCGCTCCATGTGGATCAAGTGTGGGATGCGATGGATATGATTAAAAATGGTGATATCCCAAATAGTTTGGATGATATTTTAGCAATGGCACCACCATCTGGGGTAGAAGAAGTGGAAGAATATGAACCAGACTTCGAAAATGTGGACAATGTGATCCAACTCCCACTCGAAAAACGCAAGAAAAAGAAGAAAAAGAAGAAAAATGATCGTGGGGATACCGCCGCCGCAGCTGTGGAACGCGCCGAACAGGCCGACCAACAACGTGCAGGCAAAGGCGCTCCGCAACAACAACGCCGCGATAACCGACCTCATAATAAAAGTGGCGGCGGAGACCGCCCGCCTCGGCCAGAAGGAGACAACAGACCTCCGCGTACAGAGGGCGATAACCGCAACCCAAATAAACCAAGTGGCGGTGAACGTCCGCCTCGACCAGAAGGTAATAACAGACCTCCACGTCCAGATGGCGATAACCGCAACCCAAATAAACCAAGTGGCGGTGAACGTCCGCCTCGACCAGAAGGTAATAACAGACCTCCGCGTCCAGATGGCGATAATAAGAACCCGAACAAACCAGGCGGCGGCGACCGTCCGCCTCGACCAGAAGGCAACAATAGGCCGCCGCGTACAGAGGGCGATAACAAGAACCCGAACAAACCAAGCGGCGGCGACCGTCCGCCTCGACCAGAAGGCAACAACAGGCCGCCGCGTACAGAGGGCGATAACAAGAACCCGAACAAACCAAGCGGCGATTAATCGTCCTCCTCGACTAGAAGGCAATAACAGGCCTCCAGGTATCCAGAGGGCAATCTTTGAACGCCTCATCCGAATGATAAGAATAGGGAGGATGGGCGAAAGTAATGAATTGTTATTTTGACGATAAATCATAAAAAAAGAGGTTATCTGGCGTTATGCTTGGTAGCCTCTTTTGTTACTCCCTACCCCTAAAAAAGAACAGGCCGCTGAACAATGAAGTCCAACGGCCTGTACAAAAAGGTTTTATATAAGGAATCTTAGATTAAGATCAATGAACACGTAAGATTTCGCGGTATTTCACCAATGGCCAGTACTGGTCATCAACAATACCTTCTAGTGCATCCACGGCATCACGGATGGCCTCCATTTGTGGTTTTACTTTTTTGCAAAGTAATTCTGCTTCATCGCGAACGGAGTCGGAATGGTGTGCTTTTTCCAAATGTTTATCCATTTTCTCCAAGCCTTCCTTGATGGCTGACAGATTACTAATAATCTCCTTTATTGTTGATTTTTGAAGATCAGTTGCATCTTGCATCCCGATGGCGTTCAATGCTGCAATGTTTTGGGCCAATTCTGTTTGTTGGCGCAATACCGCAGGAATGATTTGAGATGTTACTATTTCAGACAAAGCGTTGGCCTCGATATTGAGCTTGGTTACATAATTATGCAATTGAACAGTATAAAATGCTTCTAATTCTTTTGCATTCAAAATACCAGATTTACCAAAGAATTCAACAGCCATTTTGGAATCTAAAACATCCAATGCTTCTGGTGTATTGGCAAAATTATTCAACCCACGTTCTTTTGCTTCTGCTTTCCACTCATCGGAGTAGTTATTGCCTTCAAAAATAATAGCACGTGACTTGCGGATATAGTTTTTGAGTACCATCAAAATAGCTTCTTCGTCGCTCAATCCTTTTGAGGTATGTTTGTCCACATCTGCTTTAAAATCAAGGAGTTGTAGCCCCATCATCGTATTCATAACCGTCATTGGGCCTGCGCAGTTTTGGCTGCTACCTACGGCACGGATCTCAAATTTATTACCTGTAAATGCGAATGGTGAGGTACGGTTACGGTCTGTATTATCCAATTCGAGGTTAGGCAATTTGGAAATTAGGTCGATGGCGCGTTTAACAGCAGACTCATCTGTTTTTTTACCATTTGCAATTTGATTGAGCAATTTGCTCATTGCATCACCGATAAACACAGAGATAATAGCTGGCGGTGCTTCGTTAGCGCCCAAGCGGTGGTCGTTACCTGCATGCGCAATGGAAGAGCGCAAAATATCGGCATATCTGTGAACTGCCATGATGGTATTCACAAAGAATGTCAAGAAACGTAGGTTTCTAGAAGGATCTTTACCAGGTGATAAAAGATTAACACCTGTATTGGTGCCCATACTCCAGTTATTGTGTTTACCCGAACCATTGATACCAGCGAATGGTTTTTCGTGCAACAACACATTGAGTTTGTGGCGGCGACTCACACGTTCCATTACATCCATCAACAACTGGTTATGGTCAACGGCTACGTTTACTTCTTCGAAAATAGGCGCTACCTCGTATTGTGCAGGTGCTACTTCGTTGTGGCGGGTACGCACTGGAATACCGAGTTTGTGGCATTCTGTTTCGAGGTCGCGCATAAATGCGTAGGCACGCTCGGGAATAGAGCCAAAATAGTGGTCTTCCAATTGTTGGTTTTTGGCAGCCGGACGACCTACTAAGGTACGGCCAGTCATCACCAAGTCGGGACGTGCATTGAACAATGCTTCATCCACCAAGAAATATTCTTGCTCCCATCCAAGGGTAGCGGTTACTTTATTTACATCTTTGTCGAATAATTGGCAAACGGGTACTGCTGCTTTATCCAGGAAAGAGTGAGAGCGCAACAACGGCAATTTGTAATCTTGCGCTTCGCCGCCGTAAGTAACAAAGATAGTAGGGATACAAAGGGTTTTGCCATCGCCCGATTCCATGATGAAAGCAGGGCTGGATGGATCCCAAACGGTATAACCACGCGCCTCAAAAGTACTGCGCATACCACCAGAGGGGAAAGAAGAACCGTCGGGCTCTTGTTGTACCAATGCATCGCCTGTAAATTCTTCAATGACGCGTCCGTCGTGTGTCATTGTAAAGAAAGAGTCGTGTTTTTCTGCAGTTTTGCCCGTCAATGGCTGGAACCAGTGAGCAAAGTGCGTACATCCTTTTTCCTGTGCCCATTCGCGGATACCATTTGCAATCACATCTGCTACGGCTTTACTTAGTTTTTGGCCGCTTTGAATAGATGCCTTTACGCTAATATAAGCAGATTCGTTGAGGTGTTTTTTCATAGCCTCTTCTCCGAAGACATTTTCTCCGAAATAAGACGCAATAGTAGGTGCTGCTCCTTCTTCTTCAAAGAAAAAAGGATCAGGGCGATTTTCGATGGCTTGTAATGCGTTGAAACGTGATAATGACATAATTAAAATGTACTGAAGTTAATATGCTGAAGAATTGGGCTGCGCAAAGTGTTAATTAGCGAAAAACACGAACAAATGCACAGTAAAATATCAAAAATAGGTTCTTGATCACGGAAAATATTGATTTCTGTCATCAAATTCCTTATTTAGCCACAAAGATAAAGCGATTTTCAGCGAAAAAAGCAATTTGAGGTTAAAAATAATTATTGTCAGAATCGGTAAAATTTTAGAAAAACAAGATTTGCTTTTTCCTTTTTGAAAAGGTTTGTCGCTATTCATGGAAATGATTATTGGATAATGTTGTCATTTGTCCAAAAGCCAAATATTATTTTGAAATAGGAAAAGGAGGAAAGGGTTAAAATTTACGGTTTTTCTCATTTACACAGATGTGTTTTTCGTTGTCCGAAGGAATACGTTCAGCATACGGGGCGTTTTTACGACACATTACCCATTTATTATAGCACCTTCCCAGCCAATAATGGCAGTTTTACGCGTATTGCCCCACATATATCCTCCTAATGCTCCTGTTGATTGAATCACCCGATGGCATGGAATCAGAAATGCAACCGGGTTGCTCCCAATTGCGGTACCCACTGCCCTTGAAGCCTTAGGTCGTTGGATTTGTCCTGCTATAGTACCATACGTAGAGAGTTGGCCCATCGGAATTTTAAGTAGGGTTTCCCATACTTTTAGTTGAAAATCAGTTCCTTTTAAGTGTAGTTTTATCTGGTGTAGTTTGTTCCAATCATGCTGGAACACAAATAGAGCATTTTGTTGCAGGAGGTCAAGTTTTTGCTTGAATTGCGCATTTGGGAAATGCGATTGCAATAGAGAAAAGGCCGTTGTATCCTCCTCATAAAAAGCCATATAACAAATGCCCTTATGCGTTGATGCCACAATGATATTTCCAAATGGGCTTTCGGCAAAACTAAAATTAATCAACAGTGCATGGCCTCCATTTTTATATTCAGCGGGTGTCATACCTTCTATATTGATAAATAAGTCGTGTAACCTGCTTGTACCGGAAAGCCCTGTTTCGTAGGCTGTATCAAAGAGCGTTGCTTGGTTTTCGTGCAGCAATTTTTTAGCGTATTGTACAGTGATGTATTGCAAGAATTTCTTCGGACTGGTGCCTGCCCATTCCGTAAATAGCCTTTGAAAGTGAAAAGGACTCAAATGCACTTGTTGCGCTATTTCGTCCAAATCTGGTTGTGCTTGAAAATTTGTTTTAATATACTCAATTGCGGTGGCAATTCGGGTATAATTAATCTGTTGTTGTTCGGCCATAATATATAAATTTTCGTACTGCAAAGGTCAGTAGAAATGGGAGAACATAAAACCCGAAACTTGCTACAAATATTAGGCGTAAAAAACTTAACCCATTCCCAATTCAATCACATCCAAAATACTCCGATACACCTTAGGCCCGGAAGCCACCCATGCTGCGGGATTCACCCATTCGATTCTTTCGATATCTTCTTCAGTTTGGGGGACTACTTTGGTATCGGAGGTTTGCATAGCGTACCACCAGGTTTTTTTGAGGATACGATCTCCCTTTAGCGAAAAGGTATGCCAAGTAAGGTCGAGGAATTTACCCAATTCAATATTTTTCAAACCCGTTTCTTCGTTTACCTCGCGCACTGCCGCTTCCTCGGGTGTTTCGCCTGGATCAATTTTGCCTTTGGGCATGTCCCAAGAACCACGGCGTAGGAACACCAATAATTTTTGGTCAGCATTGAGTACATATCCACCAGCGGCTTCTTGTATTTTGAAACACGACTGAAAATCTGCCCAAAGCGCCTCCGCATTATCGGCGTATAGCACCACAGCCGACACCTGAGTATTCTTGTCCAAAAGGTCTAAATACTGTTTTATCTGCTTGCGTTTGCCCAAATATGGCGCGTTATACACGTTTTTATCGTGTAAAAGACCTAATTCTCCAGTAGAATCAGGTGTTCCCATAAAAAACGGTGTACCGTTCACATAGACTTTATACATTTGCAACGATTTTTCTTTTAATAATTCCCGCAAATGTAAAGAGATAAGGTTCTTTTGTTGCGGAAATATTTGACTATTATGACAAACGCAAAAAATTATGCAGCTAAGGTTGCCCGCCACCTACTAGAAATCAAAGCCGTTAAACTCAGCCCGAACGACCCGTTCACTTGGGCATCTGGGATATTGTCGCCCATTTATTGCGATAACCGCGTGGCATTGTCCTACCCGGCTGTCCGCAACTTTTTGAAACAATGTCTCAAAGAAGCCTCCGAGCAATTCACTTTTGATACTGTTGCGGGAGTGGCTACTGCGGGCATTCCGCACGGCACGTTATTGGCAGATGCCCTAGGTAAGCCATTCGTGTATGTACGCCCCTCGGCAAAAGACCACGGTCGGCGCAACCTGATCGAAGGCGAATTACCCTCAAACGCAAATGTACTGATCGTGGAAGATCTGATTAGTACTGGCGGCAGTTGTCTTAAAGCGGCCGATGCGCTCATCGCTGCTGATGCAAAAGTAAGTGGAGTATTGGCTATTTTTCAATATGGCTTTGAAGCCGCCGACCAAGCATTTGCGGAGCATAATATCCGATTGCACACACTGACCGACTATAATACGCTGGTGCAAGAAGCGGTTTCTATTGGGTATATCTCGGAAAAAGATCTGCTCACACTGCATAAATGGCGTGAAAATCCACAAGGATGGGGTGCGTTATATGCCTAGTTTGCTAATTAATAAAGAGATGAATTTGTTTTAGTGTTAAAACGAGTAATGCTGGCTCGAAATTTCTACGGAAATAAGCTAAACTTATGCCAATGACAGGCAAACAAAGATAAAATGTATCTTTGCGCATTAATATATCAGCCTTTTAGTATCTAATTCCAAAAATCCGAAGTACATTTGCAGCCTTTTTTATAAAAAAACTTACTACAAACATGACAGAGCAATCGGAATCTTTTTTGTTCCGGTATTTAAATAATATCAGCCCGACCGGACATGAATCCTCGGGACAGAAATTATGGTTAGAGTACCTTAAGCCGTATATTGATGATTGGAAATTGGATAATTACGGCACTGCTTATGGCATTATTAATCCTGGTACAGGATATAATGTGGTGATTGAAGGCCATGCAGACGAAATTTCTTGGTTGGTTAATTTTATTTCGGAAGACGGTTTTATTCATGTGATCCGAAACGGCGGCAGCGACCATGTCATTGCGCCGTCTATGCGGGTTTTTGTGCATAAGCGCAACGGCGAAAAAATACCTGGCGTATTTGGCTGGCCTGCTATCCATACCCGTACGGATAAAGATGCTACACTTGCACCAAGTTTGGAAAATATTACTGTTGATATAGGCGCCAAAGACAAAGAAGAAGTACTCAAAATGGGTGTCCATGTTGGTTGTATTATTACGTTCCAAGATGGTTTGACCCAAATTAACGACCGCTATTACTGTGGCCGTGCTTTGGACAACCGGATGGGTGGTTTTTGTATTGCTGAAGTGGCTCGAATGCTCAAGGAGAATAATATAAAATTGCCCTACACGCTGTATTTGGTCAATTCGGTGCAAGAAGAAGTCGGCTTGCGCGGCGCAGAAATGATTACCGAAACCATCAAACCGAATGTAGCTATTGTTACAGATGTGACGCACGATACCAGTACGCCATTGGTTAATAAGAAAAAACACGGCGATGTGCGTTGTGGTCTTGGACCTGCCCTCGTGTACGCGCCAGCGATACATCAAAAATTGATCGATCTTATTGTCCAAACTGCCGAAGAAAAGGAAATTCCATTCCAGCGCGAAGCATCCAGCCGTATCACAGGTACCGATACCGATGCTTTTGCCTACTCTAATGGAGGCGTACCGTCGGTATTGATTTCATTACCATTGCGTTATATGCATACCACGGTAGAAATGGCGCATAAAGACGATATTGAAAATGTGACCAAACTGATTTACGAATCTTTACAAAAGATTGAATATCAGCACAATTTTAAATATTTTGATCAAATCTGAATATAGTCTTTTATGTCTTACGCTATTTGTCAGGTCAGTTTAGCACCACTCCGTTCGCACCCCGCCGAAAAGAGCGAGATGGTATCTCAATTGCTATTTGGCGAAACCGTGAGTGTACATGCCACTAAAGATAATTGGGTACACGTCACCTGTACTTGGGATGGCGTAAGCGGATGGGCTGATCTGAAACAGATCAAACGAATCAGCGATGAAGAATTCAACGAATATAGCCTTGAACAAGCCATGAGCCTCTCCTTAGTGGAGGGCTTAATGGCTGCTGATCATTTTATCCCGCTTACATTGGGTGCGGTATTGCCGGGTTATGATGGTTTGAGGTGTCGTTTGGGCAACCAATCGTTTCAGTTTTCGGGGTCTGTTATTACACCAAACAATACCCCTATTACGGGCGAATGGATCGTGAAAATTGCCCGCCGCTATCTGCATGCGCCTTATATGTGGGGCGGTCGTTCGCCATTTGGTATTGACGCTGCGGGTTTAGTCCAAATGGTGTTCAAAATGGCAGGAATGCAACTGCTCCGCGAACCGATGCACCAAGTGACGCAGGGTCGTTCAGTTGATTTTACGGAACAATGCCAAGCGGGAGATCTTGCTTTTTTTGATAATGGTAAAGGCGATATTAGCCACGTGGGTATTGTGCTGCCGGGATGCCATTTGATCCATGCCTCGGGAAAGGTTCGTATTGATAAATTAGACCATTTTGGATTATTTAACCCCGAACTTAACCGTTATACCCACCAATTACGCATCATTAAACGGTTGATTGCGGATGACGTAGCTGAAATAGAACAAGGAACGATAGGTGACGACCAAATTACTGGACTGGTCAGTCAGGCGGCTTTATTTTAGCCCAAGCCCCATTGTTTTAAAAACAGTCTTATAAAATTTCGGCCTTCTGTAGCCAGTATTTTCCAACCAACTTTGCTGAATACCACACCTTCGCGCAGCACCACGGGTACTGGGGTAACCGTTACCCTGTTTTTGGCCAATAGTAAAAATTCAAGGTCGAATAAAAAACGCTCAATTTTAGTTTCGAGAAAAATAGATTTACCTGCGTTGTCAAAACCTTTAAGGCCACATTGCGAATCGGTGACTTGCAAACGCAGCAGGTTCAAGAGCATCCAGCGTAATCCTTTTGATAATATGCGCCGAAAAAGCGGCACATGTGCATAATACCCCAAATCGCGGTTACCCGCAGCAATTCCACCATGCTTGGCCAAATGCGCCACAATCGCGGCCATACTATCCATGGTATAGGGAAAATCGGCATCGGTAATTAGGTATATATCTGCTTGTGCATTTTGTACCCCCTGCCGCAAAGCATACCCCTTACCGCGGTTAGTTTCATAACTGACAATCTTAATTTCAGGGATTAATATCGGCAATTGGGCCAATACCGCTGGAGGTGTGTTATCCGTAAAACCATCATTGACCAATACCAAATCAATTGCGCTGGTCATACCTTGCAATTGCGTTTTTAGTTCGCCAAATTTTTGGGCAAATACAGCACCCCACTCCTCCGAAGGTTGGTAACAAGGCACAACAATACATAAATGGGCAGTGGTCTGCATGGCGCAAAGGTAATACATTTGTTTGGTTTTGTAACTGTGTGCCCAAGAGTTGTCGTTACCAATCCCCCAAAGTCACTCCTTTCTATTCCTGTTTTCCAATCGCCTGCTTAATTTCCTGCGTTCATTTCTGCCCATTAATTATGGCCAAATACTTATTTCGAGCGCGCTATGAAAAGAGTAACTGCCCTTTTTGTACCTTTGTTGCGCATCCATCTAATGCCTAACCTTTATATTATGCCTATATTTTACGCCCTTGTATCCATTTTGCACCTCATTGGCGAAGCCTTTAATCTGCCAATTATCTATTTCACCAAGCCCTTGTTGATACCGACACTGGCACTTTGGTGGTGGCAAAACAGCCGTTCATCCCCGGTTCGAAATACGGTATTATGGGCATTGGTATTTTCTACTTTGGGTGATATTTTACTTATGGGAGTGGGTCAATACGCTAATTTTTTCCTGTTAGGGTTGGCGGCATTTTTGGTGGCGCACGTATTTTATATTTATTCCTTTAGTACATTGTTCCGAGGGAAAAAGGGATATTTACAACAATATCCTGGATTTATTTTGCCATTTTTATTGTATTTAGTGGGATTGTTGTACTGGCTTTGGAGCGGTATTCCGATAGCGATGAAAGGCGCTGTGGCGGTATATGCAGCCACTATTACCATTATGGCACTGCTAGCGCTGCATTTGCGGGGTGTTATATCGGGTTATTCGGCGCGTTGGCTGTTTTTAGGTGCTGTATTATTTGTGTTATCGGATAGTATGATTGCGATCAATAAATTTGGACATCCGTTCCCGGAGTCGCGGGTTGCTATTATGGGGACTTATATTTTTGGGCAGTATGCTTTGGTGTGGGCGTTGTCGCGATGGAATAGTGATTAACATTGGCAGCGAAAAGACAATTTATTGTATCTTTGTCGCGTTAAAAGGGTCAATCTGAGGTATTGATTTTTTGAATTTAATTTTTTCAAACTACATATTTTAAACATGAAATTGAATCAATTCATTGTTGCAGTTATATTTGCTGCATTTTCCAGCCTTTTTGTAGGCACTACGGCGTTTGCACAAACCGCAGGAAATGGTACACTTACGGATAGAGAGCCTTCGTTTAAAGGTGGCCCAACAGCACTTATGGCTTACTTAGATAAAAATGTAAAGTACCCAGAAGAATGCCGTGTTGCTAAAATCAAAGGTCGCGTATCGGTCATTTGTACGATCGCTAAAGACGGCAGCATTACAAAAGTAACAGATGGTAGCAAGCAAAAGCAAGATAGCCGTTTAGTGGCAGAAGCATTGCGTGTAGCGGGTGCTATGCCAAAATGGGATGCAGCCATTGTTAAAGGACAATTGGTGGACAGCAGGGCTATTGTAGTTGTTCCTTTTAAATAAGTACCTGTTTTTAACCCAAAATCTATTGTTTTTGGGGCAATAATGCGAATGCCACAATAGTATATCAGATATATATTCGATATGCTATTGTGGCATTTTTTTTGCTTTTTTTTGCAGTAATTAAGTGTTTGGTTGATTTATCTTAAAGCCGTACACTTTTTCTTTTGAGAAAAAAATTATGCACACTTGCAAATCTCAAAAACCTGAAAATTTATGCAATAATATCTACTTCTTACTTTTTTTAGCGAAAAAAAGTAAGCAAAAAACGCTTCGGCTGACGAAAAATGCGGTGCTTTTGCTCCATCGCTCCGGCGGCGCCAAAAAAAACTCGCCGAACGATCGAGCGGAGGCTGAGCCTCATGAATTTAGTTTGGCTCAAACACTTTTTGGCTTCATCCGCCTCCACTCAAGCAAAACCTGCATTTTTCTAAGGCCGGTTTTGCCACACTTGGGAACTGTACTTTACCTCAAATTTCAAAATATATCACCAAAAATAAAAGTGTACGGTTATAGAGCAATGCAATTTAAAACCTTGAGAAGACGATGTATTTCTTATCGACATTGCTCCATCACCATCCTACCCAATACTGCAATACTCGGATTGCTCGCCATCAAAGCCCCAGATTTGTTCACCAAAAACAAGGCTGGAATAGCATGTACATTGAACTGTGTTGCCAAAGGACCATCGAAATTTCCCGATTCCATTACGTGCATTGGCCATTGAATGCCATCGCGCTCAATCGCATTGGCCCAACCATCGGGATTGCGTTCAATCGCAATACTAATAATCTCTAAACCTTTTTCGTGGTACGTCTTATATAAATCGGAAAGCATTGGGTTCTCCTGCCTGCATGGCCCGCACCAACTACCCCAAAAATGAATAAGTACAGGTTTGCCCCGCAAATCACTCAATTTTACGGCTTTCCCATCGGTCTGCACGATCTCAAAATCAGCAACCATACTGCCTGTTCCGTATCGCGGTAGGCGCGACCAGTAATAATAACCGCCAGCGAGCAGCAGTATTGCAAGGATAATTAAATTTTTTTTTGACATTGTTTGAATAGAATGAAGGGCAAAGTTACGAATAAATGCCCTCCATTCGTATTACAAACAATTATTTGGGTGCTACCACCAGTTTTCTCATGGCTACCGCACCGTTATCCGTTCTTATCTGTGCAGTATAAATGCCCGATGGCAGCATAGAAAGACGTAACGCAAGGGTATTGGACTGAAGTCCTTGCTGTTGGAATACTAGTTTTCCTTGGATATCCGTTAGGCTCACACCAATAATGGAAGCGTTTTTGCTTTCTAAAAACCAAATTTCTTGCACGGGATTGGGGAAAGATATGATATCATCATCTATTGCGGCGACTTCGGGTGCTGCAACAGATACCGAGGCGCAAGGGTCAAAATTCGGGTCTATTTCAAAACAATTATCATAAAAACGTTGCACTCCATTCGATAATTCATAGACCAATAATTGATTTTTCAGCGAAGAGTAGTCTACTTTTTTTGCAAAAAAGTGTGAAAACATGATCTGGTTCTGCGCACCAGGCTTAAATTCAAATGGCTCAAACGTAGTAATAGTAGCCCGATTGCCGGGTGTATTACCCGCATTAATTTCTGAGGGTTCATTGGCATTGTTCGGATTGCCCGAGTAGGGAAGGCCATTATTGGGCAATGGTGACCCATCGGCATTCAACCCTTGCATCATATTCAGTATGCCTTCTTTTGTATAGGTGAGTACTGGATTAAACGGTACAAAATAGTTCACAACTGTCTCAACAATGGAATCTTTTCCATCAGGAAGTATAACGGGCTTCCGAGGTGCAATTAATTGATCTACACCCATAGATGGAGCATTAATACCGTAAAGTGCATCATTACCGCCGCCATTATACGCAAAATTGAGATTACGCAAAGGATCAAAACCCACAAAATCATCATTTTTTCCTCCAATAGAAAAATCATTGTAAAGACCAAAACGAACTTGATCTAATGTTGTAGCACCTCTATTAATCACTTTCAGGCTGGTAAAAATGGAATTCCCCAGCGGAGCATTTTCGGCACTGCACTCGTAAGCCCAAGCAGTTACCTGAATTTCTACTTTAAACCTTCCTCCTGTAGTGGCAGGATTACTGGGTACATCTACGTCATTGACCACATACCAACAAATCTCTTTTGCGCCTTCAACGGGGGCACAAAAACGCACCTCAATAGATGGGTAATCACCATTAACTGGATCGTAATTGCCCGTAGCATTACCATCAAAAAACGGAGCAAGTCCTTGAAGTGTATTGGGCAACGGCATACCGTTATTGAATGCCTCAAAAGCGTTATTTCCACGCCCAGGCCATCCAAAAATAGCAGGAATTGGGTTATCGATTACACCATTATCGGCATAATCAGCCTTATGTTGTTCGATTTCTTCGCGGGTTACTTTCCAAATTTTGTTTTTAAGAAAACCCGATGGAGCGCCTGTCACTGGATCAAGTGTACCTGATGAAAAATCGGACTTGCCTTGAAAAGCAATGGACATTCTTAGACTACCTCCGGGATCTAGTCCAGAGATCCATAAACCTGCCTCCTCTAATAAACTGGGTTGTTTAACGCCATTCACGATAGGCTCAAAACCGCCCATAATGCCATTATTAAAGAACAGACCATTATTGGTAAATGTAGCCACTACATTGTTGGCTGTTAGGGTATTAGAAACCTGTGCAAAACTGGTGAGTGCAGTGCCGAGTAGCACAAATAGGATAAATTTAATTCGCATAATATACATCTTTTAATGAGTTAAAAATTGTTTGATTGTACAAAGATGTAACGTTTATAAAATAACCACCACCCCGTTTTTCCCAAAAGTCAGGTTTCTGTAGCCTAAAATATTAACCCATATTACATTAACGCCCTACTTCTTTTTGTATAATTCAAACCAAACCATACCCTGCTCCCAGCGGTGTACAAGATGCCAATGTTGCGCCAATTCAGCGTACTCTGGTTCATCTATATCATTGAGTACGTTGGAAGCCAAAATCCATTGGTTTTTTTGAAAATCAAGTGCCGACATGGTCATTGAGTCGCCATTTAACAACAAATACGCTCCAGTATTCAAATTCGGAAAACTTGTTCCAACTGTTTGTAAATCAATATGTTGATCTGCTATATAATTCATCGCTTTTGCCCGTAAATTGTGATACGGCAAATGTGCTAATGTACTATCCCAATCCATCGAAACGCCCCTTGGATATACCCAAAAGTTACCCGCCGCTATGATGACAACCAATGACGTGAGCAATACATTTTTCTTCAAATTTGAAATGTTGTATTGCACAATCATAGATAAGGCCAATACATGTAATACAGCAAATACTGGTAAGAAATACCGATGCGCTGATAAGTTTTGATAGATCAAAGCCGAGGGCGAAAGAAAGAAGGCTAAGCATAAAAATAAAACAAGTATCGATCTGTTTTGCGACCAAAAACTACGCTTTCCCGTTCGGAAAAATAAAAAAGCAACTAAAAACCACACTAAAAAGCGATTCATATCCATCCACCGCCAAGCAACAATAACAATATTGCGCAGAAACCCTTTCCCATCCACTCGTTGGAATGCCGCCGACCATGTGGATCCTTCAAAATGACCTACCCAACCAGCAGCCTTGTAATGCCAAACTAAAAAGATGAGACCAACCACAGCACCGGGCAATATGGGCCATACCGCTTTTGCTTTTTGAAATACTGACCCATTTGCAATAAAAAATAACCACAATACTAGAGCAGCAGCACACATCATACCGCGCATACTAATTGCACAGATTAAAATCCCACCTAAAACGCTATAAATTGGCTGTTGATATAATGCCCCATTAATAGCCAACAACAAACCGAACAACAAAATAATATCGGGGCTAACCAGTACCGATTGGCCAGCGGTAACAGGATCAAGCCATAGCATAGGCAATAAAAACCACCCCCATTTCCCTGCTACAAATTGGCCAATTTTAATGGTTTGATAGACTAAACCGACTAAAAAAGGATAGATCGCCCAATGACTTACCCATAATGACTTGCCAAAAACACTCCAACACAATGCCAAATAGTAACCCAACAATGGCGGATGACCACTATCAATATTAGCAGGTAATACATACCAGTGCAAGCCATTTTCGTAAAAAAAATGCGCATGTTTGGAGGCCAACTGAACAGTGTCCCAAAAAAAGGGCGTGTGATCGATTACACTGATCCAGTATGCTGGAAAAAACAGCGCAATCACCCAAATCAATAAGGAGGATGGATACCGCAAGGCTAGTGCTTTACGACAAATCGTTGTTCATTACTCCGTGTTCCAGCCTGTACCGAAACTACGTATGTGCCTTCCGGCCAATCTGTAACAGCCAGCGTTATTTCATTCGCTCCCGATTGCAATGTATGCCTTTCGCTGTACATTTGTACGCCAGCCGCATTGTGTATTTGTACGGATGCCACCATCTCTTCGGGTGCCCCTATGGTAATCGCTAAGCCACGCGCAGCAGGATTGGGAGACACCGAAAGCCGAAGGCGTTCACTCGGTAAGCGTACCATTCGCACAGGTGAATAAACAGCCGTATTGTCCAAATCGTATTGTTGCAAACGGTAGTAGGCAACACGAGCATTGGGTACATCTTCGTCTAGGAAATCGTAGCGTGCTTCCCTTAAATTATGGGCTTCTTTACGACCAATAGTTTCATAACGAACACCATCAACGGAGCGTTGTACCTCAAAATGACTTACATTGATTTCATTTTCTGTTTTCCAATCCAATCGAACATTTTCCCCTTCGAGATTGGCCGTAAACCGCAATAAATCAAGCGGTGCAGGTGTACATACGACATTGTTACCATTAGTGCCATTGTAAAATTCAAAATTGACGAGGCCATTGACCAACGTATTTTTAAAATCCTGTCCGCCGGGCATTTGACTCGAATTGGGGTCATTGATATTATCGAAAAGACGTACTCCTGGGTTGCAGCCACCTGGAAGCGTAAACGTAAACAACGTTACAGCACTACCATTGGCCACATTCCCCATATTGCCGCCAAGGGTGGCTATGGCCACAAAATTGCTACTTGGCGCAGCACTTGGAGCGTTGACAAACGTATTGGCGTTCCAAGGATTTAAACAAGGACTAACGCAGGTGACCACAATACTAGATGTTACGACAGATGACGGCGTAACTATGGAGATTTGAGAACTACCTAAAAATAACGGATTTGCTCCCGTAACAACATCCATTTTGACAACATAAGCTGTGCCATTCCACGTCAATGAAAGCCCTGCATTTTGGCTAAAAATAGATGAATTAGAACAAAAAAGGCTTAAAATAGCGACTAAAAGTATATTTTTCATGATTTATTTTACGAACTGTATTGAAGCAATTTTGATTTTCAAAGGAACGTGAATTAAGGCAGTTGTTCCAATAATAAATCGTAGTTATACGCAAAGCTGCCAGCATTACCCGGATAACTTAATACATTTGATAAGATAATGTTCAAATCATTACCACCGCCTTGGTATTTTACTTTGCCATCCATATTATAGTCGCCAGAAAAATAGCCAAAAGCAAAATCATAATTATAGCTAAAACCTGGATTATTGCCATTGTACGAAAGCACTTGGCTCAGAGTAGTATTGGCATCATTGGCACTACCTTGGTATTTTATTTTATTATCGCCATTCCCATTGCCACTCCATAATCCGTTGATGCTGCCGCCAAGCGGGCGCTGCGCATTGGATCCAAAGGTCGTTGTGGTAGAGAAATCAGTGGTATTTATCGTATTCCCTAAGGCAATAGACGCTGCTGTCATTGCCCCCAAGTGGTTGCGATGCCGGATAGCGATATAATAATTATCGCTTAGCACACCATTTAAGAACAAAGGCGATACGCCATCGACACCTACTACATCGCCATCGCGCTGCAATAGTGCGCTACGGGTTTGCAAAATAGTGGAAGGCGTATTTTTGTCGCGTAACTCTACTTTTACCCAATCCACAATGGCATTATTGCCTGTTACACCAAGCGCAGCGGCTGTAGTCACTTCTGTGCCGCCATAAGGTGTTGTTAATGGTATGAAATTCCCCACCCTCAAATCATCATTCATCAAACCCGTACTTGCATTATAGGGGCCATGTAGAAAAACTTTGGGTTTGAGCGACAATCCTGCGTTATTGATCAAAGTACCTGTAAAACAAGCATCTAATTTGGGCATAAACTTTACTTCATGCGGAATTAAAACAGTGCCTGTACACAATGGTATTTTGCATTCTTCCCAGTTTTTAGGGTCATTCCAATCATTGGAGCCACCATTACTGGTCCAAATAGAGACTGTTGTGGCAGCAGGAAACGCATTGGTTACAACGGTTGCTGGTGCTGTATAAGTCATTTTGACAAAGCATTTTTGTCCTAAAGTATTAGCGGCGGTATTGCGTACTTTGATCGTTAACCAACGCGTCGCATCATTGGTAAATGAACCAGTAATGGTAGCCGTACTTCCGCTTACTGTACCCATCACTGTGCCATCTAATTTACAAATATCTAAAGTAATACTTGTTCCTACAGTACCTAGCGTAGCAGTATAGGACACATTTGTATTGGCCGCAGCAAAAAACTTACCCACCACGCGGTCATTAGGAGAGTTGTCGGGTGTTTTGCCACCGTAACCCAAGGAGCCGCAATGGCTATCGCCCAAATCATCGTCCATTTCCCATTCTTGCGTTGTTTCAGTAGCGCGAGGGGGTGTATAATTGAGGTGTGCTAAAAGCGCAGTAACGGTAGTAAAGGGCACATTATTAGGCACGGGAGCCCATACGGAGTATCCATGCCCAAATACATCAGGGATGGTATGCCCCACAGATTTGGTTTTAATATAGACACGTTTATCACTTTGTACCACCGATGTAGTAATGCCATTTGCGCCAGAATAATCCATTAATATAGTTCCAGCGGCAAAATCGGAATCAATCCACATGTCCTGATCGGTGCTGAATTGGTCATTTACGCCAATAACGGCTTTCGCACTCCGTTCAAACACCAAGTGATTATTGGCAGTTGAGCCTGAAGGATAGAAGGCGCCAGCTTCAGCACTGCGCACTTTATAATTGCCATCTTTAAAGGCTAGTTTTTGATGGCATTGAATAATATTCGCCACATCGTTCCAAGTAGGTAAATCAGTAGTACTAGTGGGCTGGTGCGCCCATCTTTTACTGGTTGTACCAATGTTAAATATATCTTCAAAAAAGACCATTGGGTTGCCGTCCATTGCCGAAATGACAGCATAAGCGACCGCAACACGTGGTTCGCGGGGGTCAATATGTTTTCCTTTACCGCCTAGTTCTTGTCCTTCATTCCAGCCAGTAGGATCTCCCAAGGCTTTTAAAAAATTGCCATTTGCATCCAAATATGGGCGATAAGTGTCGTGACTATTCACAAATGGTGCGGTGCGGTGTACACGCGCCGAAGGTGAAGTATAGTCGTAATAGCGTTTGTCTTGTTGTAGGCCCGGAAGATTAGCCAAATCGTAGCTTCCGCTGATATTACTCGTTACCAAATCATATAAACTGGCAAGACCCGAATTTGCCTGAGTATTATAGCACCGCAGGTTAAAATCAAAAGTACCTGTATGCTCCTCATAGCCAAAACCTAGACTTGTAGCCGCCATATTGGTTACATACGGATCAAGTACGCCTTTGTCGCCAATCCATTCACCAATATTATACATACTATAGCCTCCATTGAAACTACCAGTTAGGTATTTGGCTTGGCGCGTAATATCGCGTTGGACATATAGCGGAAAATGTTTTACAGCATCCCATCGGTAGCCATCTACATTAGTCTGTTTATGGAACCATTTGAGCCAGTTGGTAGCACCGTTGTACATATAATCCGTGCCTTGTGTAGGATTATGGTAGGTGCGGGTAGCAGGATACCCAGCAGGTGTTCCCGAAGTGGGAATATTGGAACTAATGCCCGATGAATTAAGCGAATAGTCTATGTCTGGGCCAAAAAACGCCGCACATATATCACCACTGCTACAATTATTATTTGAATTGGGGTGGAAATTAGTATAATTTTTAGGCCATCGGCCACTACGCGTCCAGTAGTCATTTTGGGACTCATCTATGGCCGGAGTAGCAAAGCAAGTATATCGGAAGTTTTTGTAACCGCTATTCGAGGCTAGTGAGTAGGTAGGTTCTGGATCTTGTCCTCCGCCACCGGAAGCACTGCCCGCTCCATCCACATGGTTAAGTACCACATCTTGTATCACTTCGATACCATTAGCATGCAATACTGCGATCATCCGCAATAACTCATCTTTAGTACCCATGCCTGTATAGGTATTTGGGCTACCTTTTTGGTATTTATCGCCAAGATCGTAATGATCCATTGGTCCATAACCCACCCAAGTAGGCGATTGGTTTTTGTAACAGGGAGGTATCCACACGGCATCAATACCCATAGATTTTAGTCTGGGTGCCAGTTCTGTTAGATAATTGCTCCAGCTATTAGTGAAATTATTGTTTTTGTAGTCCCACCAAAAGCCTTGTAGTACTACTTTTTTAATTTTGGTCGTTTGGGCTGAGGTGCCAAATGGGGCTAAAATTGCTATGATAGCAACAAGAATGACAAACTGTTTCATAAGATAAAAAATAAAAACAGGCAGCCCTTACATGATGAAAGGGCTGCCTGGTATTTAAAATAGACCCGAAAGCCTATTGAATATTGAGCAAAAATTAGAAACCAGAAGAGTTACCCTCGATACGGCCTTTACCTGCTTCTTTACCTTCTGGGCGACCCATTTCTTTGTCCGCAGCTTTAACAACGCGGAATTCAACGCGACGATTGGTCACATTGCCTGAATTAGTTGGGATGATATTAGCACCTTCGCCAGCCCAGTTCAAAACAACGCGATCACGAGCGATACCATATTGTGCTACTAAGTGCGCAATTACGGCATTAGCACGGTTGTAAGACAATACATTGTTGTAAGTCTCATTGTTCAAACGGTCTGTGTTACCAGTAGCCACCAAACGGATAGTTGGGTTCGACTTCAACACTTGTGCCACTTGATACAATTTTTCGTACTCGCTTTTCTTTACAGTGTAGCTGTTCAGATCGAAGTTTACCATTGGAAGGAACCAATCCACAACAGATGGCTGAGTTGGCAATTTGAAATTAGCCAATTTAGCATCAACGATACGATTAACGTCGTCTTCTGTAAGAATTTTTGGCTTAGGTACTTGTGCAACACCCATAGCATCCACTGGGTAACCAGGAGGAGAGAATGGCTCTTTATCCTTGTAATCAGGCATTTTGTCGCCATCAGAATCCAAAGTTAAACCTTTGCTGTCCACACGTGCGCCAGCAGGGCTATTATCTTCTTGGTCGATATCGTTGATGATACCGTCGCCATCGCTATCGGTAGGATCATAGATCGCACGCGCTTCTAATGCACTGATTGCAGTAGAAACACCATCCAATGGATTTGCCCAGTAGCGAGGCTCTACTCTAGCCAAACCTGTCTTCTTGTCTTTACCACCTAAGTTAAAGTTCAAAGTAAGATTTGGGAAGTGAAGGTTATCGCGGTAAGAAGTACCTTGGAATGTGATGTTTGGATCACCATCCAAGCGGTCACCGCCCTTACCAAAGGTAGAATAAACAGTATATTCCAAACCAATATTGAATTTTGGACTAACACGGTAAGAGATACCAGCACCACCATTGATATAGGCAGAGGTGAAAGTAGATTTACCGTTGGTTACTGCAGGAATGTTCTCGTAAGTCGAAGTGAATCGATTACCGCCAACACCACCAAAGGCATTTAAAAGCAACTTGTGGTAAGGCTTGTTCCAAATCAAATTGTTAAGAGCAACCACGAGTTCGCCACCGCCTGATAACCAAGTCATGTCTGACTTACGAAGATCAGAAGTCGCATTATTCTCATTTGATGCACTAGCAAACAGTGAGTTCAAGCGAATAGAAAATACATGATCGATAGATTTACGAACATGCAAGCCGCCTCCGAAACCGGGGAACTTTGAATCGACATCACCATTTACAAATGGTAAACCGAGGTGAACGCCTACTTCCCACTGATCAGCAGGAGAGAATGAGCGATAAGGTGCAGTTGGAGCAGATGCGTCTTGTGCGGAAAGGCTCGCGGCTAAAGCACCGAAAAGAAAAGTAAAAATTAATTTCCTCATTGACATGATGTCACTATTGATTAGTGAAATGAAAAAGGTTAACAATAAACGAGTTTGTTTTGCAAAAATCGCTGTTTAGTTTTTGTATGAAAAACCATTTTAATGGTTTCCAGCCGCAAAGTTGTGGATATTTTTGTTAAACGCCCAACTTTCTGAGTGCTAAATATAGCGCAGAGGCCGAAATTTTTCTTGGATTGGGGTTATTTACCGCAACTTCTGCTAATCCGGCCCTAATTATAGCCGATATATCATTAAAAATTGCACTATCAGTCATCACAATATCTGGTTGCATCAAATATGCGAAGACCCGCGCCATACCACAATTTGCTAAAAAATCGGGAATGACACCAGTTTGCTCATCGGCATATTTGGCGGTCGGCCCAAAGAACACTTGATCATCCGTAAAGGGCACATTAGCCCCGCAGGATATACATTCAATGTTGTGCACTATAAGACTGTCAACTTGTGCTCGCGTCACAATTTTAGAGGCTGCTCCCGGAATAAATATCTGCGCACCCAATTCCCAAATCTCTTTATTCACCACATCAAACGGTAATAAATCGGATGCCATAAGTTGGTTGCCTACCTTATTACTAAAGAGTGCTTTTACTTCTTCCAACGACAATCCTTCTTTTCGTATAATACCGCCAGCCCTGTCAATGATACCTATGATTTTCACGCCCTCCTTGGCTAAGTAACATGCCGCCGCAGAGGCTACGTTACCCCAACCTTGTATAATAGCAGTTTTGCCAGATAAACCCGATTGATGGAATATATCATAAAAATGTCTTACAGACTCTGCCACGCCATAACCCGTAATCAAATCAGCTACAGCATAACGATGCTCCCCTCCCTCGGGTACGTATTCGGGGTCTTCCACAATTTTAGTACAACCATACCTTAATTGTCCAATGACATTGATTTGGCCGCCCTCCGTTGGTTTCAAGTGGCCTTTTACAATACCCTCTTGTGGATGCCATAAACCAAGGTCTTCTGTGATGGGTACTACATCTTTTATTTCATCTACATTCAAATCGCCGCCTGTACCATAATAATGCTTCAAGATGGGCAACGCCGCACGGTACCACCGCGCCAGCACTTCCAAACGGCGAGGATCGGAAGGATCAAAGTTGATGCCGCTTTTTGCACCACCAATGGGCGGCCCAGCCACACTAAATTTAATTTCCATTACTTTGGCCAAAGATGTTACCTCCTCCCGTGTGAGGCCCTTGCGCATACGCGTACCACCACCAGCAGCACCGCCGCGTAAAGAGTTAATCACAATCCATCCTTCAGCCTCTGTTTCTGAATCGTGCCATTCAAAGACTATTTCGGGTTGCTTTTGTTTGTATTTTTCAAGCAAATCTACCATGAATAATTTGTTTTATTGAATTAAATGATGCCCTTTCAATCACGTTTGGTTAATACGTTCTTTTATTGAATGGCGTTAATAACTGGTTATTCGTTACTAAGTTGAGTTTACCATGTAACAAGGCGCGGCAAAGGTAATTGATTAAATAATATAAACAGAAACAACTTAGATGTGCATCAATCTGTACCTTTATTCCAACACCGTTCCTTACCTTTGTGGCTATGTTACAAAACTGGCTAAAGCCGCTCCCAAAATCTATCCCTGATTATGCCCGAAAAGGTACTAATGAGTCCTTAGGGCAGCAGATTGTGTTTTTTCAAAAAGATTTACCCGATCTAAAAAAAGTAAAAATAGCGTTGATTGGTACAGATGAAGCATCTGCTAATGCTGTTCGTATGGCGCTGTATGGTTATGCCGCACCGTTTACAGATGGTGCTATTGCAGATTTGGGTAACTTGCGTAAGACTGACACGACCCAACTGGTTTCTGTAATTTATGAATTAATTACGGGTAAAATTGTACCCATTTTGATTGGAGGAAGCAATGACCTGGCCCGTGCGCAATTCCTCGCTTACCAAGAAGCAAAAGCCGTAGTCAATTGGACAAGTATCGATGAAGTATTTCGTTTTATGACTACACTTGAGCCATTAGTGGATATTGGTCATCCTATGCTATTTCATTATGCCCTCCTCGGGTCACAAGCACATTTGATGCCTCCATCGGTGCAAAAGATGTTGGAAAAAAATAATTTTGAAGTGTATCGCTTAGGTCGCTCGCGTACAGCATTGGAAGAGACGGAGCCGATATTGAGGGATGCTGATCTATTGAGTTTTCACCTCAATGCTTTAAAAAACTGCGAAGCACCCGGCGTGCACAACCCTTCTGTGTCTGGTTTTTTTCTCGAAGAAGCCTGTCAACTTACGCGTTATGCTGGTATGAGCGACAAGTTGACTTCATTCGGGGTGTATGGTTTGGAAACGGCTAAAGATATAAATGGCATAACAGCCCAATCATCGGCGCAGTTAATTTGGTATTTCTTAGATGGTTTTTTTAACCGCAAAGGCGATTATCCAGTAAGTTTCAAAGGACTTACTGAATATGTAGTGGACATGCCCGAGTTTAATTACCAACTTACTTTTTGGAAAAGTACTTTCACTGGGCGATGGTGGCTGCAAGTCCCGATTGATATTAAACGCAAACACCAAAGGCATCGACTTATCCCCTGTTCTTTTCAGGATTACCAAGCGGCTTGCAGACAAGAGCTGCCAGATCGCTTTTTTAGGGCATTTAAACGGTATTAACCTTTGTACGCTTGGTTGTTTTATCCGTAATTATTCTTTTTTCTTGAATTTTCCGTCTTTCCAATCGCCAAAGAACTTAGCCCAAGCCAATGGACTAAAGATATTCATGGGTGGTGTTTGCCCCATATATACAAACTCCTTAGATTGCTGGCGAAGGTAATAATTAGCACCTTCTTTGCCCGAAAACGCTACAATTTCGTCGTTTTTGCGTGCATCTTTAAGGTATTCATTGGCCAAGTTTTTCACTGCACGCTTTTGCAACTCGGTGGTCACGTCCATCTTTAAAAATTCGATCTTAAAATGCTCTCTGGATGGCCATGCAAAAATGACAATTGTGGGCAAAGTAAAAGTGTCCTGCGGCAAAAATTGCACCACAGAGTACCGATCTTGTGTTAAAGTATCGGGAATAGTGATTGTTTTAGTCTCTAGCCCTAGGTATGTAAACTTTATTTTATCGCCCTTTTCTACGACTAAAGAGAAAAAGCCACGATAATCGGAATAAGTTCCTCTGTGTTTTTCTGGTAAAAAAATAGTCGCATAAGGTACAGGAATCATACCTTTACCATCATCGGTAACCAATATACCTGAAAATTGAATCAATTTTGATTTTTCCTTTTCTGGTGTTTCCGTAGTTGATGTTGTGGCTTGTTGCGCATGAAGTGTGCATATACACCCTAATGCAACAAATATAATGACAAATAAAGATTTCATAAATGGACGAACAAATATTTTAGGATAGAAAAACGCCGACAGTAGTCTGTTTGCTGCCAATGCGATAACAAAGATAGGAGTATTTTTTTAATTAGTCTGTTTTTTCAATTAATTTGATGGTATTCTGACACTTTATAATAAAGAGCAGTCAGATAGTTTAGTGCAGGGTATTTGTATATTTAGATTTACAACCGTACACTTTTGTTTTTGGTGATATATTTTGAGATTTGAAATAAAGTACGGTTCCCAAAGTGTGGCAAAACCGGCCTTAGAAAAATGCAGGTTTTGCTTGAGTGGAGGCGGATGAAGCCAAAAAGTGTTTGAGCCAAACTCAATTGAAGAGGCGCAGCCTCCGCTCAATAGTCCGGCGAGTTTTTTTTGGCGCCGCCGTAGCGAGGAAGCAAAAGCACCGCATTTTTCGTCAGCCGAAGCGTTTTTTGCTTACTTTTTTTCGCTAAAAAAAGTAAGAAGTAGGCTTTTGGCACAAATTTTCAACTATTTGAAATTTACAATTGGTCAATACTTTTTTCTAAAGAGAAAATATACTCATAGAAACAGTACATTATAAAACGCATAAAAAGATATAAATGTCAGTTACACTTATAGATACCCACGCGCACCTTTATTCCAGAAAATTTGAAGCAGATAGAAATGAGATGGTGCAACGCGCTATTGACGCTGGGATCACAAAAATTTACCTACCCAATATTGATGCGGAAAGTATCGATGCAATGCTCGATTTGGAGGCTGCTTTTCCTAATAATTGCTTTGCTATGATGGGTTTGCACCCTTGCTCGGTGAATGAAAATGTGGAAGAAGCATTGGCCATTGTCGAAAAATACCTCCAAGAGCGCACATGGGCTGGGGTAGGGGAGACGGGTATTGATTTGTATTGGGATAAAACATTTTTGGAACAACAAAAAATGGCTTTTGCGCGTCAAATTGAATGGGCCAAAGACCTTAATCTACCCGTTATTGTACACGCCAGAGAGAGCAATGAAGAATGCCTCGAAGTCGTAAAAGCAGGACAAGATGGTCGTTTGCGTGGTATTTTTCACTGTTTTTCGGGCACATTAGAACAGGCCAACCGCATGATTGATCTCGGATTTATGCTGGGTATTGGCGGAACTGTAACCTATCCTAAATCGGAATTACCAGAAGTATTGCGCCAAGTGCCACTCGAACATATTGTACTGGAAACTGATGCGCCGTATTTGCCTCCTGTTCCGCACCGAGGCAAACGCAACGAAAGCGCGTATGTAAAACTTGTGGCCGATATGCTCTCCGAAATCAAAGTAGTGCCGTTGTCTTTGGTGGCTAAAATTACCTCCGAAAATGCAGAAAGGATGTTTCATTCATAGCCTGCTTTTGTTATGGCCTCTAAACAAGTTATAATAAATTGATAAAAAAACATAATTTTGCACGATGTACAAACAAAAATTAAATATAAATCCAAATCAAGTTGCTGACGAAGATCTACGGTCAGTGACGAATTTTTTATTAGGCGCTATTGAACAACTTAAGCCTGAAATTGCTTCTTTGCAAAAAGAAAAACAAGCATTGCTTGATGAGAAAAACAAACTAAAAAGCGGCAATGCTCGCCCAAAGTTTACGGCGAAAAAAAGTAGGAAGTAAACATTATTGCACTAAATTTCAACTTTTTGAAATTGATAAGGATAAGATTCAATTTCTAAAAAGTACATAATAGCCAAACAATTTCATTAATGAAAAAAGCAATACTCTATACACTACTTATACTACTAGTTTCCTGCGGTAAACGCACCATAGAGGAAATCAATACCGATGTGTCCGAACAACAGAAATACTTTCCTTTGGCAATTGGTCAATCTATTGATTATCAAGTAGATAGCATTACTATTATAACCCTTGCAACGGGTGTAACGCGAGATTCCTCTACTACTTTTATCCGAGAAACCATCACCGATACCTTGAGGGATACGGAAGGCCACCTGCAATGGAAAGTGGAGCGTTTTGAGCGTGCCTCCGATACCCTCTCTTGGAAAATTGAGCGGATATGGACTGCCGAAATCACCGACGAAAAAGCCGTGCGCACCGAAGAAAACCTCCGTTTCTTGCGTTTGGTTTTTCCAATGACTAAACGATCCGAATGGAATGGTAACCTTTGGATCGATCCCAATCGTACCATCAAAGTTGCCGATCAATCTATCAGGCCTTTTACCAATTGGAATTATGAAGTGGATTCCATTGATATTCCTCGACAAGTAGGCGCATTTTCGTTTGATTCCGTTTTAGTCGTTACCGAAGTAGATGATGAAAATGTTATCGAAAAACGCCTTTCTCGCACGATTTATGCGAAAAATATAGGTTTGGTGTATAAAGAACAATGGATTTTGGATTCTCAATACTGCAATTCAAATCCTGTTCCCACCGATTGTGAAACCAAACCTTGGGTCGAAAAAGCAGAAAAAGGGTATATTATCCGTCAAACGGTACTTCGATACTAACACCGAATATGCTTTATATACAACGTACTGCCGGATTACCTTTTTCTGTGTTGTCGCCCTTGCGTGGCCAATTTGATGCCTTGGATTTAGCGCAAAAAAAGGCAAACGCCGAATTAGAAATTGCGCGTACCCGCGTGCAGGAAGCCTTTGATAAGGCACTTTTGACCACCGAAGAGGGGCTTTTACGCACTAAAATTTATAATGCACGTAAAATATTTTTTCGTAAAGCAATTGTTCCGCCTTTAGAGGGTTTATCGCCAGCGCATGACCTATCCACCGCCATTGCTGCGTATCAAATGGCTTTCGACAAGGAGATTGCAGCCCAAGTGCACTACGAAAACGAGTACAATCGCTTGGTTATAGCCTCATATCAGCACCTGCAACAGTACGCCACACACAATGAGTTACAACGTGGCTTATTGTTTTCAAGCAGGGTACTTTTACAGCAAATCCCCGATTTTATCTCCAGTAATCCCGATCAATTCAATAGAAAAGACCGCCATACCGCCGAGGGCATTTTGCAATATGTGACGCGCATGGCCACTAAAACCACGCCGTTAAGCAGGTTTGCTACCGTGGATATGCACCAAGATACCCAATCGGAAGCCTTTGTGTTTCCTTGGGAAAATGAAGTAAACGACTCGGAAAACAGGCGATTCAAAGATACCGTACCAGCCGAGCAGCCTCCTACTTCCAAAATCACGCCAAATGTGGCGCTTTTACCTTGTTTTTACGATGTATTATTGGCTTTTCCTGCGTTTTACAATGCACTCACCGTTCGCTTAAATCCGTTGATGGATGTCAGCAGTGAACAAGTGTTCCGTTGGTGGTATTTTGATGGTACCAACGAAGCCATTCAGCAAGTGGCAGTGGCACCTATTTTGCGTTTTATTGGTCAACAATTTACTGAAAATCAGCCTGCTATACGCTTTGTTCAATTAACAAAAATCATCGCCGAAGCCACCGAATCGGATCTGGAAAAAACAGAATTGTACCTCAAAGAACTTATAGATACGGGTTTTTTAGAATGGAATTTTCCAGAAACAGGCCAAAACCACGGATGGACGGGCAAACTCTACCAATTCCTAGGTTTTTTAGAGGGCGGCAGTGCTGTTCCTGCTATTTCAGAAGCAGCATTTTTACTCCAATGGTTACGTACTGCTGCACGTACATTGCCTTTTCAGCCCATCGCAGAGGCATTGGTCACCCAACAAGAGGCATTGGATCAAGTAAAGATTTATTTTGAACGGTATCTTGGTTTTTGCCCAGCCATAACTGCCGAGCAATTGTTTTACGAAGATGTGGCTATTGCGCAAACGCCCGTTGTCACATTTGCCGAATTGGGAAATATGGCTGCGCAAGTAGCGCAAATACGGAGCAATACGCCTGTACAAAAACGGAAAGGTATGAGGCAAAAAATCGCCGCTGTTTTGAACGCGCAGGGTACGATGAACATATTGGATTTATTTGAGCAATTGAACCATAATCCTGCCGAAGCAATGGCCGTTCAACAGCCATCCGATATACCCATTGGTCATTTAGTACAACCCTTTAAGGACGAAAATGGCCACACAAAATTTGTGTTGAACACTTTGTATCCGGGGGGCGGTAAACTATTTGCCCGTTGGTTACATTTGTTTTCAAGTGATTTTACGGAGCAATTAAAATCCATTTATGAGCGGTATCCCAATTTATATGCTTTTTCGTGGTATTCTGCATTTAATGCCAATATTCACCCCGAATTGACGCAAAAATACATCAAACTGCCCGGTGGCAGGACGGCTCAAGCGGCGCTAGGAGCAGCAAAAATGTACCCCGATGGCACGATGGTTTTATTGGATGCGCAAAACAGCCAAGTTATTACATTTGCAGATCTAGGTTTAGAAGACTTATCGTCTCGGCCACTCTTGGTTCAAATGCTGTTGGCCTTGGGGCAACCTTTGTTGGATAATTTGGGTTGGGCACCGTCTGTTTGGGAGGACAAAGGAGGCTGCCGTTTCCGCCCAAGAATAACCCTTGGCGATATGGTAGTAGAACGTGCTTGTTGGCAAATGGACGCGTCTTTTTGGGCAATTTTGCAGGGCAAAAAAGATATTCGTTTTTTTAAAGAAATTAGTCGAATTAGACATGAAATATCGCTGCCGTCCTTGGTTTTTGTCAAAAAAGAAGGTCAAAAATCGCAATTTATAGATTTAGACAGCCCTTTATCGGTGCAGTTATTTTGCAAGTTAATACAAGGCATTTCAGGTTCGATTTGGATAGAAGAAATGTTGCCTATTCCGCAAGGGCATGCTTATGAGATCGCTTTTGAATAGGGTAGGGTAGCGGCAACGGCCATAAAGCCGGAGGTAAGCAACAGTTATATTGTTGGGTCAGCAATACCCACAGAGATAAAGCCGACCCAACAATAATATGGTTAGTGTTGCACAATTATTCTGCCTTGGGAAATAGTTCCATCGGCAAGCGTTAATACCCAAAAGTATATTCCAGCAGGGAATGATCCGGAATTAACTTGTACGGATAGGTTGCCTTGTACGGTGGTTTGGAAAACAGTTTGTCCCCAAAGTCCCACTATTTTAAATTGACCTGATCTATCGCTTATTTTACTCATTTGGACTAAGATATGGTCGTTGGCAGGGTTAGGTGTCACGGTAATATCCAATTTTTCAGGTACCTGAGCACTACTGCCACTGTTCAGTAGTACCTTTTTCCCTTCCAAGCATATCGGCATACTACAAGAATAAGGTGGGAATACATAACCATAGTTCGACAATATGCCTTTGCCTGCTTGTGCTGCGATACCATCATTGGGATCTTGGGCGATTTGTAATAATATGGATTGCGTGTTTTTGTCCAATTTGCGCAAATTTTGGCTACTCCCAATTTGAATCAAGGTTTGAATCCTAGATAGTTCTGCCTGTTGTACTTCGGAAAGTACGTAAC
The DNA here is from genome assembly GCA_043764095.1 of Chitinophagales bacterium. GTDB lineage: Bacteria > Bacteroidota > Bacteroidia > Chitinophagales > Saprospiraceae > M3007. Next base: position 61,982 of record JAYUKX010000099.1, read on the forward strand.
GTTGGGGTATTTGTCCAATAACTTGAGTCGCCTCTGTACTTTGACCAGCAAAACCATAGATCAGTGCAAGGCGTACATCACTTTCATACGTCCATAAACGCCCCTGCCATGTCTTGAGTGAATCTTCGGAATAATTAATGGTGTCGTGTACTGCATGCAGAAATCCCTTTTTGGCAAGTTCATACATGGTAAGATAATGAAGGCTCGCTACTCGTTCCGTATTTTCAATTTTGGTGGGATTACCAGATTTGGTGGCATTTATCCAGTTCTTTCGAGCCTTGGTAAAATTATTTCTAGCAGCAAAATATTCATTGCGGATGGAGTTGAGTGCCTCTCTTGACTGGTATAAACTTTCATAACCAAAATCTGAACAGGTTGTCATCGTTTTTACCGAAAACAAATTTATGGTATTCAAATTATGGTACAATGGCGCTTGAAATGGATCTCCAGTCATGATTGGATTGGCATAGTAGTAATTAATATTTTGTGTGGATTTATAAAAATCACTAAAATCGCAAGTACCTTGATGAGAAAATCGGTTGCCAGCCGGAAGGTAAATAGGGCTATTGTCAGAAGGATCAATACCAACGAATTTTCCTTGATTCGTTCGTATCCGATCGGAATCATTGGGCATCACAAAATCATAAGCCGTTACGCCATCATTGGTATTGCATTCGTAGTATAATCCACTTGTAATATTGTTGGGTAGTTCGCTATTATTGCTATTGACTACATTAGCGATATGGATATCGGAATATTTATTGAGGTTGATTACATTATTGGCCGAACCTATATCATAATTACAAGTACCCACGGTGGTTTCAGCATTTCCATCTACTTTATGAAATTGATTGCCAGTGTAAACAAATTCGGATGATTTTGCAAATATAGTACCAAATTGTACTTTTTCAGTAGGGTTGCCAGGCATATTACCTAGGTAGAACTTATTTCCTGTAATAGATGCTCCCAATACATTTTCTATGTAAATTCCAACATAGTTATCTGTAAAACTGGCAGATCTGATGGTGACGGGCCTAGTTAATGAACTTATCATTGGTGGACTAAAGACACGAACCGCTTCTTCTAAACCCGTAAACGTACAGCCCACATTCGTTCCCAAAGCATTATCTATGGTAAATCCTGATAAAATGCCACGAATTCCAAAACCCTTACAAGTTGTATTAGAATTATTTGGGCAGTACTCCGTTTTTGTATTGGTAAAAGAGCAACTTAATATTTGTGCACCTTTAACTTCTACCATATCGATGAACGCATAGAAAAAATATTTGTTTTCAAGAAAAGTTGTTGGGTAGTTATCATTGGTCTCAAAGACACAACCATTGAAGCGCGCTTTATAATTTTGATTGCCTGCCGACGTTAAGGTTCCTTCTACTTGTGGAATTGATGGAATATTATTTGCGTAACCTTTGAAAGAAACACCTATTTGGTTGTTCCGAAAAAGCGTACCCTTACAGTTGATCTGTCCCCCATTTCCACCTCCACCATATAGTTCTACTGCTGTTATTGCATTTTCTATAACACCCTTTGCATATCCCTCCATTCTGCCTTGGGCATACACTCCATTTATTGGATATTGATTGGTTTGTCCGGGTTTTCCATATATTTTAACGCCTTGCCAGTAATCGGCACACATACCGGTTAATACACCATTTAATTTGAGTACTGCATTTGGTTGCACAATGAGTTTGGCTTCCCTTGCAAATAGAACACTTACGCCCTCTCTTATCTCCAAGGATGAGCCGCTTTCTACTGTCAAATCTTCATAAAGAATGACTTGGTTATTGAGGAACATACCCGTAGTCCATATATTGGGCATATTCGTTGATGGAATACTTAAACTGGTAAACAGATTAGTCGCGTTGTTACTCTGGGTTACGCCCAAAGGATCTTGTGTCAGTACGTGCCGCATCCTTATGCCTTGTCCTGTTGTGAATCTCTTGGTGCAGACTAAATTTGTATTGGTCATAAAGTTTCTTGTTTCTGGATTGCTAAATTCAATACCACAATTTGGTAATGTGGCAGTTTCTAACCAGCTACAATTAGATTCAACAGTATAAATATCATCGGGATAAAATTTAGTGTCGCATACTAGATCGCCGCAAGCACAACATTCGTCTATGATTTGCGAAGCATAAACCTCGCAGGAGCACGGTATTGATCCTGAAGAAGCATTGGTCTCATTGGTGTGGTAAAGCCCCAAACAGTGGGCCATTTCGTGTGTTAATATATTTGTTTCGATGGCGGGTATGAGATTTGTAAATTTTCCACCAATGCCTATGGCATCCGAAGTGATGTTAATTGTACTCCCTAATTCATTCGTAATATAATCATTGGGATAGAAAAAAACATCAATTCTATTTGGCTCATTCATGCTAGGTCCATATTTAATTTTTAAGTTCTGTAATGTTTCTGATAACATGGATGAATAATCATCATCATTATCGATAAAATTAATATCACAAGCATCCCACAAAAAATATATCCTGAACGGTTCAAAATTGGCCTGCAAACGGGCAATTGCTCTTTTAACGGTTTCTGAAGGCTGCCCTGTATCAGCGCCAGGGTCAGTTGGCCTCAAAACATGCACTTTTATGCGTACGAATATCGGGTGTTGGGTAATAGGATAACATGTAGCCTCTCCGGGTGTAGGCAAAATCGGGAAAGGATTATTCTCTGACGTACCGCAGGACGCAAAACCGCCCTGTGCCCATCCGCTACCGTTTCCAAAAATCATAAAAAATAGTACTAAAAGTAATGGCGCAATGGAAGCATTATTTGCGTACCGAGGCGCAAAACTGGAAATTGTTGGCTGTTTCATTAGAAAAAGACTTGTTTTGTGACTTGTTTGCTGTACGAATAGTCAACACTTTTGTAGACTGGCAGCAGGGTGAAGGATTAGGAAATGTATTGCAATACAGGTCGTAAAGATAAAACATATTTTTATACTACAAGCAATTGAAATGCATTTTTTTAAAAAATCATAGACATTATATAGAATTAGGGTCGTAATGCTGAAATGAGGAAATTTTTGTCAAATCAAGGCAAATTTTGCAGTCGAAATGGGGTGTTTTCGGCGAAAAATTTAACGAAAATTTGGCGAAAATTAACCATTCTCAGCATACGAAACTAATTCTGTGTAATGTCTAATATAAGAGGTATTCATTTTCTACTCTACCTATTCAAAATAGTGAACTATTTCACTATGCCCTTTCCCAAATATCCCGCACCTTACAGCCCGAAAAATAGAAGCAAAAATAGTTTTTATGAAATTTAGATCAAAATGGGCCTTAATCCTCGTCATGCTTCCGACCCTTATTCTCTCTGGGTTTGGGATCGGTCTTTACCTCATTACGCGGCAGGAGCAACAAAAAATAAAAAATACCCGACAACTACTTTTGGATCAGTATCCTATTTGGCAGAAAGCAGTCAATGAATATGTCCTACAAGATAAGTCATTGAGTATCAATCCTAAAGAAGCACAAGATCTCATAAAAAGACAACTTAATTTAAAAAAAGACAGTCTGTATTTATCCGTCGATTCCCTTATTATTCAAAGAGTAGTCCAACGCGATTCCGAGGCGTATGTTTACAACTATAACAATGTCAGTATCGAAAAACGCACCATCAAAAGTTGGGAAATTATCCACGATGCGCGCTATATCGTCAACAATAACAAAAAGGTATTAGGACTTACCCACAACCAAACCGGTTATCTGCTTATCCTTCAAACGGCGCTCGAAGTCCTTCATAATGGTCAAAAAACAAGCGGAAATCCCTACAAACCTTCTTTTTTTAACGCCAATCTCTCTATTAACGATGCCATTATCAACCAACGCGTTTCGCTCATCGGCACCGATACAACGGGCAAATACCTGATCCAACTCTCCTCCCGAATGCCAGATGCAACGTATAATAATACCAATAATTTAATCGCGGTACCTCAAAGTTTGTATAACTTTTTTAGGGGCTTTTTGGCGGTGAGTTGGCTGTTATTGATTGCTACTATTGTCACCCTGTTTTTATATCATCATATCGTAAAATTATCTACTACTGCGCACCGTTGGCTCGCCAGTTTGAATAAAGCAACCTGCGCTATTGCTATTGCGAATAAAAAAGGCGAACTCAAGTACACAAACGATACTTATAAACATTGGAACAATGGTCAAAATGCCGAAGGGCAAACCCTCCACGACGCATCTGGACATCGGCAACTGGATCGTGTCATTGAAAATGTGATTGCCCAGCCCGGTAAAACGGAGTACTACAACGCCATATTAGGCTCCAAAAACGTACACAGTGGCATTACTTACGATGCCGAAACCGAATCACTGATCGTGGTCGATACCGATGTGTCCACCCTCCGAAATATGTACGATGGCGAATTACATTCCCTCAAAAACCTTATTCAGGAAGTAAAAGAATTAAATGCTCGAATCATCTTAGGGCATATCCCCATCAACGATCAGGAAAGAGTGATGGATATTTTGAAAAACAACAACCATACCCTCGAAAAAGCACTGCTCTTTTATGAAAATAACCGCGGCGCATTGTCCGGTAGCGCAGTAAATGATTTTATCGCTTATGATCTGGAACTTGGATTAGACCGCATCTCGCGCTGGTTCGATTCCTTGGTCGTCCCGCTGCATATCCGAATAGATATTGATATTCCAGGCCTTGAAGTTATGGGCACTATTAATAGCATCGAACTGGTATTTCACAATGCCATTTTTAATGCCATTCAAGCCATTCGAGCATCGGGCAACCAAGTGTCGGGATGTATCCGCATTAGTGCGCGCCTTTGCGGGGATAATGTGTGCGTAGCCATCAGTGATAATGGTGTTCCTTTTGCTCCAAACAACGAAATACAAGCCATTATTGATGATTCTAATGGATATGGCCTCAAAATTATCCAATGGGAAATGGAAAAAATAGGTGGCCAATTGCTTGGTATTGAAACCTATGAAGACGGCTTTAAATCACTACAACTCGAGTTCAAACATGCATAAAAAACCGATAAAAGTCCTTTTTTGCGACGATCAACCCGAAGTACACATCGTATGCGCTATTCAACAAGCACAATGTACCCTTTTAGGCAAAGTGGATACTACCCGAGAACTGTTTGCTTATTTGCACAAACACGCCAACGAATTACCGGAGGTGATCTTTATGGATGCGCGATTCAATACCAAACAAATTGACCATCATTTTGAAGAATTAAAAGAGACCTTAGAAGAGTTACGCCGTTACCCCGAATGGCAACAAATCCGGGTAGTCATCGTAACGGGCGTACCTATCCGCGAACTTTTTTTGATGGCGTTTCCATATATTCAAGGATTTATCGACAAGGCTGATTATCAACGCTCTATCCCCGATGCCTTAATGGTGTTTACTTATGGCGATACGGACACTACTTTTTTTAATAAATTTGCACCTTGGAAACCCCGTCGACAAGAAGAAGGTGTTTGGGCGCATTTTACGGATCTTCAACTTTCCATTTTAGATGATTGTCTTCGGGGGCATTCGGATGAGTTTATCCAAGCCAAACACGGCATGCGTAACCATTCCAATTTGAGCGGGCGAATGGATGGTATTTTGAATAAATTAATTGAATACTCGCCCCGAAGTCCGTATTTTAGCAATTTTGGCGATATGGATAAAGGTGGCCTTAGTATTCGGCAAAAATTTTGGATTATGTTGCAAATTTGCCTAGAATTAAAACACCCAACCGCATTGGAAATGGTAGAAAAATGCAGGGTTTAAGTAATAATTAGCGCATCAGACGAAAAAAAAGCGTCACCCCTCGCTTTTGTGCACTAACAACAACCGAAGCATCACTCAACGCTTTTATGCACTAAAAATGAGCGAAGCGCCACTTTACGCTTTTGTGTACTAAAAATGAGCGAAGCGTCACTCTACGCTTTTGTGTACTCTTGTGAACTTTTGTGGTAAAAAAAGTGTGCCCCACATTTAAAAAGTGATTTAAAAGTATAACTTAATTTATATTTACAATTTTAAAGATTAAAATACATAATGCACTACTTTCTACTGATTGTGCTACCTTTGCCAACATGAAATATTTAAAACTAGGACTTACTTTTCTTTTTGGAGCATTTATGATCATGGGCGGCGTTGCTCATTTTCGTACACCAGATATGTACTACGCCTTTATTCCCGATTTTTTGCCCGAATCGATCATCAATTATGCTGTTGGAATAATTGAAATTTTACTTGGTGTAGGCGTTTTTTTACCTCAAACCAGACCAATGGCAACACAAGGAATCTTTTGGGCTATGGTTTTGTTTTTACCCCTGCACATTATAGATATTTTTAAAGAAACGCCTGCTGTAGGTAGCCATCAGGCTGCACTAATCCGTTTACCGTTTCAGTTTTTATTCATCGCTTGGGCTTGGTATATCAAGCGTGATCAATCAACAATATAGACCAATAGTAATACCAATTTCACTGTGTTGTAATCTAATGCGTTTGACAAAAATAACGATAAAATTCCCCAAAACAGATGCTTACAAAAAAATGAGCCACCTCCCACAAAAAGGAGATGGCTCATGTACTCTTTTACCCCAAAAAGGCTTTCCAACCGATTTTGTTCAAAAAAAATTACTGCTTAAACGGATTAGAAAATTTGTCATCCTGAATAAACTGATTATCAGTAAAGGTATTCAAGAATGCAATCAAACTTTCCTTTTCGTCTGTGCTAAGGTTCAACTTAACAGGCGCACCCGTGCCAGTACCATCCTGAAGACCCCAATGTAAATTAGCAACAGGTTGAATGTTTTCGCTGTAGTGATTTACTACTTCTTCCAGCGTTTTGAAGCGACCATCGTGCATGTAAGGGCCAGAAAGTGCTACATTCCGCAAAGATGGGATCTTGAAAACTCCATTCATGTTTTCTTGAGTCGCACCCAAACCAAGGTCCGTTGGATCCAAATCTAGGCCGATATTCGCAAAGCCTTCTGTGAATCCAAATTGATTAGAGGTAGTGGTGTGACAAGTCCCGCAGCGTGCTTTACCCAAGAAGAGGTTCATGCCTATCAACTCTTTTGAAGTAAAAACTGAAGTGTTGTTGCTACCCCAGCCATTAGGCTCGGAACTGTCAAACTTAGAATTTCCCGTTACGATAGAGTTCAAGAATTGGCTCAATGCTTCCGCAATGCGCTCTTCTGTTACCTGCTCGGTACCAAAAGCATCTTTAAACAACGGACGGTAATAGTCTAAACTACCCAGTTTTTTCTCCAGTGCTGCAAAATTGTCCATACCCATCTCGATATGGTTCTCAATAGGTTTGAGTACCATCGATTTGATGTCGGTTTCACGCGCATCCCAGAAGAAATTGGCATTGTCAATTGGGTTAACAATCGAACTAGCATTGCGTTTGGTTAAAACGCCATCAAAACCTTTACTAAACGCAACAGGATCCGCAAAGCCTTTGGCTTGCAAATGGCAAGACGCACAGGCGGTGTTGTTGGTTAATGAAAGTTTTGGATCATAAAACAGAACGCGACCCAAAGTAGCACCTTCATTGGTAACCCTTTGGCTAACAGCCTGTTTAATGTTGGCCAAGTGACTTGGTAAAGTCGGATTGGCATAATTGTAGGTCTGTTCCGGAAGCCTCAAAGCATCAGATTGATACTGATATGGCAAATCAGAACGACGCTCCTTGGTGCAAGCCGCTAGTGCCAGAACTGAGCCTGAAACAGCGATAAAGTAGTGAAGGAGTTTCATACCTTAAAATTTGTTGTTGGTGAATAAAAAAAGGTGAGTATATAGATTTTATGTGGATATACACCGTTGGTTAAGTACTTGGACATAATTAATTGTGTCCAAGTACTTAATTAAAACCGCCAATGAAAATTCAAAGCGACGGGAAACCGCACTTCCGTAGTCTGTGCAGTACGTAAATCATCATTCAGTTCGGGGAAATTGACAAACTTCCGACCAATGCTTTGCGCTCCAACCAGATAATAGAAAGACGTTTCTATGCCCAAAGCTACATTTTTATATAACCACCATTGAACGGCGGTGGTCAAACCTCCTCCACGGGCATTACTTTGATTGATGCGCTCTATCACATCAAATCCACTATCGAGTACTCGGTTATTATTGGAAAGCTGCGCAACCCAGTCCAAACCAATAGAACCAGAAAACTTACTGCTCCAACGAGTTCTGTAATCTATCCCTACCCGATAACTGATTGAACTTTTTGTCGTGATATCTGAATCTTTAAAACCCTCAACAAAGGTATCTTCTTTTCTATAAGATCCACCCACACTGCCTCGAATACCTATGTTTTTCCAAGAAAAACGCGTGTTTAATAGATAAGGACTCAAACCCAAACTGTCTTGTCCCTTGTTAGCAATCGCTTTCAATACTGGAATGGTATTTAAACCAATTTCTACTTTGAATGATTCAGAAAATCGCGCTTTGGGGGGTAAGGGGGTCTCTTGTGCATTTGCCTGATTAACGCAGAAAATTAAGATACCCAAACAAAGCCATCTTTGGAGAGGTAACGATTGTAGAGAATAAGTCATCTTCATAATTTATAGATTAATTTTTTGAACTGTAAAACGAGTATTGCCACTGTTTTGATCTGTAACAATAAGACCTAATCCTCCTTTTAAACGCCCGATTCGAATTGGAGTTACACCACTAATTGGAGTCTCTGATTCGACAGTAAATTCGGGAAAACTTTGTTTCGTAATCTTTGTAAGACCCGTAAAGAAATCGAACACGAGCGCGTAGGTAAATCTGCCATCAGCCGAAAAAACAGCATCTTGTAAAAAACTATTACCAATGGCAATATCCGGGAATTGACCTACTGGATTAAGGCCGCGGTCATAAACAATCCCTGATGTATTTGGGCAAAAATATTGACGATCAGGCGAAACAATGATATCAATAAAAAATGGGGAAAAAGATAAATTATTAAGTGCTAAATTACCCGTATTTATGGTGCCATTGGTTGGATTTATTGAAAAAACCTCTAGTTTACTCTGTGATACCTCTACCAGCAAATTAGTAGCAGTATCCAGTACTGCTAAAGTTCGATGTTCTAAATAATTACTGCGGCCATATGATTTAACGACGCTAAAATCACTATTTTTCCGGACATTGAACGAAGTTGATACGTTTGCGTTCGTTGTAAATAAAAAATTATTACCACCTTTTGCTACGGAGTAGGGTGAAGTAAAAGACGAATTTTGTGAAATTTGGGTCATTGTTGGCAGTGCAATCCTTCTAAAGGTAGAGGAGGTAGAAATCAACGCCTCTGGTTTTCCATTGTTGTAACCAATGGATAGCGCAATTTGATCCACGGATGTAATAGGAAAAAATATACTGCTTGAATACATTTTCTCTTTCAAAACATCTATCAAAACTAGTTTGGCGGTAGTAGAAGCGTTGGCTTCCTGCTTTACGATAAGTATCCAATTAGAATCTGGTAAAAATGTTGATGCTAAAGGATTACCAGATACGATCAAATTAGTATTAGAAATACGAACTTCTTGGCTCTCCAGCCAACGGTCGTTGACTTGAGTATATAATTTATAAAACCCAACTGAGTCAAAAATAATGGAAGCCGTAGTTAAAGTAATAGTATCTTTAACATTGGAACTTTCAAAAACCCGTGTTTTCCCAGAAGGCGTACCCCCAACAGGAATCGTCGTGCTTGATCGGACTAGAACATATTGTTGGAAACCGGTTACATCCACTTCCGCCCACGAAAACTGATTGTTATCGTTCGTAGTAGCATAATTAAGGCGTAAAGGGAAATTTTTATCGGTATTGTCCAAGACTACCTCCTTTTGGCAGCCAAGAAAGAGTAGTAGCCCCCAAAAAATAAAAGCGTAAGATATTTTCATGCAGAAAAATGTTTAATTGATGAACATTGACACAAAGATACAATAAGTTCTTAAATGTAGATCAGATTTGTGTAAAAAAATGGGAAATGACTAAAATTGGCATTTATACTTCGCTCATTTTCATTGTAAACACTTTTTTAGATTGCTGCTATTGCGCCCCAGAAATACAGCATTTGCGCTATTTAAATTTAGTTCAATATTTTTTGTGATTTTTTTGACAAAAATCTTGCAAACACAAATGCCTTATATACCTTTGCGGCGATTTTTTAACAGCGCGTTAACTTATTTTGTTAAATTGTTTAGACCATATCTAAATAAGCCGTGAAATAGAAGTATAGTTTGTTAAGGAATGTTCTTGTAAATACCTTTGTGCCAGATTACTGCATATCGCAGTCATGACGGCTCAAATCTGTCAAAACTAAACAAAGTAAATCGTAACTTATATGTTGCTAAAACGCATTTCTTGGGTTTTTGCGCTTTTAATCGCAGCCTCTGTTTCATTAATGGCTGGCCCCACGAAGGAAGCTGGTAAAGAATTGTTTACCGCTAACTGCGCTTCTTGTCATAATAAAAACATGAAGGATAAGCTCACTGGTCCAGCCTTGGGCGGTGCACAGGAGCGTTGGGGCGATGACAAGGCACTCTATTCTTGGATTCGTAACTCACAGGCTTTGATCGCTTCTGGTCATCCGCGCGCTGTCGAACTGTGGAATACTTGGAAACCGGTTTTAATGAATAACTTCACCAGTTTGAAAGATGATGATATCGCTAGTGTGCTTTTGTACATTGATGATACCTATAAAAATGGTGCAGGTGATAAAAAGATCGTAGATCCCGGTACGACAACAGAGGGTAAGAAAGACAGCAGCAGTAATATGTGGATGTTTGGTGGCCTTGCTTTATTATTGGCGCTACTTGCATTTGCTTTAATGCGGATTATCGATCACTTGGGTAATGTATCGCGTGTTGCAGCCGGTGACGCGCCAATCGAAAAAACTTGGGTAACTTCTTTGTCTAGTAAAGGCTTTATCGCTTTCTTAGTATTCTCCTCCGTATTGATCTTTGGTTATAAAACCGTTGATAATGCGACTAAAATGGGGCGTACACAAAATTACGAACCAGATCAACCGATTAAATTCAGCCATAAACTACACGCTGGTACCAATAAAATTGAGTGCCAATATTGTCACGACTCTGCGCGTCGCTCTAAGCACTCCAATATTCCGGGTACTAATACGTGTATGAACTGTCACTCGGCTGTAAAAAAAGGTAGCCAATATGGTACAGCAGAATTGACAAAAATATATGCTTCTATCGGTTTTAACCCAATTACAGATAAATATGAAGAGGGTTACGACAATTGGTCAGAAGCACAGGTAGAAGAACTTTACAAAAAATGGATCGGTCAGGAATATATGTCCGATAAGAAGTTAACGGCATTGGATGAAGCAGGCAAAGATCAAGTAACTAATCAGTGGGATGGTATTGTTGCCGCATTGAAAAATGACTCTAATGGCAAAATTCAAGGCCCTATTGAGTGGACTCGTATCCATAACCTCCCAGACCACGCTTATTTCAACCACTCTCAACACGTTAATATTGGCCAAATCGCTTGTCAAAAGTGCCACGGACCAGTAGAAACGATGGATGTGGTATATCAATACTCTTCTTTGGGTATGGGTTGGTGTATTTCTTGTCACCGCGAAACAGAGGTGAAATTCGGTAATGGTTTCTACAAAAACTACAACGCCGGATACATCAAAGCACATAAAAAGGCATTGGGCAAATCTGATACAGAAGCAGAAAAAATCGTGGTAGAAGACATTGGCGGTTTGGAATGCCAAAAATGCCACTACTAATTTGTAAATATCGAGGTTTTACACCTATATATATACGCTACTATTAACTTAAAATTTCAAATTTTCAATAACTCGGGTTACGCTAAAAATAGAAGTCTCGAATATTGAATAGAATATATCAATTATGCACCACGATAACGGTATTTGGGTAAGTTCTGATGACCTGAATCGCGAGGAAAGTTTCCTCCAGTCGGCTGAAAAAGAGTTTACTGTTGAAACTGCGGTTGAAACAGACGGACAATGGGAAACCAGCCGCCGCGATTTTCTCAAGGTTTTGGGTTTTGGTATTGGCACGGCTACTTTGGCCGCTTGCGAAACCCCAGTTAAAAAAGCGATCCCTTACGTTACTAAACCCGACGAAATTGTGCCGGGTGTAGCGAATTACTTCGCATCTTCTATCATTGATGGCGGTGACTACTGCGCTGTATTGGTAAAAACACGCGAAGGTCGTCCGATTAAAATTGAAGGTAACTCTATTTCTTCCGTTTCTGGCGGCGGTACCAGTGCACGAGCGCAAGCAAGTGTATTGAGCCTTTACGATACTAAGCGTATCCGATTTGCGGGTATGATTGAAGGTGGTAAAGTGACCGAAAAATCGTGGTCGGATATGGATAATACCATCAAGTCAAAATTGGCTGGTGGAAATGTACGTATCCTTACGAATACAGTCATTAGCCCTTCCGCAAAAGCCGCTATTGCTGAGTTTGTTGCAAAATACCCTAATACACAGGTCGTTTCTTACGATCCGGTATCGGCTTCTGCACTTTTGGATGCCAACCAGCAGTGTTACGGTATGCGTGTTGTGCCTCATTATAATTTTGCTGGTGCAGATGTTATCGCTTCTTTTGGTGCCGATTTCCTAGGTACTTGGATTAGCCCAGTGGAATACGCAAAAGGCTATGCCGAAAACCGCCGTACAAGCAAAGTAAAGGCTGGCAAAATGTCGCGCCATTATCAAATTGAAAGTTTCATGTCGCTCACAGGTTCTAATGCAGACAATCGTATTGCAGTAAAACCAAGTGAAATGGGCGTGGCTATCGCATACTTGTACAGCAAAATTACAGGTCAGGGCGGTGCTGCTGGCTTGAATGATAAGGCTCAAAAAGGCCTCGATAAAGTAGCCGATGACTTGCGCAATGCACGCGGAAGAGCACTGGTACTTAGCAGTTCCAATAATGTAGCCGAGCAAATCATGATCAATAAGATCAATGAAAGCCTCGGTAGCCTTAATACTGTTATTACCTTTGGCAATTATTCTAACCAACGCCAAGGTGACGACAAAGCATTCTCCAATTTGGTGAATGAAATGAACAGTGGCGCAGTTGGTACCGTAATCGTAATGGGTGCAAATCCTGCTTACGACCGACCAGATGCAGATAAGTTCGCAGCAGCATTTGCAAAAGTCGGTACTCGTATCTCTTGTACTGGTATTGTAGATGAAACTACGGCGCTTTGCAATTATAGCACACCAACGCACCATAACCTCGAATCTTGGGGCGATGCTGAACCGCGTAAAGGCCATTACAGTTTGGTACAACCTACTATTTCACCATTGTTCAAAACGCGCCAAGCGGAACAATCATTGTTGGAATGGTCGGATAGCCCCAAATTGAACCGTCAATCTGAGCAACCTTATTACGAATTTGTAAAGGCAAATTGGGTGGCGAATATGTTTGGTCAACAAACAAAATTTGCAACGCCATTAGCATTTTGGGACATGAGTCTCCATGATGGCGTTTTTGAAACTGCGGCTGTTGTGAATAATGTGGCAAATTTGGGTGTTAACCCAGATGCTAATGCCATCACAAAGCCAGGTAATAGCGAAGTAGAAGTTGTATTCTACGAAACCGTAAATATCGGTAATGGCCAATACGCCCATAACCCTTGGTTGCAGGAAATGCCTGATCCAGTAAACCGTACGGTATGGGGTAACTACCTCAGCGTTCCAAATGAATGGGACGGCATCAACCGCATCAGTGGTTGGAAGGAACTCAACGATGGTGATAATGTTGAAGTTGAAATCAACGGCCAAAAATATACTTGTACCGTAACACGCTCTTTTGGTTTGGCTGCTGGAACAGTTGCTATTGCACTGGGTCAAGGCCGTACCTCGGGTGGTTGTGGTGTAGGTTATGGGGTTAACTTGAATCCTGCATTGAGCATGGAGGGTGGTTATATCCAATATTTCGCTAAATCTGCTACTGTTTCTGCCAAATCTGGCGAAGATAAGGCTTATGCCTGCGTACAACACCACCATACAATGGGTGTGAAAGCCGTAGGTGTTGAAGAAGGGGCAGTAATCAATGTGGACGAAAAATCATTGGGCTGGAAAGGTTTCCAAGGTTCATTGACGAATCGTTCTATTATTTTCCCAGGTTCTTTGAAAGAACTGGAAAAGGTTTCTGAAAAACTCACCGAGTTCCATACAGAAGCGGACCACCTCAATAGCCAAACATTGTATCCATCCAATGAAGAATGGTTCAAGATGGGTGTTAAATGGGAAATGTTCGTTGACCTTAATGCGTGTATCGGATGTGGTGCTTGCCAAGTGGCTTGCGTTGCTGAAAATAACGTACCAGTTGTAGGTAAAAAAGAAGTACATCGCCACCACGAAATGACTTGGTTGCGTATCGACCGTTATTTCTACGGAGATTTTGAAAATCCTAAGGTAGTTTACCAACCAATGATGTGCCAGCACTGCGATAACGCTCCTTGTGAGAATGTTTGTCCAGTTGCAGCCACACCACACAGCATGGAAGGTCTAAACCAAATGGCTTATAATCGTTGTATCGGTACCCGTTATTGCGCAAATAACTGTCCATACAAAGTACGTCGTTTTAACTGGTTAGATTATACTACTGCCGATCTTTGGGGCGGTAATGAAGAGCGTACTTTCCATGTAGAAGGTGACGATATGCCATTCTACGCCGATAACCTTGTTCGTATGGTGTTGAACCCAGATGTGACTGTTCGTTCACGCGGTGTGATCGAGAAGTGTTCTTTCTGCGTACAACGTATCCAAGAAGGTAAATTGGTGGCGAAAAACGAAAATCGCGAAGTGGCTGATAATGATGTTCGTTCTGCTTGCCAAACTGCTTGTCCAACCAATGCAATTGTATTTGGTAACGCAAACAATCCCAATAGTGAAGTCAACAAGCGTCGCAACAATAGCGGCCCATTGGCTTATAAGGTGTTGGAGGAGATCAATGTACGCCCTGGTGTGCATTACACAGCCAAGATCCATAATAATAACGAAGCCTTGGACGCTTAAATCATATTTTTTGAACATTAAGAACGTATAATTATATATGTCTCAACCTATAGCACCTGTCAGGCACGTCTTGATTGAAGGCAACAAGAACTACCATAATATTACGGAGGACTTGTGTACGCCAACAGAAACCACTCCATCACGCGAGTGGATCATTGCCTTCGCATTATCTGCGGCATTCTTAGGGCTTTATGCATTTGCCATTTGCTGGACCGTTTGGAAAGGTATTGGAGAATGGGGCGCCAATAGAACCATCAACTGGGCATGGGATATCACCAACTTCGTTTGGTGGATCGGTATTGGTCACGCCGGTACCCTCATCTCTGCCATCCTTTTGCTTTTCCGTCAACGCTGGCGTACTGGTGTAAACCGATCTGCTGAAGCCATGACGATCTTTGCGGTAATTTGCGCCGGTCAGTTCCCTATTTTTCACATGGGACGTGTATGGCTTGCCTTTTTTATCTTTCCATTTCCAAATACACGCGGCCCGCTGTGGACGAACTTTAACTCACCGCTTTTGTGGGACGTATTTGCGATTTCGACTTATTTCTCGGTATCCCTGCTGTTTTGGTACACTGGTTTAGTTCCCGATTTGGCAACAGTACGCGATCGTGCAACAGGTTTCCGTCGTAAAATGTACGAAACATTCTCTTTCGGTTGGACAGGAAGTGCAAAGCACTGGCAACGTTGGGAATCACTTTCCTTGATTCTCGCTGGTATTTCAACACCCTTGGTACTTTCGGTACACACGATCGTATCATTTGACTTCGCAACTTCAGTTGTTCCAGGTTGGCATACGACTATCTTCCCGCCCTATTTTGTTGCGGGTGCCATTTTCTCTGGTTTTGCCATGGTACAAACGCTAATGGTGATTACTCGGAAAGTACTGAAATTGGAAGAATATATTACGATCAATCACGTTGAATCCATGAATAAGGTAATTGTACTCACAGGTACAATTGTAGGTGTGGCTTATTTAACGGAATTGTTTGTTGCTTGGTATTCAGGTTATATTTATGAGCAGTTTGCTTTTTATAACCGTGTATTTGGTATTTATTGGTGGGCTTATTTTGGTATGATGTTCTGTAACGTGGTTAGTCCTCAGTTGTTTTGGTCACGCAAAATTCGCCGTAGTATATGGTGGACGTTCTTTTTGAGTATCGTTGTAAATATTGGTATGTGGTTTGAGCGTTTTGTCATCATTGCTACTACATTAGCACGCGATTTCTTACCATCTTCATGGAGTTATTATAGTCCAACTTGGGTGGAGATCTGTATCTTCACAGGTACAATTGGTTTGTTCTTTACTTTGTTTTTGATATTTACCCGCGTTGCGCCTGTTGTTGCCATTGCAGAGGTAAAAGCCATTCTTAAAGTAGCGGGTAACCAATATGTAGAGAAGGCACGCCAAGAATACCAAGAATCACCACGCCCAAGCGAAGAAGGAGAGAAACAAAAAGTTTCTGAACACTAATTCATTGATCGTCATTAATTTATCAATTTACAAAAAATAACGCAATATAAATGGCCTCCGATACTACAAAAGTTCTGTACGGACTTTACAACGACGAAGAGGATTTGAAAAAAGCTATTAAAACAGCAAATTCAAGTCACTTGGACATAATGGATGTCTTTACCCCCTTTCCAGTACACGGTTTAGATCCAATTTTGGGTTTAAAAGAAAGCCGTTTGCACCAATTGGGCTTTATTTACGGTGCTATTGGTGCTTCCTTTGGCTTTGGTTTAATGTCATGGGTTTTTACCCGCGATTGGCCTATTGTATTCGGAGGTAAACCATATTGGTCAGTACCTGCATTTATTCCAATTACCTTTGAGATGACAGTACTTTTTGCTGCTTGGGGTATGACGATTACATTCTATACTATTTGTGGATTGTGGCCAGGAGTAAAGGCTAAAAGTCTCGATAATCGTATCACGGATAACAAGTTTTGCGTAGCCTACGATATTACAAATGCTGATGAAAGTTTGGTAGAAAAACTACGTTCTTTTTTCAGTAAAACAGGAGCCGACGAGGTAAATGTAAAGACTATTTAATAGGTATCTAATTATCTAGTTACCAATTCTTTGTATCAACATTTCAATTTTTGAAAATGAAATATATTATCGGTGTATTATCCGCTATCACATTCTTTGCTTTGGCGTTTTCTGTTTGCTCTCCAGCAGGCAAAAATAAAACAGGCCATGAATATATGCCAGATATGGCGCATCCAGTTTCTATTGAAGCGAATGTTTATTCTGCATACAGCCATAACCATTGGGATAACGAGAGCGTATTTACAAAAGCAGAATTAGCTAAGCCTCGTACGAAAGTACCCGGAACAATAGCACGTGGTGCGACTGGTGTTTATTACACCGATGCATCTTCTTTAGATATCACTCGAGGCAAAAATGCTTCCAATGCGATTGCTGCTCCTATCAATGGTGAAGCTCCTTTTTACTTTGCTAATACCGAAGAAGAGCGCCTGCGTTGCGAAAATGAAATGGTGGCTAATCCATTTCCAATTACAACCGCTGGCCTTGAAAAAGCAAAACCTTTGTACAATACCAATTGTGGTATATGTCATGGTGAAGATGGCGGTGGACAAGGTTGGTTAGTAGCAATGCCTGATAGCAAATACCCTGCACAGCCTAAAAACCTCATTGGAGAAGATATGATTGCAGCAGGTAATGGTCGTTATTATTTTGCCATGATGTATGGTAAAAACGTAATGGGTGGTTACTCCGATAAACTTTCTTTTGAAGAACGTTGGCAGGTTATGCACTATATCCGTTCTTTGCAAGCCAAAAAATTGAAAGTTGACTACAACGAAAAATTAAATACGCTGAGCAATATTGAAAAACCTGCTATGGGGGAGGCTACAGGGCCTGCTCGTGTTAAAGCAGCACAATAAGATTTTACACCGCGTACCTATAACTGTTCACAGTAAAAAATATCCGGCTTGATACCGGCCTTAGTATATGAATATCACGAATACTCAGTTTGAGTTTGCAGGCAAGACCAAAACCGTTCTCTTAGGAGGCATGGCTTTGGGTTTAGTTTGCCTTGTGCTTACATTCTTCGGGGACGACGAGTTCCATACCCGTTTTTGGAGTAATTTCTTGCACAATTCCGTTTATTTTACGGGCATTTCCTTTATGGCACTTGCCTTCATGTGCGCTCAAATTACGGCTTTTGGTGGTTGGATGACCACAATTAAGCGTATTTGGGAGGCTATGTCAATGTTTATCATAGTCGGTATTGTCCTGATGACTGTCATGGTTATCAGTGTATGGGGCCACCTTCACCATTTGTACCACTGGAATACTCCTGGGGTTGCTGAATTAGGAAATGCCAATTATGACCGTATTCTTGCGGGTAAAGCAGGTTTCTTAAATCCAATATGGTACACCGTTGGCACTGTTGGTTTCCTTGCATTGTGGTATTTTTGGGCCACAAAAATTCGAAATAACTCCATTGAACAGGATACAAAAGAGACACGTTCTTTGGATTATTATAAAGTGCAGCGTAAATGGGCGGCATCATTCCTCCCAATTATTGGTTTCTTGGTTTGCGTATTTATATGGCAATCTGTTATGTCGATTGATGGACATTGGTATAGCACCATGTTTGCTTGGTACTCCATGATTTCTATGTTGTTGGGTGCGCTTTCTATGACGGTGTTGCTCATCATTTATCTGAAATCAAAAGGTTATTTAGAGTACGTTTCCCGTGATCACTTACACGATGTAGGTAAGTTTTTGTTTGGTATCAGCGTATTTTGGACTTACCTTTGGTTTGACCAGTTCATGTTGATTTGGTACGCCAATAACGGTGAAGAAACTGTTTATTTCAAAGAAAGGATGAATTATTACCCAGTATTGTTTTGGGGTAATTTGCTTTTAAACTTTATTACGCCATTCTTTATTTTGATGCGTAATGATACCAAACGCAAATTTGGTACCATGTTCTTTGTGGCATGTGTAGTTTTCTTTGGCCACTGGTGGGATTTCTTTTACATGATCAAACCAGGAGCACGTCTAGCAGCATACCATGCAGCACATGGCAGCCATACTACCGAGCACAAAGCTGCTCCAATGCCTGGTGTTACTCCAGCATCACATGATGCTACTACAAGTACTACACCTGAACATGGAACAGAAAGTCATGGCGCAGAGGCGCATGCAACGGAAGCCGTTAATGGTGCTGTAACAACAGCAGATGGAAAAGAGGCTGTAAAAGAAGATGCCTCTAAAATGACAGAAAGTGCCGAAAAAGCAGTAGATCATGCAACAGAGGTAGTAAAAGAGGGTGCTGAAAAAGTAGTTGCAACTGCCACAACGCACGCAGAACCAACACATACTGAATCTGCGGCATCCACTGAAGCACACGAAGGTGAAGGACATGCTGCGGAAGGTAGTCACGATGCGCACGCTGCATCTGATCCAAGTAGAGATTTCAAGATCGGTTATACAATTCCAGGCTTACCTGAATTGGGTATTATGATCGGTTTCCTTTCTTTATTCTTGTTTATGTTCTTTAGGAATTTGGAAAAAGCATCTCTAATTCCATGGCGTGATCCATACTTGGAAGAGAGTATGCACCATGAAACAGGTGTATTGATTGATAGTGAACAAGAGGAAAAATCTGGTCACGATCACCACTAATTTAGAATCATTCTAAGCATTGGTGGCATCCATACAACCATGAAAATATTACCCATATCTTTGGGGCATTAATTGAAAAAAATAAGATCAATACAGTAATGACTGCTATAATTATTCTTCTTTGTTTTATCCTTGTTTCCGTTGTCGTTGTACAGATCGGAAAGGTTACAGAACTAACAGCACAGATTAAAGGCGAACGCGCAACACTAAGAGACAATAGTCTATGGAATGGGTGGATCGGCATGGTTTTTCTTGTAGGTTTTCTTGTAGCGGTGATCGTTTCCGCTTATCGAATGCGTAATCTTATGTTTGGTTATGGTCCACTTAAGTCGGCTTCAGAGCATGGTGTAGTATTGGATAGTTTATTCAACGTTACCTTGTTTTTTACTGGAATAGTGTTTGTTTTGACACATATTGCATTGTTCTATTTTGCATTCAAATACCGTTTTAAAGAAGGACGCAAAGCCAAATTTATTTCGCATGACAACCGTCTCGAAATTTGGTGGACAGCAATTCCTGCTGTGGTTATGGCGTTCCTTGTAGTTCGTGGTTTGAATGCTTGGAATGTAGTAATGGCCGATGTTAAAGAAGGTGAAGACCATATTGAAATAGAAGCAACTGGTCAGCAGTTCAACTGGATTATTCGTTATCCGGGTGCAGATGGTAAATTAGGTACACGTGATTTTAAAATGACCACCGGTAATAACCAATTAGGTCAAGATTTCCGCGATACTAAAAACTGGGATGATATTATTCCTGGACAAGAATTATATTTACCAGTTGGTAAAAAAGTGCGTGTTCGTATCACTGCAAAGGATGTTTTGCACGATTTTGATTTGCCACATTTCCGTGTTAAAATGGATGCTGTGCCTGGTATGCCTACTTATTTTGTGTTCACTCCCAAAATGACGACAAGTGAATTCCGTCAGGAACTACGCAAGTATCCAGAATGGAATGAACCATTTGATGATGCGGATCCTAAAGGGCCAAAGCGTTGGGAAAAATTTGAGTATGAATTGGCTTGTGCCGAACTATGTGGTAAGGGTCACTACTCGATGCGTCGCGTCTTTCGCGTCGTTTCTCAAGAAGAATATGATGCTTGGGTAAAAACGCAGGAATCATTTTATTTGACACAAATCCATAATAAAGATGGAAAAGAGGCAGAAGATCCATTTTGGGACCAGACATTGCCTTTAGAAGCAGCTGCGATTGAAAAGAAATTATCAGACGACGTAAAATCTGCTGGTGAATCTGAAACACCTTCTGCTAAATCTATTCGTTTAGATAATATTCACTTTGCTACGGGTTCGGCTAATTTGACAACAGATAGTAAATATGAATTGGATGCTTTGGTTAATGTACTAACTAAATACCCAACATTAAATATTTCGCTCAATGGTCATACCGATAATGTCGGTGATGCTGCTGCAAATCTTGAACTTTCAAAACAACGTGCAGCATCTGTTGTTAACTATTTATCTACACGTGGTATAGGTGCATCTCGCTTGCGTTCCGCAGGGTTTGGTGATACACAACCAGCAGATTCTAACGAGAAGCCATCTGGTCGTCGTAAAAATCGCCGTGTAGAGTTTAATGTGTTAAACGCTTTACCAAGCGACGAACCTGAAAGTTAAAATTTATTCAATATCAAGAAGGGTATAGTCCCGTAAACAATACATGCTTGGGTAAGTAATACTTAAGTAAAAAATAAAAATCTGGATATATGACA
Organism: Chitinophagales bacterium; assembly: GCA_043764095.1. Lineage (GTDB taxonomy): Bacteria > Bacteroidota > Bacteroidia > Chitinophagales > Saprospiraceae > M3007. The sequence goes on from JAYUKX010000099.1 coordinate 83,402, forward strand.
CATACTAATAATGCTGTCGAAGTTTTAGAGGATCAACTTACACAGGAATATGGTTTTAATGACCATTTTCACGACCATCATCATGGTGATAAGTTTCAATCCAATTTCCTAACACACTATGTGTTTAGTACAGATCACAAAATGATTGCTCGCCAGTTTTTAATGACTGGTATCTTTTGGGCATTTATTGGTGCTGCTATGTCAATTATTTTCCGTCTTCAATTGGGTTTTCCAGAAGCGGACATGTCATGGTTAAGACCTATATTGGGTAAGTGGATCACCGTTAACGAAGCGGGCATCGGTCATCTTGATCCAGAGTTTTATTACTCTTTGGTGACTATGCACGGTACGATTATCGTATTTTTTGTATTGACTGCCGGCTTGAGTGGTACGTTCTCTAACCTATTGATTCCTCTACAATTGGGAGCACGTGATATGGCTTCTCCGCTATTGAATGCCTTTTCTTATTGGTTTTTCTTTTTGGCAGGTGTAGTGATGTTCCTTTCTTTGTTTTTGAGTACAGGGCCATTCGCTGGTGGCTGGACAGCATACCCGCCATTAAGCGCATTGCCTCAGGCATCTGATGGTTCTGCTACGGGTATGACACTTTGGATTGTATCTATGTCGCTTTTCGTTGTTTCGGCGTTGTTGGGCGGTATTAACTATATCACTACTGTACTTAACTTACGTACGAAAGGAATGGGGCTGTGGCGTATGCCAATGACAATTTGGGCGTTTTTTATCACCGCAATTCTAGGTGTATTATCATTCCCTGTATTGTTTTCTGGTTTATTGCTATTGATGTTTGACCGGAGCATGGGTACTTCTTTCTATTTGAGCGAAATCGTTGTAGGAGGTCAAGTGCTTGATCGCGTAGGTGGTAGTCCTGTTCTTTTCCAACACTTATTTTGGTTTTTAGGTCACCCTGAGGTTTATATCATCATTCTCCCAGCGATGGGTATCGTATCGGAAGTGTTATCTGTAAATGCACGTAAACCAATCTTTGGCTACCGAGCAATGGTAATGTCTATCTTGGCTATCGGTTTCCTTGCGTTTATCGTATGGGCGCACCACATGTTTATGTCTGGTGTAAATCCATTTATCAGTAATTTCTTTGTGGTATTTACCCTGATTATTGCTGTACCATCCGCAGTGAAGGTATTTAACTGGATATCAACAATATACGGTTCAAATTTCCGCTTCAATTCGGCGAGTTTGTTTTCTATCGGTTTTGTTTCGATGTTTATTTCAGGTGGATTGACGGGTATCTTTTTGGGTAATTCAGCACTAGATATTCAGTTGCACGATACATATTTCGTTGTTGCTCACTTTCATATAGTAATGGGCATTGCGGCATTTTTTGGTATGTTTGCTGGTGTTTACCATTGGTTTCCAAAAATGTTTAGCCGTTTTATGAACGAAACACTTGGTAAGATTCACTTTTGGGGCACTTTGATTGGTGCGTATGCTATTTTTTGGCCCATGCACTATACAGGTATGGCGGGTGTACCTCGTCGTTATTATGACGCGGGTGCTTCTTATGATGCGTTCAAGCACTTTACTGATTTGAATAAGTTTATTACAGTAGCGGCTATTGTAGTGTTCTTTTTGCAGGTATTGTTTATCATTAATTTCTTCTATTCTATTTTTAGCGGAAAGAAAATGACGACTAAAAACCCTTGGGGTGCAAATACTTTGGAATGGACAACACCAATTGAAGCTGGTCATGGTAACTGGCCTGGAAATATTCCAACAGTACAACGTTGGCCTTATGATTATGCAAAAGAAGGTGAGGAATTCACCCCACAATATGTACCTTTAAAAGACGGTGAACACGATCACGGTCATTAATAAATAGGAGCATGGAGCGTAACGAAATATCGAGTGGTGCGGGAATTGTTACAGGGGCATTTAGAAATGCGATGACTGATTTTGGATTATTGGTTAAATTCCGGTTGTCTTTATTGGTATTGTTTTCTGCTGTTATGTCCTATTTTATCGTAGCGGGTGCTCAATTTAATTGGATTTCTGTTCTTTTACTATCATTGGGTGGTTTTTTGGTAACAGGTGCTGCTAATACATTGAATCAGGTATTAGAACGAGATTTTGATAAGCAAATGTTGCGTACCGCTAATAGGCCATTGGCAACAGGCAGAATGACGGTTTCTACGGCTGTATTATTAGCAGGAGTAATGGCATTGTTTGGGATCAGTTTTTTATCTGTTTTCAATCCATTGACTGGCTTTTTGGGTACATTGTCTTTGATTAGTTACGCCTTTATTTATACCCCGATGAAGCGGTATTCTGCTTTAGCCGTATGGGTAGGCGCAATACCGGGAGCATTACCGAATATTATTGGGACTGTTGCATTTGAGCATCAAATCAGTTTATATGGCTTAATGTTGTTTGCGATCCAATTTTTATGGCAATTTCCCCATTTTTGGGCGGTTGCTTGGTTAGCAGATGAAGACTATAAAAAAGCAGGCTTTAGTTTGTTACCCTCTGCAAGTGGTGAAAAAGATAGTTCAGTTGGTCTTATTTCATCTGTTTTTTGTGTTGCTTTAGTATTGCTTTCTGGAGCAGCGTGGTATATAGGTTTAACTGGAGGAGTTGCAGCCGTTATTCTGATGGGGTTAAATGCCTATTGGGCTTATAGTTGCTTGCAGTTGTATAAATATTGTGATCGGGCAACAGCGAGAAGACAAATGTTTATTTCGTTTTTTCATTTACCGATTACATTAATTGTATTGTTGCTAGACAAATTATTTTAAAATGAATACAGTGACAAGATCTGAGTATAGGAACAATAGAATACACCCATTGAAACTCACTTTGTGGGTAGGTATCGGGAGTATTATTATGATGTTTGCCGCTTTTACAAGTGCTTTTATCGTACGACGTTCTGCGGGAAACTGGTATGAATTTGAATTGCCTAGTTTGTTCTTTATTAATACATTAGTCATAATGTTGAGTAGTGTGACTTTACAGTTGTCTTATCAGGGTTTTAAAACTGGAAAAGAACAGCAGTATAAGCTTTTACTTTTAGCGACATTTGTATTGGGTATTGCTTTTGTGGTTTTGCAATATAAGGGCTGGGAGCAGATGACAGCAATGGGAGCAACCATTACGGTTAACCCATCAAGTTCTTTTATTTATGTTATATCTGGGTTACATGCAGCGCACGTTTTGGGGGGGATTGCTGCTTTGACCACTGCAATAATTCATGCTTATTATTTGCCGTATAAACCAACTTTAAGACGGAAGCAAAGGTTTGAATTAGTGTTACAATATTGGCACTTTGTAGATATTTTATGGATTTATCTTGTAATATTTTTTGCATTAAATCTATAAAAAATAAAATGTATTATACGTAAAATGTTAGGGATTATAGATTAATTGCTGTTTCTCTAGATTTTATTAATAAAATTTAAAGCATAAATTTGTATAAAATGGCAGATACTTCTGTTAAACACGCACACGAAACACACGCACACGAAGAAGACAATTCTGGTGCTTGGGAAGGCGGTAAAGAACCGTTCAAAGCCAGTTATGGTAAACTGATGATGTGGTATTTCCTCGTATCAGATGCATTTACGTTCGCTGGTTTTTTGATTGCTTATGGCGCACTACGTTTTAGTATGCCAACTTGGCCGGAACCAGATTGGGTATTTGCGACTGTACCGTTTTTGAAAGGGCATTGGCCTTTGATTTTCGTAACCTTCATGACTTTCGTACTTATCTTTAGTTCTGCTACAATGGTTCGTGCAGTACAAGAAGGTCATAGGGAGAACAGGAGTGGTGTAGTGTTTTGGATGGTGATGACCGTACTTGGTGGTGCTACGTTTTTGGGTTGCCAAGCGTACGAATGGACTACTCTGATCGCACGTGAAGACATGACGATCACTCAAAATCCATTTGGCAGACATATGTATGATGGTGTTTATCTAGGTGCTGATGGTAAAGAAGCCCTTTATCCTGATGGCTCTCCGATTACTTTCGTTAAAGGCGATAACTATACATTACACCACGTATCACGTGATGCTAAAAATGAGTTAAAGGCTGAAGGTTTGATGTATAAAACAAAAGACCATACGATTGAAATGCTTAATTCAACAAAAGTTAAGTTTACTACGGGGCCTAAAGCCGGTCAGGTAGTAGAAGCGGCTTTTGGCCCTAAGGCATTTGGTGCTTTATTTTTCTTTATTACTGGTTTCCACGGTTTCCACGTATTCTCTGGTGTTTTGTTTTTGGCTATTATTGCTATTAATACCGCTGGAGGTTTGTATGCCGCTCGGAAAAATGGCCATGAAATGGTAGAGAAAATTGGTCTATATTGGCACTTTGTAGATTTGGTATGGGTATTTGTATTCCTTGTATTCTATCTGCTATAATTTTTCATCACAACAACGAAATAAAGAACAGTATTCAACTTATGGCTGCTCATCAAACATACGAAGAACAAAAGCAATTTGTGCTTCGCGGACTTATTCTTCTAGGTATTATCACTATCGTTGAAGTATTTATTGCTCTTTGGGCAAAAGGATTCCTTTTTGGTCACAAATGGGAAGGTGCTATGCATTATATTTATATGCTTGTTATGGTAGGGTTTTCATTGTATAAAGCCTACTTTATTGTATTCTTCTTTATGCACATGGCACATGAGGTGCGAGGGATGGCAATGAGCGTACTTTTGCCTACACTTTTGTTAGTTTGGGCTATCATTGCATTTTTCCAAGAAGGCTCCGTATGGGGTGCACGTCGAGAGTTAATTAAAGAGAAAAATGAACAGGTTGTTACACCTAGTTCAGGAAAAACGGGTTATATAATATCGCCCTCCTTATCCAATCATAAAGGCTAATTTGTAAGAAAGGCGAGGTATATACCTCGCCTTTCTTGTTGATTGTCAATTTTTTGTAAAAAATGTCTGATCAAGAAACTAAAAAATTAACTCCTAAGAAAATAATTGTTTATGGAGTAATTGGTATGTTGCTTTTTGGCCTGCCTGCCATGTCTTATATTTATTTGAAAAAAGGCTTTGAGTGGCGGGTAAATGCCCAAAGCGAATTAAAAGATTTTGGTAAAATACCTCAGGTACCCATTCTTTGGCCCGATGGCACAAAGGAAAATCAATTACAAGGTAAAATTTGTGTTATCCATTCTTTTGGTACTAATCCTGCGCTTGTTCCCGTAAATAAATTTATTATTGATACCGGCGAAGAATTGTTTAATCAGTTTGGTTATAAAAAAGAAGCCATTCGCAATGACTTTAGATTAGTTATGATCAAAGACGGTGGATCTGCTGATTTTGACACCTATGCTCAAACTCGACCTAGTGCCTCAATGTCTAATTGGGTTTGGACAGGCGGGCTGAACAATTGGTCTAAAGTGCTGGGAGAAGGATACCAATATTATACAAATACTCAAAAAGTAAGCCCATATCCAAATTATTACGCCCTTACAGATACATCTGGCATCATACGGAGATTTTATAATGCCGAAGATAAATCAGAAGTAGAAAGGATGGTGCAACATATTGCTATTTTATTACCAAGACAATTTTAAATATGGGTTCTGGAGCAAATATACAATTAGAAAAGAAAATGAATGTTGCAGCATATATTATTTCTGCTGCTGTATTATCATTAGTGGTGGCGATGCGTCGATTGCCTAAATTAGACTTAGGTATTGATTTTAGTTTTTTGCCACCTGTTCATGCGATATTAAATACGGGTGCGGCGGTATTTTTGATGGCTGCATTGTATTTTATCAAAAATAAAAATGTAGGATCGCACCGTAAAATGATCTACGGCGCTATGGCTTGCTCTGTTTTGTTTTTGCTTTGTTACGTGTTGTACCATTCTACTACGCCAGAAATATTGTTTGGAGATGCCAATCACGATGGTATATTGAGTGCAGAAGAGCGTCTTACTGTAGGAAGCACCCGTACTTGGTATTTAGTGTTGTTACTCACGCATATTGCATTGGCGGCGGCAACGTTACCTTTTATTTTGCTTACTTTTAACCGCGCATATACCAACCAATTTGATCGCCATAAAAAAATGGCACGTTGGGTTTATCCATTTTGGCTCTATGTCGCTATTACAGGGCCATTATGCTATTTGATGCTAAAGCCTTATTACTAGAATAAATAATTAGATTCGATTTCAAATAAAAAATCAGGGCATAAACGAGGCCAGCGAACTTTATCTAAATTAAAATATTATGAAAAAAATTGTTTCAATAATTGTTATATTGTTTTTCGTCGCCGATATTTTTGCTCAATGCCCGATGTGTAAGATGACCGCAGAGTCAAATATGGAAGCAGGTGGAACAATGGGTAACGGCCTCAATGCAGGTATTCTATATATGCTAGTTGCGCCATATTTAATTGTTGCAGGCATTGCTATTTGGTGGTGGCGCAATCGTAAAAGTGATGCAGAACTTGAGTCAACAGAAGAATGGCTGCGTCCTTCTGATGATGCTGCTTCTTGGAACTAATTATCGCCTAGTAAAAGAAAATCCGTTACCGGCACCGGGATACCAATGGTTTTTAGGCTGCTCTTGAAAATATAAAAACTCGCGGTTATGCTCTATTGAAAATCGGGAGAGTTTATCTGTTACGTGTGCATTATCGCCAAGGATAATTGCATTATCACTTAATTTATCTTTTATGATTTGGTATTCGCGGTACTCGTAGTCTGCAGAATGGTCGCTATCGTTGATAAAAAAATCAATTTTATCAGTCATTTTAGATAGGGTTTCAATAGAATCGCCATAGAGGATTTTTCCAACCGATTGGTATGCCCCACTGAGTAAATAACCTGCTTCTGGGTTTATATCTGTGCCGTAGAATTGGCCATTAAAACCTTCTTCTTTGTTTTTGAGTAATGCTGCAGCCAATACCACAGAGCCTAGCCCTTTATCTACTCCGGTTTCTACCACGATCTTGGGCTTCAGAGCCCTTACCACTGCATACCAACCCAAACGTTTTCCATAACGGATATCCTGGTCGGCAAACCGCGCCAGCCCAGATTGTGCTATGCCTGTTTGGATGTGCTGACGTAATACTTGGTCATTTTCTATTTCCGCAATATAACCACGTATCGTCGCATAATCCGATTGTAAAATATGTGCAAGCAATTGTGCCAAATAATCCTTATTGCTTTCGGTGAGGTGATAGGTATAGTTGGTATCTTCGTTAGACTGAAAGCCCCAGGATAAGATTTGACCGTATTTGCTATTGAAATAAGAGGTAGCGTAAGTTACCCTACGTATAAAATTTAATATCCAAACTCGTTTTAATGCTCTTAAAATAGACTTATTCATCTTGATAAATGGCTTCTTTGGTAAAAAAAGCGCGCAAAGGTAGTTGAAATTTAAAAGAAAATGAGCACTGTGTAATTAGTGGATATAAGATTTGATGACGAGATCAGATCTTACTAAGTTATTCTAAGCCTTTTTGTTTAACAAACTGATTGATGTACCTGTTTCCTTCTTGTTCTATTCGGAAATAATAACATCCATCTGGAAGGCCATTTATATCAATTGTACTTTGGCCGTGCTGATTTATGACTAATCGCCCAAAGGTATTATATATATTAATGGTTACATTATGTGGGTTTTGAAGATCGAAGTTTAAAAAAGACTTAGCAGGATTTGGATAGTACAGCATATTTTTATTTGGTGCGGTTGTTGTATTGGACAAGACCAATCCACAATAATTTTTTCTGGGGTTAAGTATATTACTACAAGGAAATCCAAAAAAACTTTCGGGATAGGAAACTGTTGGTTGGTCAGTTTGCTCTAAATTTTGCATCCCATCAGGCATTGTTATTTGATTTGTTCCTCCATTACCCAGTGCAACCTCTTTCCCGAACAGATTACCATTGAAGGTGTAATCACACAACGCATCAATTAATCGGTAATACGCGTAGTAATCTAACGCGTCAAAGGTGATATATGTAGTAGGAAGGTCGTGTCCTGTTGTATATGCATAGCCGTTAATGGTATCTGATTTTACCTTGATAAAATCCTTTTCAGAATTTGGAATATTAATATTGACAAAAGCATCAGCAGCTATTCTGTGGTCGTTTACACTATCGTTGTCATACACCTCAACGATCAGTTTGGTATCCGATGGGAAATCTGCTAATTCTGACGGTGTTATATTATAGAGATACCAAGGAGCAGAAGAGTGGATAAATCGGCCATTAGTGCCCCAATGGTTTTCCTTAAAACAGGTGTAAGATGTGGCAAAAGAAGCGCCCCCTCCAAAAGAATGTCCCATAAATCCTACTCTTGTGGTATCAATAATCGCGGGATAATCTCTAGCCGCTTTACGAAATCCTGCTAGAAGGTTTTCATACCTATCTTTAACACTCACTCCATTGGTTTGATAAGGCACAAAAACAATGGCGTATCCTTTTTTTGCAAAAAAATTAAACACCCCAAGTACATGAAGAGGTATAAACCCACCAAATGCATGACTGTAAAATAAAGTAGGAACTTGGGTTGTAATATCTGAAGGATAATAAATTTTTATATCCTCTGATGGGTAATATGGATTTGAAAAAGATGCTACACCAACTGTGTGAGCGCCTTCTGAACCATATCCACTTATAGGCTTTGGTATAGGGCCAGAGTATGTTTGACCAAGTAGAGCATGAGCAATAAGAAATACCAAAATGTTAGTAGCGACTAATTTCATATTATAATAATTTTGTAGTGTTCTTTTTTAGACCATTACTCATATAAAAGGTTTAGTCACTTTTCTAATTAATGATGTCTTGACACTTAAAAGCAAGATAATATTTTGATGCATATAAGATGTAATCGTAATGCCGATCAAAAGAGATAGTTAATAACACCTACCTTACTACCGTTATACTTCCTCTTAAAATTTCCACTTCGCCATTAATACGTTCAAATTCAATCAAATATACATATACGCCTGGATTAACTGGCTTGTTCCTCCAAATTCCAGTCCAACCACTATTGGGGTTATTCGGTAAGAAATTACGTTGTTCAAACAGCATTTCTCCCCAGCGATCAAAAATTTGCATACGTTTTACGTTGACCACTTGAAGTCCTGCATAAATGGTAAAATTGCTGTTTTCATCACCAGAATCAGGCGAAAAAACATTGGGAATAAATACTTTATTTTCGCGATCAACCATGATTGTAACGTCATCGGTAGCAGTACATCCGTTGTTGTTGGTTATTTTGATCGTGTAAATAATGGTATTCAATGGTTTTGATGTTGAGACGAGGTTATCGGTTAGGGTAAGGTACTCGCTAGGTGTCCATACGATATTTGAAAGTGTATTGGAGTTCGTAGTGGCTATTAAGTTTACAGAATCACCTAAGGCGATCATACGGTCGTCGCCGAGATTGACCAAAAGTTCGGGGGGAGCAGAAAGGTTCAATGTTTCGCTGCCTTTGCAACCATTATTATCTATTATCACTATTTCGTAAGCACCCACACCTAAATTTTCAATCAGAAGTGGCAGGTTGGAGACAGGGAAATTACCATTATCCATCCATAAGGAGTAACCGCCAGAACCGCCCGTAATACTATCCAATGAGATGCTGCCAGTAGTCGTTCCAAAGCATAAAGGATCATAACTTTGGACTAGCCATTTCAAGGGTAATGGCTCAATAATATCAACACTATCTATAATGGTACAACCACTATTATCAGTAATGGTACAATAATAAGATCCTGCGCCAAGTTGAGCCAAGTTGGTACTCGTAGCACCTGTACTCCAAAGATAAGTAAATGAACCACTTCCGCCTGTTGCCGTCAATATGACGCTACCATCAAGTTCGGCGGTACACGAAATACCAAATCCATTATAATCGGAAATAACGCTATTGATTGTTATTGGAATAACATTTACAATGGCAGATCCTTGTATTTTTCCAGCGCAGTCATTATCTGTAAAAGCGACATTACCAATGGAATATGATGTGGAACTATTAGGAGATACTTGGAATGTAAAACCATCAAAAACGGTATTTAGGGCAATTGGTGCTCCCGTACTACTTAGTATTTCAACTTTTGCTATACTAGCATTTTTTAATGCAATGGTCAATGTTGCGCTTCCACCCGGACAAATATCCCCACCACCTAAAAGTGTAATTTCGGGCTTTGGTTGTACTTTTATCTCAATATTCCCAATGGCACTGCCAGAGCAATACGCATCGCTTACGCCAATTAATTGGAATAATTGGTTACCCTGAATATTGGAGGAGGAAATGGTGAAATTACTGAGGTTGGTGGTTACATCGGGAAGTTGTACGCCATTTAGTCCATATTGAATCGTAAATGGAGCATTTCCAGTGAGTTGTATGGGCAAAAAGAAACTTTCGCCTGTGCACAGAAGCGTGTCTGCATTACCTAAAATGGCTTCTGGTGGATTGTGGAATACCACGGGAATACCAGCACTAAAATCAATACAAGGATTTGTGAAATTAATTTCTCCTGTAGTGAGCGTACTCGATACTACAGCAACGATATAGTAAGTGAATTCCTCTGCCATCCCTGCTGAAAAGCCAAATTCGGGTATATCATTGACGGCTATTAATCCAACGGGTAAAATGGCTGGATCGCTGCACAATATATAGTACAAACCATCGCCTGTGTCTAATACCTGATTGCCGTCGTGCATGGCTGTTACAACACCACTGGTACACGCATCCGAGGTGCCGAGCGATAAAGTACCTGCATCCGATTGGCATTCACAATTGCCAAATCCGCCAATACTTGAACTACAACCGGCTGCATTACTGACTGTAATACCATAAGAGGAGCCACTGTTGATCGGATCTGAGGTGAAAAGGGTATCTGTGAAGGAACCTGTTATACCGGATACGGAATAAATGGTATTAGGCGCGCTACCATTGGAAACCTTAAATTGCAGCACAAAAGTTTGCTTATCTGGCGCACAAATTTGTTCAAAATCTACAATTTCAGGTGTAGTACTTACAACAATGGTGTTCATTGGCCCCCCAGGCCCGGGGCAGCCATCACCTGTAAAATTAGTGATGGTGTAATTGGTGGTTACTGTAGGATTTACCTCAATAATATTGGTTTGGCTAGTATCATTCACGACCATTATAGATGATACCGGGCTATTAAGATCGTATTGATAATTATTCGCTCCGAATAACGAAATGGTTAAGTATCCAAATTGTCCTTTACAAATTGGGCTGTTTGTGGTGACCAATAGTGTAGGCCTTTGTTTCCATCGGACTGGAATTGCATTGGAATAATTGGTGCAAGGGTGTGTTAGATCAATTCCAGGTCCTAATGCAGGGCCTACCACTGCCACCACATAATAGGTAGTGTCGGGAATGGTTTGTCCTAAAACAAAATTAAAAGAAGGGGTATTACTTTGGGCTATAATAGGGCTATATAGGGTAGGGGAAGTAGTCAAAAAATAACGAATAATATCTCCAGGATTCAAATTACTACCTATTGTTCCTGTAAAATTGAGCGTTGCTCCTTGGCAAGCCTCGGGTGTTTGTAACGGAATTGTTCCAGCATCTGTAGTGCAATTACAGATGGCAGTACCGTTCAAGGCAACGCTATCGCATTTCCAAGTATCGCTTACCAAGAAGGAATAAGGTGTTGTATTCGTAATTGGATCGGAGGTGAAAATACCAGTTTGTGCATTGTATTTACCGGGTTGCCCTTGGATATTTACTGCGTTTAAATCCTCTGCATTGACCGTAAAGCTTACTGTAAACGAACTCGTTGCAAGATCGCATAAAGTGGATAATCCGCTTACCGTAGGTTTGGTATGTACCGTAATAGTTGCAGTCCCAGTTGCAGTAGATGTACAACCGTTATCGGATACAGTCACTAAGGTATAATCACCACTTACACTAGCAACGCCTTGTAAATCAAAAGATAATTGATTGGAAGTGAAAGTGTTAGGCTGGCCATTGAATGTGTAATCAACTGTAAAAGGAGGTATGCCAGTCATGATAACTGGAAAAGAAAAGGACTCGCCTATGCAAGAATTGGTAGTTCCCGACAACGATGCTGATGGCAGTGCGCGCCACGTTACAGGTGTTCCTACTGCAATAGATAGACAAATATCGTTCAAATCAACTTGTCCATTGCCATCGGGGTTACCAGCAATTGCAGAAATATAGTAGGTCGTACCCGTTTGATAAGCAGGCTGAAAGGCGAAACTAGGTGTGGTGTTCCAAGCCAAGATATTGCCAAGTGGCGAAGAAGGCGATGTATGAAGTATATAAAGTAGAATATCGTTTTGATCTAATACTTGATCGGCATTATGTGTGGTAACTGCTGTTGCTCCAGCGCATAAATTTAATGCAGCCAAATTCATGGTTCCTGCATTAGCGGAGCAATTACAGGTTGTAACGCCACTTACTGTTATATCTCCACAATTGAATTTATCGTGGAAAACAAAATTATAATTGGAGGCTTGAGGTATGGGTTGACTTACGAAACGGTTACCTGTAAATGTCCCTAAGCCACCTGTTAACGTATAAGGAGCTGTGCCATTCAATACATCAAACTCAACGGTGTAAGTATTACTGAGCGGGTTACATTTGAGTACTAAATTCGCAAATGTTGGGGTAGGATGTATCGTAATTGTCATAGAATCACTCAAAGACTGGTTACAGCCTGGCGATTGAATGCTAATCAATTTATAAATAGTTGTTTGGGTAATATTGACGGGAATTGGTATGGGACCGTCATCCAAGGTAATGGGTGGCTGTACTATATTGTTAGCAGAATAAGTCAAAGTAAACGGTGCAGTTCCGGTCACATTGGCCAAAATAGTGGTGCTTACGCCATTACAAAAAGTAAGATCCATTGGCAAGTCGGCATTGGAACTCACAAAAACAAAAATTTGGGCCATCCCTGAAACTGTACCAGTACAAGTTGGGTTGGATACACTCACCATTTGATATTTTGTGTACCCTGTCGGGTTTACAAAAATCTTATATACGCTCAAATTGGTTGTAATAGGTGCTTGCGCAACTCCCGCAATAGAATAAACAAACGTATAAGGCCCGCCCCCGGATAAAGTGATCGTTAGTGTATCTCCTCCTCCGTTGACACATAGATTGCCGCCTCCACTTAATACCGCTGTAGGGCCTGATCCTACCGCAACAGTTGCACTTGCGTTAAGTGTATTGGAGCAGACCCCGGCATTAATACTAGTTAAAGTATAAGTTGTTGTTACAGAAGGTGTTACTGAGAGTGTGTAGGGCGACGAACTGGCAATAATAGGCGGTTGAGGGATGCCATTAGCCGTGTAGTTGACGGTAGCGGGAATATTCGGTGTAAAATTGAGCGATAATGGAACAGTACCTGCCACGCACAAAGAGGTACTACCACTCAGTGTAGCACTCGGTATTGCCTGTACAATGGTGGTATCACGGCCAGATACCATGCCCGGACAAATTCCTCCTGTATAAGAATTTAGGGTAAAAATATTGACCCCTAAATTGGTATTGACGGGTATTAATGCCAAAGGTGCAGTGATATTTACAGGTGCTTGAGGTATGCCATTGAGGCTATAAGTTAAACTACCCGAACCAGTCACATTTACCCGAATGGTATCAATTTGGCCTTGACATATTGTTTTTGTACTGGTGACCAATTGCGCTGTTGGTGCTGCTATACCTGTTACCATAGTAGTCCCACTTGCTGTGGCAATACAGTCATCGCTCATGGCATTTGTAATGGTGATGGTATTGTTCCCTTGAGTCATGGGCAAAGTAAAACTGACGGGTTCTGTATTGGAAGCGACCAACGGTTGTGCAATACCATTGAGTACAGGGATAAAGGTAAATGGTGCATTCCCACTAGAGAAATCGACGATAAATGACCCGTTTTGTCCAGTACAAATTGAATTTGGCCCATTTAGTGACAAAGTTGCCGTACCAGGTTGTGTAACCAACGCTATTAATGAAGAAGCGGCTCCATTACAATGATCGTCGAAAAAATTATTAAGGTTGTATGTTGTGGTGGGGCCGACTGGTGTTACTGGAATTTGTATTGTATTGTCTATTACCACATAATTATTGATCAAAACGCCATTTGCAAACAAATTAAAAGTAAATGGTGCTTGACCTGTAAAATTGATGGTCAGCAGTACCTGTTGACTTCCACATAAGGAGGGGATGGGCTGCATGATAGCCGTTGGCTGTGGAAAAACGTTAATAGTCGTTGTTGCAGCCGTTCCACATGGCCCCGATGGTGTAAACGTAAGCGTGATTGGCCCAATTTGTCCAGAAGGATTAAAATTGACACCTGTAACACCTGATCCAGACCAAGTTCCTGCTGTCACCGTTGGATCTTGTAAAGTAGTTAAGTTGAACAAAGGGCTGGTTTGACAATGATCTGGCCCTGGTAATAATACAGGATTGGGGCATGGAACATTAAAGGCCAGTGCATTGGTGAGTACTTGTGGACAACCTGGGCGTGGTGGGTTGAGGATTCCCCTTGCCCAATATGGCCCACCATTACACATGCTTTGTGGTATCGTATAAGTAAATGGAGGAATGATGATAGCAGTACTTCCACCACCACCACCACCGCCAGGAAGTGATGGGAAACCACAAGAAGCATTGCCATAAAATAGGAAAAAATTAGCATCTGTGACAAATGCGCCATCACCACCTACCAATGAACTAATATTATAGGTCGTATTATCAGAGCATCCGCAGCTTAAGCTAACGTTGGTTGACACGGAACCGCTACCGGGACTATTGGTAAATGCTTCTGTGGTACGGGTGCAGCCGTTTTGGAGTACATAAATTACCGGAGACAACGGACACAATGAGCCAAAATTATAATTAAAATTATAACCAGCACTGGTGAATACAATGACGGGTACATTGGCAGGTACGGCATCACCTGGGCCTGCACCTACTATGAGTGCGCCCGTGCAAATACTTTGGATGGTCGCTATTGTACTGGGCGTTGGATCTTGCCAGCCGCAACCACTACCGATATCAAAATTGCCTACGCCATTATCATTTGCATCGTCAAAATCGAGGGTGAGGTCATCGACAAAGAAGCCGCTTCCAGAGAGCATTGCTAAAATTTCATTATTTTCTTCCGTTCCGCATGCATTAACGTATAAGGCCAAGGTGAGCGGACAGCTTACACAAGGATTAGGAGGGTTTGGTGCAACTAGAGCGCAACCCATAAAAGTACCCTGACCAAGGTATGGATTAAAAGTAGGCGTAGTGCCATAGTACCAATCAATACAAGTACCAGGCGGAATATTAGTACCACTCGTATTAAGGGTAATCATATCGCCTGGACATACCGTACAGGGATTGATGCTTGGCGCACAATCCGATGAGGTTAGTGTTGAAGATTGGCTAAGTGTGGGGCAAGGTTGTGCAAATGCAGTATTGAGGGTGAAAAATGCGCTCAATATAAAAATATTGCGCAATAGATGCTTCCTTAAAAAAGGAGCTGACATAAAAAAGTAAACCATAGAGCGGGGGGCCGCTAAGTAGCGGAGGACAATCGTGGGCATGGGATGATGCAAATTATAAGGATTAATAAAACTGGAAAATTACTTTTCCATGTAAACAGCCGCTAAGGTAGAGCCTTTTCGGCAAATATTTACACCATTGCTCTTGAAGGAAACCATACCACCGGATATTTTAAAAAATAATCTTTTAACTAATTGATTGTTAATTAGTTAATAATAGGGTGGCTTGGGTTCATTGTATGGCTGGTACGTACTTTTCAAAATGTTGAAGCGAATCTAAGCAACCGTCTTTTGAGGCTAATGTTAACGAATTGTAAATTAACACCGTGCCACTAGGATTATTCCATGTTTAGCGTGCTATCTTTGCGCTGTCGGAAAACAAACCCGATTTTGTCTAATGGCATTTGTATCTCTCACAAATATGATGATGTGTTGTTGTTGTATGTGTTGCGCACCGGCGCGATGTGAGAGTCTTATACCTGATGACATTTTAAGTTAAAACACTTTTTTTGTTCACTTATACAGGAAGCCCTCTTGCAATTCGCGTTGCAAGGGGGCTTTTTGTTTTTACACTTTTAAGCACTTTATCATGTCAGCAAAACAGCATTTTGACACACTGCAACTCCATGCAGGCCAAACACCGGATGCCACAACTAATAGTCGCGCGGTGCCTATTTATCAAACGACGAGTTATGTATTCAATGATTCGGCGCACGCCGCAAATTTATTCGGCCTCAAGGAATTTGGGAACATCTACACCCGCATCATGAACCCAACGAGTGATGTGTTTGAACAACGTATCGCAGCCTTGGAAGGAGGTGTGGCGGCTTTGGCGGTGAGTAGTGGACAGGCTGCTCAATTTCTTGCCATCACCAATATTATGGAGCAAGGTGATAATTTTATTACCACTTCATTTTTGTACGGCGGCACCTACAACCAATTTAAAGTGCAGTTCAAACGCCTTGGCATTGAAGCACGATTTGCAGATGGCGATCATCCGGAATCTTTTGAAAAATTAATTGATGCCAAAACAAAAGCACTTTATGTGGAAACTATCGGAAATCCGGGTTTTAACATCCCCGATTTTGAGAAAATAGCCGCTGTTGCCCAAAAGCATGAAATACCATTGATCGTCGATAATACCTTTGGCGCAGGTGGTTTTTTGTTCCGCCCATTAGAGCATGGTGCTAATATTGTAGTCGAAAGTGCTACAAAATGGATCGGTGGCCACGGTACTAGCATCGGTGGTGTGATTGTGGATGGTGGTAATTTTAATTGGGGGAACGGTAAGTTTCCGCAGTTTACAGAGCCAAGTGAAGGTTACCATGGCCTCAAATTTTGGGAGGTATTTGGTACCGATGGCCCATTTGGAAATATTGCATTTATTATCAGGGCAAGGGTAGAGGGTTTGCGCGATTATGGCCCGGCCATTAGCCCATTCAATTCGTTCTTACTTTTACAGGGGCTAGAAACCCTTTCGCTCCGCGTACAACGACAAGTCGATAACGCCATTGAATTGGCCACTTGGTTGGAAAGCCATACCAATGTTGAATTTGTGAATTATCCTGGTTTAAAATCTTCCCCATACCATGATTTGGCCAAAAAGTATTTAAAAAATGGCTTTGGAGGTGTACTCTCCTTTAAAGTAAAAGGGACAAAAGAACAAGCAGACGCTATTGTAAACAACCTTAAATTGGTAAGCCACCTCGCCAATGTGGGCGATGCGAAAACGCTTATTATCCATCCCGCTTCCACTACCCACGATCAATTGACCGCTGCCGAGCAACGCGCTTCTGGCGTGGTTCCTGGTGTATTGCGTGTATCGGTGGGTTACGAACACCTCGAAGATATTAAAGCCGATTTTGAACAGGCTTTTGAAAAAGTATTCGCAGGTGAGTTGGTGGGGTAATTGTCGAGAACGGAGGTTTGTTTCATTAGAAATTTAACGTTTAAAATTAAAAAATTTAGCATTAAAAAAATAAATTAATATTTCTACAAATGTTAAACGCTAAATTTTTAATGTTCATTTTTTAATGAAACAGCCCCCTTTTAACAAGTAACTATTTTCTCATTCCTAAATCCCATTTAAACATGTTAAAAAAAAATTTATTTCCAATGCCCTCTACCCAGCAATTTATTTCCCAACAACCTTTTCAAACTGAATCTGGTCAAGTATTACCACAGATCGAAATAGGTTATCATACTTATGGTACTCGGAATTCCGATGATTCTAATATCATTTGGGTATGCCATGCACTTACCGCCAATAGTGATGTATTTGACTGGTGGACTGGCTTTTTTGGCGATGGAAAACTATTTAATCCAGCCGATTACTTTATCGTTTGTGCGAATAATTTAGGCTCGTGCTACGGCACTACTGGACCGCTTTCCATTGACCCACATAGGGGTACACCGTACTACCATAACTTCCCAGATATCACCATCCGCGATATGGTAAATGCGCACGAATTGCTACGCAAACACTTGAATATCAATCGGATACACGTACTTATTGGCGGCTCACAAGGTGGCCAACAAGTATTGGAATGGGCTGTTCAAGCACCTGATCTTATCGAACAATTGGTACTTATTGCGACCAATGCACGCCATTCTGCGTGGGGCATCGCATTTAATGAAAGCCAACGTATGGCAATCGCTACGGATCCATCTTGGTTGGAATCACATCCTTTGGCAGGTGTAGAGGGCATGAAAGTAGCACGTAGTATTGCGTTGTTGAGTTACCGGCATTACCACACCTATGACCTAAGTCAAAATTCATCGGATAGCGATTTATTGGACAATTATCCTGCGGCATCCTACCAACGTTACCAAGGAGAAAAGTTAGCGCGCCGTTTTAATGCCTTTACGTATTGGCACCTTTCCAAAGCCATGGACTCGCATCATATTGGGCGTGGGCGTGCCTCTATAGAAACTGCTTTGGGAACGATAAAGGCACGCACATTGGTCATCGCGGTATCGAGCGATTTGCTTTTCCCAGAGCAAGAGCAACGGTATTTGGCACAGCATATTCCTGGATCAGTATTTCAAAGTATTGATTCTATTTATGGCCACGATGGTTTTTTGACGGAAGCAGCGGCATTGTCGGAGTTTGTTGGTACTTTTTTGAAAGAGAAAAATACTGTTTTGGAAGCGAAAAAGGCGGAGCGGGCGTAGTTGTTTTACTTTTTGAAAATTAAACTTTGACTTATCTTGGTTTTGAATTTAAATTTATGGGTTTTTTATATAGATATGCTAAACCTAACATAAAAGTGTATATTAAACTAAAGCAATATCCAATAGTCAAAGTAGCATTAGCAAGCATCGAAAACGTAAGTACTTCATTTTCAATTTTTATCTATGCGCCTTCAATTTATATTATTGTTAGTCTTTCAAAACACCCTTTTTTCACAAAGTAATCCTGCAATTACTTCTTGGAAAATTAATTCAACAGGAGTAACGGGCTATGGTGGTTTTGCCACCAATGTACAGCAAGTACAATACTCAAACAATAATGTTTATATAAGTACCAATGATATTGCTTCTTGGATACCCAATAATTACGATTGGCCTAATAACCCTTGGTTTCCAGAAGCGCAGCAATATGTATTTAAGATTACCTTGAACCCACAAGAAAAACCAGTAAATAAAGTGATAACACCTTATGGGCATATTGGGCTTTGGTCAAATGGAGTTTCAATTTATAACCCCAAAGATGCCAAATCATGGAAAGATTCCTCGATTTGGTTTCAAAATGCCTTGTATTTTGAGCATATTCATCTGCAAACCTTTGATGATTGTTTTGGGCATCCTAATAATACAAAGGAATATCATACCCACGTGAACCCTGTATGCCTTTATGATAATACTGATAGCCTTGTTCATGCACCATTGATCGGTTACGCTTTTGATGGTTTTCCTATTTATGGTGCTTACGCCTTTTCCAACTCAAATGGAACTGGGGCAATAAGACGAATGCTGAGTAGTTATCAATTACGCAATATTACAGAACGCACTACATTACCCGATGGAACGGTACTCCCGCCTGCGCTTTATGGTCCGCCACTTACTTTTTATACCCTAGGAGCATACGTTGAAGATTATGAATATGTAAATGGATTAGGGGATTTAGACCAGTATAACGGTCGGTATTGTATTACGCCAGAGTATCCCAACGGGACCTATGCTTATTTTGTAACAATTAATGAGTCCTTATTTCCGCAATATCCGTATGTTATAGGACCGCGTTATTTTGGAACGGTACAAATGGGTAATACTGGCCCTAATTCTGGTCACAATACCATCAATGAGCCAGTAATTGTGTTTACCAGTGTTGGTGAAGCAACTCAAAAAATTGATTTCAAGGTATTTCCAAACCCGGCCATTGATCACCTTCATTTTTATTTAGCACCTTCACCTCAGCACGATTTGATCGCCATACTTTATAATGCAATAGGTGGTGAAGTAGGTCGTGTAGCGCATGTGCAAACGGCTGTTGAGTATGAACTAAATTTGTCGGGCTTACCAACCGGGCTCTATTTTTTAAACATTGTTAAGGGCGCCAATTTTTACGCTACGAGTAAAATCGTTGTGGGGCAGTATTAAAGCCGCCTCAATTCCTCGCTCGCTCCACGCTCCCGCTGACGCAATTCCTTCAGTTTATTGTTCCCAAATTTATTCGTCCAAGTCAGCATGAATACCCTTTCTACTTGTAAAAGGTTGAGTTCTGGTTGGCTCGCAGTACATTTGGCGTACCTCTATCCTATGCTGTTTTACCCCATTTGAAAAAAAAGTACAAATTTCAATTTTGCCCTTATATTTGTGCCTATTACCTTTTACTTTAAAACCTATATTTACCAAAATGACCTATAGAATATTTTTAATTGGGCTAATTGCCTGTTTTGCCATTTTATTATTGAACAACAATTGCCAAAATCCTCCACAAGTTGAAACGCCTGCTATCACCTCCGCCGATACTACTGGCGTTGCACAATGGATTGATTCCACAAATATATATGTGAATGACTGCAATATAGCAAAAGCGGTTTATTATACTGAAAAAGCGGCTGATCGGTTGATGGGGGCTGGTTTGTATTCGGAGGTGTATCTTCCGTTATTCAATCTTATAGTTTATTCCACCGATTGTAGATCAAGTGGAGCCGCGGATAGTTTATTGGACAAGACTATCGCAAAAATTGCTTCGATAAAAGATGAAGAAAATACTGAACTTTATAAACTTTACTTCCTTAAGGGTTATAAAAAACAAGAAAAGGGTTCGTTTATAGTGGCTAATGAAGCCTATAGAGAAGGACTTGCCGTATTTCCAGAAAGTGGACCGGCCTTAGATAAAATAATGACAATTGTAAATATTGCTCAAAATTACAATTCAATTGGGGATAATATTGAAGCCGCTAAATTTGCCTTACTAAACCTGCAATTCCTTTCAAAAGGGGATACAACAATAACAACCCAAGACAGTATTGAACAAACGTATAGGTCTTTTCGTGCGCTAGGATGGGCTTATTACGAACAATGCCGTAGAAAAGAGGCTTTAGATGCATTGAGATCTGCGATTAAATTAGCAGATGAAGTTGAAAAAGTTGATATTCTCAGTTTTATGTCCAAAGTTTACTTAGATGCTGGTCGAATAGATTCTGCTTTTATAATCATTAAATCAGCCCTAGACTACTCCAACCGTTTAGATACTAAAGGTGTATATAATAAATTCTTACCTGATGCTTATCATCAAATGGCTCGCTGTTATTTTTTTACAGCACAATATGAATCTGCAAAATACTGGTTCAAAAAGGAATTACCTGTTTCTATTGATATGAAGGGTAAACAACACCCAGAATCTGCTAATATCATGGTATATCTTGGTCAAATAGCCGAACGCCAACATCAGCCAGAACAAGCGTTGATTTCGTTTCAGCAAACCTTGAATATGTTATTTAAGGATACCATTTCTGAAGAAATTACTGTAAATCCTACAAAAGATCAACTTTTTTCGGAGTATTGGTTGCTTGAGGCACTTTGGGGTAAGTCGCGCGCTTTGGATCAGATTTACCGCATGAAAGGCGATAAGGCGGTGCTGCAAAATGCTTTGGAAACCACTTTATTGGCAGTAGAGGTTAAAAACAAACTTTTTAATGTATTTGAGACCAATACCTCTAAATCTGAAATGTCCTTTGCTGCTCGTAATTTGTACGAACTGGGTATTCGACAATCTTTAGCCCTTGGCGATACAATAGGCGCTTATTCCTTTGTGCAGCAGGCAAAAGCAGCAATTTTGAGGGAAAAAATGGCGCAATCCAATGCCTTTGCCGGTTTGCCGGATTCATTATCATCAGCATGGAAGGATATACACAACCGTATAATGCAATTGGAACAGTCGCAGGCAACGACTGGTGAGGATCAGAAAGAGGCGTTGTATAATTTGGGCAACCAACAAAAAGTACTTGAAGTCCAAATAAGGAAAGTTTCGCCCTCGTTTGTTGCTTTGGAATCAGAAATGTTACCACAAACAGCCGACGAAATCTGTAAAAAGATACCACAAGAGACAATATTATTGGATTATTTTTGTGGAGATAGTACGATTTATACTTTTGCATTGGACAAAAATGGAGTTCATGTAGTTCAAGTACCTTTTTCTGATCTTGTAAAAAAAATAATTTTGGATCTTCGCTACACGGTATTACATGATAAGGGTTCACCGCAAGAGAGCACTTTTTTGACCAGTGCCAGGGCTTGTTACAAATACCTGATCGAGCCAACATTCCAGCAGATGGCAAATATTTCCAATTACAAAAGATTGTGGATTGTCCCAGATGGTGTATTACATTTTGTACCGTTCGATGTACTGCTAACAGCTGATGAGTCCTCTATGAAAATAGCAAATATGCCCTATTTATTGCGTAAATATGCGATTGGCAATGCCTTCACCACACATCAATTTTTCCAAAACGAGTCTAATCATTCCAATCTTTCGGCTTATGCTGGTTGGGGTATCCGATACGATGATACTGTGCTTTCTCAGATGAACCAACAGCAAGAAAAGCGGTTGTTGGCCATGCACGATTACGGCTCATTGCCCAAGGCGCGCGTGGAGGTAGAAACCGTACAAAAGATATTTGGAGGATCGGCTTGGTTGGATAAGCAAGCTTATAAATCTAGTTTTTTAAAGCATTTTGGTTCGTCTAGGATTTGCCATTTGGCGATGCACGCGGTGGCCAATGATAGCACTCCGGAGGATTCTAGGCTGGTTTTTATGCCCGAATATCCAGAAAAAAGCAAGGCGTTAGAATATTTGTCGGCTGCTGAAATAGCGGCTCAATCCTGTTCATCCGATTTGGTCGTTTTGAGTGCTTGTAATACCGCAAAGGGTGCATTGATGCCCGGTGAAGGAGTGTCCAGTTTAGGCCGGGCGTTCCTGATGGCGGGTGCCAAAAGTGTACTGATGACGCAATGGAATACAGAGGATAATGCAGCATTTGAGGTAATTCCTGCCTTTTTTAAGCAAATAAAACAAGGAGTACCCAAGGATATCGCTTTACAAGAGGCAAAACTGGCGATGTTAGACAAATCATCATTGTCAGCATTTAATGCGCCGCTGTATTGGGCTGGTTTTATGGTATCGGGTAGTATGCAGCCAGTGCAAGACAGCAGCTACCCATTGTGGAAATGGGTGCTTGCTGGCCTGTCCTGTGCTTTGGCATTTTGGTGTGTAGTGAAGCTGTACGCTCGTGTTAAGTAAACTGATCGTTATTTTTTGGGTTTGGTCTCAGCATACTGCTTGCACCTGCGGAATAGGCAAAAATATAATCTACAACGTCTTCCACCTATGGAATGGCAGTGTTTTGGAGTACAAGGGCTAGGATTTGCTACTACTATTGGCCAAGTAGGGCGCAAAATAGTATCGGCCACCGTATGTATAGTGTCTGTATTTATTGTGTCTTGGAATGCACCTGGCTGACCATTGATGAGATTGGGATTTTGAAATACAATACTTGCATAATTCTCAATACTTTGCCCTTTGGGTGGGCAAGTTGCCGCACAAGAAAACTTGACCCAGCCTACTGTTTCATTATAGTTATATCTTTGGGGGATTCTTTGGGTACTACCGGGTAAATCAATATTGAAGAAACTAAATTTAATATCGCCAACATTAAGCGACGGACTAAAGGTATTATTGTGACTTGCCTCTAAGGGGGTCACTTGATACGGACGAAGTTGTGCAGGTAACTGATCGTACACAAAAACGTTTTTTGCATAATCATTTCCTTCATTCTGAAAAGAAATATAATAGGTTAACATGCCTGTCCCATTTTCAGTGCAACCAGTTTGGTCCACAATTTTTTTGTTTGGATCGTGTGGTGCTGTGGATAAAAGAATCTTAGTACATGGAGAGACAATTGTAGTATCTTCACTACTATTGGCTGACGTGTATTGAATAGTCGCGTTGTATTCCGCTATTTTCCCAAACGGGGCAGTGTTCCAATCCATTTGCACATAGATATGACGTACCTCATTAGGTTCTAGTTTCTCAAACTTAAAGGATGGGGGTACTATGGAGCTGGTAATTTTATCATTATCTCCCAAAGCATTGTAGGTAATATATCCTGCGGGTTTAAATCCAGTTGGATCTATGCTCAAGCAATTTGAAAGACTAATCTTACCATCAAGCATACTATTTTTTCTATTGGTATAAGATATGATTAAATAATAATAAGCAGTTGTCGTATCCCAAGGTGCCCAAGATGTACCAACTTCAATGGATTCGGTGTCGTTTAAATAGGTATCTGCATTTGGAATGTTTAATGGAGGAGTTAATGAAGGATTTATTATACTAGGTTGGTATTTTGATTCTCCTCTTGGTACAGTACTTGTTGTTTTAGGTTTTGGAGGAAGATTTGGGTCATTTTTCTTCATTACCCATGCCTCCATATTGCTAATGTCTAGTGTAGGAGTACCAGAAAAATACTGTAATTTTACTTTAGTTGTGAAATTATTGGAGGTCAAGCTTGCTTTGCTGTATTGATTTATTTCTATATGATTTCCATCAGGTAGTATTACGAAAAAAAACATACTATCATTAATTATTTGGCTGGGGTTACTATGAACTACTACTTTCAACTCGGAATAGCCACTGTTATCTGTTGCTAATAGTATAATGTCATATACATCTGGGTCAGCTGCAACGCTAATTTTTGCCAATACACCAGGCTCATTAGTTTCCATATTCCTCGCCGAAATCAAAAAAAGTCCAGCCAAAATACAACAGTACCGTACTAGTACAGAAAATTTTAAGGTAATCATAAATTATTTAGGTTTAGTGTGAAATATTATGTGTAGTGAGGTGTTAACAATTGTTATTTGGGCAAAGTTCCGAATAATAAAAATATTACGCTGTTTTTTTATCGAAAATTAAATTTGGAATCTGGCGGGCCTCAAGTTGCCCCAAAGCACCGCCAGTTCCGTTGTGTTCAAATGTCTAAATGGGTATCCTTTACTTTAGTTTTTGCACAAAACCAATTCAAAACAAGTATTATGGCTGTAATCTTTACAGATTTCAAAGCATACGCCTTCAATTACAATTTTGTACTTACCGGCCTTTGCTCCTCGGTTGAACAGCACAAATTCACGTGCCACACAATTCATACCATTATCGGTACAAGCAGCAATATCGCCGAAGCAATATGGGCCAATAGGGTGCAATTCCACCGATGACGTACCATCGGGTAACAGTGCCACGGGATTGCCAAATTCATCCAAAACCTGTATTTTGCCAATCACCAAATTACTGAATACCACATCCGAATACGGATTGCATACAGAAATGCACATGATTTCATAATCATCGGTTTCCAAGCAATCGCAATCGCTGTCACCCCAAGAAATATTGATGACGGGTTTGAGGTTGGGCATTTTGGATGGCAAGCAACGGAAGGCATTTTGAGCCAAGAAACCAATCAATGGTGCGCCTGATTTTACCTGTACGATGATTTCATTTTCACAAGGTTTCCAGTCATTGGACAAGGCAATGTGCACTTGTTTGCCCGCAGCAAAACCCACGTGGCCGTACGGACTTGTTGGCTCTTGTGGCAGCACTATCGGCGGGTAAACACTCTGTTTTACACCATTGACATAGATTTCTTCTACGGCATTATCCGCATAAAAATCCATATCCAGTGAAAAACTAGCAGGGTCAACATCAAGGCCGAGGTAGAACCTGTAACGGAAATAGATGTCTTCATTGCCGGAATGCTCGCCATCATTGTAAAAAGAAATCCAGTTGGCATTGCCGAAGGGGCTATTCAACCATGCGGAACTCTGGAAAACGGTAGCAGGTACCCAAGCCGTTGGAAAACTGGTGGGTGTACCTTTTCCTGCTTCCCAGTTGAGGTCTAGGTCGCCATTGGAAAGAATGCCTCCTGAACCATTATAACCCGTATTTAATAAACTTGCATCAGCGGGGGAGTTGATGATCGGCCATTTGGGGTTAGTAATGTCGCAGGAATTACATTTTTTTAACTTGTTAAATTTTTGCGCGCATTGTAAACGTAGGAGTTCGTTTACATCTTTACGAACAGCGGCGCAAGCCGCATTTGCATTTGTTTCGCCTTTTCCATCTCGCGATGTCAAAGCACTTAAGGGCAATTCTGTCTTTTTCATAATTTTTGGTTTAATATAAAGTAGTAGTTATACAAGACTTTTCTTGTGTATGCGGATATATTCTTTGGCTATTTGATTTGTGACAAAAAAAGTGAAAAATATTTTTTGGGGTGTTGGGATAACTAGTTTTTTTGTAACAATACGCTTTTAGTACCGACTAAATAACGATCCATCGAGTATCCTATCGAAACAACTACCTCAAAAAATAAATTGTAAGAAATGCGCTACCTTTGTCACGTTTGTACTAATCCAATACATATATGGAGGTTGAAAAACTAACTGAGGTCATCCAACAAGAGAAAAAATGCTCGCAGGAGGAGGCACTTCAAATTATTGATTTACTCGAGTTCAATAAAATAGTCCATAAAACGGACGCTGAACTGCTCAAAAAAAAGGCGCTTGAATTGTGGGACGCACAATTTGGGCAAAGTAGCCGCAACTTCGGTTTGTCGATGCACGAATTTACGGCATTGGTTGATCGACTCAAAAATGGCGATCAATCCTTGTTTGAACGTGTTTTTTTGCACCATTTCAACGACTGTATGTTGTATTTAATCCACCAAAAAAGCACGCTCCAGCATATTGCTTATGATGCTACGATGGATACGCTCCTCAAATTCAGGCAATTACTGGTGGATGGTAAAATTACTTATGGCAATTTAAGGTATTTGTTTACCCGAATGGCCGTTTTCGCTGCTCAAAAAATCCGACTGAAAAATACCCGTATTGACCCCATTGAGTCGATGCAAGAAATGACTGTTCAAGAACCCGATACCGTGGAAGAGGAGTCGCTGAATATTCTTGCAAAAGCATGGAAAAAACTAGGTGAGGAATGCCAGCATTTGCTTACCCACTTTTATTATAATAGTAAATCTTGGAAGGAAATTGCCGTTTTAATGGACATTTCCGAAGATAATGCCCGTAAAAAAGGCCAACGCTGCCGAGATGCACTGACTACAATTGTGAAAGATATCGCATGATATGAAAAAACGATACATAGACCGACTCCATGAACCAAATGCCTCCGAAGAGGCGCAAGAAGAAGCCCTAAAAAGGCTCGTTCAAGCGCACCTAGACGACGAAAATAAGCTCAAATGGGCCGAACAACTCCAACAACAAGGGGTAGTGCGGCAGCAAAAACAACCGCAGCAAGTATGGAAATACCTTGCCGCAGCAGCCATCGTTGTGCTACTTGCCAGTGTGGGAACTTGGTGGTTGCTCCAACCTGCCACGGCCACTGAATTGGCTACGGCATATATAAAAGCAGACGAGCACTTGAAATTACCGGCTGGTTTTAGGGGCAATACCAATGATGATACCCGTCGGGCGGCTGCCTTACAAGCCTTTAATGACGGTGATTATTCCAAAACACTCCAATTGATGCGTACTGTTGCTTCCTCCGATTCCACTCTGCAGCGCGATTTGTTTTTGAAAGGGATGAGCCATTTTTATTTGAATGATTATCCGAAAGCCATCACCGTTTTTGAACAAATGGACAAAGTAGACGATAACCGTGTCGATTGGTTTTTGGCACTTTCTTTCTTAAAAGCGGGCAATAATACTGCGGCAAAGCCCGCTTTAGAACGATTATTGAACAATCCCATTTATGCAGAACGGGTACAAAAATTGTTAGCGCGTTTGGATCAAAAATAAACAATTTTTAATGCGCTAGCACTACTTCATGGGTAACTGACGTAAATCCATTCACCCGATAGTTCAAAAAATATATGCCAGAGGGTAAATCGGTCATGCTGATATAAGTGTTGTAATCGGTGACGGTATATGTTTTGAGCAGATCGCCTTGGTTAGAGTATAGTTCCATAATGCCGCCTTGCTGATCGGTGTTTATTGTAATACTTTCGGTGGTGGGATTGGGGAAATAGTTGAAGGAAAAAGCAGGTGCCAAAGCGCGTTTTTGGGTGGTATCTTGCTTTATTAGATGGTGGTATCCTCCGCACCCTCTTTTTCGACTATAACAGATAATCTCAACTACACCAAGCACTGTATTGGAGTACATCTGCACTATATTATTACGACTTAAAGTCACTTCTTCTGGTAGCAGTTCCATCGGTTCGTATCCAATATAGGAAATGGAAATAAGGTCTTCTCTTGCGGTGTAAATGGAAAATTTACCATTAATATCGGTCATCGTACCGCCTGTTTTGCCTACCAGCCGAATCGTAACACCGACTAATGGTTCAGCGGTGACATCATCCAGTAGTTGTCCGGTTACTAAATTGCCTGTTGTGGCTGTAGTAGATTGCGCCATCAGGTTGTTACCGAGTGCCATTAAAAGTAAAAAACTGAGGAGTAATTTCATAGTATTAGATGTTTTAAAGTTTGTAGTGCAAAGTTGTAGAAAATATATGTACGGCAACTGTGCCAATGATTGAACAGGTGTATTTTGGGGGTGGAATAGGGTTTTGGTTGATTGAGGCTAATTTGAGCGTGTTTTAAAAAGTATAGTCCAAGATAAAACGAAAGTACCTATCTTTCCTTTACCAATAATTTAGAAAAATTGAATACCCCTTTTTCGTCTTTTACTTGTACCCAATACGCGCCGGGCGGTTGCGCACCTATATCCAAGGTGATGCGCTCGCTTGCCCATGTACGCGAAAGCACTGTCCGCCCTAGTATATCAGTGACTGAAATTTGGCAATTAGCCTCCACCAGCCCAATCCATTCCAGCGTGAAAATACCTGTGGATGGATTGGGGTAAAGCGAAATGTATGGTGGATTACTTACTATTTCTAGGGTAGGAACAGGTGTGTCAATACCCAAGGTATCACAAGCAGTACCCGCAGCATCCAATAATTGATAATTAGGGAAAAAAGGTAAAGAACGCACCGAGTAAACGGGCAAAAAGATACCTGTTTTGTTAAAACTAATCGCATTATCATCGAAACCCTCCAAAACGGGTACTGCACGCCCTCTATGGGGTAACGAAAAGTAGAGTTTGCCATTGGGAGTTCGTTCCATGATCTGTAACCCCCTGCCAATTAGACTATCAAATGGCACCACCGTATCCATGGTAGGATTGGTGGAGATTAGATCGGCTTGCAAAATGGCCATGTGTTCGCTGAGTAATAAGCGTTGGCCGTCTTTGGAAAAAACGGCTCCGCCACCCGCGAAGGAATTGGGCGACCGCTCAAAAGCCACCGAAAAAGCCAATGTTCCTGTACAACGATCAAAATCTAATACAACCGTACGGCAATTTTGGGTACGCGCCAGTTTACTACCATCCAATGATGCAGTAAGTGTACCCGTTCGGCTGCAATGGGCAATAGGCCCCGTGGCAATGGGAGTATCCACCAAACTCACCCCACTGGGCGATAATAAGTACCTAAAATAACGATTGCTGCCATATTCCGAACAGATTACCCACCAATCTCGGCCATTTCCGTGCCGAATAGCCGTAAAGGACTCCGGTTGATCCTCCAGCAGTACCGTGTTTTTGGAGACCACCATACCTGCTCCGTTAGCCATCGCCATATCTATTACACTATAATAAAAAGGCCCGATACTGATACCGTCGTTTGGATTATAACGCGCACCCAGATGAAACATGATATACCGCGATGGTTGGCCGGGGTAGGGTAGTACCAATGCGCCACGTTGTACATTATAGCCATTTTCGGGACAAATCCAGTCGTGTATCGTACCGGGGTTGATGCCTTCGCCATTTTGCATGGTATCGCCATTGGCAGTAGCGATATAGCAGCCATTGGAATAGAACAACAACGCGCCACTGCTATCACTCATGGCGGCTACTGTGCGCTCAAAATTCATTTTTAGGTCGTGCTTGGCCACGGTCGTGTTGTTGCCATCAAAATGTATAATGGCATTGCCGTATAGGCTATTACCGGGGTATTCCAAGATACCTATTGGCCAGTTTCGATCGTAATGCTGCCCTGATAGCACGATGGGCAAAAAGGTTACAAGCATACAGAATAAGATAAAAAACGTATTACTTTTCCTCATTTTTCAACCTTGTTGCTTTATTAAGTGCATTTTGTTTCATTTCTGCCTCTATGATGGCTTCTGGTGATTCGGGATTGAAAGGCAGGTCTTTTTTTCCTGTATAAGGCGGCATTTGCCGAAATACTTGCCGTTTGCTCCGCGCTTGTTGCTCCAAAAATGCCTCATACGATGTATTTACAAAACCTTCGTGGGGCGGCTGCTTGAAGCCAAGGGTATCACAAGGGGAATTGGTTAATGCACCTAGGCGGTAATTGGGGAAAAGAAAATAAGTCCTTGCATTGAACCTAGGCAGTCTTAACCCACCTGTTTCATAATCACAAGCACTACCCGGTAGATTGGGTCGGTGCAGCACGCTCATATAGGCCGTAGCACCTGTTGCTACATAATATATTTTACCATTAGGTGTGATGATGGGGTCGCCAAAGCCTGCATAAAATGGAGGAGATGGATAGTTGGTATAGTCGAATTGTTGAACAGTATCGAGTATATTGGGCTGGAGGGTGTCTGCCATTAGATCCAATTGAGTCATAGTAATTAAATTGCTTAAATATAATAAACGTGAATCAGGTGAAAATGTAAGATAGCCATAAAAAAGCACAGGACTGTACCGATGAAGTGTACGTTTATTACTCAACAGCCCGGTACACCGATCAAAATCAAATAATGCCAAAAAATTACCGCTGTCAAGTAGTGCGTACTGCATACCATCAGGAGAAGCCCGACACCGAGCAACACGCCCATTTTCAAAAGTAAAGTCAAAATTCACCTCCTGTTCACCACTATAAGTGATACCTTCTAGGTTAATCAAATAACGAATTATTTTTGATTGCCCTGCAATATGGGTTAAGAGCCACCAATCACGTCCATTGGCGTGTTTTATTGCTACGGGGCTTGAAAATGACTTTTCTGCATCACTCATTAAAATATTGTTTTTGGAAACCACCCTTCCATTTCCATTGTTTGCACTCATATCAATCTCTGTATAATACAATGGTCCATATTTAACCACATTATTTATATAAATACCTAAATGAAACATATAGTATTTATTCCCCCCCACCGGAGCGGGAATTATAATTGGGCTAAACCCCAAATACCCTACATTATCCTCATTAAATATTTCCCACCGATCACCAGGATTAATAGTATCTCCATTTTGCATTAACTGGTAATTTTTGTTGTAGATACGCATCCCATTGGTATAAAATTGTAACTGACCCGAAGAGTCCGAACAGGTTGCCGCATAGTTTTGAAAATTGAGAATAGTATTCAATTTTGTCATTTTGGGGGGATTACT
Source organism: Chitinophagales bacterium (assembly GCA_043764095.1). Classification (GTDB taxonomy): domain Bacteria; phylum Bacteroidota; class Bacteroidia; order Chitinophagales; family Saprospiraceae; genus M3007. Next base: position 114,845 of record JAYUKX010000099.1, read on the forward strand.
GTTGAAATCTATAGTACAACCTCCGTTCTCCACGATTGTATCTATATAATTTGCGGCATAACCAAATGTCCAAAAATAGTCATGTTTTTGAGCGTATGCTGCATGATCGAAGCATAGCACTATTACTATTATTACCAACCGCATAACGTGATAAAAATATAGTAGGGCTGCACCACGCAATGGTACAGCCCTACATTTTGAAAAAAAATTAGTGTGTAATAACGACTTTAAGCGTTTGTGATCCTTGTCCTTCGGTGTTCACTACGATGTAGTAAATCCCATTGGTCAAGCGTTCGGTGCTGATGGGTGTTACCTTACCTGTTGTGGGTGTTTCAAATACTAAGCGACCTGCTATATCCGTCAGGGTAATCAATCCTTTGGTATTATCACCATTTATGACCACCTGCAAATAATCGTTGGCGGGATTGGGCTGTACTGAAATAACCGTATTTTTACCTTTTTCCACGGGTGTAGTACGTTCTCCACTACATAAAGCATCTATGGCTGCATAAGTAGCATCGGTGAAGGACTTGTTTGTATCGTAGCCTTGGTAGATCGAACGCGCAAGTAGTACGCCATATCCGCCAGCGTATTGGCACTGGGTGGCTATACCCTGGAGCGTAGCCTGTTGTGTGCTGGTGGCATTATCTGAATGTGCTACTATATTCATAATTGTACTTTTTTGAGTGAAATAAAAATTGTTAAGTGAAATAGAGATTGCCATCATGGCAATTTTTTCTGAATCGGCGGTCAATGAGCAAAGCCGAATTGGCAGGTAAACAAAAAAATATATTGCTATCACTAATAATAGTGCAAAAATAACGATTCAATGACAGGTTAAAAATGAATTGGCTATTTTTTAAAATAAATTAACAAATTGCTAACTTTTAATCTGTAATTTTTTTATTAAAACATTATTTATTTTTTACATTTTTTAATATAAACAAATTAATGGGATATTAGATAACTACCCCGATAATATCCTTATATTCGATAAGTATTCACTTGGGATGGATGATTGGCTTAAAAAATTGTCAGGAAGGTAGAGTGAATGAACAATATAATGCTTAATGTTGGCTATCATCCTCCTTTGACTAATTTCTAAAATCGGATTTTTTTGCACCTTTATGTGCATTAAATAAAATCATATCATTACATTTTTTTATTTTCCAAATTAAAACGAGTTTAAATCCAAAATTTCGTACATTTGCCAAATAAAAACACATACACCAACGATTATCAACCATGAGCAACTCATTACTTATTACTACCAGTACCTCCCTTGAAGGTTACAAAATTACCCAACAATTAGGTTTAGTACGTGGCATTACCGTCCGCTCACGCAGTATTTTGGGCAATATGGCTGGCGGATTTATGACTATTTTTGGAGGGAAAAGTACTATTTATACCGAATTGTGTGAAAAAGCACGCGAAGAAGCCTATCAATTACTCGTACAGCACGCCAAAGAAATGGGTGCTAATGCTATTGTAAATATGCGTTACGATGCCAACGAAGTAATGGCGGGTTTGACAGAGGTGTTGGCTTATGGCACCGCTGTTGTGGTAGAAAAGGTGTAAATACTTGGATAAAAAAGGCATCAACTACAACGAAGGATACAAAAATAATCCTTCAAAATAGCCTTTCGCTTCAAAATGTTTCCAGTTTTCTTTGTCGTATTTTAAGCGATCTGCAATGATATGCAGCACGCTACTGTTCATGCCCAATCCGCAATGGCTGCCATGTACCTGTATATTTTGGTGCAATTGATCTTCTTCTTTTTCCATACAAGCCTTCCAAGGTACAATACCGTCTTCTTTGGAATAGATCGCAGTAGTGGGTACAGGTGCAGGAAATGGTAAGTTATTCAACAAATGTGGATGGAGATCCTTTGCGGTTTTGCCGCGATTGAGCAAGGTATGCAACCAAGCGATATTATTGGGTTTGGCAATATCCAAAAATGGCGAACCTAAAGTTATGATTTGGCGTGTCAAGTCAGGGCGTTCTTTGGCGATTTGACGGGCAAATACGCCCCCCAAACTCCACCCAATCAGCGTCACTTGCTGGTTGTGTTTTTGGTGTAATTCCTCCATGCGTTGGATCAAAAAGGGAAGGTATTCAATTTTTCCCCAATTTCGTTCAATACCCCAATCGTAAGCGGTATAACCCGCTTTGTTTACAAAATTGCGCAACACCTTGGTGGAATGTTTGCTGGCCAAAAATCCGGGCAAAATTAAAACGGGATGACCATCACCTTTTGGCGTTTTGTTGTATATCTTTTGGTAGGGATAGGATACACCCAATTCGGTGACAGCCCTTACGGCTTCTGTCATTAACCAAAATACAGAGGGGCGTTTCATAATAAATGCGGTGCTTTTCACAAAAAAACAATATTTTTAAAAATAAATAAACAATCAAACCTAACTAAAAGTTGTTTTGAAAACTGTATTTAGCAAAGGTGAAGTAAATAAATGAATTTTTCACCGATGGGGGAATTTTTTTTTGTGGACAAATAAATGAATAATTTGGACTTCAAAACTGAAAACCCATAAATCTGATAACTTGTGCTATATTTGCCCTGTATTTTAGAGCATTATGGAAGAAATCAAACAGCCGCCCTCAGCAGTAGAAATGCTACTGAACGCCCCCAATTTTCAAAAAATAATTCAAAATTTGGCCACGCAACTCGGCGAAAACCCCGAAAGCGTAGCCAAAGAAGCGGAATCCTACCTCAAGGAACTGCATACGGAGCATAAACCGCTCTCTAATTCTGTTTTTATAGAAACGATACAATACCTGCTCAGTCGAGGTTACGATAAAAATATAGATGTAAATCCCGCCGAATTAAAGCAATTGAGCAAAGTGATGCGCAAGCACCCGATTGCTTTTGTGATGACCCACAAATCTTATATCGATTCCTTGGTATTGGCCTTGGTTTTGGCACGACATGGCCTGCCGTTGCCGTATATGTTTGCGGGTATCAACCTCGATTTTTGGGGCGCAGGACAAGTTGCCCGACAAAATGGTGTTATTTTTATTCGTCGGTCGTTCAAGGATAATTTGATTTATAAGGCCACATTACGTTATTATATTGCGAGTTTGTTGGACCAACAAGCGCATTTTATGTGGGCCATTGAAGGTACGCGCTCGCGCACGGGCAAATTGGTATGGCCACAAATGGGCATCCTTAAATATATTGTAGAGGCCGAGCAAGATGCGAAGGACACCGTAAAATATGTACCCGTTTCTATCGTGTATGACCTCATCCCCGATGTGGACGAAATGACCAAAGAAGGCCGTGGAAAGGATAAAAAACCAGAAAGTTTCACTTGGATGGTCAATTATATCCGAAAATTGGAAGGCAATTTAGGGCGTATTTCGCTGCGTATCGGTGAACCCACAACACTCGCCGATACCCATAACGCGCCCATTCCCGATGAGGATGAACAAGCACCGGACATGAAAAATCCGATTTCATCCTTTGCTTTTGATTTGTTGCATCGGGTCAATCAAATTACACCCGTTACGACTACTTCCCTGATTTGTACAGCGTTGTTGAGCAAATTTGCCCTCACCAAACGCGGTATAGAAAGCGATATTTCGGCGTTGATGCAATTGATCGAAAGCCATAAAAAAGATGCTTTAGTAGATCGGGGCCGACCAATAGGGGAGAGTGTTCAGGTGGCATTGCAACTGCTCACCAAAGCCAATATTTTCTTGCAGCAAGGCGATAGTTTGAATGCAAAATATACCATTTACCGCGAAAATTACCTGCCCGCTACTTATTATGCCAATATGGCGGTACACCAGTTGTACCACCGCGCTTTTATAGAATTGGCTTTGGCAAAAATTGCAGATTTACCCGTTAAAGACCGTTTGTTGGCTTTTTGGAAGGAAATCATGTTCTTGCGCGATCTGTTCAAATTCGAGTTTTTTTATTCCAAAAAGCCACAATTTACCGATGAAATTGAAGCGGATTTGGCGTTTATTGACCCACATTGGCAAAAAAATATCTTTGGCAAAAAAATAGACATCAGGGCATTATTGGAAGCACAAAAACTCTTGGTATCGCCTGTTTTATTGTTCAATTATGTAGAAGCCTATCGCGTGGTGGCGCAAGGATTGCAAGGTTGGGACACTACACAATCCATTGACGATCAGAAATTTATACAATTTTGTTTGTTCCTCGGTGAAGAGATGCACTGGCAGGGACAAATCCGTAGAATTGAAGCGGTATCGAAGCCTTTTTTGCAAAATGGTATTCGTTTGGTCAATAACCTTAAACTCACGCCATCGCTGCATGACGCTAAACTACCGGAAATAGCCGCGTTTTTGGAGCAATTGGGCGATGTGGCCGAGCGTATCAATTGGTTGCAGGGTATTACCATGTCGAGGCCAGTGGATATATCGCCGAGTGTTCCGGTGGAGCGCGATATTGTACCCGGTTCGATCACAGAAAGCATAACGAGCGAGATTATGGCGGGCGAATCTGGGGCGCATATAGGAGCGTTTTTTGATTTGGACAAAACGTTGATCAAAAGTTTCTCGGCTAAAGATTTTTTCAAAACACGTATGCTCAGCGGCAAAGTGAGTTCCAAGGAGTTGGTGGCGCAGTTTGCAGGCGTATTGTCTTATGCTACGGGCAACGGGAATTTTGCGAGCATGGCCGCTATTGGAGCAAAAGGCGTTACGGGAGTTAAAGAGCAAGTGTTTATAGATGTGGGCGAAGAAGTGTATCAAAAGCATTTGGCACAATCCATTTACCCGGAAGCGCGTGCTTTGGTGGCTGCGCATATCGCCAAAGGCCATACAGTAGCTATTGTTTCGGCGGCAACACCTTACCAAGTGGATCCAATTGCCCGAGATTTGGGTATTGATAAGGTGAAATGTACGCGTATGGAGGTAAAAAAAGGCGTTTTTACGGGCAATATCATCGAACCCGCCTGTTGGGGCGAGGGTAAGGCGATTGCAGGGAATCAGTTGGCCAATGAATACGATCTCGATCTCAACAAGAGTTATTTTTATACCGATAGTGCAGAGGATTTACCATTATTGGAAATTGTAGGGCATCCAACGCCACTCAACCCCGATGCCAAATTATCGGCATTGGCCTTTCAAAACGATTGGCCAGTATATCGCTTTCACGATGAACAGCCCTCACAAGTGACCAGTTTGGTGCGTACGGGTTTGGCTGCGGGTATGTTTGTTCCGGCTATTTTAGCAGGTGTTTCAAAAGGCGTGAGTACCATGTCTTGGCAAGATGGGGTAGAATCGATGATGGCAGGTTTGGGCGATTTTGGGACAGCCGTTGCGGGTATCAGTATTGCTGTAAAAGGCGAAGAACACTTATGGTCGCAGCGTCCGGCAGTGTTTATCTTGAACCACCAAAGCAATGCGGATTTTTTGATTGCCGCCAAATTGATCCGAAAAGGCGCACGCGGAGTTGCCAAAAAAGAACTGCAAAAAATGCCTATTATTGGCCAAATGCTGATGGCCTCAGGGACTATTTTCTTGGATCGGACGGATAAGGACAAAGCCATTGAAGCGATGAAACCAGCCGTTGAAAGTCTAAAAACAGGCATGTCAGTCGTTATTTTTCCCGAAGGAACGCGCAGTTATGATTATACTTTGGGTCAATTTAAAAAAGGCGCGTTTCATTTGGCGATGCAAGCAGGTGTTCCGCTCGTTCCTATTATCCTTAAAAATGCCCATGATGCTATGCCGCGCGGTAGTAATATTTTTAAACCAACTATGGTAGAAGTGGTGGTGTTGCCGCCTATTCCTACGAGTGATTGGAAATTGGAAGATTTGGACCAAAATATAGCCGATGTGAGGGCTTTGTTTTTGAAGGAACTTGGGCAATAATCACAGACCTTATATATTTTAACATGAAACAACTACGCGTTGCATTACTTGGCGGCGGTTCATGGGGTACTACGGTAGCCTCTTTGACTGCCCGTAACTGCCCGACCACCCTGTGGGCAAGGGATACTCAAACGGTAGATGATATCAATCACCACCATCGGAACGAAAAATACCTTTCGGGTGTAATGCTCCATGAATCCCTTCGCGCTACTACTTCGCTCGAGGAAGCCGTGCATAATGCCGATGTGATTGTCATGGGTGTGCCTTCGCATAGTGTAAGGCGCGTATTGGAGGATGCGAAGCCGTTTATCCGACCGTGGATACCTATTGTGAGCTTGACCAAGGGTTTGGAACTGGGTACGAACTTGCGGATGACAGAGGTGATTACTTCCATCCTGCCTGGGCATCCTGCTGGCGTGCTTACGGGGCCAAATTTGGCAATGGAAATCCTCAAAGGACAAGCCGCGGCAGGTGTTATTGCGATGGTGGACGAAACTATTGCGCATTCGCTTCAAAATGTGTTTCGTTCGGGCCTTTTTCGCGTGTATATTAACCACGATGTGATTGGTTGCGAATTAGGTGGCGCACTGAAAAATGTAATTGCGATCGCCGCAGGCATGGGCGATGGCGCAGGCGCGGGTGACAATACCCGTTCGGCAGTGATTACGCGCGGATTGGCGGAATTGACCCGTTTAGGCGTGGCGATGGGTGGTCATCCGGCTACTTTTTCGGGTTTGGCGGGTATGGGCGATCTTATTGCGACGTGTATTAGCCCTTTAAGCCGCAACCGTTATGTGGGTATTCAATTGGGCAAAGGTCGATCATTAGAGGATATTATCAGCGAAATGTCGATGGTAGCAGAAGGGGTAAAGACCACCAAAGTTGTGATGGAACTGGCGCAAAAACATGGTGTTGAAATGCCGATTGCGCAAGAGGTATATAAGGTGTTGTACGAAGGTAGTACGGTGCAAGAGGCTTTTCGGGGCTTGTTGAGTAGTAAGAGCGGGAAAGAGGCGGATCCTGGGTAGGTGTTTCGAGTACGCTCCAATTTTTCGCCGAAAACAACCCATTTCGCCGGCAAAATTTGCCTTGATTTGACAAAAGATCCTCCTTTCAGCATTACCGAACTAATGTCTATTTTAAAATCCACCAAAAAAAGCACTACTATTGCGCTTCTTTAGAGCAGGTTTGAGCAAACTAATTACCATATTTTTATGCTTAGGTGTGTATGTCTTAAATGCCCAGACAACACCTAATTACCAATTGTTGTCCACATCGGACGGCCTCTCGCAAGGTATGGTATTCGATATCCTCCAAAGCAGAGACGGGTTTATCTGGATCGCTACCAACGACGGTCTTAACCGCTATGACGGATCTCGCTTCGAGGTGTTTTCGCCCGATCTGTTCAACTCATTTTCCATTAGGGGGAGTGAGATCACTAAATTGTTAGAAGATCACAGCGGATTGATTTGGGTAAGCACGCCCAGCCAATTGGAAGTATTTGACCCCAAAAGCAGGCGCTTTTTCCACGTTATGCACCAAGGTAAGCCGGTATCCAGTCAAAAATATGCTCATTTTGCTCAAACACCTGACGGGACTATTTGGTTAACGGATAATTTGCATATTTGGAAAATAAACTTGCCTGATGGATTACTGGAAAAAGCCGTTAAAACTGGTATTGCCAACATTGAACCACCTTGCAAACACATTGCCTTGCAGCGTGCGGACGGCAGCCCAACACCACTGAGGGCTACAAAGGTATTGTATGCACAAAGTAAAAAACTACTGCTTGGTACCAATCAAGGTCTGTTCCGCTTCGACTTTACTACTGAAATGGTTTTCCCTGAATACATGATGCCGGATGTTGACCTTCGAGACATTGCGGAAAACAAGGCGGGCGATATTTTGATGATTGGGAAACTGCCAACAGAGCAGAAAATTTGGATTTGGATATCAGGCAATACAATTCAGCGGTACAAAGATACTTCCTCTCCATCTTATCCGCGCACCGTTTTTACGCTCGATGATGCGGGGTATTTATGGACATTTAGAGAGAAATCCATTCAAAAATGGCAAATTCCTGCTTTTTTTAACCAAGACAAACCGGAACTGGAAATCAAGACCGATGCCGCATTATTAAAGGATAAATACGCTTTTTGTACCAAATTTTTGTTTGACCAAAGTGGTGTCGTCTGGATCGGCACTAACGGCTTTGGCATCGTTAAAGTGGACGAAATAGTACCCAAGTTCAAAACTTGCCTCTCGAATATCTCACAACGTATTGTGGTAGAAGCCCCCGATGGCGGATTCTACAGCATAGAGTCTCCTCAAATAAAATACCGATCCAAATCCTTTGATCAACAGATGTCCAATACGGATTATCACGGCAATTTCCACCCCTTTGATAACAGTTCTATCGGCCGTCTTGCGGTATGCTTCGACAAAGCGGGTAACGGTTGGTCTTTGAGTCGCGCCGATTCTATGCTCTACCGAATGGATGCCGTTACAAAATCGCAGGTATCGTTCCCTTGGCGTGGTGTCGGCTTGTTATGCGACCGCAATGGTGCACTATTGAGTATTGAAGAGGTTGGCTTGCGTAAATTTGACACGAGCACGAAAATCCACACGGTATTTGCTTTCGACAAGCCGAAGAAAATGGTATCTGACTATTCGCAGTATTTGTACCTAGATGCCGATGGCACCGTATGGATATTTGGTTTTGGAGGACTGATTAAAGCTATCCCTTATGGCCCCAACTATCAATTTGAATACTTCGTCAATAATCCCGAAGACCGTAATTCCTTATCGTCCAATACTGTATTGAGTGTTGCCGACGACCCAATTGAACCTCAACGGTACCTCTGGGTGGGAACAAAGGGCGGCGGATTGAACCGTTTGGACAAAAAAACGAACCAATTCAAACAATACACCACCGCGCAAGAACTTCCCGATAATGTAGTGTATGGTATTTTGGCAGAAAACCCATCTTCAGGTGACAAGCAGGGGGCTGCTATATGGCTCAGCACCAACAAAGGGCTGTGCCGTTTTGATGTTCGAGCAGAGACGACTAAAAATTTTACAGTTGCCGACGGTTTGCAAGACAATGAGTTCAATAGTTCTAGTTACTTAAAAACCAGCGACGGCACCCTAATTTTTGGTGGCATAAAAGGCTTGACCGTATTCCACCCCGACAGCCTGCGTTTTAACGAAAATGTACCCCAAACTCATATCGTCGGCTTAGAAGTCAATAATCAAAGGTTCGATATTGCAGGCAAATCTTCTATTACTCTTTTTTACAATCAAAACCTGCTTACTTTTGATTTTGCAGCGCTGGAATTCACCAATCCTGCCCAAAACCAATATCGTTACCAACTCGTGGGCGTGGACAAAGACTGGGTTGCATTGGGCAACAAAAACAGCATTCAATTCGCCAATCTTGCTCCTGGCACCTATACCTTCAAAGTATTGGGCAGCAATAACGACGGCAAATGGAGTGTACAACCCGACGAACTCAAATTTACAATACGACCACCCTGGTGGGCTTCGTGGTGGGCTTATCTGTTGTATCTGGCTTTGGTGACAATAGGGGGCTGGCTGTTCTACCGATACCAACTCCAGCAAAGACTGGAACACCAAGAAACACTACGTTTGAAAGAACTAGATGATTTTAAAACCCGCTTTTTTACCAATATCACCCACGAATTTCGTACACCACTTACCGTAATTATGGGGATGAGCGAACAGGTACTCAGTGACGGAGTGACCCAAAGTAACCCAGTCACTATAGCCCAACCACTCACCCTCATCAAACGCAATGGGGAGAACCTACTCCGTCTCATAAATCAAATCCTTGATTTGGCTAAACTAGAGTCTAAGTCAATGAAAATCAACTATATACAAGGTGATATACTGACCTTTTTGAAATACATCACCGAAAGCCTACATTCGCTGGCCAATGCACAAAATCTAATACTAAGGGTAGAAAGCGACGAAGCCAAAATAGTAATGGACTACGATCCCGAGCGGTTTTTGCAAATCATCCACAATTTGTTATCTAATGCGATCAAGTTCACGCCCTCCGGCGGCAAGATAGTTTTACGAGCAGATATAAAGGATAATTGGCTCCATATCTCGGTATCGGATTCGGGCGCGGGCATTCCAGCAGATGAATTACCTTTTCTATTTGAGCGATTTTTTCAGGCTAAAAATCAGGAGCATGCCAAAGCCGGAGGTACAGGCATTGGGCTTTCTTTAACTGCTGAATTAGTCAAAGCTATGAGGGGCGAAATTACGGTGAGCAGCACCATAGGTATGGGCAGCACTTTTGTGGTAAAATTGCCCATGACCAATAACAGTACCTTTGTAGAAAAACCGACCAGCATAAACATCGAAACGTGGAAAGATGCTATGCAAAAATCACCTACGCGCTCTTCCTCCGCTCCTCAAATGGAAACGGCACTACCGCATATTCTGATTATTGAAGACAACCCCGATGTGGTAGAATACCTCCATGCTTGCTTGCAGGGGAAGGTTGATCCGATGGGTCGTCCATATGTTTTGGATTTTGCTTACAACGGTCAGGCTGGCATTGAAAAAGCACTCGAAAACATCCCCGACCTCATTGTGAGCGATGTGATGATGCCAATAAAAGACGGTTTTGAGGTGGTAGAAGCCTTGAAAAACGATGCATTAACAAGCCATATTCCTATTATTTTGTTGACAGCCAAGGCGGATGTACAAAGCCGTTTGGCTGGGCTGCGCAGAGGTGCCGACGCTTATCTTTCCAAACCATTTCACCAGGAAGAATTACTGGTGACGGTAGAAAATCTGCTCGAACTACGCCGAAAATTACAGTTGAAATACCAGCAATATGCGCTCAATCCCACCGACCCCGAACTACAGGTAACTTCCGATATAGAAGACAGTTTTTTGCAAAAAGTACGTGAAATAATAGATGCTAATTATAGTCAGGACGATTTTGGACTCCCGCAATTGTGCCAAAAAATCGGGATGAGTCGTTCCCAACTGTTCCGCAAAATGAAGGCTTTAACCGATATTGCGCCTTCTGATCTCATCCGCTCCCATCGCCTAAACAAGGCCAAAGCACTGCTCGAAAGTGGTGCCACTAATGTAACGGAAGCGGCTTGGCAGGTTGGTTTTAAAGATCCTTCTTATTTTTCAAAATTGTATCAAGAGGAATTTGGTGTCGCGCCGGGTACAGGTCGCAAATAACCTTCTTTGCAATACCTGCCAATACAACTTTTAAGTAATTACTAATCAACATTGTATTAAATTAGTAGTTTGGTTACCTGCAACCAAGTTACTGATTTTTTGTGCGTCCATGCAACCAAATTACCGTTTTTTGAAACGATTTTACCCGAGATCAACCCCCTCAGCCCCCCATCTTTGTCCCATTAATTATCATCGACGCAATGGAATTGTGAAAGTCAAACTTTTCAAATCCACCAATGCACCAAATCTAAAAATCTTTTAAAGATGAGAGAAAAGCGGCATCATTTGCAACCTGCTCCAGTTTTTTTTTAAAAAAATTAGCAATAACCGTTGAGAACTTTATCGTCGCCTCGTCTAATGAAGTAGTTCAATGATTTTCAGTATCTTCTGGTATGAAGGAACAAGTAAAAAACACATACAAACAACCACATTTTTTAAATCATTAAATGATCAATAACATGAAGAATTTCTTTTTTTTCGCAGCCATTATCCTTTTTTCTCAAACAGCATTGCTCGCACAAAAATCCACCACTTGGAAAGGTGGCACTCCTGGCAAACCCAACGATTGGAACTGCGCCTCCAACTGGAGCGATGGACGTGTTCCCAACGAATTTAGCGATGTGACCATTCCAAATCTATCCAGCGAAATCTATCCAGTCATCAAAAAAAATGTGGAAGAAATTAATGCACTGTTTTTAATGTCGAACACACACATTCAGATTGAAAGAAAAGGTACACTAACCGTGTCTGAACGCGTCGAAATTGCAGCAGGTGCTAAAATAGACAATCTAGGCAAACTTGACTTACCTACCAATGAAATTACGACCAACCAAAACGCTTCGACGGTAATGCAGACAAAAAAATCCAACTAAGTATAGGCCTATTGATTAGATTTTTCTTCTTAATACAACCAAATTACCTATTTTTGGAACGAAATTACCCAACTGTCTTATCATTTATCCTACACCTTTGCACCATCACCTTTAATCTAAAAATATCTTTTATTATGACGCCTAAGATTTTTTTTACGGTTTTACTTTATGCTATCAGTATCGTATCTATTGCTGCCCAAGTGCCATCATATACTGATCAAACAGCACTGTTGAACACTGCTGGTAACCAAATCCCAAATGCCATCTTTACCCTTTTAGGAATAGTCGTTTTAATCTGTTTAGCATCAATCTGTTATGCTATCAAGGTCTTTATCAAAATTAGTAAAGTACAAGTAATTAGCCATACCATTTGATTCAAGTTTTGGGACAAAAATATTTATAAGTACAGTTTGAAAAATGTACTTTAATTTCGGCCTCGTAGAAAGAGTTTGAGGGAGGTTTATGTCTTAAAAAATGTAGTCAATATGGCGATAGCGTCCCACTAATTCATGCTTAGGAATGGTGTCGAAATAAAGGTACAGATTGATGCACATCTTTTGCCCTCATATTTCCTCTTTTTCTACTTAAATAGGTAGGCTATTCGCGCAAAAAAAC
>JAYUKX010000100.1:0-1025 GCA_043764095.1 Chitinophagales bacterium
ATGCGAAACCCCTGCTTGTCCCCGAACGGGGCGACAAACAGGGGCTTCGTGTTTTATGATGGATTGTTTGGCAAATTCGGCATTTCCGGCGAAGGTTAATTGTTTTGGCTGCAATGTACGGGCGTGTCCATGAATTTTCCAAATATTTTTAAAAAATATTTTGCCAGCGGTAAAATTGTCCCTCATCTGCCAAAACAGCCGAACAAAATTGCCTTATCTTGCATGGTCACATAGGATTATTTAAGCGCATCTACTTGGGATGGTGATGTCCTTCAAAATATAAATAATTATACAGTCATAACTCATTGATTTTCAAATTTGTCTAACTGTATAATTACTTAAATTTTGTCGTAGTAGTTTTAAACTGCTTCTACTTCATCTTTGATAAGTGTTTTTATTTGTGCAGCCATTTCTGCTGTCACAGTAACACCATGTACTTCAAGGGCGTGTTGTGCGGCCTGAGTCAAAACTTCTTCTTCTGAATTGGCTCTAATAACACTAGGGCAATCAAACCCTGCATCGCAACAATTTAATTTTTTCATGATTGTAACAAGTTTTAAATTTGTAAATTGATTTTAAAATGTTTTATTGGGTGATTTTAATAAGTAAACGCCAAAACACCTCTATTGTTTTTTTCACCTGCTCCCGACCCTGTTTTGTTATAGCAGTCACGGGTGCCTTGCGCCCGGTGATCGGGTGGGCCATCATCGAAACCGGCGAACAACCGGATGCACCGGTTACTGCACGTTATCGAAAAAAACCGCTGTTTTAATGCAGAGTGATTGAAAATCAATGCTTTATGCTTCCGCACCTCCGCCGTTTATTTCCATATAAGTGCTGATTCAAACTTGGATTAGGCTTCTCAAAGAATGGAAACGGACTATTTTAACGTTAATTTGCGAAAATTTTAACATTTCTTCACCGACAAAAACTTTTTGTCATGCAACGGAAAACCTTTTTCATGCAACAAAAAGTCTTTGTCTTGCGACATTTTCCCGATTTCGAGGAAAGAAGGGTCTTTGTAG
>JAYUKX010000101.1:0-12069 GCA_043764095.1 Chitinophagales bacterium
CGGCGGCGCCAAAAAAAACTCGCCGCACAGTCGAGCGGGGACTGCGTCCCTTCAGTTTTGTTTGGCTCAAACACTTTTTGGCTTCATCCGCCTCCACTCGAGCAAAAACGGCATTTTTCTAAGGCCGGTCTTGCCACACTTGGGGTATTGTACTTCAATTCAAATTTCAAAGTAAATTACCAAAAATAAAAGTGTACGGCAGCAAAAATATAAGCATAAAAAAAGCGTAAGCACCATTACAGTGTTTACGCTTTTTATTTTGTGACCACGAATGGATTCGAACCATCACATCCTTTCGGACACTACCACCTCAAAGTAGCACGTCTACCAATTTCGCCACGTGGCCAGCATTGCTTTAGTTAAAAAGCGGGCGCAAAGTTAGCACTTTATTTTAAATCTGCAAGCACTTTTATTTTTTTCTACGAAGATATTAGGCTTTACGAACCAAATATATCCCTCAGTTTTTCAAAAAAGCCTTTATCGCTATTATCCGGTTCGGGCTTAAAATTGGGCATATCCTTTAGTTTTTCCAATAACTTACGCTCTTCGTCGTTCACTTTTTTAGGTGTCCATACATTTACGTGGATCAACTGATCGCCGCGTTGGTAACTTTGCACCCGTGGCAAACCTTTTTCGCGCAGGCGCAACACCGTGCCCGATTGGGTACCTGCCGGTATTTTCATCCGAACTTTACCATCTAGCGTAGGCACTTCTGCTTGTGAACCCAATGCCGCATCTGCGATATTGAGGAACAATTCGTACATGATATTTTGGCCTTCACGTGTAAATTCTTCGTGCGGTAATTCTTCTATGCCTATAATCAAATCGCCAGCATAGCCGCCACGTGCGCCAGCATTACCTTTGCCCGACATGGAGAGTTGTATTTCCTCGCTAACGCCAGCCGGAATTTTAATATCGATAATTTCTTCGCCAAATACCCGTCCATCGCCCCTACAAACATTACAAGGGTTTTTGATCGTTTGTCCGGCTCCCTGACAGGTAGGACAAGTGGTGGCACTTTGCATGGCACCAAATGGCGTTTGTACCACACGATTGACCATTCCTGAACCGCGACACGTGCCACAAGTAGTCGTGCTGGCCGTATCGCGTGCGCCTGTACCACTACACGTATTACAAGTAATTTGTTTTTTTACTTTAATCTTTTTCTCGACACCCGTAGCAATTTCCTCTAAGGTCATCTTAACCTTAATGGCTTGATTGGTACCGCGTTCGCCTTGTGGCCGACCGCCGCCGCCTCTGCGACCGCCGCCGCCGCCGCCAAAAAACTGAGAAAAAATATCGTCATCAAAGCCTGCACGACGCAGTATATCGTCGAAATCCATCCCTTGGAATCCGCCGCCACCCCGGCCGCCCATATTTTCAACACCAGCATGGCCATGACGGTCATAGAGCGCCTTTTTTTGGTCGTCGCTCAATACATCATAAGCCTCTGCCGCTTCTTTAAATTTTTCTTCAGCGGCTTTGTTACCCGGATTTTTATCGGGGTGGTGTTCAAGGGCTTTTTTGCGGTAAGCCTTTTTAAGATCGTCGGCACTGGCGTTTTTAGGAACACCAAGTACCTCGTAGTAATCACGTTTAGCCATTTTCTTTATTTCCCTACTACTACTTTAGCAAAGCGAATCATACGTTCGCCCATTTGGTAGCCAGGTTCTAAAATATCTACAATTTTGCCTTTAAGTTCTTCTGTTGCAGCCGGAATTTCGGTTACTGCTTCTTGTGTATCGGCATTAAAACTATCACCGATTTTTATATTCACAGCACTAAGTCCCTTACTACGAAGTATATTGATCAGTTTTTGGTGGATCAATTGCATGCCGTCGGATAGACCGCCATTCTTTTGGGCGCGTTCGAAATCGTCCAAGATAGGCAACATGGCTGCTACAATCTCTTTCCCCGCAGATTGGATCATTTCTACGCGTTCGCGTGCCGTATGGCGTTTATAATTTTCAAAATCGGCGGCCAAATAGAGGTATTTCGCTTTGGCATCGTCCAATTGTTTGTTTAATGCCGTAATGGCTTCATCCTCAGCGGGAATTGTGTCATTTTGGCTGTCGGTGTCCAACTCATTGGCCAAATTCACATCAAACTCTTCCTGTTCGGCGTTATGTTCTTGATTTATCTGTTCTTTTTCCTGCATGGAAAACATTTTTTTGAATGGATTTTGCATAAATATGACGATGTTCGTCGTGGGTGTTAGAGTAGCAATTATTATGCCTTTCGCAAATGCGTGTCATTTTGGCAGTATTTGGTATTAGGGCATCATTTTCCTTTTACCCGATTGATGCCTGCTTTTGCCCTAGCGTGCAGGCTGGCTGCATATTCTTCGGTATCAATTTTCACAGCGCTTTGGTAGGCTGCTCGTGCATTAGCCCATTCTTTGCGGTCTTCGTAGAGCAAGCCCAATTGGAGGGCTGCATTACAGGCAAAATACCAAGGTTTTTGTGCGCCCTTATCTATGGTTTGGTTGTAATAATTGATGGCTTCTTGGCTTTTATTCAGTTTATGGCAAATACGCCCCATTCGGTATAGGTATTCCAATTGCGTTTTTTCATATTTGGCAAACTGTGTTTCATTGTTTTTAATTAAATCATAAGCGCGTTGAAGGTAACCACCATCGAATAACAGGCGGGCTTTTAGCAATTGTACGTCGGGCATTTCGCCCTTGTTGGCCTCTCTATCGGCGGCTTTGTCGGTATCGGCACGGGTGATGCCTTGTATTTTTGCCTGATAAATATAGTTCCAATAGCCTTGTTGGTCGTTTTTGAGTAACTGGAACCATGCGAGTTTTTGGTAGGCTTCTTTAATGCCAAACTTTCCTTTGTAATTGTTCAAAAACTGCTGAAGTGCTTGGTTGGCATCGGTATCTAGACGGTACAATTTGGCGATACCCAATAAGAAATACCGGTAAGGGAATGGTTGGTATTGCGCGCCAGTAGGCATTTGTTCCAATAATTTAATGGCTTCGTCATTATGGCCTGTGCGCATACCAACATTGGCTAAGGCAAACATCGCAAGCGGGTTTGTTTTATGGTCTTTTAGCCCTTCTGTCATGGTT
The DNA here is from genome assembly GCA_043764095.1 of Chitinophagales bacterium. Lineage (GTDB taxonomy): Bacteria > Bacteroidota > Bacteroidia > Chitinophagales > Saprospiraceae > M3007. The sequence continues at coordinate 3,077 of JAYUKX010000101.1, forward strand.
TTCCATGCAGTTTCATTCTTATTATTGAGGTGCAATTGCAGGTAAGAATAGGCCACATACGCCTCTATACCAAACATAAATTCGGGATGGTACCGCGCATAATTTAACAATTCTTCCAATTCTCCAACGCCTTGTTGAATAGTGCCTTTCATGCCGCCTAATCCAGTTACTGCCCATTTTATTTCGCTGGGTACATTACCTACAATAGCATGTAATAAGCCCAAACTTTTTTTATTGGCGACAAAATCGGGGAAACGCCGTTGGTTTTCCTCCAGCAGCGAATAACTATTTTTCACATTGGTAATACAGGACAAATAATCACCGTAACGACCGCGCAATACAGCCCATTGCAATCGTACTTCGGCTTGGCAATATAAATAATAAGGAGAGGTATTATCGCCAGATGAAAGTTTATCTAGGCGTTTGTCCATTTTTTTAACGCCTTTACGGTATTCATCTTCACTATCATTCAGTACAGCACTGGCGCATTCCAAATAATTTTCAATGAAATACGGCATCAGGTTATTGGGTTCACTTTTTTTGAGTGCTTCTATTTCGGTACGCGCCTCTACAAAACGGAGGCTAATAATCTTTTCGTAAGCGGATCGTGTCCCTGTAGAAAGTTCAAATACGCCTGTTGCCATCGTATTTCCTGCGTACAAAAGGGCTGCAAGGCAACAGGCGAAAAGCAATAGGGATTGGCGTTTTTTTTGGATAAAATGGCACATAATGGTTGCAAAGGTACTGGATTTTGCTGAAACTATAATAAAAAAAGCGCCACCCCACTAAAAGGATGACGCTAAAAATTGTTGTTTTTTCCTGCTGTTTACTATGTATATAGAAGAATAAATATTAATCTAAGGATTGATTGGCTGTATTCGCGCTGTTGGTAAGGGTTTGGTATTCCAAAGGTGTCAATTTATCCATACAGAAATTGATTGGATTAATTGGGCCACCTTTGTAATGTACTTCGTAGTGCAAGTGGGGAGCGGTGGAAAGTCCAGTGTCGCCTACTTGGCCTATTTTTTGGCCCTTTTTCACTTTTTCGCCTTGCCTAACATCCATGTGGCTCATGTGTGCATACCAAGTTTCGTAACCATAACCATGACTAATGCGAACGCAGTTGCCATATCCAGAGTGCCAACCTGCTTCAGCAACAACCCCATCTCCAGTAGATTGAATCGCGGTGCCAATACGAGCGGGAAAGTCAACGCCTTCATGGAATTTTTTTACTTTATACACCGGATGGATACGGTATCCGAACCCGGAAAGCACATTCATGCTTTTTTGAAGTTTATCTTCGCGAACGGGTTTGATACTTGGAATAGAAGCCAACATTTGCTGTTGATTATTGGCCAGTTGTTGTATCGTATCCAATGATTTGCTTTGAATGGACAATTTAAGTCCCAATGCATCCATTTTTTCTAAAGTCGCGCGAATGGTTTCGCCGCTATATTTGAAAGCGTTTAATTCAGGGTGTGCTTCATGGCCACCTATGCCACCATTCCAAATATCTTGATCTATTGGATCCATCCCGAATACGGAGCGGTGTACATTAGCATCGCGTTCTTGAATATTGGTCAAAACTTTGGACATCATATCCAATTGACCATTTAATTGCTCGTATTTATAACCCATTTGGTCAATTTCACGGAGCAATTCTTTTTCTCGTGGAGAAGGAAAGTAAGTATATAGGGCTACCAATAAGGCTGTAGCCGTAACCAATACGACTGAAAAGAAGCCAAATGCTTGCCAGATGCGTGTTTTAAATGGAACTATTACTTTTTCGTAAGTGAGGGTATGAATGTTGTAAACAAATTTTTCTTTACGTCCCATAATAAGTTATTTTGCCAGATTAGCCAAACGTGTATTCATGCTAGTGGCATGATTAGAATATCCGAATGTGAGTGTGTGTGTTAATAAATTGGATTAAAAAAGCAAAAAAAGAGTTAGCTTGGTATAATTATTCGGATACACGTTGTGTAAAGACACTCTGGTTATGATTGCTATTTTTTAAATCGATTTTTACAATAGCGGGTCAAAGGTAGAACGGCATTTTGGATCATCCAAACAAATATGGAAAAAACTCCTTAATCAGTTGTTAATTAATGTCCAATCAGAATATTATTGCAATGGAAAGCCGTGTATATGGTCAGAAACAAAATAAAATTTTTGTTAAAAAAATAATACGCGCACAAACAGGTGTTTTTGAGCGGTAAATAAGGGGAGCAATTTGGTAGATTCCTGTTTTCCTTTTCATTAATCTTGTTACCATTCCCATCCTTTGGGTATATCATTATGATCCACTTCGGTACTTTTTTTGATTTCCCAGCGCTGTTTTTGTCGTTTCAAAACCAATTTTGCTAAGGAGGAAGCGGCTGTTTCGCCAATTTCTGGTTGTAACGCTTTTAAAATCGCTTTTTCCTCTACATCCAGCCGATAGAGCAAACTGAGGAGCATATCAGTCTCTTGTTCCAGCATATTTTCGATGCGTACAGTAAGGATAGCAAGTAGTTCCTCGTCGGTGATATTGGGTGTGCTCAGGTCGATTTCTAAGTTCATTTGCCAGATTTTTTATAAATAAGAAAAACAGCGGGTGCTTTGCCTAGTGCGATGGCGGCATCTTTTTTCCAACCTGCTATGGTAAGCGATCGGATAAATTCATCTGCGCCTGTAATATCTTGTGCAACACAAAATTGGGTGGCGGGCTGTAGTGATTCCAGGGCTACTTCCAGCACCATTTGGCTGCGGTATGGGGTTTCGATAAAAATTTGTGTTTGGTTGTTGCGCTCCGATAATTGTTCCAAACGCCGTAAATCGCGCTGTAATTCAGGTCTTTTGGGCGATAAATAGCCATGAAAAGTAAATTGTTGACCATTCATCCCAGATGCCATAAGGGCGAGTAACAAGGAAGATGGGCCTGTGAGCGGCTGTACTTTCATGCCTATTTGGTGCGCCTGTGCTACAACTAGTGCACCCGGATCGGCCACGCCCGGGCAACCTGCTTCTGATAGCAAACCGACATCTTTGCCCGATTTGAAGGCTAATTCTAGTGCATTTGCGGCCACGGTTGCATCCTTATCGTCGATTTCGGTGACTTCAATTTCCTGCATTGTTTTTTTGATCCCGACGGCTTTTAGAAAGTGGCGCGCGGTTTTGGAGCGTTCTACAATAAAAATGCCTAAATTTTGGGCAATGGATTGCGTTTGTGCGGGCAGGGTATGTAGCGCGTCATCGGCGATGGGGACGGGAATAAGGTAAAGTGTGGGCATTTTATGGTGTACTTATTTTATATTGCACATATTTAATTTTACGCCCTTTCGCCAAGTGCATCTCCTCATAGCGTGTTTTCATCTCTAATTCAGGATAAGCCAATGGCTCGGCATAAATATCAAAGTTTTCGTACAACAAAACACAGGCTGGGTCTTCGGCAATAGTATCCAACGTAAATTTGTAAAAATCGGGGTCATCGTGCTTGAGGTGTACCAAGCCACCCGGCCGGAGCACCCGACGGTAAATGTCGTGAAAATTATGGGAAGTTAATCGGCGTGTATATTTACTTTCACGGGGAAAGGGGTCGCAAAATGTGATCCAAATTTCGTCTATTTCATTAGCGGCAAAAAACACGTCCAAGATTTCAATACGGGTACGCAAAAAAGCAACATTGTGTAGCCCTGCATCTAGTGCCTGTTTAGCACCTACCCACAGCCGGTTGCCTTTAATGTCCACCCCAATAAAATTCCGATCGGGGAACTTTTCGGCCAATCCTACGGCATATTCTCCTGCTCCGCAGGCCAATTCTAAGGTAATTGGGTTATTATTTTTGAAATGTACTTCATTCCAGCGTCCTTTCAAATCTATGGGTTGAAGCCCAATTCCAACCAATTGTGGCTGCTGAATATCGTAACATTCATATACGTTAGGAAAAGACAGTACATCTGCAAATTTTTTTAGTTTGTTCTTACGGCTCATTATTGTGTGCTATAATGATGAATCCTTGAATATTCATCTGTCAACTTATTTTGTATTTCTTAAGCCTTTACAAAAGCCTTTACCAGATCCAAAGCCATCGTTTCCTGTACTTTTTGCTCTACTTCCGATTGTACTTTTATGGTCAGCGTCCCGTCTTGCATTTCTGTTTCGCCCGCCAATGCAACAAATGGAATATTGCGTTTTGAGGCATATTCAAATTGCTTTTTCAACTTACCTGCCTCTGGGTAAACTTCCACAGAAAGACCCTGTTTGCGGAGTTTTGTAGCGCATTCAAAAGCATATTGCTGCGTAGCGGCATCAAAAGAGGCGATCAGTAGATCAACGGAGGTTAGTAATGATATTGGGAAAAGATCCAATTGCGCCATGACATCGTAAATGCGATCGGCGCCAAAAGAAACCCCTACTCCTGATAATCCTGGTACGCCAAATACGCCCGTCAAATCGGCATAACGGCCACCGCCACCAATACTGCCCATAATTGCGCCTTTCGCGGCCACTTCAAAAATACAACCCGTGTAGTACGACAGGCCACGCGCCAATGTCACTTCAAATTGGAGTTCGTTGGCTAATGGCGTATTTGCTAAAAAACGATATACCGTATCTAATTCATCCAAACCGAGCGTTCCCGTTGGACTATTGGCCAACAACGGGCGTAAATCGGCGATAGATTTAGCGGCGAGTGTTTTTTCAATTTGGGTAATGGCTTGGTCGGAAATACCTCGTTCGGTCAATTCTTTGCGCACGCCCTCAATACCAATTTTATCCAATTTATCAATGGCCACGGTCATGTCCATAAATTGGTCGGGAATCCCTGCTGCTTCGGCCATACCAAACAGCACTTTTCGGTTATTGATCTTGATGGTGACGGGGACATTCATCCGTGCAAATGCCTCGTCGTAAATTTGAACCAATTCGGCCTCAAATAAAAGGCTATCGGAACCAATGACATCAGCATCGCATTGGAAAAACTCGCGATAACGCCCCCTTTGTGGGTTGTCGGCACGCCAAACAGGTTGGATTTGGTAACGTTTGAACGGGAAAGTCAATTGACCTCTATTCATCACTACATAGCGGGCAAAAGGCACGGTTAAGTCGTACTTTAAGCCTCGATCTGCGATGGCTGATTGCACTTTTGCAGAGTTTTTGGCGTTCAAATCTTCGGCATCGACTTTTTCGAGAAAGTCGCCATTGTTGAGGATTTTGAACAATAATTTGTCCCCTTCTTCGCCGTATTTGCCGGTCAAAGTAGAGAGGTTTTCCATGGCTGGGGTTTCCAATGGCTGAAAACCAAATTGTATAAATACTGATTTAATCGTATCAAAAATAAAGGTGCGTTTCCGCACTTCTTCCGGCCCAAAATCTCTTGTTCCTCGCGGAATCCCTGGTTTTTGCATATTAATTTTTATTATTTACACCATTTGTATAGATTTTAATGGTGTATTGGTCCTTACATTCCTTATCTAATTACTGTAATATCGCCACTATATTCTTGTTCTACGCCGTCGATAAACTGTACCGAAGCATACCAAACATAAACGCCTGTATCTGCATTTTTGCCATTAATGGTGCCATCCCAACCTTCGTTTGGCGCATTGAACGGGATATTTTTCCCTTCAAAAACCAATGCTCCCCAACGGTCATATACCCTGAATACTTTCATTGCAGTGGCTGCTGGCCCCGAAAAGCCCGTAAAGAAATTATTTGGAAATACGCCCGTACTTGGATCAAATATATTTGGGAAATAAATGGGCCGTTGTTTATTCACCGTGAGGCGAATCGTTGCGGTATCCATACAACCATCGGCATCTGTTATTTTGGCCAAATACAACTGCGACCCTATGGCGGTAATCAACGGCTCTGGACAATCGGTACAACTTAATCCTTCAGAAGGTGTCCACATAAAAGAAACGGGACGACCTGCTGGCCCAGTGGTTGTAACCGTTTGAATGGTATAACCCAAGTCGATGGTTACATCGGTGGGCGACAAGAATAGGGTAACAGGCAACGGTTCAGTTATTTTTGCAAAAACAGAGTCGATACAGCCCGATTGATCGCGCACTTTAGCCCAATAATTACCAGCATACAACCCTGTCAAAACATTGCTGGGTTGATAAATGTTCCCAACAGCGGTATATTCATAGTTGGGTCGCCCGCCGGAAGCACTTACTTCGATCTCTCCTGTGGGTAATCCGGCACAAAGCAAGTCCTTGGTACGCACCAATTGAATATCGAGTTCGGGTGGTTCTACAATACTTACCCCGCCTACAATCGTACAATCATTGCCATCGCTGGCTGTAACGGTATAAACACCGGGTGCGAGGTTTATTGCCTCTTTATCGATCTGATTATCAGACCATAAATAAGTAAAATTGCCAACGCCACCACCGGGGTTTGCAATACCAATACCATCGTTCAATTTGTAGCACGTTACATCAATGGTGTCCATGTTCAATGTAACAGGTGGATTATCTGTAACTGTAACCATAAAAGTACCCTTACACAATTCAGCATCTACGCCTAATACGATGTAAACACCTGCCGAAAAGCCGTTTTTTGTATTATTCACCTCAAAGCCTGAACCCCAATCAAACTGGTAAGGCGCTTGGCCATTGGTTACATTGAGCGTTATTTGTCCGTTAGCATCGCCGGTACATAATGGTTTTTGTACATCAGGTGCTACGGTAAGTTCGAGTTCTTTTACATTGATATCCAGTTCTGTTGTACAATTATTGCTGTCACTTATCACAAGGTTATACACGCCGATGGTTAATCCAGTGAGTGTATTATCGGTGGTAAATGGCCCATTATTCCAACTGAATTTGTAAGGTGGCGTACCCGATTTTATGTTATTGATCGTAATGGCACCATTGCTACCGCCATTACAATCGGGGGCTGCAATGAGTGTATCCACGGTTACATCAGGGAATACGTTGACGTATTGGACATGGGTTACTTTACAGCCCAAATTAGTAGTTACAGTAAGTACAACCGGCTGGAACCCAGATTTTTCAAATTTGACAAAATGTGGCCCTTTTCCAACAGCAATAAGGGGCGTTGCTTCCGCTCCGAAACTCCACTGCCATTTGGTAATACTGCCCAAGTTAAAAGTAGATTGATCCACTACTTGTACGGTTTCTCCCAAGCAAATGGCACTGGGGATGGTAGTAAACATGGCATCCGGGCCTTGAAACTCCCCTGTTCCTCCAAATTCTACGCCAAAACCATTACCCGACAAACTAAAATTATTGACACACAGTGCATACGTTTTACCGACCTCCATTTGTAGCGGTGCCAGCCAAGCATCGTCGCCAGCATTGGAGCAACCTGCATCCTCGGAGGTATCAGGATCGCCAGTGCGTAAGCCAGTTGGACCGAGGCATGGAGCAGAATTTACACCGCTGGACTCCCCAGAGGCCATACAGCGGACAATTTGTCTGCCAGCACAATTGATCGTACCACTGGATACGCCATTGGGTAATTCGTATATTACAAAATCGAGGTCATCGGGGCCGTTATTTGGTGTTAATGTGAATGTAAGCGGTCCAGCAACGGAGCAAGTCCATACAAACCAAGTAGAATTGGATTCATTATTGACGGAAGAAGAACCATTAGAGAAACAGTCGGCACCATCCAACTCCGAGTTATCGTTCCCTGCTCCGGTTACGTTTTGTACTACAAAAGGCGATTTGTCGCATAAAATAGAGGCTTGCGGGCAGTCGCTTTTAGGGTCAACTGGTGGGTTGTAATTATTGAGGCAGAGTTGGAACGAACCTACTTGGCCTCCACCGCCTTGTACGCGTATAAGATAGGTGGAGCCTACAAAAAGGCCACCTTGGTACAGTTCGGCGATATTGGAACCAGGCGTGCTACTGGCGCATTCGATTGTTTCCAGAAGCCCTCCACAATTACCAAAATGGAGTGAAACTTCGGGGTTTTTCAATGTACCCCCAGCGCCATTTTGGGTAGCAACACGGATGGTTATATTTACATCGGTAGAGAGTGCTGTAAATGAAAACCATACGTCGTTTTCCGTGGGGCAACCAACGGGGTTAAAATTGGTGGGCGTGGCACCCACATTGGTAAAAGCACCGGATTCGGTACAAAAAGCCGTTACATCAGTAATGACAATCGGGTTGTCGCACTCGTTGTTGGACGGTTGCGCATAGGCTGTAACTACCATTAAAAGGGTAGTGTAACATGTAAATAATAGTTTCCTCATGGTGTGTTTTTGTACACTAAAAAGCACAATTGAAGTATAAGACGCAAAATTACGCGGATATGTTGGATGGAATATTGAATTTACAAAAAAATTGCAGACCTGTAAGCCGGATTCTGTACACTAACCGAGGTTAATGCCCTTGTCATTTATCTGGACCACGGCATCACTGCCGGGTTCTGTTCTGCCTACCCCCCTTGCAGCACCTGCGAGCCGCAAGTGGGAGTCTTTCGACTCCGCAAGGTGTACATGGCATTTCAATCCGCGAGGTTTATCCATATCCTTAGTTACCTAAGAACACCGTGCGCTCTTACCGCACATTTTCACCCTTACCCCACCGAAGTAGGGCGGTTATTTTCTGTGACACTCGCTGTACTCCGCCTAAGTGAAGCCCCACCCGTTAGGTGGCGCGGCGCTCTATATTGTCCGGACTTTCCTCCCGTACCACACAGAAGTGTGGCTAAAGGCGACAAAGCGGTCTGCAATTCGGGCGCAAAGTTAATGGGAAGTTTGGGATTTTTATGGGTAAATTCTGGTATAGTGTATTGTTTTATCATTCCTTACCTCCATAGTTTGCTTTTTTTAGTACACAATTTATTTTTTCACCTTTACAGCCGTACACTTTTCTTTTAGCAAAAAAATAATGGTCACTTGCAAATTTCAAAAAGTTGAAATTTTATGCAAATAGCCTACTTCTTACTTTTTTTAGCGAAAAAAAGGTATCCCCTCAAAAAGCGGGGGTAAACTTATGGAAAAAACATAACTTTGCAAGATGTACGAACAA
>JAYUKX010000102.1:0-12020 GCA_043764095.1 Chitinophagales bacterium
AACAACCCAGCAGCAGGTGCAGTACCACAATTGCCATACGGAACACACAAAATCAAGTGGTTCGTAGAAGATGGTTGCGGTAACGAAACTGTTTGCGAATACACCATCGTAGTGAAAGATTGCAAGAAACCAACTGTTGTTTGTATCAACGGTCTTTCTGTAAACTTGATGAACATTTCTGGTGGTATGATCCAGTTGTGGGCTAGTGACTTCTTACAATACACAGAAGATAACTGCACACCATCTGCTAAGATCAAAATTGGTATCCGTCGTAAAGGCGCTGCTGATGGCCAAGGTGCAACAACAGGTTTCCCTAAAAACGCAGACGGTACACCACAAACAGGTGTAGCATTCACATGCGCTGATTTGGGTACTCAATTGGTTGAATTGTGGGGTCTTGATCTTGCAGGTAACGCAGACTACTGCGAAACTTATGTATTGATCCAAGATAACGCAGGTGTTTGCCCGAACGGCAGTGCAACAGTAGCAGGTGCTTTGAAAAACGAAGCAGCTCAAGGTGTTGAAGACGCTAATATCGAGTTGAACGGTTCTAGCAACGGTACTCCAGTATTGAAAGAGGTATTTACCAATGTTACTGGTACTTACGCATTCTCTAATGCATTACCAATCGCTGCTAACGCAACAGTAACACCAACATTGGAGTTAGATCCATTGAACGGTGTAAACACATGGGATTTGATCTTGGTTAGCCGTCACATCCTTGGTTTAGAGCCATTGAACACACCATACAAATTGATCTCTGCTGACGCGAACAAATCTGGTACAGTAACCACATTTGACATCGTTGAATTGCGTAAGTTGATCCTTGGTACTTACACTAAACTTCCATCTAACTCTAGCTGGCGCTTTATTGACAAGTCACAAGTGTTCACTAACCCAGCAAATCCATTTGCTAACGTGATCAAGGAAAACTTGTCTATTGCAAATATCCAAACGAATATCAATTCTGGCGACTTCGTTGCTGCTAAGATTGGTGACGTTGACGGAACTGCAACACCAAACAACTTGGTATCTTCTGACGATCGTACTGCTGGTACATTGTTGTTTGATGTTCAAGATCGTGCAGTGAAAGCAGGCGAAACATTTACAGTTAACTTCAAAGCGGCTGATAAAGCGGCTGGCTACCAGTTCACAATGAACTTGAATGGTCTTGAAGTTGCAGACATCCTCCCAGGTGAGAAAATGTCTCTTGATAACTTCGGTGTATTTGCTGATGCAATCACAACATCTGCTGACGGTTCTAACGGCGAATTCGCAGTTACATTCCGTGCTACTGCAAATGGTCAATTGAGCCAAATGATCGGCGTATCTAGCCGTATCACTAAGGCAGTTGCATTCGATGCTACTTCTAAATTGGCAGTTGCCTTCCGTTTCAACAACGGTGCAACTAGCACAATTGCAGGTTTAGGTTTCGAATTATACCAAAACTCACCAAACCCATTCATTAACAAGACATTCGTAGGTTTCCACCTCCCAGAGGCTACATCTGCTACATTGTCAGTTTATGATGAGACAGGTCGTGTGCTTTACACTACTACTGGTGATTTCGGTAAAGGTTACAATGCAATCGCATTGGATCGTACTTCTTTGAACGCTAATGGTGTACTCTACTACAAATTAGAGACTGCTAATAACAGCGCTACTAAGAAGATGATTCAAACAGTGAAGTAATTTATATAGGATCTGAGTATTTGGATATTCGATGTTCAAAACAGCAATGTTTCGATTGTTAAATATTCAAATACTCTATCCGTTATAAAAATAAAATGGTGTTCGAGCCCACCATGGTGTCACTAAAAATCGATTTTAAACATACTTTAAAATCGGTTTTTGGGATGGCCTCTCTCCGGGAGTCGGAGGGGGGCTTTTTTATTTTTTGATCTTACCACCTAATCCTACTGTAATAGAATCAACCGAAAAAGTTAAATCAATCGAAAAAGTCGAATAAGTAAGACTATCTTTGCCCCAATAAACTACATAGATAATGTATTCCAAATTAAGTGCCTTTATATTATACACACTATGGGGCTGGAAACGGACGGGTAAATACCCCCATGACGTAAAAAAATTAGTCTTAATTGTTGCACCGCATACCTCCAATTGGGATTTTCCAATTGGTGTGCTGGTACGGAGTGCCGAAAACATTAACGCTTACTTTGTAGGCAAACACACCCTTTTCTTTTGGCCTATTGGCTATTTTATGCGCACTTTTATGCGTGGCATTCCGGTGGACAGGCGCACAAAAGGTAATTTTGTAGATGCTACTGCGGAACTTTTTGAGCATCGCGACTATTTACATATCGTAATGGCACCCGAAGGAACACGCTCTTTAGTTACAAAATTCAAAACAGGATTTTACTATACAGCAAAAGCGGCTCATGTCCCAATTGCTTTATGTAAGTTCGATTGGGCGAATAAAGAAGTTTATTTTGATCCACAACTTTTTTATCCTACCGATGATGAAGAGGCAGATATGGCTTTTCTTTGGAATTATTATCGAAACGTAAAAGGTTATAATCCAGAATTGGGGGTTCATTAGCCTCTTTTTTTGTACATTCCTAATAAAAATTATTTAATTTTAATGTCAGTTAAAGCATTTGCCCCAGCCTCCATAGGCAATATAGGCGTTGGATTTGATATTATGGGCTTGGCCCTTGAGCAGCCTGGTGACGAGGTTGTAGTGCATCTAAGTACTCAACCTGGTATCCGAATTACTAAAATGACAGGCGATCAAGGGAAATTACCTTATGAAACGGAAAAAAATACGGCGGGTATGGCGGTTTTGCGCCTAACAGAGTACCTCGGTGCTACGAATATTGGAATTGATATGGAGGTACATAAAAAACTACCGCTGGGTAGTGGAATGGGCAGCAGTGCCGCTAGTGCTGTTGCCGCTGTTTTAGCGGTAAATGAACTGCTTAAAGCCGGTTTGAATAAAAAACAATTATTGCCCTTTGCTTGCGCTGGGGAAGCGGTGGCTTCAGGGAGTTTGCATGCCGATAACGTAGCCCCTTCTTTGTTGGGTGGTATTATCCTGATAAGAGATAACCATACTTACGATATTCACCGATTGCATACACCTAGTGGACTATATGTGGCGATGGTACACCCTAATATCCGTATCCTTACCTCCGAAGCCAGAGCAATATTAAAAGATGCTGTTCCAATGCCACAATTTGTCCAACAAACGGCCAATGTAGCATCCTTTGTGGTTGGTTTACAAAATAATGATTTTGCGCTCATCGGTCGATGCTTGCGTGATGTTGTTATAGAACCACAACGCGCTCAGTTGATTCCGGGCTTTTACGACGTACAGGCGGCGGCTATGTCTGCAGGCGCATTGGGTTGTAGTATTTCTGGGGCTGGCCCTGCTATTTTTGCTTTATGTGAAGGTAGTAAAACGGCAGAAATGGTCGCCATCGAAATGCAAAAAGTGTTTATTGCACAAAAAATTGAAAGTAATATTTACCTCTCTCCCGTAAACGAAACAGGTGCGGTTATCTGTTAAAAAAGAACATATCTTGAATTTTACAAAAATCCCCCCACGACTTGTTTATACACTCCTTTCATTACTCGCTTTGGTAATGGCTTGGGTTGGATCGCGCAATCGACCAGATCCGGTATGGCAAAAAGCAAATGAAATTATGATGCAGCCTCGATTAATGATTGAGGATGTAGTGGATTCTTTGGGGCTATTATATGCAGAAGTGCATCATAAACCCATTAGAATGGGCTCAATAGACTCTACTGGATATAAATTATTAGAAAAACCACGGCTTCGAACCTTGGCTTGGCCTCGATTCAGGGATTTTTGCCGAATGGCCATAAAAAACAATAATGTCATTCTTTCTGGTGTAACTGGTACCGGTACAACTAAATTGGCTGAAAAAACAGCGGCTTTTATAGCGACTGACCCAGAGCAGAATATACTCAATGTGCATTGCGCTCCAGAATTTGATTTGGAACTCCATAAAAAATACATTGGCTGGGAGGATGGATCAGGACAATTCCAACAAGGACTTTTTTTAACATTTTTGGAAAAGTGTAGGCAAAACCCTAAACAGCGTTTTGTTTGCGTTATAGATAATTTCGACAAAATAAACCCAGAAACATTTTTTGGTCCAGAACTTTGGGAAAAACTAGGCTCTCCGAAAGAAAAAACGATTATTGGTGGTAAAGATGTCATTATTCCCAATAACTTTTTTATGTTTTCTGTGACACACCGAGGCCCTGGTTCTCGCGTCGAATTTAATGAAGAGCATATTAAAAGACTAGGCAACCCCTATATTGTTCAACCCGATCCAACCGAATTGCTGGATTATTTCAAAAAAGGCGCAGTTGAAATTATAAACGATTCCAAAAAAGATTCTACTAAAATCAAAGAAGATTTACCCGCCTTATTGAGTAATATCAATAAACGCAGGGTACTGTATTATTTCTTGAAATCAAATGAAATGATGAATAAGCAATATGGTGAAGGCTTTGAATTAGGGCAGGGAAGTAATGTTAGGAAATTTTATAAAGAAAAAGAGTTAGATAAACTGAAAGAAACATATATTAATCATATTAATGCAATTAGAGGTGTTAAATCCTTGACAATGAATGATTTCGAATCGTTGGATTATACGGTGGCCAATAACGGAATTGAGCCTCATACGAATTTCTTTGAACGCCAACTCAAAATGTTGGCTGATACAGGATACTTAGTAGAGATAACAATGGTGGCAACTACGGCACTACTAACCACCTTGATTGGTTACTGGATTTTTAGACGTAGGGAGAAAATGATCCGCAAATTTGGTAAAGAGGCACAACAAATTTACGATGATTTTGAAGATGAAAAAATAAGCGCTGAAGAAGCGGCCCGCCTATTGGAAAAAATAAAAAGTGAAGTGAATGATCTGGTGTTAAAACGAAGCCTGAATTACACAGAAGGACTTTATTTTATGGGCTTTGTGGATGATAAGGTACGACGGATTGATTTCTCGCGTAATGTATCCGAAAATTTCCTTGAATTGTTTAATGCGTTTATGGAAGATGATGTACTCACCGAGAACGAATATCAAAAACTTTGTCAATTCTTAGAGTCCATGCGCAACAAAATTCCAGTAGAAACCTACCATACTTTTATTGAAAAAGTAGAATGGGCGTACCGCAATAAATCGGCTCATTAGTACCGTACAAGTTTGAGCAGTTGCACGATTAAAAAATATATTACCTTTGGGTATCTTTAATTTAAGCATTTACTAATTTACCATGTTTCGAATTGTATTTTTATTGCCTATATTCGCATTACTCAGTTTTACGCTATATAATATAGCAACTAATGGTGATCCCGATGAAGAAAAGCGGAAACCAGAAAATGCACTTAAATATTTAAAAACTGCCGATGGTTTGCAAACGCAATTATTTGCTTCTGAACCAGTTATGTCAAATCCAACGGATATAGATATTGATGACAGAGGTCGTGTTTGGGTTTGCGAAGCCTATAATTATCGACCCGATATCAACGGTAATCCTATAAAAAAAGAGGGAGATCGTATCCTTATTTTGGAAGATACAGATCACGATGGGAAAGCAGATAAAAATACAGTATTCTACCAAGGCCCCGAACTAGAGTCTCCGCTTGGGATATGGGTAATGGGGAATAAAGCGATTGTTTCGCAAAGCCCCTATTTGTGGCTATTTACAGATGAAAATGGCGACGACAAAGCGGATAAAAAAGAAATTATCCTTCAAGGAATTGGCGGCAAACAACACGATCACGGCTTACATGCAGTTGTTTTTGGGCCAGATGGCAAGTTTTATTTTAATTTTGGCAATGAAGGCAAAACACTGCGCGATAAAAATGGCGATGCGATCAAAGATGCTGATGGCGACCCAATTGACCTGAATAAGTATAAGATGGGTATGGTATTCCGCTGCGATGCTGATTTTTCAAATTTTGAAGTGCTTGGGAATAACTTTAGGAATAATTACGAGGTAGCCGTCGATAGTTACGGCACACTATGGCAAAGTGATAATGATGACGATGGCAATAAAGGCGTTCGGATCAATTATGTGATGGAATATGGTAATTATGGCTATACCAACGAAATGACTGGTGCAGGTTGGCAGGTAAACCGTACTAATTTGGAGCCCGATATCCCATCTAGGCATTGGCACCAAAATGATCCAGGTTCTATTCCAAATCTATTGCAAACTGGTGCGGGTTCGCCTTGCGGTATGTGCATATATGAAGGTGATCTTTTGCCTTGGCAATATCGTGGCCAAATCATCCACGCTGATGCAGGACCAAACGTAGTGCGCGCTTATCCGGTGACTAATGAAGGCGCTGGGTATAAGGCCAAAATACTCAATATTTTGGAAGGAGTGGACGATCAATGGTTTCGTCCTTCTGATGTGTGTACTGCTCCGGATGGATCAATATTTGTAAGCGATTGGTATGACCCGGGCGTAGGTGGGCACAATGCAGGGGATCAAAACCGCGGTCGTGTATTCCGGATTGCACCACCAGCGGCCAATAAATATGTCGTGCCAACATTTGATTATACCACCATTGAAGGTGCTGTGGAAGCCCTGCAAAATCCTAATATGTCGGTACGATGGAAAGCATACAATGCACTATTGGCATTTGGCAGTGGTGCGGAAGAGGCGTTGGCAACGTTGTTTGATACTTCAAAAAAAGGGCATTTACGGGCTAGAGCGATGTGGTTATTGACCAAAATGGAAGACCCAATGCCTTATTTAGAAGTCGCCATGAATGACGAAGATCCTAATATTCGTATCCTTGCTATCCGGGCAGCCCGACAGGTGAATATTCCACTTATTCCTTTTTTACGCCATTTTACAGCCGATCCCAACCCACAAGTACGCAGGGAATGCGCCATTGCTTTACACCATTTAAAAGATTTGGAAATGCCGGCATTATGGGTGCAATTGGCTAATTTGCACCAAGCGGGCGATCGCTGGAATACAGAAGCATTAGGGATTGGTGCTGATGGACAATGGGACGCTTGTATGGAAGAATACCTTAAAATGAATAGTGGAAGGGATCGGATTTATCCCAATCAGGCTGATATTATTTGGCGGGCACGTTGCGCTGCGGTATGCCCACTATTAGGGAAATTAGCAACAGATGAATCGTTTTCGTTGGAGCGCAGGTTACGCTATTTTAGGGCATTTGATTTTCAGAAAAAAGAAGATGCAGCACCTGTTTTGATGAAAATATTGAAAGAAAATGGAACAAAACCGGAAATCGTACAATTAGCATTGTTTCACCTAGATCCAGATTTGGTGAAAAATACGCCAGAAGCCAAAACCGCTCTGCTCAACACATTAAGTGGTTTGAAAGGCGATTTGTACCTCGATTTTGCAGAAAGATATAATTTGACGGAAGAAAACAATCGTTTGTACCAAATGTGTATGAACGGCGAACATGCAAGCCGCGCATCTGATATTTTATTGAAAAATCCAGCAGGTTTGGCTACTGTCAATACAACCTTGAAAGACAAAAAGAAGGAAGCCGAGTCTTTAAAATTACTGAATGCCATCCGTTGGTCGGGTGGGGCAGTGCAAATGGGCATATTAGAATCTGTGGCGTTTGATAAAAAGAAATCTGATCCAATGCGTCAAGCGGCATTTGAATATTTGGGCAATAGTTGGAGTGGTGAAGAACGCGTTTTGGAACTACTTAAACAGGGAAAAGTTGAACCCAAATATATTCCTATGGCAGTACAAGGTGTAAGTAATGCTTGGCGGATGAACGTCCGTTTGGAAGCCGCGAGTTACCTTGCTGGGGCTACTTCCACTACTGTACAAAAAATTCCAGCCATCAGTGATTTATTAAAACTGAAAGGAGATCCGGCCAAGGGTGTCGCTTTGTTTGAACAGTACTGCTCCAATTGCCACCAAGTAAATGGGAAAGGTATCGACTATGGGCCGAAGTTATCTCAAATTGGAGGAAAACTACCCCGCGAAGCACAATATCTAGCGATACTTTATCCATCAGCAGGAGTAAGTCATGGATATCAAGGCTTTGCGATAAAAACAAAAAAAGGGGACCAAGCAGTTGGGCTTTTAGCCAGCGAAACGGCAACAGAGATCACTTTGAAAATGCCAGATGGTAGCCTCAAATCTTATCCAACACAAGAAGTAGTGAGCAAAAAACAATTGCCAGAATCATTAATGCCTGCTGGATTTCACTTGTCCATGAAAGAGCAGGAATTAGCGGATTTGGTGGAATATCTTACAACATTAAAGTAATCTTAGCAACCGTGCCATCATTTGCAATATCGGATATACATGGCTGCAGCCAAACGTTTACTGCGCTATTGGATAAAATTGCCTTTTCTAAGAGCGATTCATTGTATCTTTTGGGTGATTATATTGATCGAGGACCAGATAGTAAAGGTGTCATAGATCAAATTTTGAAAATGACAGAAGAAGGTTACCGCGTACATTGTTTGCGAGGCAACCACGAGCAAATGATGCTGGATGGGTTGACAGACAATAATAAAAAACGCGCTTGGGAAATAGCTGGAGGCAAAGAAGCATTAATGAGTTTTGGCGTAGATGATTTAGCGGAAATACCGGAAAAATATATCCGTTTTTTTCAGCAGTTGGAATATTATTTCGAAGCAGATGCTTATATTTTGGTACACGCTGGGTTAAATTTTTGGAAAACAGGGCGGCTGGAAGATAAAACTAGTATGCTTTGGAGCCGTTCTTGGTATGATGATATAGACTACGAATGGCTGGGCGAGCGCATTATTATACACGGGCATACACCTCAATCGCGCATGGAATCGGATGAGCAATTGGCATTTATCCAAACACAACGCTATTTGAATATTGATAATGGTTGCGTTTTTGCGCATCGTGTTAGAGGCATTGATATGGGTAATTTGTTGGCTTTTGATATGACCAATCAAGTGTTATATTCTGTTGTAAATATTGATTGAAATAGTCGTACCTTTGCCGCAAATTTAGCCTAACCACCACCTCATTTTTTACTTTTTGTCGCATTATTATACATGACAACAACAGTTACCTCACCACAAAAAAAACAGACTAGCAGTGCAATGACGGAATCATACCGGAACGAAGTATTGGAAGATTTTCGCATTTGCTGCGTAAGCCGTGAAGCCAGTGTCATCGCCCGTAAGGAAGTATTGACAGGCAAAGCCAATTTTGGTATTATTGGCGATGGCAAAGAAGTGGCTCAGGTAGCCTTAGCAAAGGCATGGAAAAAAGGGGATTATAGATCTGGTTATTATCGCGATCAAACCCTCCATTTTGCCTTGGGACTAGTGGAATTAGAAGCGTTTTTTGCTCAATTATATGGCGACCCTGTGCACGATCCGTTTTCTTCGGGGCGACAAATGAATTGCCATTTTGCTACGCAATTTATTGATGACCAAGGCAATTTCTTGGATTTAAAGAATAGATTTAATATTTCATCTGATATTTCCTCTACTGGAGGGCAGATGGCCCGCGGTCTTGGATTGGCATTTGCTTCCAAAAAATTTAGAGAATTGCCCCATCTCTGCGGTGATTTATCCGATAATGGCTCCGAAGTATGTTTTGTAACCATCGGCGACGCCTCTACTTCGGAGGGGGTCTTTTGGGAAAGTATCAATGCCGCTGGGGTACTACAAGTACCTATGGCGGTTTCAGTTTGGGATGATGGTTATGGTATTTCTGTTCCCAAAAAATACCAAACAACAAAAGAGAGTATTTCAGAAATATTATCGGGTTTCAATGGCGAAGGCGGGGTAGATATTTATACCGGAAAAGCCTGGGACTATTCTGGCCTATGTAAACTCTACACCGATGGAATCGAAGCAATGCGCGAGACCCATCGCCCAGCTTTGTTTCATATTCAAGAAGTAACCCAGCAATTGGGGCATTCTACATCGGGGGATCATCGCCGCTACAAAACGACCGAAAGGCTTGCATTTGAAGAGGCTTTTGACTGTAATAAAAAATTTGAGCAATGGATCCATGAGACGGGTCTTGCTACAGAAGAAGAAACAGCAGCGATTAAAAAAGAGGCGAAAAAAAGAGCAACAGAAGCAGCAAAAGTGGCTTACCGTCGCTACCAGGATGCAGTGATATTACAACGTACGAGTTTAGCAACCATTTTAAACGATGCACAAGTAGCGCACGCAGATACAAAAGGTATTGAACCATTGTTGACTGAACTGATGGGGCGGCGCGAGCCATTGATGCGTTTTGAATTACTCAAAACTTCCAGAAAAGTACAGCATCTTTTAGCCGGTAAGCAGAGTGCCGCCAAAGCAGCATTGGATACATTTGCGGATACAGAAGCCGCACTAGGCAAAGGTTGGTACAGTACACACCTGCACAGTAGTTCTCCTAAGTCGCCTTTGAAAGTTGCAGCCGATCCGGCTACTTATTCCGATAATTCGCCACAAAAAGATGGTTTTGAGATATTAAATGCTTGTTTTGACCATCATTTTGCGACTAATCCTACTGTTTTTGCATTTGGCGAAGATGTAGGACATATCGGAGATGTGAACCAAGGATTTCGAGGTATGCAGCAAAAATATGGGATTGAACGTATTTTTGATACTGGTATTCGAGAGTGGACGATCATGGGACAAGCGATAGGTTTGGCGATGCGTGGTTTGCGCCCGATCGCAGAAATCCAATATTTAGATTATTTATTCTATGGTCTAACGCCCTTGGCCGACGATCTTACTTGTCTGCGTTGGCGCAGCAATAACCTACAAGCAGCGCCTGCTATTATCCGTACGCGCGGACATCGGTTGGTGGGCGTATGGCATGCAGGCTCTCCAATGGGCATGATGCTAGGTTCGTTGCGTGGGATGTGGTTTTGTGTGCCACGCAATATGACACAAGCCGCAGGGATGTACAATACGCTGCTAAAATCGGATGATCCAGCCATTGTGGTAGAATGTTTGAATGGCTATAGATATAAAGAATTATTACCGGATAATATTGGTACCTTTACAGTACCGTTAGGTGTACCTGATATTATTCGTACTGGTAATGATGTAACGGTAGTCACCTACGGCTCATGCGTGCGTGTAGCGGAAGAGGCCGCAGAACAACTAGCAACGCACGGTATTTCGGTAGAGATTGTAGATGTGCAAACATTGTTGCCTTTTGATTTACCTGCTACTTGTGTAGCGTCATTGAAAAAAACGAATCGTTTAGTTGTTTTGGATGAAGACGTGCCAGGTTCCGGTTCGGCATACATTTTGCAGCAAATATTGGAAGTACAGGGCGGCTATCAATTTTTAGATACGGCTCCGTTGACGATTACCGCACAAGAGCATAGGACGGGGTATGGGCAAGATGGCGATTATTTTACTAAACCGCAAACTGAAGATGTATTTGAAGCCATTTGGAATATGATGCATCAAGATGTGCCAGGGCGGTTTCCAAAATTGAATTTTAAACGATAAGGTTGATGGATACGCTTTGTGCTCTCGTACTATAAACGTAGCGTACACTTTTTTCTACCACAAAAGTGCACAAAGAACACAAAGCGTAGAGTTACGCTTCGCTTGTTTTTTTAGTGCACAAAAGGGTAGAGTAGTGTTTTTATATTTATCTCTTGACTTTAGATTAGGCGTATAACTTTAATGTATGCTACGCTTTGTGTTCTTTGTGCTCTTTTGTGGTAGAAAAAATACGAAGGAACGTGAAATTAATAAATGCGCATTTTAATCTTTGAAAATACGGATACAAATGTAACTTTATTTGTAACTCGTACTATAAACATAGCGTACACTTTCTTCTATCACAAAAGGACACAAGAGAAAACAAAGGCGTAGGGTGACTGTAACTAAAAATTTATAACCGTACACTTTTATTTTTGGTAATTTATTTTGAAATTTGAGATAAAGCACAGTACCCCAAGTGTGGCAAAACCGGCCTTAGAAAAATGCAGGTTTTGCTTGAGTGGAGGCGGATGAAGCCAAAAACTGTTTGAGCCAAACGAAATT
>JAYUKX010000103.1:0-91930 GCA_043764095.1 Chitinophagales bacterium
TATCTACTTCTTACTTTTTTTAGCGAAAAAAAGTAAGCAAAAAACGCTTCGGCTGACGAAAAATGCGGTGCTTTTGCTCCCTCGCTCCGGCGGCGCCAAAAAAAACTCGCCGAACGATCGAGCGGAGACTGCGCCTCGTGAATTTCGTTTGGCTCAAACACTTTTTGGCTTCATCCGCCTCCACTCAAGCAAAACCTGCATTTTTCTAAGGCCGGTTTTGCCACACTTGGGGTATTCTACTTCAATCCAAATTTCAAATTGTTTCACTAAAAATAAAAGTGTACGGTTGTAAATCATCAACATTAAAAATATGAACTATCAAATAATTGCCGACGAACAGGAGTTAACTCGTTTTATTGCTTTATTGCCCGATACCACACCTGATGAGTGCTATTACGTATCTCTGATGGCGCGCAACAAATGGATCAAAGGAACGGAAATACCGCCTATTGCCTCTCAAGTACAAATCAAAAGATTTAGTACGAGCAAGGGTTTATTGGTTGAAAAACTGCGGCATTTGGAATGCGCTGAGGGTACCTATTTGAACAAAGGCATTGCTATACCACAGGAGGCACTGGGTGTGTATATTACAGTAAACCCTCGCTCTTACCGACGGGCGGGGTTGCGTTTATTGAAGGATATAGCGGAGCATTTGGAAGAGGAGCAGGATTTCAATCCACACCAATTAGCTTTATCTGCACTACAGGTAACACCTTCGCGCAAGCATTGGTTCGATATTGATATGGACTTGGTGGAAGGCGAGGATCGTGCTACAATACAAGCATTTATCACTAGTATTTTGGGTGATGTGGTTACTTATATTCATACCCGTGGCGGTATGCACTGCTTGGTGGAATTAAAAAAAATAACACCCGAAAGGGCAAAAAACTGGTACGTTCAGATCAGTGAGCAACAACAATTCAAATCTGGATTTGATATGATCGGCGATAATTTAACGCCTTTGCCTGGGTGCGTGCAGGGTGGTTTTGTGCCATTTGTAGTGCGATAGGCTTTTATGAAACAAAACGTTATTATTCGACATAGCGAAAGCCAAAAAATTAAGTAAAATAAAACAATTCTCTACTTTTCTTGTAATGAAACTGTAGGTTTGCAATTTATAGTTCGGATTCAAAGCATAATATCGTTTTCATTTCATCAAACAGGATGCAACAGCAAAGTCAAAAAAAATTAGACGAAGTGGAGTTCGAGGGAATTTTCCTCCAACACTATCGATCGTTATTTACATTGGCTTTCAAAATGAGTGGCAACCGCGAACTAAGCAAAGATGTAATACAATCTCTGTTTTTGGAGCTTTGGGAAAATCGTCACCAAATGAATGATGTCACTTATTGGAATGCTTACCTACGCAAGTCCATTTACCGAAAAATGTTACACGAACTTAAACAAAAACACCTCACTAATCAGAATTTTGATCCTGAAAAGCACCTCCTATCTGATCCTTCCTATGAAGATTTACTGATACAACTACAAACAGAGGAATCAACTCAAAAATCTATTCTGTTAGCCATTCAACAATTGCCAGATCAGGAAAGAGCCGTTTTAAATCTACGCTTTTTAGAAGGATTGAGTTATGAAGAAATCGCTTCGAATACCGGTAAAAGCAAACAAACAATTTATAATCAAATATTTAATGCCTTAAAAAAACTAAGGCACTCCATAAGTATGTATGCCCTTCTATTTTATTAGGAGAGACAATACGATGGATAGATTGTAATACTTCTTAAAAAAAATTTAAAAAAAATATTTCCACCAATAGTAAATTCCTGTTGTCTAGTCCTCTATGATTTTAGAAAAAAGGTGTGACCTGATTTTCTATTCAATATTTTATAATGGACAATAATAAAACCACGGTAGAATCACTTGCTGCCAATGAATATTTTCAGCAATACTGCTTATCACCAACAACTGAACACCAGCAATACTGGGACAATTGGCTAGTCGAAAATCCATTAGACCGTGCCACATTCGAGGTAGCAGCGCAGTTGGTTCAAAGCCTGAATGCTCAAATTTCGGAACAAGAAATCACCGAAGAATGGCATCGATTCCAGCAAAATCGGGATGCCATACAAGGTACGCAATTCACAATATGGTCTTGGCGCAATGTTGCAAAAATAGCGGCAGCAATAGCCATTATTTTAGGTGCGGTATGGGGCTGGCAGTCGTTTTACCACTCCGATACGCTTACTGCGATCCGAACAATTCATGGCCAAACCCAATCTTTTGCGCTTCCTGACGGTAGCAGAGTAGATTTGAACGCCAATTCGACGCTTCAATTTAGCGCAGACTTGACCAACAAATCACAACGTGAAGTATGGTTGGAAGGCGAGGCTTTTTTCGAAGTAGCACATGATACCTTACATCCCTTTATCGTTCATACGCAAAAAGGTGCAATTAGAGTGCTGGGTACTACATTTAACGTAGCACAGCGAAATGAAGACCTAGAAGTTACTTTGGTAGAGGGTAGTGTACAACTTTCTATACCCAATAACGCCAAAATCAATTTAAAACCGGGCGAACAGGCAACAGTACTGCACAATACGATTGACCTAAAAAAAGCCGATTTGGAAACCGAAATTGCTTGGAAAACAGGGTTGCTCGTCTTTAAAAATGCAACTATCCAAAGTATTATCACTCGCTTGGAGGCCGAATACAATTGGACAATAAAGGTTAAAAATAAAAATATTCTCCAAAGAAAGGTCAACGCTTCAGTTGCTAGCAACAACCCAGAATTATTGCTAGATGCCTTGAGGGAGATCTATGAATTGAATATCCAAAAAATATCAGAAATGGAATACGAAATCAAGTAAAGCGCGTATTTACAGTCCTTAAATTTCTTTGTATGAATCTAAAACATTACACTATCAGGCAGTTCTCGCCACCTCTATTATTTTTTTGTGCTTGCTTTTTGTCCCTCTCTTTTGTAAAACTGAGGGCAGCACCGATCTACTTTAATGTACATGCGCAAGCCAATATTATTGCACTTCCTGAAGCACTTGATCAGATCGCCCAAGTGTATAAGGTCAGTATTATTTATGATATTGGACAAATCGAAAAAGTAAGTGTAAAAAATTGGACGATGAGAAACAAGTCGGTAGAAGACGACTTGGAAAGCCTCCTCAAAGGGCAGCCTTTGACTTACAAAAAACTGAACGAGCAAACCTTTGTCATCAAACCTTCAAAAAAAGGGACACAAACCTCTGGCTCGTCACTTGAACAAACAGTTGCACCAGCATTACCAATACAAGTTGAAGAAACTATGCGCATCAGCGGGATAGTCGTAGAAGATCGCAATGATGAGCCGATGATAGGTGTACGTATTGTGGTAAAAGGCGATACAAAAGGGGTAATTACGGATGTCAACGGACGATTTGATCTGGACACAGAAAAAGGCAAGATTTTGGTTTTAAGTTATCTAGGTTTTAATGATAAAACTATCACGGTAAACCAAGCCGACATGGGTACGATTCGGATGGAAGAAAACTCCAACCAGCTAAAAGAAATCGTGGTGATTGGTTATGGTAGCCAAAAACGGAGTGATTTGACTGGTGCCTTATCCTCTGTGAGCGAAAAAGAATTAAAGCAATTGCCCTCTACCGGCCTAGATCAAGCCCTACAAGGTCGTGCCGCAGGTGTTTATGTCACCCAAAACTCCGGTGCTCCTGGCGGTGGTGTTTCTATTCGGATACGCGGTATTGGTTCTACTTTGGCCGCCGAGCCTTTGTATGTGATCGACGGTGTTCCGGTGGTGAACGATAATCGTGGTACTTCCAATAATTTGAGTGAGCTGGATGGAGGCGGTCAATATTCTAACGCATTAAATACCATTAACCCAAACGATATTGAGTCCATTGAAATTTTAAAAGATGCTTCCGCTACTGCTATTTACGGTGCACGGGGTGCCAATGGTGTAGTTTTAATCACTACCAAACGCGGTACAAAAGGCCAATCCGATATTTCTTTTGACTACTACTATGGCACGCAGGAAATATCAAAAAAAGTCCCCGTAATGAATCTTCGCGAATATGCCGCGTATTATGGCGAGGTAGGCTTCCAAATCATTGAAGAGTTTGAACGCCCCGAACTTTTAGGCGAAGGAACAGACTGGCAAGATGCTGTATTCCGCCCTGCTCCAATGTCCAATTACCAAATCACAGCATCGGGAGGGACAGACCGAACTAAGTACGCATTATCTGTTGGCCTTAACCAAAAAGATGGTATTGTGGTAGGTTCTAATTTTACGCGAACTTCCGCTAAACTCAACTTAGACCACAGTTTCAATAAAAGAGTACGACTGGGTAACAGCTTTTTGTTGAGCCGAACCCATGAACGCATTACGTTCAACGATAACAGTAGCGGCGTGGTTTATACAGCACTACTTATGGTACCCAGTGCGCCAGTAACCAATTCAGATGGCTCTTTTGCTGGCCCATCTGAAGAGATAACACTTTCTTTTGACAATCCAGTTGCTCGGGCACTTGAAACAAATGACCAAAACACCAAAGTCCGTTCATTGGCCAATATTTATCTCGAAGTAGATTTGTTTCCGTGGTTGAAATACCGTACTGAATTTGGTACCGACATTGTGTATTCCAACCACAATACTTTTGTTCCATCTTTTGAACGAGGCAATTTTTTTGGGAAATCAGGTGTGCGGCGCAGTTTGAATAATTCGCTATTTTGGGTCAATAAACATTTGCTAACTTTCAATAAAACATTCGCTCAAAAGCATAGTGTGAATACGTTATTAGGCTATGAAACACAGGCTGGCAAATACGAATATCTCTTTGCTTCCAGAGAAAATCTGCCTAATAACGAATTACAACAGTTGAACTTGGGCGATATTGGCCAACAACAAAATTCAGGTGGGGCAGGTCATTGGGCTTTATTGTCCTATTTTGGCCGTTTTAACTATGGTTTTTCCGACAAATATCAAGCAACAGGTACAGTACGGGTCGATGGTTCTTCACGGTTTGGCCCCAACAACCGATACGGCGTATTCCCTTCAGCGGCAGTAGCTTGGCGTGTTTCCAGCGAACGTTTTTTAGAAGACATTAAATTTTTAAACAACTTAAAATTCCGTATTGGGGTTGGTGTTGTGGGTAACCAAGAGATTGGCCTTTACTCCTACAGTGCCAATATTCGATCGGTCAATGTGGCATTTGGTAATCAATTACTCACTGGATTTTCCCCTGACAATATCGCAAATCCTAATGTAAAATGGGAATCATCGTTCCAAACGAATTATGGTATGGACTTAGATTTGGTACATAACCGAATTAGTATTGTGGCCGATTATTATATAAAACAAGCACGCGGTATGCTGCTGCCTGCTTTGCTCCCCTCCACTGCAGGCTCTTTGAATCCGCCTTTTGTCAATATCGGAGCCATAGAAAATAAAGGGCTAGAATTGACCCTAAATACCGTAAATACGAGAGGTAAATTGGATTGGCGTACCTCCTTAAACTATTCCAATAACAAAAATGCTGTGATTAGTCTTGGCTCAACGGGTAAATTGGTAGGATTGATCCAACGACTACCTGTTACACGCACAGAAGAAGGATTGCCCATTAGTTATTTCTATGGTTACCAAACCGATGGTATTTTCCAATCGCAAGCAGAGGTGGACGAAAGCCCGTTTCAGGATGGTGGCACGCGTGCTGGCGATATTAAATTCAAAGACCTCAACAAAGATGGGGTGGTCAACGATGCCGATCAAACCTATATTGGTAATCCAATGCCTGATTTTACGCTCAATTTGTCCAATAATTTTGAATACAGAGGTTTTGACCTGAGTGTGTTTTTTCAAGGGGTTTACGGTAACGAAATATTGAATCTGGTGCGTCGTGACATAGAAGGCATGGCAGGTTTAGCCAATCAATCAGTCAATGTTGTGAACCGATACCGCACGCAACAACCGAGCACTACCCTACCGCGCGTTACAGGTACCGATCCTAATAATAATCGGCGTATTTCAGACCGCTTTATTGAAGATGGTTCTTTTATCCGTTTGAGAAACATTACGGTAGGATATAATTTTTCAAAATCCATGTTAAAACAAGCGAAGATCAAAAATTTACGGATGTATGCCAGCACCCAAAATCTACACACATGGACTAAATACTCCGGTTACGATCCCGAAATCGGTTCTTATAACCAAAATCCATTGATCAATGGTGTTGAAAATGGGCGTTACCCTATTTCAAGGTCATACACCTTTGGTTTGAGCGTAATATTCTAATTTATCATTAAAAATTTAGTCACTTATGAAACATATACTAAAGTTTACTTTTCCAATTTTGTTACTCTTTGCGGTATCTTGCAAAGATTTTCTTAACCGTGAGCCATTGGACCAACTAACGGAGGAGAGTTTTTACAAAACAAAAAATGATGTTGAAAAAGCACTCATCGGCAATTATGTACCGATGCAAGATGTAGAGTGGAATGGTAAAGATTGGATGATTACCGAGGTTCCAACGGACAATTCTGCCCCTGGTGGTACCGATCCCGATTTTACACCAATTGATAATTTTGCGGTGACACCCGATAATATTGTTGTGGCCAATTACTGGGCAATACATTACCGACAGATAACGCTTTCCAATACCATTATTACAAAAGTTGCCCAAATGGATTTGGATCAAGGCACCAAAGATCCACTGACCGCAGAGGCGATGTTTCTACGCGCAGTAGCCTATTTTGATTTAGTTCGTATTTATGGGGCAGTGCCGTTGATTACCGAGCCGCCCGTATTTGGCGACGATTTATTTTATCCTAGATCTCCAGTGGATGATGTGTATGCTTTGATTATTTCCGACTTTGATTTTGCATCCAAACATTTACCTAAAGTATGGTCGGGGCTCAGCGAGGGGCGCGCCACTAAAGGTGCAGCATTGGCTTATTTGTCCAAAATTTATTTGACCCGCCGCGAATATGTAAAGGCCCGAGATGCGGCACAATTGGTCATTGCCTCAGGTGTCTATGATTTACTACCCGACTATGGTGACAATTTTGAATTGGGCACTGCGGATAATTCTAAAGAAGCCATTTTTCAGGTGCAGTTTACAGGCTGTGGCCCTTTTGGTACAGGCAATTCGCGACAAGCCTTTTTTGCGCCTTGGGGTGAAGGCATTACAAAAGACCGCGATGGCTGGGGTTCACAAATACCCACAAGCCCGATCCTAAACAATCCGAATACAACCATTGTAGATGCTTTTGAAGCAGGTGATTTGCGCAAATATTACACCGTAATGACTGCCGGAAAACACTATCCTACCATCAATCCTGGCGATGGCGGATACACTTATCCCGCAGCAGGCGCATCTGCTAGTGCTGCTAATATCAAAAAATTCGTGGTAGGAAGTGGCCCCAATATTTGCTTTATGAGTACCCCTCTAAATTCGAGTCTAGTCCGATACTCGGATGTACTGCTGAACTATGCCGAAGCCTTAATGGAAATTGGCGGCGGTGTTACCTCCAACCCATTAGCCTTGGATGCCTTTAATAAAGTACACCAAAGAGCGGGTTTGCCGCCGCTCACCGAAATAGACCGAGAAATAATGCTCCATGAACGCAGGGTAGAATTTGCCTTTGAAGGACACCGGTGGTTCGATCTTTTGCGTTCGGGCAAAGCCATAGAAACCATGTTATTGCATGGAAAAAACATTAATTTGTACAACTTGCTTTTTCCTATTCCAGCAGGTGAAATGCAGATAAATTCAAAATTGGTACAAAATCCGGGATACTAAAACGTATGTAAACGTGCTGCTCTGATGCTATATCGGAGCGATGCATTGAAAAAAAATATATTATTTATGAAATCTGTAAATTTATTCTTTATTTTTTGTTTTGCGGTGCTCATTATTGGTTGCCGCAAAAAAACTGACGCGCCTATTTTACTGAATATTAGCCCTGTTTTTGGACCAGAGGGCACTTTGGTTACGATAGAAGGGAGTAATTTGGCTAATATTAAGGATATTACCTTTAGCGGCCAGATCATCAATTTTAACCGTGCATACAATTCTGATAATGCGTTACTCCTACGGATTCCGGAGAGCGTGCCCGTAGGCGAGCATGAAGTAGTCATTACCACTGAAGGCGGGTCTTTTGTGACCAATTTCAAGGTAACACTAGAACCACCAGAAATTTATAAAGTATTGCCAGAATCTGCTGCCCCAGGCGAGACGATTACTATTTATGGCAAGAATTTTTTTGAACCTTTAGAGGTATTTTTCTTCGATAGTATCAAAGCCAATATTGTGGCTACGGACGAAGATTCCATTATTCGGGTTACTGTCCCTGATGGTACTAAAAAAGGTAAAATAACGGTGGTCTCTAATGGGCAGGATACTATTTCGCCCATTGATTTTTATCTTCAAAATACGATTTGGGTCAATAATTTTGATGGAAAAGGCCTTCGCGCAGAGACCAATAAATGGATTTTTGTGGGCACGATCAATCAAACCGCCCAAAATGCTGTACAAAACGCCAACCCTACGCCAATTGACAATAATTTTCTAAAACTCAGTGGGAAAGACAACCTCAATATCGCTTGGGTAGGTGGCGCACAGAGTAATTTTGGCTTCCCCGGCGACACATTCGAGACCTACGGCATTACATCAACACCAGAGAATACGCTATTACAAATGGACATTAATAATAACGGTAAGGACAAGACTTATATCATCCTTATCTTATTAGAAAAAAATGGCTCCAACAACGATTTTACGTATAAAATTCCCGTGAATTGGAGCGGCTGGAAGGCTGTCTCTGTTCCGCTCAACCGCTTTAAGGATTTGAACGGATTACCCGTTGATCCTACAAAGGTAAAAGTAGTCAAAATCCACTTAATTGACGAAGAAACAAGCGGTAACACGCTCGAAGTCAATGTGGATAATATCCGTTTTTTAGAAATTTTTTAAATCTATATCACTTACTTTCTCTTTATTTATGAAAAATATCTTAACGCTGCTTTTCTGTTGTTTAATGTTTGGGCAAATGGCATTTGCTCAGGTCTATATCGACCAATTAGACAACACCAATACTTCTTTTTTGCAAGGTTCGTCCACCTATTCGTCTGCGCTGGCGAATGGTGAATGGACTGTAACGGGTATTAATACCGGCCCTTATGATGCTTATATCTATAAATGCAATGATGCCACTGCGGGTACACCGCTAGTCGTAGATGCTACGGGCAACAACAAACTATATGTCCGCGCCAAGGCAAGTTCGGTAGGTACACAATTGAGGATGGATATTCAAGATGCTAGTGGCTACATTACATCTATTCCTGGTATCACTAAAACATTAACGACCGATTATCTTGTTTTAGAATACGATTTTACGGGTGTTTACCAAGATGGCGGTTATGGTGGTACGCCTTGTACTGCCGGCCCATGCCCTGTTGATGGCTCCAAAGTAGCACAATTATTGTTCTATGTTAATCCCGGCCAAGGAGGTTTTAATGGCGCTGTTGTAATAGACTATATTGCTTTTGGCGCACCAAATACGGTCATTATGTCTAGTGTTTTCCAAGACCATTTTAACCAAGACAGTTCGTTAACCTCTTGTAACTTTATTGCTGGCTTGAGCGGCCAACTGGATGGCAACACTAATTTGATTGTTACTGGCGATGGTACAGCAGGGCCTTATGACCCGTTTACTTATTTGTTCCGCAACCCAAGTACGTGGTTGGCATCGGATATTGATGCGACACAGGCAAGCAATAAATTATATGTAAAAATCAAATCCAGTGTAGCCAATACTTCATTTCGTATTGACCTGCAAGACATCAATGACTACCTCACAACACAAGGTTCGCTTACTAAAATTGTGGGTACAGAATTTTCTGTTTTAGAATACGATTTTTCAGGCTCTTACGCCGATTTGGGTTACGGTGGCTCACCATGTACCGCCAACACAGCACCCTGTCCAGTGGATCCAACACGGATCAAGGATTTGGTGATTTTTGTCAATCCCGGTTCAGGTATGTTTTTGGGTGAAATTACGATCGACTATATTTCTTGGGGTACATCGCTAGAGCCAGCGGGTCCATCTGCGGAGTTGCTGTACGAAGACCACTTTAACAATGGTATACTCGATTATACTGGGCCTAGCGCAGGTTTTACAGTAACCGAATCTGGTACAGAGATGAAAATAACAGGCGATGGTACAGCCGCTCCTTATGCAACAGTATCCTATATCCTCAACGACCGTACCACTGGCAGTCCGGTAGTAGTGGACATGACGGCTGCTCAAAACAAGGTATTTATTAAAGCCAAAACGGCTAGTGGTTCGGTACCATTCCGCGTAGATTTGATCGATACGACGGGTTATTCCACTTCTCAAGCGGGTTTGACCAAAATAATCAATGACCAATACGGTATCTATACTTTTGATTTTACAGGCAGTTATTTCGATGGTGGATATGGTGGCACGCCTTGTACCACTGGTCCTTGCCAAGTGGACATGAAAGCCATCAGGCAAATATTACTCTATGTTGATCCTGCTTTAGGCGGCTACAACGGTGATGTATTTCTTGATTTTATTTCTATTGGGAAACCACTGGGCAATGATCTTGGGCCAGTGGGCGTAGTCAATTATCAAGACCAATTACCCGACCTCACCGCTGCATATATAACAGATGCTGGTGGTGTAACCTCTAGTTTTGCGGGTAGTACCTGGACCATGACCGCGAACGGTACAAGTGGTGCTTATTCATCTCAGCGGTATGCTATCCACGACGGAACGGGCGAATTGATCTTGGCCAACGTAAAGGGCAGTGCCGACAAATTGTACATACGTGCGAAAGCCTCTGTTCCAGGTACGGTATTGCGTATCGACTTACAGGATAATCAAAATTATATCGGTAATTTGAATGCTCAAACGGCTACTTTATCTTCGGATTACGCGGTGTATGAGTATAATTTTGCTAGTGCTTATTTGGATGGTGCTTACGGCGGCACGCCATGTACGGTATCCGGTTGTGCTGTGGATGCAGAGCGCGTTGCTAACTTATTATTCTACATTAACCCAGAGACTGGTGCCTACAATGGTACCCTGAGCGTAGATTGGATTTCATTTGGATCACCGCTTGTTGGTGTAACGGATTTAAGCCGCTTGAGCAGTTTGAGTGCTTACCCTAATCCAGTGACGGATATGTTGTACTTGGATTTTGAGACAGCACAATCTGGCGATGTGGATATTGAAGTATACAACGCTATGGGCAAACGTGTGTTAACGCATAACCTCGGATATACTGCTGCTGGTACATCCACACACGCGATTTCTAGCGCATCATTCGCACAGGGCATGTACTATGTTGTGTTTTCTATGAACGGCCAGAAAAGCGGTTCGTTGAAATTCGTGAAATAGTATTTGTTTAAGTAATAGTGAATTGTGCCCTAATCCTGACGTATTGTTGGGGTTAGGGCTTTTTTATTGTTGCACTTGCTGGTACCAATCATGTTTTGTAGGTTGATAACCATCAGCATATTTTTGAAGTCCACCTTTAAACCTTCGAATAATTTTGGCCCTGCGTACTTTTTCATCTTGACTGACAACTTCACCTTCATTTTCTACGCGGAAACTTGCTTTTAGTACCCTAGCAACTTCTGTAAGTGCATTGATAACTTCACTATCCGATGACTCTATGACTAATATCATATTTTTGTACTTAAATATTTCCTACAAAATTACGGCTTTTTTCTAAATCACACGACCAATTCTAAAAATGAGCAAATTATTGATATTTTCCAATCGCATACCCAATTATTCAAATACTTAGTATATTTGCCCCACGATGCACCATTTTATAAAAACCGCAAAAGAAAATTTACAAAAAGCCGAATTTAGCGGCTTTTTCAACGCACTGGATTCGTATGTCCCTGATAGCCAAAAAACACAGTTTTCTGAACTTAAAAAAGAGTATGTCGCTGGAAAAACGGAATACAATTTCCCCGAAAGACTAACAATATTCCTTGATTTACTACATGCGG
Source organism: Chitinophagales bacterium (assembly GCA_043764095.1). Classification (GTDB taxonomy): domain Bacteria; phylum Bacteroidota; class Bacteroidia; order Chitinophagales; family Saprospiraceae; genus M3007. The sequence goes on from JAYUKX010000103.1 coordinate 12,015, forward strand.
CACTCCCCGCACCACAAAACCAACAGCAATACCGCACTGCATTTTTAGAAAAAACAGAAATCGAACACGCCGATTATGCACACTGCCTGCGCCGCGATTTTACGGAAATGCTGCTCCACCATATTTTTATGCGCCCCAAAAGCATCAACCTTACCGCCGAAAACGGTATGGGCAAAATGCGCCAATTAGAAGATATTAAAACCATTGCACAAAAGCACTATATCCGTACTGCTTTGGTCAATCTCAAAGATTTTCGCTTGCGTTACGAGGATTTTTTGATGGATTTGGCACTACAACTCCAATTGCACACCACCAACCCAAGTAGGTTCGAAGACCTGCTAAACGCTATACTCACCGAAACCAGACAGGAACAATGCCTGATTATGATTGCCAATCTGGAAGTACTCAACGACTACAAGAGCAATGACAAGCGCTATAATGCCCAATTTGTGGCCAGCCTCAACAACCTAAAAAACAAGGAAAATATACGACTGGTCTGCGCCAGCCGCGTATGGCTCAAGGAAGTCGTATTCGATAACGAAACCTCCGTGCTTACCTTGCACCCCATAGAACTACCCACTACACTTTACGATACAGATATAGAGGCCGAAATTATCCGATGCTGCCCCGCTATACAAGATACACAGCACCGGCAACTCCTGCGCGAGCGCGTGCGTGGCTCCGAACGCCCACCTCAATTACTCGAACACGTGCTAGCAAAAGCCCTATCGCATTACCGCCCCGAAGGCTATGAGACATTACTCACCCAATGGATTAAGCAATATGAAAAATAAAAAAGACCCGTTCGAGTATTATACCACTCCAAAAAGTGGCTGGGAAGTGATGCGCTGGGCTACGTATGATAGAATAAGATTAGAACGGTATATTAATACCCTAAACCTAAGTTTTTGGGAAGAGCGCAAGTTGTTTGTAAAGTATTTCGTTAACTATCTCGTTCCTTTTGTAGTCATTAGGGTATTATTATTATGGTTATTGATTATAGCATTACTAAGTTTGTTTGATTTACCCAATATTATCCCAGCCCAGTACTGGGAAGTTGAATTTTTGGATGGTTGGAAAGCGCAAAGTGGGTTTATTAATCATTTTTCATATTGCGTCACTAAACAGTTCCTGGTCTTTGTAATATCCTTGTTAATGAGTTTGGGTTTAGGCTTGGTAGCAGGCTTGGGTTTGAGTTTGGTCTTAGGCTTTAGTTTTGGATTTAACGTAGTTATTGTATTAGGCTTGGTTGGAGGCTTAGTTGGAGGCTTAGTATTAGGCTCGGTTGGAGGTTTGATAGAAAGATTAATTTTTCATATGGGTTTAGGCTTGGGCTTGGGCTTGGGTTTGGGTGTTGGTTTGGGTTTGACTCCAAACTTGTTTTTTTTTGGTTCTGCTTTAGCCTTGTCTTTCATTAGGGGTACAGATCACTTGTACAGTTTGAATATAGGAGTAAGCCTAACTTCATATATTGTTTATGTTTATTATTTTACAAAAGAATTTTTTTCCAATTTAGAAAATAGTCCATATATAAAATATGGGCATATTGACATAAGCCTATTGGCAGAAAAAAAAATCATAAATAAAGTAAAAGCCAACTTAGATCAGGGTAATAAATTTGCGCTTTTCTTATACACCAGCGGTCATAATTCAAACCTAGCATGTTTATTATTTCATGTTATTCATGCCGAACGGTGGAAAGCCGCCGCACTTAACCTTAATGAGGATATGCTGCACTTTCCTCAAATAGGAAATAAAAGGTTTTCCGAACCAGCCACTTGGATCGCTCAATTGAATGTAGTAAGATCGGCACTCATTACCGCCGAGAAAGAAAACCAAATCAGTATTAAAAAGAGCCTTTTTGAGGATTTTGTCGTGGAATTGGACAAAATGTACCAGCTGACGGAAAACCAATTTCCGAAACCAACGGGTTTTAGAGATTGGTTTTCTGTCAGCCGTGGCATCAATTGGTATGAGTACTACCGCACAGCACTGGTGGAATGGAAACATATAGCGGCACAGAAATCGGAACAAATAGCCAACCAAGCACGACTAATGGAACCCATCACACCCAACATCTTCAAAACAGGCGATAAACTGCTCAAACACGATCAAGCAGTTTTTATTGAACGCACCCAACTCAAAGACCACCTCTCGCGGGTACTGTACACCACTAAAGGCTTTTCGGTGATCTTTCTGCAAGGACAGCGGCGGGTGGGCAAAACATCGCTGCTTACTTTTTTGCCCGATATACTGGGCCGCCGCTTTGAGGTGGTTTACCTCGATTTACAAGGCAATACGGCGGATATTCCGGATTTTTTGAAAAAACTCCGTGCAGCCATCCAACTCAAATTTCAGCCTGTAGGCGCACCCGATTGGGAAATGCCCGATAATTGGTCGGAAGCACTCCACCAGATCTACGACTATTGTGCGGGGTTTGCTGCGGAAAAACAGGTGCGCATCATACTCGCCATAGATGAATACGAGGAACTACACCGCCACCTGCAAAAAGACGCGGCCATCGGCGGCGATTTCTTGGGGACTTTCCGCCACCTCAGCCAAAAGCAAGCGGAAATCAGCATTATGTGGATGGGATTACGGTTTTTCTCGGAACTCCAGCAGCCCAATTGGGGTGATTATTTTGTGAATGCCATACCGATTCAAGTGCCTTATCTCAACCGCCAAGAGTCGTTTCAACTCATTGAAGTGTCCACTTTGCTCTTTGATACCGGGGTAAAAGAAGCCATTTTTGAAGATACGCAGAGGCATCCTGCTTTGATACAAAAAATCTGTTTTGGCATTGTTGATATTGCTAATGACGAAACACGCCGTAATATCTCGATGGACGATTACAAACGCGCACTAAAAGACATGATCTATATTACAGTCAATGGAGTGACGGATATATTTTTCAACACAACTTGCGAAACGGATGTGGACAAAGCCATCGTATGGGCTATATTGGAAAACAAAGCCATTCCGAGGGAACATAAGCACCGCTTGCGCCGTTTGATCGAGTATGGATTTGTGTTGGAAAATGAAGGCCAATATAGCCTTCGTGTGCCTATTTTTAAAAAATGGATGGAGGATTTTGCCCAATATTATACCTTATAGTATGCAGTCAAATATTGATAATGCCTTAGCAAAACTGTCAAAAGCCGATTATGCAGGTTTTTTTTCAGAAATGGACAAAGCCGTACCCGTGGCCTTGCGTACGCAATTCAATGAGTTGCGCGGGCAGTATATTGCAGGTCAAAAACCTTGGAATTTTGCAGATCAGTTGCGGGTATTTGCGGCTGTGGTAGCGGAAAACCTCGAAGAAAAAACACCGATTCAAGAAAAAAAAATCGTTATGTCACGTATTCCCAATGTTTTTATTTCTTTTTCTGACCCTGACCTTGAGTTTAGGAACGAATTATACAAACAATTAAGTACTTATATCCACAATGGCCAAGTGGATATATGGGATAGAACTATGTTCATTCCAGGCGAACACAGTTCGAAAGCAACAACGAAACTCGAAGCAGCAGACATCATTATCTTACTGATCAGTAGCGATTATCTAGCGGATAGTTACACTCACAACGATTTTGAAATTAAGTTTGCAGAACAGCGATTTGAAGCAAAAAAAGCCAAAATTTTTCCCGTAATTGTACGACCATGTATGTGGAAGGATACTTGGCTTGGGGAACTATCCCACCAACCCAAAGGAGAAAAAGCGATTAGTCAATTTCCAGAACAACATGCCGCTTGGTTTGAAGTGGCTACTGCATTCCGTGCCTTGCTTCAAACAGAAGAAGATACTCCACCTATTATTGCACAACAAGTACCAGTAAAACCACCTGAACCAAACATAACAACAGCAAATCCAACACATCCACAACTAGCACCACCCATGCCAACACTACCAAAAGATGAATTTCCAACAACAAGTTGGGGCCTTATTGCATTTTGGACAAAAATGTTCCCCAAGATATGGCAACAAATCATTGCAGGAATTGGGCTAATCTTATTTATAATTGGCGTATTATTCGTCATTAAGCCAACGTTATTCGATAAAACACCCGAAACAATAACCATTACGGGCAAATTGATTGGACAACCCTCCCAAAAGCCCTTAAACAACGTTACGATTTGCCTCGCAACCGACCCACACAACTGCGACGAAACTGTAGATGTGGACGGTATTTATATCATAGAAAATGTAACTATTCCAACAAACGGGTTCATTTCCTTAATGATAATATACCCAGACGAAACCACCATGCCCATCAAAGATATTGATATTTCTGGTCAAAAACCGGACAAACATGGTCGAATTATCATTCGCGACAGGGAGGTAAAAGACCGCGAAACCAATACAAAATTGCCCCCATCAAAGCCGAAACAACTTGGATCGAAATCTTATACTATTTATGGGAGTTTTATAGCAGATAAAGATGTTTTGAATAATATAAAAGAGGTTACACTGACAGATTATCCACTCAAGAAAGAAGTCAACCTAGATGGTGGATCTTTTAAAATTAGGGATTTTAAAATGCCAAACGATCGTATTATTTCCTTGACCATTATTTTTAAAGATGCAAGACCAGCGATCAATAAAATTTTTCAAATAACAAAAGAACAAATCGATCAAGAGGGGATCTCATTGGGAACAATCCCATTGTAAACACCCTCAATCCTCAAATACCTCCGTCACATCTACCTCCAAATTGGAAATAATGGGCGTAGTGAGTACATCTCCTTCCACTTTAGGTTGCAGACCAATGTAAATACCCTGCTCGTTGAGTACCCAAACTTGAATGGTTTTTTCGATGGGCGAAACCACCCAGTATTCAAGTACGCCCGCCTCTTGGTAGAGTTCAAATTTGTCCTTTATTTCGGTGCGGCTGTTACCCGGCGATAGGATTTCGATGATGAGATCGGGTGCGCCGTTGCAACCGCGTGCATCCAATTTGGCTGGATCACAGATGACGCAGAGGTCGGGCTGGACTACCGTAATGGCATCTTTGTCTTCGCGGGTACGTATTAGGCGCACATCGAAGGGGGCATTATACACTTTACAAGGGCTTTTCAGTAAGGCTGTGGTCAATGCATACTGTATTTTACCGCTGATATCCTGGTGTTTTCGCGAAGGCGCGGCTATTTGCCGGATTTTACCGCGCAGCAATTCTACCCGCTCGCCAAATTGCCAAAGCTGGTAATCGGCGTAGGTATAAATACCATTGGTGTCTAATTGGTCAAGCGAAGTAATGGTCATAGCAGCAAAATTGATTTTTTTAAACAAAAATTTGCAGAAACAAATCATAATATAGCGAATTTGCAGCACAAGGGTAGTCGTTTTTGCTAAAAAATGGTAGAATAAAAGCAATACGACTTGGATAGCACACGGCGTACGCAGATTAGACACGGGTTTTAAAGAATTTCTTTAAAAAGCGGATTTTATGATTTAAAAATAGTCAAATCCGTGTCCAATCTGCGTACTCCGTGTGTCATCTAATCCCCCTAACCCCGACACATCACAACCCATACTGCTTCAACACCTCCGCTGGCGGGCCATCCCACTGATTAGGCGTATTGCCTTTGTAGCCAATATCATCAATACCCATTTTACTAGACCAAAAACCAGTAGCGGTAAGGTTGCGCACTAGACTAAAAAACGCAATGCCTTGGCTCATGCCGGGTTTGGCCTTGCGTTTAGGATAGGCGATATCTTCCACTATTTCAATGCGTTGTGCAGGAGTAATGGCGGTAAATATGCCCCCAAAACGTTTGATCGCTTGCGAATCGAGCCACCGCAGACCACCGCGGAGGGGCGTTTGTAACTGCTCTTGATCTTTGGCCATAAACTCGATAAAAGCAGGTACACCAGCATCGGTAGCACTGCCCGATTGGCTGTCGGCGGGAATGATAATATCGACCAAAATACCCAACGATTTCATTTCTGCTTTGTTAAAAAACGTCTCTTTAAACAGTTTAGCGTCGCGGATTTTTTCGGTCTCGGTACGGCCAAATTGCTCAAATTCGGGGTCTTTTTTGTCTTCTTCTAGGGTTTCTGGCGCAAAAATCTCGGGGAGTTCCGCAGCACCTATTTGTGGATGAAGCCCAACTAAACCCAAAGAGGTTAGGCCCATATTTTTGATTAGATCTCTTCTTTTCATTGTAAAATTGAATTAATGATTAGCGACACATCCATAAGCAGACAGCCGTAGTTGCCTACAACCTGCCAGCCTTCCTTTCCTCAATAATAAACTCACAAGCACGCATCGACAAGGCTAAAATAGTCCAGGTGACGTTTTTATCGGCTTGCGAAACAAATGGAGCGGCATCTACCACAAACAGATTTTTCACATCGTGGGCTTGCTGCCATTTGTTGAGTGCCGATTTATTGGGATCATTGCCCATTCGGATCGTACCTACTTCATGGATAATTTCGCCCGGCGCATTGAGGCCGTAATCTGCGTCTTTTCCTGGCTTATTTCCGAGTGGAATACCACCTGCTTCGTGGATAATTTGCTCAAATGTTTCGTGCATGTGTTTGGCTTGTAACCGCTCGTAATCGGACCATTTGTAGTGGAAACGAAGGACTGGAATACCAAATTTGTCTATTTTTTCGGGATCTATTTCGCAGTAATTATCCTCAAATGCCATTGCCTCGCCGCGACCAGCCATACCAATATACGCACCATAAAAACGGCGGTAATCATCTTTTAAACTGGCACCATAACCACCAGCTTCTTTGGCTAGTCCGTTGCGATCGGGGAACATACCATTGGTGTCTTCAATACCCCAACCAAAACCGTAAGCAGGCATACCCATGCCGCCCCAATATTCGATATGATAACCACGCGGAAAATCGAGTTTTTTATTATCGAGCCACCAAGGCGAATAGATATGCAGCCCGCCTACTCCATCTTCGTTATAGCGTTTGCGGTCGAAGAGCATGGGAATAATGGCACCGCGCGACGCTCCTGTGCTATCATGTAGGTATTTACCGATGACACCCGAAGAGTTGGCTAGTCCTTGTGGGAAACGCGCCGACTTGGAATTGAGTAATAAACGCGCTGATTCACAAGCGCTTGCGGCTAAAATAATGATACTTCCTTTTACGGTAATTTCTTCCATCGTAAGGGTATCAATATATGAAACACCCGTACAAAGCCCCGTTTTTTCATCTGTCAAAACCTCCCGTACCATGGCGTGATTGATCACTTCCAGTCCCGATTTTCGGGCAGGTTTGACCAAACAAGACGAGGACGAAAAATCAGCATAAGCCATACAGCCGCGGTAGCATTGGTTACAATAAAAACAAGAACCGCGTTCGTCATTGATCGGCTGCGTGAGGATGGACAACCGTGATGGAATGGTTTTTACGCCTAGGTTTTTATTGCCTTTCATGAGCATTAGTTCGTGCAGACGCGGTTTGGGCGGCGGCAGAAAAATACTATCGGGGTCATTGGGTAAGTTTTCGACTGAACCAAAAATACCGATCAATTTATCCACTTTATCGTAATAAGGTGCTACATCTTGGTAACTAATCGGCCAATCTTCGCCCAAACCATCAATACTTTTGCGTTTAAAATCGTCGGGACCAAAGCGCAGAGAAATGCGCCCCCAGTGGTTGGTACGCCCGCCCGTCATGCGCGAGCGGAACCACTTGAATTTGGTATTGTCCTTTGTGGTATAGGGTTCGCCTTCCAGTTCCCAACCGCCATACGCTGCATCGAAATCGCCGAAATAGCGGGTTTTCGTAGCCGCACCACGTCGGGGTGATTGGTAAGGCCATTTCATTTGTGTAATGTATTTAGGATCTGCTGGATCGTAATGCTGCCCGGCCTCTAGCACCAGTACGCGAGCGCCAGCCCGAGACAGCGTGTAGCCAGCCATGCCGCCACCTGCTCCTGAACCTACTATGATGACATCGTAGGGTTTTGCGGGTTCTTTTAGTTGAAAATTATCCATGTTACTTAATTTTTAATTTTAATATTGTCTGTCGGGGCGCACCTATGTGTGTGCGCGCTATTAATAATGGGCGAACACGCAGGTTCGCCCGCTATCAATAATGGGCGAACACGCAGGTTCGCCCGCTATCAGTAATGGGCGAACACGCAGGTTCGCCCCGACCAGGTTCGCCCCGACACTTTTACAAAATATATCCCTGCTGCCCAATCACCACCATCCACCACCACCGATGAACTCCCCTTCGAAAAAGTAGCAAACACCCGTTGCCCAAAAGCATTGTACACCTCAATCGGAATGCCTTCTTGTTCAAAAATTGGCGATGCTATCGTGAAAGCACCTCGACTTGGATTAGGAAATATGGTTATACCCCATTGCTCTTGACCCAAAGCCTCCCCAATACCAGTTGTGGTAAAAGTAAACGGTGCCGATACCGCTGTACAACCATTTATATAGGTTACCATTACATAATAATCGCCCGATACTGTCGGTGTAAAAGTACTAGCAGTTGCGCCAACAATAATACCAGTTGCCACACTAAACCACTGATAACCAATTGCCGCACTTGCTACCAATGCTTGACCGATCTGTTGTACCATAGGTGCTTGAGGCGGCACGATGGTCACCGTTACAGGGACGCGCGGACTCAAGCAGGGCTGGCGAATTTCCCAATCATAAAAATAATAATAAATAGCAGTATTCCCTGCGCTATTGCCAATAATAGATACCACACCATCTATTTGATACGGATATGCAGCACCGGTTTGGTTGCGGAACAAATTATTGCCGCCTGCCACACCCAATTGTAAAGCCTCTCCAATAGGTACTTCAAAGTTCAAATTCACCCTGCTTTGTCCGGCAGGTATATTGATCGTTGCAGATTGTAATACCGTGCCATCGCCTTTGCGGAGTTGAATGGTGCGGTTGGCGGTTGTATTCGCATTGACCCACACCGACAAGAGTTGAAAAGGAGCAGCAGCATTAAAAGTCAAATAATGATACGTATTTGCAGTATAAAACCCACCATTTCCTATACTATTGTTTAAAGGCCCCAATTTTGAAGCATCCGCCCCTTGGTCACTTTCTACATAATAAGTCGTTGTAGCGGTCAAAGACGGTGTTGTAAAATTAGGGGCACTCGCCAATGGCGTACCACCAGTAGGCACATCAAACCAGTTAATGGTGCCAGGTGCCGTGGCCGACAAATTAGCCGTTGCGCCATTACAAATCGTAACAGGTGGGCTTTGGGGACTTTCTGGAATAAGCACCGTAACAAAATTATCTTTTGCCAAAGTATTCGTGCCGGCACAATTGGTGGCCGTTAATGCGATATTAAAAGTCCCGCTAGCATTCCAAGTATGTGTTGGATTTTGTATGGTAGATTGTGTACCATCGCCAAAAGACCATAACCATGCAGTAGCGCTACCCGTCAAATCGGTAAAACTAACCGTCCCGCCACAAGAATAGGTGGTGGTGGCTTTAAAATCGGGCTGTGGCACAGCAGGCGCAAGTTGGACATTGATCACTGTGGCTGCTGTGTTTTCACTTACAGACACGCCATTGATCGTTTGTGCCACATAACCAGGTGCTGAAAATGTCATATTGTACGTGCCTTTAAAGATCGGTCGGTGGTAATTGCCCAACGGAAGCCCCGAAAGCACGTGGGAATTATCGGTATCATGCCCATCTATACGCACTTCGGCAATGATGGCTTTGCCCGTACAAGCATCTGTTACAATGCCCCTAATGCCGTGCAGCGCCTCTTCCATATAATTCAACCAGGAGCGGTAATTGTATTCCCAATTATCTTGCAGACTGGCCTCTGGTAGCAGTTTGGTACTGGACAATTCAACCGTCATTTCTCTACAATGGCGGAAATAATTCATATAATCTTGTCTTCCTCCATTCACTTCGTACCAAGCATAGCCGTTCACGATACCATTGGCCGATACATCGGTCAAATAACCCGCAGGACTATGGGCAAAAGCAGTATCGGCATATTCATGCGATTCATTGATCCACCAATTGGTATCCGAAGCATCGGTAGCCCACGTATCCCAAGGGTAATTGACCACTTCTGCACCACCGTGAAAATTGGCGGCCATCACAAAACTCATCGTATCGGCAAAGGCCATAAATGCCTTGGTTTCGGGCTGATAGGCATTACCATCGGGGTGTGGGCCATCTTGTGGGTCGGGATAATTTCGGTTTAGATCGATATTATTGGCATTGGATCGGGTAGCGCCATTGACCGAATTATTGCCTCCTTTGTATGCACCATCGGGATTGGCCAGTGGATTGATCCAAATTTCCATATTATCCACCAAATAAGTCACGCGGCTATCGGTGCCATACCGAGAAAGCAGGTAATCGATATAATGGAGCATGCCTACATAACCCGCTATTTCGTCGCCGTGCATACTGGAAGTGTATAAAAACTGCGGTTCGTTTTCACGCGTGTTGATATTGTCTGAAATTTTGAGTACCAACAATTTACGTCCGCTGGGCAAAGTACCAATATTGACCAATTTGCAAAGCGCGGGATAGGTCGTGGCAAAACCCTCCATCAAAGCCACATAAGCATCATAAGTAGGATAGGTATCCCAGTTATTGAGCAAGGCTTCTGGTTGGTCGGTCGTTTTGAGTTGGATGAGGGTGTTGGGATTGGGCAATACAGTGTAAGGGTATCCCAAGGTCAAAAAACGTTGAAATTCGTTGCGATTGGCAAAGGCAAATACCTTGTTTTGTTGTATATTATCTATGGAAATAATTTTGGTGAGGGTGGCAATTTCAGCACGATCTTTGATCTCGAACGTAAAATACAGTTCCCCTTTATCGCGGAACAATTGGCGGGTAGTACGCGCTTGTTTTTTGGTCAATGGCGTATCTCCCGCACTTTGGGCGATGCTGATATGAGCGATAAAAAGAGCCGCAAGAATGGCTAGTATTTTGTGCATAAATGGCGATGATATTATGAAGGGCAAATGTAGAAAAAAATGTTGTTGAAATTTTTTTAAAAATTGGTGATGATTGTTGGAGGATATACAAGAAAAACTTATATCTTTGTGGGTAATAAAACAATTATCACATATGAAAAATTTAATTGCCCCCCCCCCCTATTTTGCCAAATTAATTTTGGCAAAAACACTTTTCGTACTCATACTTTTGAGTAGTCCAACCTTTGTACAATCTCAATTGCAAGAAGGCTTTTTGGATGTGTCCATCGTTGACTATACCCAACATTCAGAGCGATTTTATATTCGCACCTACATTCACTTCCTCACCACAGCGCAGTCGGGGAATTGGATATCCCCAGCAGATGCATTGACGCAATCCAATGCCATGTTAAACTTAGCAAATGCAGAATACAATAAGCATGGGATTTATTTTGTAAATGGATCAAATCTGTCCTGCTCATTTTCAACGCATAGTTTTGTTGAAAATAATGGCGGTATCCAAGATTTAAGTTTTTATCAAACTTATATCAACAATTTCTCAGGTAATAAAGGACTTCACATTTTCGTTAATAGCAATACAGACAAACTTCCTAATGGCGACCTTGGATGGGCTTTTAGTGTACCAAGTAATGTATTACTTTTATCAGGCCAGGAAAGTGGTGTTCCGATATCTCTAACACCAGCACTTATACACGAAATTGGTCACTGTTTGGGTCTAATACACTTAGATCAAACATATATGGGTAATGCCTGTCCAAGCAATGTAAATTGTCCAGTGGCGCTACCAAGTCCTAGATGCTGTAATGATTTAGTAGGTGATACTCCAACCGTAGGTGGACTAATTAATTGCGGTGTCGATCCATTTGCCGACAACTATATGGCACAAGCCATTGGATGGATATGTCGTACTTCTTTTACAGCAGGACAGGTATTACGCATGCGAGAATACCTTAAATCTTATACACTTAACCCTGAATTACAGGAAATTCAAGTGCTACCATCGTCTAGCGCGGCTACGGTTTCTGGAGATATTATTGTAGAAGCAGGGACAGAGTTGGTTATTAACTCCACAATAGAAATGCTTCCTGATGCGATTATACGAGTTAAACGTGGTTATGGTATTGTACCGGCAGGTATTTTACGCATTAATGCAACCATTACAGGTGCTTGCGGTAAGATGTGGGGCGGAATTATAATGGAAGGCTCTACTATTACAGGCCAATCTCCACTTTATCAATCTCAGGTTTTTCTGAATTCTACTGGTAAGATTGAACATGCAAAAGTTGCCATTGATGTTCAAGACCCCGAAAAAACCGGTTCTACTGGAGGCGGTATTCTAACCACCTTTCCAGGCAGTAAATTGGAAAACAATACAATAGGTATTCGGTTTGGACCTTACACAGATAAAAATACGATAAATGGCCAAACAGTCATTTTAAGTAATAAAAGTCAAATTAGAGGCACACGTTTTACTATAAATTCTTCCTACAGGGGAGACGCAAGCATATCTCCTCAGCATCTAGTTGCAGAGGCAATAGTCGGACTTCTAATTAGAAATGGGCTTTTTTTTGAAGAAAGACCGATCTGCACCCCTAGAGCAATTGGAATAAATTCTGAGGATGCAGGTATTAGAGTTTCTTTTTCTGTATTTAGAGATCTTGAAAAAGGTATTGTAACAGATAAATTGACTCAAGAATCCGGTGCAATTGATGTACAACATAGCCAGTTCTACCGATGTATATCAAGTATTGAAACCGATATGGCAACAGCAGCGTTAGTCATAAGAAGCAACTATTTCGAAATGAACACAACTGCAACCTGCGATTCGTCACACCTTACACTTACAGGTGTAACCGTAAGTGGCAATACGACAAGCATGAGTTTAAGAGATAATACATTTCAAAACGGCGAACCTCTTATCTTCCCTGTTGTACAAAATATTATTGGGATAAATTGTAAAGGATTAGGCACAGCAAATAACACTATTTTAAAAAACCAATACCACGCGTTACCTATTGGAAATAAGGCGCAAGGTAATTGTGGGAATTTACAAAATGGACTACTATATTTGTGCAACACCCATACCAATGCTAATGACAATACGATAGATAAGGAAAACTACCAAATACTAGGTACCATTAGGCTAAATCAAGGTCAGGTTATTGATATAACGACAGGTTCATATGGCCCCACAGGCAATCAGTTTTCTATCGCTGATTTTCGAGTACGAAACTTGGTTTCCACATTAAACTATTATTATTTTGATGATGTAGATGATTTACAAGTTCCGACATTCCCAGACCCATCTACGTCAGTTGGGATAAATCCAATAGAGAGATTTGCTGAAAATGAAACCTGTACAGATGCTATAAACCCTTGTGAGCCGCCCTGCAATGAGACTAACCTAAATACAATAAAAACTTCATTTTATATTCAAAAAAACGATTACGAGCAAAAAACAGCGCAACTTTCTGGTATATCCAATAGTGGTCAGCAGCAGCAATTGAAGAAAGAAATAGCAGGACATCGGTATTTGATGGATCAAGAGGCTGGGAAAATATTGGGTTATTACTCCCGCGACACAACAGTTTTGCATGTGGACTCATTAATCCGTTGGTACTATATAACAGAAACCCAAGAAACATGGCAATCGTTGGCAAAACATTATTTCTTTACTGGCGATTCCACCCATTTTGATGCACTTTGGGCCGATATTCCATCCCATTTCGCGATGAACACCGCTGAGAATGCTGTTTATAATCGTTTAGCATACTTTTATAACCTTATGCGCCCACAAGTATTTGGCGGGAAAATGATAAACCAAATGGATTCAGGAAAACTGAGTACGCTACAAGCAATGATTGTTGATTGCGACGAGGCTTCCTTCTTGGCCAAAAGCATATTGCGTAGAAATGGAATATATACCTCTGTGGACTGCGCGCCCATATCAACGGAACGCAATAGGAGTATAGAAAGTAAAGTGTTAGAAAATAGACATTTGCGTATTATACCTAACCCTGCTTCCGAAAAAGTGAGCATATCCTTCCCCGATATGGCGACTTACGGCAATATCCAAATCATGGATGCACTTGGGCGTGTGGTGGTGTCCTTGCATTTTGACCAACCTACGCGTCAGGTTAGTATAGATATTGCTAACTTAATTTCTGGGCATTATTTTGTCACCGCAAGCACTGCCAGTGGTGTATTATCTGGTACGATGGTGGTGGTTCACCAGTAATATCAAATTTCTTTTCTGCATAGCACTATTGTACAATGGTGCTATGCAGTATAAAAATCTAATGCTTCAAATAATAAAAACATGCGCCCTATTTTTATTTTACTTTGGCTATTACCCCTACAATTTGCTTATACTCAGTCCTCTTTTAATTATTTATTGGACTACGGCTACCCCATTAATCATTTTAGAGATGTAATTGTATATGATGATACCATAGTAGGTTTGGGCATTGCATATCCAGACAGTTTCAATCTGCAACAAGGTATTTTATTGGCCAAAATAGATTCTAATGGTACGCTATTACAGAAAAAATTGATCTTAGATTCATTAGGTAGGGATCTAGTTATTCCCGGCCCAGGAAGCAAAATTATCCATACCTCCGATGGTGGATATGCCCTTATGGCCGCTCCCATACAAACAGATGGATCTATTTTATTCAAACTCAACCATAATTTTGATATTGAGCGCATTATTGAGTTTGAGGACCCCTCCTTACGTAGTGATTTTCTGTACAATATACTTGAAACCCCCAATGGCTATCTATTGTTCGGCACGCTTCAAAAAATGGATTATCAGCTTTTTGGTTTTATACGGTATGTAACCAAATCGGGCAATCTTATCTGGAATAAAAACTATCTATACAATGGTTATGAAAATTTTTTATATCATGTCAAATTTGTCAATGATAGTACTATTATTGCGTGTTCTGGTATCATCATTGATAGAAATACAAATAAGCATTATTCTGCTATTAGAAAACTAAATCTATTTACAGGGAATCAGGTAGCATATTGGGAATCTACGATTAATCCCCTAGAGGGAAAAATTAGTCATATTGAACCTACTTCTGACGGTGGATTTATCACCTTCGGTTTGAAACTGATTGGTCCTAATCAAGAAAACTATAGAGTTCAATCTGTATTTAGCAAATTTAGCAGCGATCTAGAAGTGCAATGGAGTAAATCTCAGGGCAAAATTACAGAAGCACCCGGGAGTGCACTCTTTTACGAAACGCACCCAGGGCACAACAATACCTATTACTCCATAGGGATAACAACCGTGGATACTTTTTTGGACGGGTACAATAACGCTTACCCCGTAGGTTGGATTTATAAGCAAAACAGCAACGGCGATAGTATTTGGTCCAAAACGATCCGTAGTATCAATGGGCCATACGACTATGTTAATATAGACACAAAGTTATATGCTGGTGGGGTACTTTCTAGTGGCAGTGTTATAGCGGGAGGGTACTCTATTATTGAGTGGAAGTACTATCCTTGGCTGGTTAAAATAACCTCGGAGGGGTGTGTAGAAGGGTTTACGGTATGCTCGCCGCCCACCTCTAGCACGCAAGAACAAGCAATTGAGCGGCGGGGTAGTTTGAGTATTATACCTAACCCTGCTTCCGAAAAAGTAAAAATATCTTTCCCTGACATGGCGACTTCCGGTAATATCCAAATCATGGATGCCCTTGGGCGTGTGGTGGTGTCCTTGCATTTTGACCAACCTACGCGTCAGGTTAGTATAGATATTGCTAACTTAATCCCCGGGCATTATTTTGTCACCGCAAGTACCGCTAGTGGTGTATTATCTGGTACGATGGTGGTGGTTCACCAGTAATACCAAGTTATTTGAGGTGGGGTTATTCGTATTAGTGGGTAAAAGACAAGGAACTTGAGCCTAAAAACAAGGTTCACCTAAGCCAAAAGTCTCGCTTGTTCTACTAATTCAATATCAACTTCAAATAATTCAGCCACCTGTTTTGCATCCATATCGGGATTTTTTTTCATGAATTTATGGATTGCAATAACTAATCCTTCCACTAGTCCTTCTTGACGGCCTTCTACGCGACCCTCTTGACGGCCTTCTACGCGACCTTCTTGTATGTACTTTTGAAGAAAGAAAGGACGCACCATTTCTTGTTCATCAGCAGTGAGTACTTTGTCAATATTACTCAAGTTTTGCTGTATTGTTTTGGATATACTAACCATATACGTTATTGTTGATTGTATGACAAAAAAATAGGACTTATCTGTTTTAAATTTCGTTGCAAAAATAATGACTTTTTTCCAGTTTTCCCGCAAGTATTTTTCATCACGGCTATATTTTAGTGCTAATAATACATTCCTCAAAGCATAAAACTTCAAATTTTCAATCGTTTCCTCTGTCAACAGCGCAGTATCCAATATGAGATAATTGAACGAGGGAACAAACTGTAATAGATCCTCTGGCACATTTGGGAATAGCGTTACAGGCGATTCTTTGAACACTGGTGTACTACCATGCGCAATCAAAATTGGGATAGATAATGTCAACGATCTACCCTGTTTCCTGTCTTCGACCCATACATTTGTGATATAGCGATTAAACTGCTCATAAGTTGGTACCACACCATCGCTTTTATGCTCGAAGAGCAGGCAAATCCTACATGGTTGTTCAGTCTTGGTTTGCCCCTCGTAACAAACATCGGCCAAGTTGATCTGTAATTGCTCATTGATAAACGAGGCATTAGTCAACTTGATCGTCCGCAGATCCAAAAGGTCAAATATATGTTTCGGCAGTACAAGTTCAATAATTTGCATCACAATAACCCTCGACTGGAGCATTGCCCTAACATACTTGTCGTGTGGTTGATGAATAAAATGATTTATATCAAGTGATTCAGGCTGCTTTCTCTTTTTTTTCTTTGACATGATGGCGCAAAGTTAAAAAGGATTTTTAAAAATAAAACAATTTGTTTTTATTTTTTTAGAAATTTAAAAATAAAAAACTATTTATTTATATTTTTTTTTATCGACCCACCACTACCACACGGCTACCTACACTCTTTTCATCACGCCAATGCAACAAATATACCCCAATTGGCAACCCAGATACATCTATATCAAAAACAGGTGCGCTCGGCTTTAAATCTCGCACGTGCCGCGACGTAATATATAATATAGGCTTCATCTATTCTAAAACTACTACCCCAGCATTATTCCTGCCCACTATCAGTCTCGATGTCTTACCACCTACCCATACCGCATCACGAATTTCACCTGGAATGGACATACCCGAACGCGCAGGAGGCATGGCTACAAAATGTCGTTTCCCATCGCCACTCAATATCAAACCACGGCCAGCATCCAAATGTCCGCCCTCCGGTTTTAGGCCAAAGAAATTGCCCCCAAGAAACAGATCCTTATGCCCATCTCCATCAAAATCGGCAGGAACAATAGCAAATACAGGAAACCTTTGCGCTTCATCGGGTAGGTTTTCGAGCCGCCATGCGCCATTACCTTCGTTCCATGCTATACAGGAAGTGAGCATAGCGCAATGATAGGCCAAGGCTTTAGCACGCTGCTCTTCTGTAAATAATGTTTCATAGGTCATCTTGGCATAATCCTCAAAATGTAGGATTTTTTTCTTTAAAAAGGGCATTTGCGCAGTAATATCGGGTTTTGAAGCAAATGGATACGCAATATTGTCTGACCCTGTAAACCAATTCAATACAAACTCCGGTTTGCCATTTTTATCAAAATCATTGACATACAACGACATGGGCTGTTGCGCACTCGCTTTGAACTTTGAATTTAGCCCCCAATTGCCCAAAATCAAATCTAAATCACCATCTCCGTCCAGATCGGAGGATTCCACGGTATTCCACCAGCCCTCGGTCGCTATTTGGCCGTTATTTTCATCTTTGATGGGCAAAAGACTCGGTATAAATTTGCCACGGCCATCGTTCCTAAACGCCACCAATGGCATCCATTCGCTGGCCACCAACAGATCTAGGTCTTTATCGCCATCTAGATCGAGCCATTGGGCATCGGTCACCATGCCACCTGCTGCCAGTTCGCGGGTGGTGATATCCTCCCATTGTCCGTTTCCGTTATTGCGCATCAAAAAACTAGTAGGTGGTACGCCATATCTGCCGGGAACACAACGTGCGCCAATAAACAAATCCTCATCGCCATCGCCATCTATATCGCCTGGCAACAGACAGGAAAGATTACCCGCAGCCGGTGGTGTTTTTTCTTTTTGCAAGGTAAAATTACCACGGCCATCGTTTTCGTAATACCGTAATAAATAAGCGGTGATCGGTTTCATTTCATTACCACCACTACCAGCCAATAGATCGAGGTCACCGTCTTTATCTGCATCAAATAAAGTGAGGCAGGTGGTTTCTGCTGCTTTGTCGGTTTCGAGTGCCGGTTGTGCGACGGGTATAAATTTACCATCCGCTTTTTGGATAAATACCTGATCGGGATAATCCGGCCCTCCACCCAACACCAAATCGGGAAGGCCATCGCCATTTATATCGCCCGTTGCAAGCGCGGGACCTTCTGTAGAGAGCATGTGCGGCAATAATCGTTCATTATCAAAGTCATTAAAACGGTTTTCATGGTGCGTAACTGGTGTTGAAAAAACTTGCGCCGTAACATCGTGGAACAAGGTATTTGTTTGTGTTTTTTTGAGGGAAGAAAAGGCCAAATTTGCATTCGATTGTTGAAGTGTAAGTATTTGATTTACAGCAATATTTGTTAATATTTGCATTTTTCGATTAGGCCAAGTGACGATAAGCGAATCGACCGTTTTTGCACTACCTAACCCAAAAACCAAATCAGGTGCAGTACTACTCTGAAACCCACGTGTATTAAAATTTTGCTGTGAAAAATGTTGACCGCCCGCTATTATTTCCACTTTTGTCCCTATACCAAAGGGATTTTTTCCTGCACCTTCAAATTGTAGTGTCAAATATGAATTTCCTGTTTTGTTATTGGTTTCGTTGCGATAAACAAAGGCTGGCATGTTTACATTATTTACCACTAGATCAAGATCACCATCATTGTCAAGATCGCCATAAGCCGCCCCGTTGGAATGAGATGGATCGCCCAAACCAAGGCCGGATGCTTGATTTTGGAAGCGCATACCGCCTCCGTTTACAAAAGCATAATTAGATAATTTATTGGAAGGCAAGTACGCTGCAAATTCGCGCCAATCGTATTTACCGGATTCTGTTACTTTTTTCCGCACCGCCTCTTTGTCGTTAATAAAAGAAGTAAAATCGAGGTACATAATATCGCGGTAAATACCATTGGCCACAAAAATATCTTTCCAGCCATCATTATCAAAATCAAAGAGTAATGCGCCCCAACTCCAATCGGTGGCAGCCACACCCGATTGGTGTGCTACTTCTGAGAAGTGTCCATTCCCATCATTTAATTGCAGACAATTTTGTAAAATTTGATAGTGGAAATCGGCACGATATTTTGCATCTTCCAAATGGTATTCATCGAATAATGTCATCGTTTTAAGGCGGTAATTATCGGCTGCAAGCATGTCAGTAGTGAATATTTCCGGGTCGCCGTCGTTATCCAAATCGGCAATATCGGCCCCCATACTGCTTACCGAGCAATGGTCTGTATTGGAAGACAATTTTTCTGCGAAGCGGTTATTACCTTGGTTAAAATACAAATAATCGCGTTCCCAAAAGTCATTCGAGATATAAATATCCGGCAGCATATCGCCATTGAGATCGCTTACAGATACACCAAGTCCAAACCCAATAGCAGCCCCATAAATGCCTGCACTGGCACTTATATCGGTGAATTTAATGGGAATAGCAGGGTCTTTTACATTGTTAATCAACAACTTATCACCGCCTAAAGGATCGCGGTCATCTCGGTTGTTTTTATAGAGGCTTATCTTTGCAGGATCTTTAAAGCTATTATTGAGCAAGTAACAATCGAGATCACCATCGGCATCACAGTCGAAGAAAGCGGCATGGGTGCCATAGCCAGCGTCATTGAGTCCCCAAACAGCGGCGGCTTCGGTAAAGGTAGGTACACCATCGTGGCTGGCCGCATCGCCATTATTGATAAATAGTTCATTCTCCTTGTTACCTCCTGCCACATCGCCACTATTACAAACATAAATATCGAGCCAGCCATCGCCATTAACATCGGCCATGGTAGTACCAGTTGACCACGATCGAGTCCCCCCAACCCCTGCTTTTTGGGTTACCTCCTCAAATTTCCAGTTGCCACGGTTGACAAAAAGGCTATTTTGAGTCATATTGGCCGTAAAATACAGATCATTTAGGTTATCATTGTTAATATCCCCAATGGCTACGCCGCCGCCATTATAAAAATTGCGGTAGGTTAGTATATTAAATTGTTCACCATCTTGCACATTATTAGCAAAACTGATGCCGGTTTCGGCGGCTGGGAGCGCAGTAAATTGCGTAGGGGCAGGCAAAGTAGATGGATGGATTGTCGCATTATCTGATTTTTTACAACCAACAACAACGAGCGTTAATAAAAGGAGCGAGCGCAGCATATTCATTGTGCAAAGGTAAATAAAGTGGTGAGCATTTTTAGTAGAGGAGAGCGAATAAGGATTGGTGTTGGAATAAAGGTACAAATTCAGGCTTCAGATTTTGATTTCAGATTTTCTGTTTTTTCGCACGAATAGCCTACCTATTTAAGCGGGAAAAGAGGAAATATGAGGGCAAAAGATGTGCATCAATTGTACCTTTATTTCGACACCGATCCTAAGGAACACAACTTAAAAAAAGTGCCTTCCATTCAATAACTGAACAGAAGGCACTAAAATACATGTAATTAATTTTAAATGTCGCGTTGGAGACAACCCATAATTCTCACTTATTTAATTATCTCTACTAACGTCTCGACTCTATTATTACCAACCTGGATTTTGCTTCAACTGCGCAGCACCATCTTTTTGAGATAAGATGATCTGGATTTGTGGTATCGGATAAAGCATGTGTTTTTGCTGAAATTCAACACCTTGCGCAAGATACTGGCGGCGTGTTTTCTCAACAGCCAGATACTCGTTTATTGTTTTGCTGGCATAGTCGAAGCCCCAACGACGCAAATCGAAGAAACGGTGTCCTTCCATTGCTAGTTCAACCCTGCGTTCCATGCGTACTGCAGCGCGCGCAGCGGCTTGGTCGGTCCATGCAGCAGTGTAAGTACCTACTTTATACTTTGCCCAAGTGATGGAAGGATCGGCAATGTCAACTGGAGATGAAGGTCCTTGCCCACAACCGGCTGCACGTGCACGAACGATATTCACCAGTTCGCGAGCACGCTCCAAGTTATTCAATTCTACTTCACATTCTGCCAACATCAACAAGACATCGGAGTAGCGAATAATTGGAATATTCAATGCTGAAAGTTGGAAATTAGACCAACCCACTGCTGAACCAGCGCCAGAGTTTTTGTCATAGATCAACTTTTTAGGGCTATATGGGCCAGCATAAGAGCGGCTACGAATCCACGATGGCGCATGTAAACCCCAGTCATGGTAAGGTACATCATCGCGGCCTACTGTAAAGTCCAAGCGAGGATCTACGTTGTCGGTAGCTGGATCAAGTTCTACTGCGTTAAAATTTGCCACAGGCAAACCATTTGCATCTACTTTAAACGCATTCACCAAATTCTGAGAAGGCTGATGGAAGCCACAGCAACCAAATGGACCACCATGCGGGTAGTTCAAACGATCGGCGAAATTACCATTTTCGCCACCACCAGAGCCGTCATTGGCTGATGCTTGGATAGAGAAAATCATTTCTGTACCATTCTCTTTGCCTACTGTAAAGATATTACGGAAGCACGGCTCCAATGCGTATTTCCCGCTATTCACAACAGCATCCAATTCCTCTTTTGCTTTTGCATATTGATTGGTATAGAGATACACTTTACCAAGATAAGCTTTAGCCGCAAATTTGTTTGCACGGCCTTTTGCTGCCTGTACTTCTGGAAGTTGGTCAGCAGCAGACTGGAAATCAGCGATGATTTTGTCGGTTGGTTGCACATCATTAGGGACGCGGAACTCTTCAGCCGTTTCATCAAAATAAGGAACATTTCCAAACAATTTCCACAATTCGAAGTGGTAATGGCCACGCAAAAAGCGCGACTCGCCATTGATAGCCGCTTGGTCTGTGGCAGATATGTCCGTCGCTTTCGCAGCCAACTTCAAGGCAGAGTTAGAACGTGCTATCCCTTCGTATAAGGCTTTAAATTTGTAGTTGAAGTACGTGTTACTAGGCAACCAATTGTACAACTCTACTTCAGTAACTTCGCCTTGGTCGCCTGGCTCCGATCCTTTGTAAGCATCATCCGAGGCAACACTACCCCAAATCCAGTTAGAACCTGCTGTTGGCCAAGGTGTACCATATTGCCCCCAGTCGTTATTCCAGCCATCCAGCATTGAATATGCCGAGATAAGTGCAGCATCTACACCTTTTTTATTGGAAAGCGTTACTTCCGAAAAAGCACCCTGAGGATTCGCTTCCAAAAAATCCTTGCTACAAGACCACGCCAAACAAAAGGCGATCACGACAAGAATTGCATTAATAATATTTGTCTTTTTCATTCTTAAATAATTAAAAAATTAAGTATCAATTTTTAAATTTGTAGATGCCGATTAGAAATTAGCATTTACACCCACCAAGAAAATCTTAGAGGTTGGGTAGTTACCAAAATCAAAGCCATTCAACAAGTTATTATTGGAAACACCGTTGCTGTTCTGCACATTCACAGTAGAAAGTGCTGGATCGATACCGCTGTATTTGGTAGCAGTAAAGATATTCTGACCTTGAACATAGATGCGTATTTTTTCTACTTTACCATTGAACAAAGACTTTGGCAAAGCATAGCCGATCTGTAAAGTACGCAAGCGCGTATAAGAACCATCTTCTATGTAATATGTGCTGGGTGTACGGCTACCTGCGTCATTAATATTCAACTGTGGAATATTAGATGCTTTGTTTTCTGCCCAAGAATTATTCAATACTTCAGTACGAACATTGGTATTGAACTGGCGGAAATCGGTGAACAATTTATTATAGTTAAAAATTTGGTTGCCATAAGAACCAAAGATAAATGCTGTCAAGTCAAAGCCTTTGTAATTCAAACCTAGGTTCAAACCCATAGTAAGATCCGGGTGAGGGCTACCGATAACGCCTTGGTCTGCAGCATCAATTTTGCCGTCAGAAACACCTGTTTTGGCACCATCTACTTCACCATCAATATCTTTCCAACGCAAACCACCCACTACTGCGCTAGCTTGATAAACTGCCGTTGCATTACCTGTTGCTTCGCGAACTTTACGGTTTTGCTCGTCAATTTCGGCTTGATTTTGCCAAATTCCATCTACTGTCCAACCAAAGAATGTACCGATCGGCTGTCCTACTTTATTAATACCAACTGTACCGATACGAGAATCAAAACCACCAGTTAAGAAGAAATCTTGGTCACCAACAATGGTTTCCAATTTATTCTTATAGTGCGAAAGATTCAAACTTACGTCGTATCCTAAACCGCCACCGATACGATTGCGGTGGTTCAATCCGAGATCAACGCCTCTATTGCTTACTTTACCAGCATTGATAAAGGCTGGCGCAGCAGTGCCCGCCGTACCTGGCAATGTTGGATTTACCAACAAACCATCTACTGTACGTGTCCACAAGTCCAATACTAAACCAAATTTGCCTTTGTACATATTCAAATCCAGACCAAGATTAGTGGATCTGTTTTCTTCCCAAGTAGTTGTAGCGCTACCACGATTGTTCAATGCATAACCCAACACAGCAGAGCCATTAGAGCCATTGATATCGTAGAAACTGCTTTCTGGGCCACCAGAGTAACGGTCAAATGCATTACCAGCAGGAATTTCATCAAAACCTGTGATACCAAAACCAGCACGGATTTTGAGTTCATCAATGGCTTCAATGCTTTTCAAAAATGGCTCTTCGGATAAGCGCCAAGCAATACTTGCAGCTGGGAACACGCCATATTTATCATTACCAAAACTAGAAGAACCATCGCGGCGCACTGATGCACGCAAATAGTACTTTTCGTTAAAGTTATAATCAACTTGGCCAAACATAGAGAATATAGCCCCAAAATTACCAAACGAACTCACATTATCAGTTCCTGGATCCGCTAATCCACCATTGAGGTACCAGTTATCTTCTTCTGTATTGAAATAACCATTGAATTGGCCAAATACCTGACGATAAGTGCGGCGTAGTGCTTCCACACCACCCAACAAATTCAAATGGTGCTTTTCGTTAAAAGTATGGTCATACGTAGCCGTATTTGTCCAGATCCAGTCGAACCCATTTTGCCATGTTTCATTAAAACCGTTTACAGTGTTTGGCTCAGAGTTTTCGAATGTTGGGTAAGAGAAACCGTGGAACCAGTTACTGAAAGCAGTTACACCATAGCTACTGCGTAATTTGAGATCACCGATTGGATTCCAAACAGTGTAAACATTTCCAAGGATACGGTTTAAATCACCATCATTTTTGCGGTTGCGATATACCATAGCATAAGGGTTGCTACCATTACCAAGGCCATTCGCTTTTGAACCTGCAAAATTTACACCACTGATATCATAAACGGGTACAGATGGGTGCGCTTTGATGATATTGGTCATAACATTACCTTCTGCTTGGTTACCACCTGGCTGCGACACCTGATTACCACGAGAATAAGTAAAGTTTTCGCCAAATTTCCAGCGACCAGCGGTAAATTCGCTGTTGGCACGAATAGAATAACGCTTAAAATGCGTAAATTTCATCGTTCCTTGTTGGTTAAAATAGTTCCCCGAAATGCTGAAGGTAGCGCGATCAGTACCACCAGATATATTCAAATTATGCTCGGTCATTGGAGCTGGATCATATACTTCATCCCACCAATCAGTACCATCCTGATTGGTTTTCATAATTAAATTATTAGGGTAGTTGTACTTGGATTCATCTACTGTATTAGAACCTGTTGGGTAAATATAAGTAGGGATTACAGGCTCGGCGCCTGTACCAAATGGATTATTTACATCCACATCCAAACCAGCGTTTTTATACACCTTAAACAATACTTTTGCATCATCTGCGGTAGATTGCACTAAGAAATCATTGTACCCACCTACAGGGTTCTGGATACCATAATTGGCATCGTATGAAATCTTTGTTTTGCCCGCTTTACCTTTTTTTGTGGTGATGATGATAACGCCATTATTGGCACGAACACCATAAATATTAGCAGCAGATGCATCTTTAAGTATCTGAATACTCTCAATATCATTTGGATTGATCATATTGTTGAACTTATCCTGAAACTGCACACCATCCACCACAATAAGGGGGTCATTACTGGTAGCAAAAGAAGAGAATCCACGAATACGAATATTTGTACCTTCTCCTGGTTGTCCAGAAGTAGAAGTAACAACACCTGTGGCACGGCCTTCCAAACGTTGGCCAAAACTAGCACCTGTTTGTGATTTTAAGTCTTCCGATTTGACAACTGAAACCGCACCAGAGATATCCCTTTTGCGTTGTGTGGTGTAGCCCGTTACAACCAATTCACCCAAAGTATTCGCGTTGGGTACCATCGAAACATTGATGATGCTTTCGGAACCGACAGTAATTTCTTGTGGCGTATAACCTGTATAGGAAATGACCACAATACTACCATTCCTCACAGAAATAGCATAATTACCATTGATATCCGTAGCAGTACCATTGGCTGTACCTTTTTCAAGTACGGCAACACCTGTAAGGGATTCCCCGTTTTCATCAATGATTTTACCTGAAATGCGTGCTGTTTGTGCAAAAAGCACAAAACCAGATAACACTAAAGGAATAATAAGCATCCACTGACGCAGATGGCCTACATTAATTAAGTTTAATATTTTTTTCATGTTAAATTAATCGTTCTTGATTGATTGTTAAATAAAAATAAGTGAGATAAATTCTGACAAACAAAATGCCACTCGAAAATGGGGGGGACTGACCTGAGAACTCTTTCATACAATAGTTATAATAATATGTTAAATAAAGAAATTATAATAGCAACATCATGGGTACCCTAATATACGAATTGATTTCTAAACCTATATTTTATTGAAACATCTCAAAAGTTAGACACAATATAAAATATGGCTACAAAAAAACATTAACGATTAAAAAACTGCGCCTAACAGTATTAATGCACAGAACTTTTAAAAACCAACAACCAAGACCGTATTTAGTTAGTAACAAAGGAAGCATATTCGCCAAATCAGTAGATAAGAAATATATACTGCAAAGATACGCCACTTTAAAAAAAAACTACGTCACTAGTACGTCAAACTATTCAAAAACAGAGCAATATCGGTATTTATATCTATACCTAATTTTTTACGCAAACGATACCTACGTGTTTCAATTCCCCGCACAGAAAGGTTAAAATATTGGGCTAATTCTTTATTAGTAAGTTGAAGTTTTAATAATGCACACAATTTAAGTTCATCAATGGTGATATCTGGATACTCAGATTTTAGTTTCGTGATAAGACCATCCTGGGAGGTATTAAAACGTTCCTCGATAAGCCCCCAGGCGCTTTCATGCTCCTCACTTTCTAGTATCCGACGTGTCATTTTCTTCAATTCAATTTGAATCAATTTTGAATCTCCTAATTTTTGAATCCTTGTAATGGCATACCCCATTTGCCCTAATAACTCATTTTTTGCCATCAATTTCATAAAAATTATATTCAACTCTTGACTTTTATCGTCTAATTCTTGCTGTAGTTTAGACACGGTTTGCCGTACACGCTCTATTGCGTTAGATTTATTTCCTTTTTGGGAGAGTTTGTTTTCCAACATACTACTCCAATAATTATAGGCTTGGCTACACAAGCCTTTATCCATTTCTGGTTCAAATACTTCTGTCGGACGAATGCCCTCTAATGCTTCTTCTAGTGATTTATATACTCCAGCAGCCACTCCAGCAGCACGTGCAGCACCCACTGCTCCAGTTGTTTCAACCATTTCGATTTGTAAATCCAATAACGTGGCAATAGTGGTAGAAAACACCCGTGATTGGAACATATTATCATTTCCTACCCTTAGCACATCTACGGCTAATCCAATTTCCTTGAGGATATTAATGCCATGTACAAAAGAGAATGCAACTCCTTCTAAAGCGGCACGATACAAGTGTGCACGAGTATGACGATTAAACTCCAAATTAAGAACGTGTGCATTCAAATTTTGATCAGCCAACATTCGTTCAGCCCCATTGCCAAATGGTAAAATACAAAGTCCGTCCGATCCTACTGGCGTAGAAGACACTATCCGCTCCATATCATTGTATGACAACCCTTCTCGCGCTACTTGGTGCTTCATCCAACTGTATTGAATCCCTGCTCCATTAATGCACAGTAAGGCTCCTATACGCTGTTTTTCAGTGGAATGGTTTACATGGGCAAAGGCATTGATCCTCGATTTTATATCATAAATAGGTCTATCAAAAACACCATAAACTACCCCTGAAGCACCACTTGTAGCGGCTACTTCTCCTGGGCGGATTACATTAAGCGATAGCGCATTATTGGGCTGATCACCTGCTCTATAGGTTACTTTTGTACCTATGTGCAGCCCTGTCATTTCGGCGGCTTCTCGCGTTAGTGTACCTTGAATAGAGAAAACCGGAGTAATTTCGGGTAATATTTCTCTCGAGAAACCATAATAATCCAAAATGGTCTGAGAAACTTTGTTTTGCTTAAAATCCCAAAAAATACCTTCAGAAAGCCCCAGAATTGTTGTAAAAATCTGGCCTGTTAACTTCATGGCAATATAATCGCCTGGTAATAAAACATACTTAATTCGACGGTATGTTTCAGGTTCATTGTCCTTCACCCATTTTAATTTGGAGGCTGTAAAATTTCCTGGACCATTTAGTAACGATTTTAGGCAATTCATTTCTCCTAATTCCTGAAATGCAGTACGCCCAATTTCTACAGCACGGCTGTCACACCAAATTATTGCAGGACGCAACACGTGTTGATTTTCATCTATTAGCACTAGGCCGTGCATCTGATAACTAATACCGATTGCTTTTATATCTGTGTTTTTAATCCGTGTTCTTACTAAAAGACGCCGCGTAAGCGTGCACAAGTTCTGCCACCAAACCTCTGGTGACTGCTCCGCCCAGCCTGATTTACGTGCAATTATATCCATTTCCGTTTCCGGATAAGACTCAATTGCCACAACTTTATGGGTTTCAGCCTCTACGATGGCTGCCTTTAGCGTTGAAGAACTAATATCAAAACCTAGTAAGTACATTAAAAGAGCAAATATACGCCAACAAAGTGCTTTCACGAACTCTTTTTTATTTTTTTTAAATTACAAAAAAGTATTCCTTCGTCCAACTTTAAATCACTCCCATCGCTTCGTTTCCCAAATGATACATTCTACACAATCGGCAGACAATAATATTGTAGGAATTCAAGGTGTTAAATCTACTGTTAACTTTGTACTTCATATAAATACTCTTAAATTACTATCTACCTTACTAAGTTTTGCCTACATTTGCCCTATGAAGCACCTTATTATTCTAGCCTCCTTTTGTACGCTATTTTTTGCCTGTAAAAAAGAAAATACCCTATTCCATCGAATAAAGGGTGAAGATACAGGTATTCTTTTTAAAAATCAAATCACAGAAAATGACACCTTGAATATACTCCAATCCGAGTTTATTTACAATGGTGGAGGCGTAGCCATTGGCGATCTGAACGGAGACGGGTTGCAAGACCTGTTCTATACCGGTAATCAGGTCGATAACAAATGCTACCTAAACAAAGGTAATCTCCAATTTGAAGATATTACCGATAAGTCTGGACTGGCAAAGCCCAACAAAGAACAGTGGAGCAGCGGTATCAATATACTCGATATAAACCTTGATGGGAAACCAGATATTTATGTCTGTAATACCTTCCGTGGCAACCCTCTATTGCGCCGTAACCTATTGTATATCAATCAGGGCAACGACGCTGCTGGCTACCCTTCCTTTAAAGAATTAGCAAACGAGTATGGCCTAGATAGTGATACCCATTCGCCCAATGCGCAGTTTTTTGACTACGATAACGATGGCGATTACGATGTATTCTTATCCATTAATTTTATGGATCGCCGAAACCCAAACGCTTATCGTGAAAAGAAAACCGATGGTTCCGACCCCAATTGCGATAAACTATTCCGCAATGATTGGGATGCCAATCTTGGACATCCTGTATTCACCGATGTATCATTGTCAGCAGGACTCACGCACGACGGATACAGCCACAGCGCGCTTATTTCGGATTTTAATAAAGATGGCTGGCTCGATATTTATGTCGCAAATGATTACGTCACCAACGATTTAATGTATATCAATAACCAAAATGGGACTTTTTCTAATCGCATTGCGGCCACAATGAAACACCAGGCGGCATCCGCAATGGGTAGCGATATTGCCGACATTAATAACGATGGACTGCTCGATATTTTTACCACCGAAATGCTCCCCTACTACAATAAACGCAAAAAATTATTTCTTGGCCCTAATAATTACGCCGTTTATAAAAACAATGAGCAATACAATTACGAATACCAATATG
The DNA here is from genome assembly GCA_043764095.1 of Chitinophagales bacterium. GTDB lineage: Bacteria > Bacteroidota > Bacteroidia > Chitinophagales > Saprospiraceae > M3007. The sequence goes on from JAYUKX010000103.1 coordinate 41,603, forward strand.
GCCGTAATGTGATGCAACTCAACCAAGGGACTAGCCCAGAAACAGGCTTACCCATTTACAGTGATGTATCTTTCCTTACCGGATTGCAAGAAACAGAATGGAGTTGGACACCACTTATGGCCGATTATGATAATGATGGCGACCGCGATTTGTTTATCACTAATGGATTTCCGCGCGATGTAACCGACCACGATTTTGGAAATTACCACGCCAGTTATGGTAATTTAATTACCCCAATGGATCTTCAGGATATGATTCCACAGATCAAAGTGCCCAAATTCATGTTCCGCAACGATGGTAATTTACAATTCTCCGACCAATCCAAATCTTGGGGTGTGGCAATCCCGGCCTTCTCCAACGGTGCCGCTTATGGAGACTTGGACAACGATGGCGATTTGGATTTAGTAGTCAATAATATCAACGACGAAGCATTCTTTTTCAAAAATACCCTTAACGATAATAAGGAACAAAAACCAAATTTCGTAAGGATTAATGTGGAAAATGACAAACCGGGGTTACCCGCTTTTGGCGCGGAAGCCACTGTTTTTTTTAATGGACAACAACAAACCGCAACCGTTTTATCCGCCCGTGGTTACAACGCTGCATCAGAAACGACCTTGCATTTTGGTTTAGGTGCTGCCACTTCCATTGATTCGATCAAAGTGCGCTGGCCCGGTAATAAATCGGTTCTTTTGGGTCAAGTGCCGATCAACCAAACAATGACAATTACCTCAAAAGATGCAAGTAATCTAAATAAATTTGCAGTCGGCCCAAGTTATTTTAAAGCATTGAATACCAAAGACTTGGGATTAAATTATGTTCAACCCGACGATGATTTTGTCGATTTCGACCACCAACGTACACTCCCGCATAAATTTTCCGAATTTGGCCCCGGACTAGCCGTTGGCGATATAAATGGCGATGGCCTCGATGATATTTTTCAAGGTGGTGTCGGCGGTTTTGAAGGTATGTTTTTTGTCCAAAAGGCCAATGGAACATTCAGCCAGCAGCCTGCATCGTTCAAAACCAACACCCGTAAATTAGAGGAAGACCTAGGCGTATTGCTGTTTGATGCTGATGGCGATGGCGATAATGACTTATTCGCTACCCGTGGCGGAGCGCAAAACCCAAAAGACAATGAAATGTACCAAGATTTTCTGTATATCAACGACGGAAAAGGGCATTTTACCGCCAGTGCTACCGCAATTCCCTCTGAAACAACAAGTGGACTAGCCGCCAAAGCCGCAGATTACGACGGCGATGGTGACCTTGATTTGTTTATAGGCGGTAGTATGGTGCCGCGTACTTACCCCAAACCCGACCGCAGTTTTATCTTGCGCAATGATGCACAAGGCAAAGACCAACCTCGTTTCACCGATGTAACAGCCCAAGTATGCCCCGAGCTTGTCAATTATGGTCTGATCAATGACGCATTATGGTCCGATTACGACAACGATGGACAAATTGATTTGATATTGGCAGCGGAATGGATGCCGTTGAGTTACTTCCATAATGAAGGCAATACCTTTAAAAATAAAACGGCAGATACAGGCATCAGTGACCAAATAGGATGGTGGAATAGCCTCACCAGTGCCGATTTTGACAATGATGGCGATATGGATTATGTGGCTGGCAACTATGGAAAAAATCTTTATTTTCAATGCCATTCCAACGAACCGATCACGTTGTACGCAAAGGATTTTGATAATAATGGCTCAATGGATCCATTTATTTCTTGCTTTTGGCAAGATTCGCTGGGCAAGCACAACGAATATTTTTACCATACCCGCGACGATATGATCAAACAATTGATCTTGATCCGCCGTAAATTTTTTGGTTATGGCGACTATGGTATGGCCACCGTTCAACAAGTTTTTAATCAACAAGAACTGGAAGGCGCTATCATCAAAAAAACGAATCAATTGGCCTCTTGCTTTATCGAAAACCTTGGAGGAGGCAAGTTTAAATACCAAGAATTGCCTGTCCAAGCGCAATTAGCCCCTATTTTTGGCATGCTCCCCTACGATATTGACCACGATGGCCTGCTGGATCTTATAATGACGGGTAATGATTTTGGTATGGAACTACTACAAGGCCGCGCCGACGCATTCAACGGTTTGGTATTGAAAAACCAAGGAAAAAACCAGTTTAAGGCATTAACTTTGCAGGAGAGCAGTTTCTTTGTGCCGCGAGATGCGCGTGCGCTCGTGCGCATAGGCACGGAAAATGGCGATGATCTGATATTAGCCACTCAAAACCGCGATGATATGCGGGTATTTGCACCCAATAACAAGGAAAAAAGTACATTGATTCGATGTACACCCAATGAGGTAAAAGCGAAAATAACATTGAGCAACGGCCAAACACGGCAACAAGAACTGTATTGGGGACAAGGATTTTTGTCGCAACAACAGCGCGCCTTAATCATGGACAATACCGTGGAAAAGATAGAATTTTTAGACAGCAAAAATAAAGTAACTAGAACGGCGGATAGAACTGTCCATTAAGCAACTTCAAACCGATACAAATAGGGCGATTTATGCCCTTTTCCCGTTTGTTTTTTATCCAAACGCTTTAGGATATTCATTTCTAGCATTTTGCGCTGAAAATTAGCCCGTAGGAACTTTTCACCTAATATTGTTTCATACAAAAGTTGCAATTCATTCATGGTAAATGTTTCAGGCATCAGATTAAATCCTACTAATTGATAATCCAAGGCGTGACGGAGTTGTTCCAATGCTTTTTGGATAATTTCTCGGTGGTCGAAAGCCAGTTCCGGCAGTTCAGATATGTCAAACCAAGCACTTTGCTCAAAAAATGCCGCCGAGATCGGGTTGACTTTGGAAAAATCCACGAGGGCATAGTACCCAATAGAAATAAAGCGGCATTTTAAAAAAGCCAATACTTCCGGTGTTACCTCCAGATCTTCAAAAAACGACTCCATATATTTAAAAGTCTGCCGACCGGCTTTGCCAAATACCTGAAATTGTTGCAAGTAAATGCCAGTCAGACTGGTATGCTCGCTCAAAATCCGCGTTGCTGCATGATCAATGTCTTCCCCCTGTTGGATAAATCCGCCGTGTAAAGCCCACATTTCCATATTGTGAAACTTAGACAATAGCACCTTTAGTTCATCATTATGAAACCCAAAAATTACACAATCAATAGATAACTGAGGAACTAAGTGGGGGATTACATCTGTAAAATCTTCCCAAACGCCGTTTTCAGCCAATTTTTTATTATTTTTTCCCATATTCTCAAAATAAAGTGCAAAAATACTATTAAGAATTAGAAAAAGAAAATTACCTTTGTATCAATTTGATACAATGAATTTTCACTTATGACAAAAAAAATATCCATACTGTTTGCCTGTGCATTCAGTTGCATTATTTCCGCTTCGCTTTACGCGCAAGCGATGCCCCGTGTGCTGGTGTTCAGCAAAACGGCACAATTCCGGCACACCTCCATCGAAACGGGCAAAATAGCCCTCCTGAAACTAGGTGCTGAGAAAGGGTTTTCGGTGGATACCACTGAAAATGCCGCTGCTTTTACAGAGGAAAACCTGAAGCGTTACCGTTGCGTGGTTTGGTTGTCCACTACAGGAAATGTCCTCGATCCAGTGCAACAAAATGCCTTTGAACGCTATATTCAGGCAGGAGGAGGCTACATGGGGATTCATGCGGCTTCGGATACTGAATACGACTGGCCTTGGTACGGTAAACTAATGGGCGGCTGGTTCGATAACCACCCTTCTCAACCCAGCAATGTGCAGGAAGGTTCGTTCCATATTGTGGATACAAAAAATCCGCTGACCGCCTTCCTTCCCGAGCCTTGGGTACGTAAAGATGAGTTTTATGCCTATAAAAAAGTAAATCCTGCTATCAAAACCTTAATTACGATTGATGAAAAATCGTATTCTGGCGGCACGATGGGCGATTACCACCCAATGGCATGGCACCACGAGTTCGACGGAGGTCGAGCATTTTACTCCAATATGGGGCATACAGAAGCAACTTTTTCTGAACCGCTCGTTCTGCAACACTATTGGGCTGGATTACAATGGACTATGGCAGGCGCTGCGCTCGACTATACCAAAGCACGCACCGCACTTTATCCAGAAGAAAATCGTTTTACAAAAGTGATTTTGGAAGAAAAACTGGACGAACCAATGGAATTAGCGCTATTACCCAGTAATAAAGTACTGTTTATTCAACGTAAAGGCGAGGTAAAAATATTCGACCCCGCTGACGGGAAAAGCCGCACCATTGCCACGATTCCGGTAAACACTAAATATCTGCCCGATTCCACTGGTAAACGTAATGATGCGGAAGATGGACTATTAGGCTTAACGATCGACCCTAATTTTACAAAAAACCATTGGATATACCTGTATTATTCTCCCGCCGGCGATGATGCTAAAAACATCTTGACCCGTTACGAAATGCGCGGTGATGAGCTCCTCTTGGATAGCAAAAAAGTACTCTTAGAAGTAGGTGTTCAGCGCGACCAATGCTGCCATACCGGCGGATCGCTTGATTGGGATGGCAAAGGCAACCTCTACCTATCTACCGGAGATAATACCAGTCCGAGGGCCGATGGTTATGCACCTATCGACGAACGCCCCGGACGCGCGCCTTGGGATGCACAGAAATCCTCGGCCAACACCAATGATTTACGGGGTAAAATTATCCGTATTCACCCAGAAATGGATGGTTCTTATTCGATCCCAGAGGGCAATCTGTTCCCAAAAGGTACTGCCAAAACCCGACCTGAAATCTATACCATGGGGCACAGAAATCCCTACCGTATTAGTGTGGACAAAAAAACAGGTTATGTATATTGGGGTGAAGTAGGCCCCGATGCCAATGACCCTGACGAAAAACGCGGCCCTCAGGGTTTTGATGAAGTTGGACAGGCACGGATGGCGGGTAATTTTGGCTGGCCGCTGGTGATTGCCGACAACAAACCTTATATGGACTATGATTATGCCACTAAGGTGACTGGTTCGCCCATTTCCGTAGAAAAGCCTATTAATAATTCGCCCAATAATAGTGGTTTACTCGAACTGCCGCCCGCACAAAAAGCATTTATATGGTATCCATACGCGGAATCTAAAGAATTCCCATTGGTAGGAACCGGTGGCCGGAATGCAATGGCTGGCCCTGTTTTTTACCGTTCCGATTTCAAAGATGCTGCTCGCCCTTGGCCTGCTTATTTTGATAAAAAACTTTTGGTCTATGACTGGATGCGCGGCTGGATCATGGCAGTGGATATGAACGAAGCAGGTGACTATCAAAACATGGAACCCATAATGCCCTCACAAAAATTTTCTAACCCAATGGATATGCAGTTTGCTACTAATGGTGACCTGTATATGTTGGAATATGGCACAGGGTGGTTCCAGGGCAACGACGATGCGCGCCTGATACGAGTAGAGTACAATGCTGGCAACCGCAAACCTGTTGCAATGGTAAATACCGACAAAAACGCGGGTATTGTTCCGCTTACTGTGCAGTTTTCATCCGAAGGTACTATGGACTATGACGGAGATCTGCTCTCGTACGAATGGAGTATTGCCCCTGAAAAAGGTGGTAAAAAACAGGTATTCAAATCCGAAAAACACACGTTTACCTTTAAGAAAAAAGGGGTTTACAAGGCAACGCTTACCGTCTCCGACGGAAAAGGAGGCACTGCTACAGTAACAAGGGACATCGTAGTCGGCAACGAAATACCAGTACTGAATTTTAACCTCGGAAATAGCAACAAAACCTTCTTCCTTCCTGGGCAAAAGATCAATTATGATGTGATCGTAACCGACCGTGAAGACGGCTCTTTGGCTACAGGTACTATTGCTCCCGACGAGGTAGCCCTCAATATTGACTACCTACCAGAAGGGTACGACAAAATTGCTATTGCGCAAGGACACCAGTTCTCGAGCCAAAATGCGCGTTTTGCAACGGCTCAAAAAATTATGGAAAAAACGGATTGTAAGTCATGTCATAAAACCGCTGATATATCCGTAGGGCCAAGTTTCCGTGCAGTGGCCCTCAAATACAAGGATCAAACCGATGCTATTGAACTACTTTCCGGTCGTGTTATCAATGGCAGCACAGGGGTATGGGGGCAAGTAGCGATGGCTGCGCACCCCAGCCTTTCTAAGGATGATGCTTCTGAATTAATTAAGTTTATCCTGAGCCATTCTGACGAACAAGCACACCCTGCTCCATTGCCTCTAAAAGGAGAATACGCTATTAATTTGCCTGAAGATGATAAAGGCAAGGGTGTATATATATTGCGTGCGGCGTATAAAGATCGGGGTGCGATGGGTTTGCCTTCGTTAAGTGCCGAAAAAATATTTGTATTACGCAACCCAGCAATCGATCTGCACACACTTGATTTTTATAAAGACGTTCAGAAAATGTCATTTGGTGGTATGAAACTAACACTTCCTTCTGGCAATGGCTCCTATATCGGTCTTGAAAATATAGACCTGACGGGCATACACCATATCGAAGTCAACTGTGGCGCGCCTAAGCAATATAATTTCAGTGGTGGCACTATTGAATTACACTTGGATCAACCCGATGGGTTATTGATCGGTGACCCAATAAAAGTAGAAGTCACTACAACACAAGGTTTTACCCCTCCCCCACCATCTCAAATTATTTTGCCATCAGGGGGAACAAGGGGGTTGCACCACCTTTATTTTGTGTTTAAAAACAAAGAAGTTGCTGCCAGTCAAGTACTGATGACGGTAATGGGCATTACTTTCCATGGAACAGAAACACCTATAAAAGCGGTTAACCCAGATACCAAAATAGATATCAATGATTATAAAGGCAAATATAAATTTACTGGCCTTCCCTTTGAAATAATGGATGTTGATATTGTTGATGGGCAGGTAGTAGTTGCATCATCTATGGGCAAAGGACCGCTGAAATCTGCTGGTGAACCCGATAAATACGCAGGAGATCAGGGTACATCATTTCAATTTATCCGTAAAAAAGGAAAGGTAACGGCCTTGAAATTGATGCCTCCGGGAATGAGTTTTGAGGGTATAAAACAGTAGAGACGTTGCACTGCAACGTCTGTGTACGCGTCGTAAAAAAACGCAACGCGTCGCAAAAAACGCAACGCGTCGTAAAAAACGTAAACCAATTTAACGCCTGAACACATAACGGAACCGTAGCGTAGAGACGTTGCAGTGCAACGTCTCTACACCCCAACCCGTGTCAATACCACTTCATCCATCCGGCGTAGCACCAAAGGTACTTTTTCGACCGTTACAGAATCGCTATCCAGCCCAAACCAGTTAGCGGGAGTAGCCGTAAATTTCTTAATGAAAAGATAGAGCGACATCACCACCTGCTCATACACAGGCAGATCGTTCTCGTGCGACAAGAACTCCTGCATGAGTACAAATCTGAAATCACCCGTTGGAATTTCATTTCTACTTACATGGTACCTCGGTTGGATATTCAGTTCGCCCGATTCCATCAATTCCTCTACTACTTTTCTCAAGAAAATATTCATACGTTGTTCAACGCGGAAGCCTAAGCGGAAGGTCACTTTATAGATATCATTGGAGGATATCGTATTCACTTTATATTCCATCGTATAAGGCTGATCCGTTACTTCTATATGTAAGAACCAATAAATATCAGCACGTTTGGGTTGGGTTTGAAGGATAGAATACAATACCTTTTCTTCAACTTTTTTGTCGGATTTTGCACTACTTAAAAACACCAAATTAGTAGCATATTTGGGTATTGATTCATCATTGCTAAGCATAATCAATTGATCTACATAATCTTGTATCTTGATCTTTTGAACATAACGTTCCCTTATTCCTTTAGCCAAACGCCAAATAAACATCAAAGCAAAAATAACGGCTGCAATAAGTACTGTTATAAAGCCTCCATCTTTAAATTTGAGCATATTGGCAGCAAAAAAACTACCTTCAAAAATCAAATATCCAATCAAGGATATCCAAATAAATATTGGTCGAATGCGATGCATCACAAAATAATTTGACAGCAAAATGGTCGTCATAAGCATCGTAATTGTAACAGAAAGCCCGTATGCCGCTTCCATGCGCGAACTTTCCTTGAAATACAAAGTTACACCGATACACGCGATACACAACCCCCAATTTACCGCAGGTATATACAACTGCCCCTTAAATTGATTAGGAAAAACAACAGTCATTTTGGGTAATAAATTTAACCGAATAGCCTCACTAACCAAGGTAAATGCGCCTGAAATCATTGCTTGACTCGCCACAATAGTTGCTATTGAAGCGATGATAATACCGAAGGGTAAAAACCATTGAGGCATGATTCCATAAAATGGGTTTGGATTGGATACCGGTAATACTTGTCCATCAAAATTCAGTGCCCAAGCCGCTTGCCCAAGATAATTAACCACTAAACAAAACTTAACAAAAATCCAACTGATACGAATGTTCTGTATTCCACAATGCCCTAAATCAGCATATAATGCTTCTGCCCCTGTCGTGCAAAGGAATGCTGCGCCCATCAACAATAATGCGTTGGGATGTGACACTAATAATTGGATAGCATAATATGGATTGAGCGCCAATATAATAGAAGGATAATGTAGTACTTCTTTGATGCCCAAAATACAAAGCATTGTAAACCATAACAACATAATAGGGCCAAAAAAACGCCCTACCATAGCGGTACCAAACTGCTGAACAATAAATAAAGTAGAAATAATAGAAATGGTAATACCGACAATAGGAATATGAACACCATGCAACATGGGTAGTGTTTCCAAGCCTTCCAATGCCGAAGAAACCGAAAAAGGTGGTGTAATAGTGCTATCTGCGAGTACAGCACAGCCACCAATCATAGCAGGGTATAATAACCATTTCTGCCGCCGCCGTACCAAAGCATAGAGCGAAAAAATACCGCCCTCCCCGTTGTTGTCCGCACGAAGTACCATCAGGATATACTTGATTGTAGTTTGGATTGTTAAAACCCAAAAAACCAATGAAACACCCCCAAATATTGTATTTTTATTGATAACCGCTGTGCCAATTACAGCTTTCATTACATAAAGTGGCGACGTACCTATATCCCCATAAATAATGCCGAGCGTAACAAGAAGACCTCCTAAAGAAAGCTTATGGTGGGTAGAACTGTGGGTATCCATCAGATAATGTGTGATCTTAGAATGATTGGAGAAGGATAATATTTAAAAACAAAAAAGCAATATTTCGTTTATAAGGCCGCAAATGTACTATTGTTTACAATGCTAGGGTAAATGAAGTTTGTCTTTTTTCCAATAATAGAACAAAATAATTTTAAATGCTCAAATTTAACACCGATGCAAACATAATTCATCCGACAAAAACAACAATTCATCGAAAACATTCGATACACCGGAAACGTTTTGAACATTAATTCGTTTCCCGTGTTTACCTTTGCATTATGTTTACAGAACAGCAGCAGAAATGGCTTAAACAAACGCAGACTTTGTTTTTAAAATACGGCATCAAAAGTATGACGATGGATGATGTTGCCCGAGAACTAGGTATTTCGAAAAAAACGTTGTACCAATTTGTCGAAAACAAAGACGATTTGGTACTGAAAATGCTAAAATTTCATATCGAAATTGAAAAAAAACAATGTGAAGAGCAGTTTAGCCAAACCAACAATGCCATCGAAGAAATCATGATGGTGATTGAAATGAATGCCAAAGAATTACAGCAAATGAAATCAAATGTCGTCTATGACCTCCAACGCTACCACCGCGATGCTTGGACTATTGTGGCCGAATACCAACAAGGGTTTATGTACCGAGTAGTGCTCCGTAACCTAGAACGGGGTATTGCAGAGGGGCTTTACCGATCCGATATCAATGTGGATGTGATGACCAAAATTCATATTGCTACGTCATTCGTACTCTTTGATGAAACACTTTTCCCTTCATCTGAATATTCAAAAGTCACCGTTTTTAAAGAATACCTCTTGCATTACCTGCACGGTGTAGTATCGGAAAAAGGTAAAACGATGATCTAAGGAACAAGAAAATTAAAAGCGGACTTGGATTTTTAGTAAAATTTACATACATTATCTATTTTGACAAATTGCTGTAAATTAAACCCAAAATCCAACGTCCAAAACTCAAATTATATGCAAAAACTCACTATTATCGCAGCATTCTTAGCCATTATCGGTAGTGTCCAGGCACAACAGGTAATGTCGCTAGACGATTGCATCAACTATGGCCTAAACAACCACCCCCAGATTAAAATTGCGCAATTGCAAATCTCCGAAGCCGAATGGCGTATCAAAGAGAACACTGCTACTGGGCTACCACAAGTAACCGCCAGCCTAGGCTACAACGGTTTTATTCAACGCGCTGGTTTGCCCTCTGGCGCACTCTCTTTTGGCGGCGGCGGCGGCGGCCCAATCCCAGACATCGTCAACCAACAATTTACTGCTGGACAAGTAGATGCCCTTGGTGCATTTTTGGGTGCAGCATTCCAATCGGATCCAGATTCTAGAGTATTCTTCAGCCCTATTCACAATGCCAATGCAACACTTGCCGCAAATCAATTGATTTTTAGCAATTCCTATCGCTTGGCCAAACGCGCTGCAACACTGTACAAAGAACTCGTCAACGATCAATTGGATGTGGCCAAAAGTACTTTGCGCAATCAAATTATCGACGCGTATTTGCCCGCTTTACTCATCGACGAAAATTTGCAAACTATTGATAAAAACGCTACAAACCTCGAAAAACTCCTCAAAGAGACCAAAGAAATCAATAAAGCAGGTTTTGTAGAACAGTTGGACGTAGATCGCCTCGAACTTACGCTGGCTACCCTTCGTAGCGAACGTACCAACCTAGCACGCCAACGCGATATTGTGGTGGACGCACTTAAGTTTGCCATGGGTATGACCATTACCGACCCCATTACATTGAGCGACAATACCGAAAAATTGATGACGCAATACGCCGATGCAGATAATACATCCGAAATCAATTTTATGAACCGCACCGAATACGTTAACCTACTCAAAGGCCGCGAATTGAGCCAATTGGAAGTAAGTTTGTACGACAAATCATGGTTACCTAATGTAGTTGGTTTTGCACAATGGCAGGGTGGTCTTCAAGGAGGTTTTGGCGCAAAAGACTCTGAAACACACAATAATTGGTATTTTATCCCCTCTACGGTGGTGGGCATTACGGTTTCTTCCACCATCTGGGACAGCGGCGTGAACAAAGCCAAAAAAGAACGCGCAAAAATTGCCGTAATGACCATTGAAGAGCAAAAACGTACCCTCGAAAGTGCCTTTACCCTCGAACTGGAAGTAGCACGCAAACAATACCTGAGCGCGCAGGAACGCGTAAGCAACCAACAGAAAAACCTCGATTTGGCACAACGCATTTACAACACTACCCAAACAAAATATCAAGCGGGTATTGGAAGTAGCTTTGAGTTCGTGCAAGCCGAACAAGGCGTGTTTACCGCCCAACAAAATGTCATGTCGGCTCGGTTCGATATGCTCAAAGCACGTGTAGCCATCAAACGCGCACTTGGTATTGCTAAATAAAACCTTGATCGTGATTTAAAATTTAGCATTAAATATTCAATAAACGCTAATTTTTTTTCATTTCAAATGATTCATAATTCAATTTATATCTAAATAACATGAAATATATACTTTATCTATCCATTGCTTTATTCATAGTTGCCTGTGGCGGCAAATCGCCAGAAGCCCAACTAGAAGCATTAAAAACTCAAAAAGAAGCCATCGAAACTCAAATTGCTGACTTGGAAAAGCAAATTGGTGGTAGCACAACCGTAAAAGCACCCAAAGTGCGTACTGTTGGTTTAACAGAACTCAAAATAGAAGCATTTAAGCATTTTATCGACCTTCAAGGAAAAGTAGATGCCGACGAAAGCGTAATGGCTACTTCTAGAATGCCCGGTGCATTGCGCCGTGTATTGGTAAAAAATGGCGACCAAGTGCGCCAAGGCCAATTAATCGCTGAAATTGATGATGCTGTAATGCTCAAAGGAATGGCCGAATTGGAAGGTCAACTCAAAGTGGCTGAAGATATTTTTAACCGCCAAAAAAGCCTTTGGGACCAAAAAATCGGTACAGAAGTACAGTATATCCAGGCCAAAAACGGTAAAGAATCGCTGGAGCGTTCTATCTCTACTATGCGTGAACAAATGGGTATGACACGTATTTACGCACCTACCAATGGTACCGTTGATATGGTATTGCTGAAGCAAGGACAAGCAATTGCACCAGGCGTGCCATTGTGCAGTATTGTGAATTTGAGCAAATTGAAAATTAAAGGCGCAGTAACAGAATCGTATGCCGCTAAGGTGAAAAAAGGTGATAAAGTACAAGTGTTTTTTCCCGATTTGAACAAGGAAATTGCTACAGTTGTCACCTATGTGGCCAAAACCATCAACCCAACGACTCGTACTTTTGATGTGGAATGTGCCCTGCCAGCAGGTGCTGATTACCGCGCCAACCAAGTAGCAGTAATGAAAATTGTAGATTACCAAAGTGCTAACGCAATATCTGTTCCGGTGAACCTGATTCAAATGGGCACTGATGGTCAATATGTATTAGTTGCAGAAAAAAATGGTGAAAAACAAGCAACTGCTAAGAAAGTAATAGTAAAACAAGGCAGTAATTACAATGGACAAGTAGAAATCCTGAGTGGCCTTAAAAAAGGCGATTGGGTGATTTCTACCGGTTTCCAAGATGTAAATAATGGTGAGGTAATCGCATTTTAATTGAAAGCAACTTATTTTGCACAAATGGATACCCGATGGTTTTCACCGCTTTGCCTCTATTTAGGTTTGGCGAGTCTTGGGATTGGATATCTAGCAAATTGAACATCATTAATATCAACATAACATGAAAGAATTTAAACCCACCTCGTGGGCTATTGATAACCGTACCGCCATATTCATCGTTACGGTGATTATTACTTTGGCAGGTATCATGTCCTACAACTCACTGCCCAAAGAGCAGTTCCCCGATGTTGTGGTACCCACCATTTTCGTCTCTACCATCTACCCAGGCGCATCGCCTACGGATATGGAGCAATTGGTGACCAAACCCATTGAAAAGCAATTGAAAGGCATCAATGGCGTAAAAAAAGTGTCGTCGTATTCCGTTCAGGACTTCTCCAATGTAATCGTGGAGTTCAATACCGACCTGAATGTGGTCATTTGTAAGCAAAAAGTAAAGGATGCAGTGGATAAAGCCAAACGCGATCTGCCTACGGATTTGCTTACCGACCCTACTGTTACGGAATTTGACATCTCCGAAATTCCGATTATGAGCATCAATATCGCTGGTGATTTTAGCCTCGACAAACTCAAGGATTTTGCAGACCGCACGAAGGATAAAGTGGAGGAATTTCGCGAAATTACACGTGTGGACATGGTAGGTGCTCCAGAAAAAGAGATTCAAATCGACGTGGACAAATACAAGATGAGCGCCGCAAGCCTCACTTTCCGCGATATTGAAAACGCTTTGGCCTTCGAAAACATGACCATCTCTGCGGGTAATGTGGATGTAGGCGGCATGACCCGCTCGGTTTCCATTCGCGGTGATTTTAAAAACGTAGAGCAAATCAAGAACATCTTAGTCGGTTCACAATCTGGCGCGCAAGTATACCTCAAAGATTTTGCAGATGTAAAACTGGGCTATAAGGCAGACGAGAGTTTTAGTCGGATGAACGGACGTAGTGTAATTGCCCTAAACGTAATCAAGCGCAGCGGTGAAAACCTGATCAACGCATCCGATAAGATTAAGGAATTGGTAGCCGACCTTAAAGCCACGGAATTTCCACCTAATTTGGAAGTGACGATCACCGGCGACCAAAGCCGTGCCACCCGTGTTACCCTCCACGATTTGATCAATACCATCATCATTGGTTTTATACTGGTGACGCTGATCCTCATGTTCTTTATGGGTGCTACTGATGCCGTTTTTGTGGCTTTGTCGGTACCATTGTCCATGTGTATTGCGTTTATGTTGCTGCCTACTATTGGTTTTACCCTCAATTTTATCGTACTCTTTGGCTTTTTGCTGGCCTTAGGTATTGTGGTAGATGATGCCATTGTGGTGATCGAAAACACCCACCGCGTTTACCACGATGAACCCAATTTGACCATCACCCAAGCCGCTAAAAAAGCGACCGCAGAGGTGTTTTTACCCGTACTTTCGGGTACTGCTACTACGTTGGCCCCCTTTGTACCATTGGTGTTTTGGGGTGGAATATTTGGCAAATTTATGCACTATTTGCCCGTAACGATCATCATTACCCTTACTGCCTCTTTGTTGGTGGCCTATATCTTGAACCCAGTGTTTGCGGTGTGGTTTATGGGCGATCCTAAGCGCGAAGGCACAGAGATCGATCCAAAGAAAAAACGGGTACGTACCATTTTCGGTTATCTGTTATTTGCCATGACCACCATTGGTTTTTACGCATCTGGCAATACAGGAATGGGTAATTTTGCTGTATTCTGCGCTCTATTTGTCCTAATTTATAAGTTTTTATTAGAAAGAGGCGTGCGTTGGTTCCAAAAGAAAGGTTGGCCAAGAATTCAAAATGGGTATGCCAAATTCTTAACATTCTCATTGAGGCACCCATTTGCAATGATGGGTTCAGTGATTTTGATGCTGATTGCTTCCATATTTGTTACCACGCAACGACAAGCCAATATTGTGCTTTTCCCGAAAGCAGATCCTAATTTTATCTATGTTTACCTGACTTTGCCGGTAGGCACAGACGTAAATGTAACGGATTCGCTAACGAGCGTGATGGAGCGTAAAGTAAACGAAGTATTGGGCGAAAACAACCCGATGGTGGAATCTGTCATTTCCAATGTTGCCCTCAATGCCTCGGAAGATCAATTTGACCGCTCCGCTACTTCCAATAAAAGTAAAGTGGGCGTGGCATTTGTGGAATTTGCCAAACGCAACGGGGTGAGTACTAAAGAATACATGGATAAGATTCGCACAGCAACAGCGGGCATTATCCCTGGTGCCGAAATTACGGTGGATCAAGAATCTGGCGGACCACCATCTCCAAAACCCATTTCGGTGGAAATTCGCGGCGATGATTTCCCTCAATTGGTTGCGGTATCTGCAATGGTAAAACGTTACCTCGATTCTGTGGCAGTACCTGGAGTGGAAGAATTACGCACCGATATGATTGTCTCTAAACCAGAAATTAATATCGATATCGACCGCGATCGCGCCAACCGCGAAGGTATTTCTACGGCCCAGATCGGTATGGAATTCCGTACCGCCATACTCGGCAAAGAAGCCACCAAATTCCGCGATGGCGAAGATGAAGTACCCGTAAATATTCGCCTAAAAGAAGACCAACGTGGTAATATCAATGCCGTGGAAAACCTGAATATCACCTTCCGCGACATGAATATGGGTGGTGTATTGCGCTCGGTGCCAATGGCTTCATTGGCCGATATAAAGTACTCTAATACTTATGGCGGTGTACGCCGGAAGGACCAAGAGCGTATTGTAACGATTTCGTCCAATATCATTGCCGAATATCAGCCTAAACAAACAGAAGTCATCAACAAAATAAAAGCCGCTGTGGCTGCTATTCCTCCTCAAGAAGGCGTTACAGTAGGTTTTGCGGGTGAAGATGCGGAGTTCCTCGATGCCGTTTCGTTTTTGGGCAGGTCATTGTTAATCTCTATTGGCATGATCCTATTGATCTTGGTAGCACAATTTAATTCTATTGGTAAAACCTTGATTATCATGTCGGAAGTAGTATTTTCCATCATCGGTGTACTCTTGGGTATGGCCGTATTCAAAATGGACTTTTCGGTAATTATGATGGGTGTAGGTGTTGTGGCATTGGCGGGTATTGTAGTCCGAAACGGGATCTTGCTGGTGGAATACACCGATATTCTGCGAGAAAAAGGCTTGGCCGTAAAAGAGGCCATTATCGAGGCTGGACGTATCCGTATGACACCGGTATTCCTGACGGCTACGGCTGCTATCCTTGGACTTATTCCATTGGCGATCGGTTTTAATATTGATTTTGAAAGTCTATTTGCGCATGGCGATCCAAAGATTTATCTCGGTGGTGACTCCGTTGCATTTTGGGGACCATTGTGCTGGACGATTATTTTTGGCCTTGGTTTTGCTACTTTTATTACACTAATTATCTTGCCAGTAATGTATTTATTGGGTTGGCAGGTGAAAAATTGGTGGACGACGAAGGTGTAAAATAGTAGCGTTAGAGGGTACTTTAAAATTTTAAATTAAACGTTTAAAATTTTAAAGTACTTATTTAGCCATTATTCGATATCCTGAAATTGTGCTATTGTCGGGACGACTTTTTTAGTCTAATGTCGTCAACTTAACGATATACCAACTTCAAAGTGGCTAAACTTTTCATCGGATTGATCAAATATTCAGTGTTCAAAAGTGTCCCATAAACGAAATTGGCCTATTGTCGGGGCGACTTTTTCAGTCACCCCGACAATTTAGTTGAAATTGATGTTTTGCCTATATCAAATATCCCATTTTGCCCAAAATATATACCCTGCTAACCAACGAAATTTCAAAGTTGGCTCAAAGGGGGGGGCAGTGCAAAATTGTCGGGGTGACCGAAAAAGTCGCCCCGACAATAGGCACATTGGGTTTATTGGATCACTTGGAGATAGTTCAATATTTGCATAAAACCTAATGACGCGAAGTATAATCATTTCGCTAAACTGACAACTTTAGGCTTTTTTAGTCATCCCGACAATTTAGTTCAAGGCCAAATCTCGATATTGAAATACAAGTACACAAAAGCGGGCAAAACTCCTACCTTTACGATCCAATTTTTCATAAAAAAGCCGCTACCCTATTATGATCACCAACAAATCAAAACGCGCCCGAATTGCCTACGCCACCTCTTTTGGCGTGATGTGGAGTTATGCCCGATTATGGATCGCCGGGCGTATTTTAGGTGAAAAATATTACGAATCCCGTATTATGGCATTGCACCTTCACAATGCCAATCGCGTAAAATCAACGATCCTCGAACTGAATGGATTATTTGTAAAAGTAGGCCAATTACTCTCTATTTTAACCAATTTCCTACCCGAAGCCTTCCAAAAACCACTCGAAGAACTACAAGATAAAATACCGCCCCGACCTTTTGCACAAGTTACCGCGCGTATCCAAAAAGAATTTGGCAAATCGCCCAACGAATTATTTGCCGAATTTCAGGAAATACCCCTCGCCGCAGCCTCTATCGGGCAAGCACACCGCGCACGCCTACACGATGGCACCGAAGTAGTTGTAAAAGTACAACATGCTGATATTGAATCTATTGCACAAATTGATCTGGAAATTATTCGCCGATTAACCCAAATGCTGTCGTGGTTTTATCAGATCAAAGGCATGGATCATCTTTATACTCAAGTGCGTAAAATGATCGAAGAAGAACTGGATTTTGTCCGAGAAGCCGAATCCATGCAAGTCATTAGCCATAACCTAGCCGATGAACCCGGTATCGTAATACCCAAAGTACACACCGATTATTCCACCATGCGCGTGCTCACTACCACTTGGCACAATGGCATAAAAGTGGCTAATATCCACCAATTGGACGATTGGCACCTCGACCGAAAAGCACTCGCCGGTACCATACTCCACGCTTGGTGCAGAATGATTTTTAAAGATGGATTTTACCACGCCGATCCGCATCCCGGCAACCTGCTGGTAGAGCAAGATGGTACGCTCGTTCTCCTCGATTTTGGCGCTACGGGCTACGTGAGCAATAGCATGCGCGAAGGCATGCCTAAACTCATTGAAGCCGCCGTAAAAAGCGATACCGTAGCCATTGTAGAAGCATGCCAAGCCATGGGATTTATCGCAACAGGCCACGAAGCAGAGGAAATGGCCGAAAAAATGGTGCAGGCATTGCGCAATTTCCTACAAAATGAAGTGCATCTCGAAGGACTCAATTTTAAAGATATTAAAGTAAATCCGTTCAATAATAGCCTTTATACGCTCATTCAAGATATTGGTATTTCTGGTTTATCCGGCACAGTACAAGTCCCTAAAGACTATATCCTGCTCAACCGCGCCCTTATGCTCTTGCTCGGCATCAGTACTACGCTAGATGATAAATTGAACCCTCTGGAAGTTGTTCGTCCGTATCTGCAAAACCTGTTATTAACCGACAAAAACGGCTTGCTGACTTTTGCCACTAATTTAGTACAAGGTACATTGGTCAATACAATGGCCTTACCAGATGAACTCCGCCAAACCTTACAAAAAATTAGGCGCGGAAAAATTGAATTGCGCAACCCCGATCAACGATTGGCCGCTAAATTGCATTTCCAAACCAACCGACAATGGCAAATGGCCGCTTTGGTCATACTATCCTTAGTAGCAACGCAATATGTCTCGGATCAGCAAGATCGCTATTGTTATGCAGCGGCTGTATTAGGGGGCGTATTGTTTATCAAATCCTGGCGGGCGAGTAATCGCATTTATAGAAGTTTATAGCGCATTATTAATGTCTAACAAATCTTCCGGAGTATCAATGCCTACCGTCTCCAATGCTGTAATACCTACCGCAATGCGATAACCGTGATCGAGCCAGCGCAATTGCTCTAAGGATTCCGCTAATTCCAGCGGAGATGGGGGCAATTCAGCCAATTCTAGCAATATTTCCCTTCGAAAACCATACAAACCGATATGTTTAAAATGCAGCGATTTGCTCAACCAATCAGCCTGCTCCACGCCGCGTACAAAAGGAATCGGGTGGCGACTAAAATAAAGTGCTTCTCCTTGTTGCGAACAAACAACTTTCACGCAATTGGCATCAAACAACTGTTGTTCCTGCGTTATTTTTTTGGCCAATGTAGCAATCCCTCCTTTCGAGGCGATAAGTGTACGGCACAATAAATCAATCTGTTCTGCCTGAATAAACGGTTCATCTCCTTGTAAATTCACTACCCATTCGGCAGCAGGGAAAAGACTGGCCACTTCTGCACAGCGATCGGTACCACTCAGGTGGTGGTGGGCCGTCATTACTACTTTTCCGCCAAAAGCGGCAACATGGTCATAGATTCGCTCATCATCGGTGGCGACCACTATTTCATCGGCCAAAGTACTCGACTGCGCTTGCTCATATACCCGTTGGATCATGGTTTTGTCGCCAATCATGGCGAGTGGTTTGCCCGGGAAACGAGTAGAAGCGTAGCGGGCTGGAATAACAATAAGTAGCATTTCTTTCTTAGTTTATCGAAATACGGGGTTTACTGAGTTTACCGAAGTAGCGTTTACCGAAGTAGCGTTTACCGAAGTACGGCATAAAATTTGCTGCAAAATACCCACAAAGATACTGTTTTCGACCATTCTTCGTTTATTCATTGTTATGCTTTCGCTTATACGGCGTAATTTTGCGCTCCATATTCACCATTTTATATCAACTATGAGGTTAACGCCACTATTATTGATTTGCGTTGTTCCATTTTTCTTACAGGCGCAAACAAAGACCAAACCAATTACTCCCGCTTTTTTGACGAGTAAAGATACTCTTTATCTCACCATTCAAGACGGCCAAAAAATTATCCACCACAGGGTAAAAGCAAAACAAACGCTATTTTCTTTAGCCAAATATTATTGCCTAAGCCTAGAAGAATTATACGAGTACAACCCACGTTTCCAAACAGATCCGATCCTGCATACAGGCGAATTAGTGGCCATTCCAACGCCCAATATTGCCATTAAGAGGTACAAACGAAATGATTTCAAAATTGCCCAAAATGCGCCTTTATGTTATGTCGTACAGCCGGGTGATAATATGTTCCAAATCTGCCGTCGCCATTTTGAAATGCCTGTGGACAGCATAAAAGAACGCAATAAGTTAAAAAATAGCACCATTATCCCCGGGCAATTACTCCATGTAGGCTGGATTGGCACCGAAGGTTACAAACTAGAATGGCGTAAAGATCGTAAACCCACCGCTTCCGACGCCTTAAAGGCTAAATACGACCAACAACGGGTAAAATACAAAGAAGTAAGCAGCCAAGGTATTTGCCATTGGATTAAAGACAATTCAGAAATAGGCGATTTATATGCGCTGCACCGCGAAGCAGCTATTGGAACTAGTATTTCGGTGACCAATCCTGCCACTAAAGTAACAATATTTGCCAAAGTGATCGGGCGTATCCCCGATAATATTGCTAATAATGCTGAGGTAATTGTATCGCCTGCCGCTGCTAAGAAATTGGGTGCAAACAAAGCAGATTTTATGACACGCGTGCGGTTTTTGAAATAATTTTGGGCGAATACAACCACCAAAATTTCAATATTTCATCTTGTGTTCTCCTGTTCAGTCCTGATATACAACAGATAAGCACAAGGTGCCAAATCGCTTAACTCAAAATCGTGTCAAAGTCACGAGGTCAATAAACAAGCAAACCACAAAAATACTACGCTACGCTTTTGTGAACTAAAAATCAAGCGAAGCGTTACTCTACGCTTTTGTGGACTGTTGTGTACTTTTGTGGTAGAAGAAAAGTATACGCTACGTATATAGTATTTTTTTCTACCACAAAAGAACACAAAGCGTAGCGTACACTAAAGTTGTACGTCTATTCTCAATATTTCACCCATTTCACCGTAGTATTCACCTGAGCATTGCTGATATGCAACAAATAAACCCCTTGTGCCAAATCGCTCAAATCAAACGACCATCCATTCCCCGAAGACATCGTCAAAGCACGTACGCGCCTACCTGATGGATCTAGTACATCCAATTGAATAGGCTCGTTGTACAATTGGCTAGACTGCATATTTAATTGGCCGGCGGAAGGATTAGGGGCGCACCAAAATCTGGACAAATCTAGGTCATTCCCGATATTTTTTTTCAATTGCAATTTCAATAACGCCTGCTTATTTTCAGTCAGAACCCATAAATCATCGCCCACAATTTTAGCATTCCGCAGGTTGGACTCAGGGCAAGATGGCGCGAGCGGATAACATCGGTTGGTGTTATTTTCTTTGACAAATATACCATTAGAAGTTGTAATAAGAATGGTTCCGTTATATACTTCCAAATCCCTTATATTATAGTGGTACAATGGAACTCCAGTGGACCAATCCACCAAATACTCCTCCTCCCACTGACCCGCTGATGGCCTAAAAACATATACCTCAGTACCACAAATACCCCAGGCATTCTCGCCATCATAGAAATAATACAACGTAGAAGCCGTAGCCAACGGGCAAAACTCCAACGGAGGGAAATAATCGACTAGGTTGGCATTTTCATCAAAAATAGCAAACGCTTTCTTGTCTGTTATGCACCAAAGTTGGTTATCTCTTCCTGTAAAATAACTAATTTTTTCGGTACTGGAAGGAATTAGCAGACTTACTTGCTCTTCTTCGGTACTACCATTACGCACGCGATAAGGTTTTTGACTACCTATCCATAAATAATTTTTACTTGCCGTTGCGGTATTATACACCCACCAATACAATGTTTTGGGCAATTCATTCCACGTTGCCCCTAGATCATCGGAGTATTGGTAAGTGCCTTTATTTGTTTCATCGTTATGGTAAATACGGTTTTCCGTTGCGTAAAAATAATTAGATTTGGTACAATCATTTCCTGTTTGGTCTACATTTATGGAAGTCCAAGTACCGGTTGATGGATCGAGCATAAAACCTCCAGTCTTGGCACTAACGAGCATTTTACCTTGTGTAGTTGTAAAATCTTCAATTTCACCCTCATTTATCCCTGTGTTACCCCAATGAAAATTGACCAAACCATCGTCACTGTACTTAATCCCCGCTGCCGCTCCAAACAATACCCTACCGCTGGGTAGTGTCAACATTGATGTAATATCCGATACTGGAAGGATAAGATTATCGTCATTTTGATCCAGATACCAAATAGTACCGCTTGTATCACTCTTAAAATGCTTACTATCACAACCGTCAGTAGAATAAAGGTCGGAAAATACGAAGTTTATTGTATCATTATACTCCACAATTCCTTTGTATTGAAAAAGGTATGGATGGATTAAATTATTCGTAACTTTGATCCAAGTACGCATACCATCGGTGGATTTAACCATGGTTTTTAAATCTTGATAGAAGGCATAAATACCGCTGGCCGTAGCGCCTACTATCTTGAAATCATATACCGTTGTATATGCTTTTACCCACGAAGCACCGTTATTGGAGGAACGAAAAATACTAGCACCGCCCCACGCAAAAAGTTCATTCTTAAATTGAAAAAAGGATTGGACATTTTCTAAAAAGAAATCACCCGTTACCACCCAAGTTTCACCTTTATTAATGGAGCGATACATCGCATGTTGGGTAACAGCCAACACCGTATCGCCTAAAACCCAAAAAGTGGAGATTTTTTGCCCCAAAAAATTCTTAGGAAATACACGCCCAAAGACATATTGCCACGATATGCCTCGGTCGGTTGATCGGTACAACAAAGCACTATCGGCACTAAAAGCATATATGGCATTCGGCGTAACTTCAATATTAGTAAAGTTATCCACTTTGTTTTTAGATGCAGTCAAAGCCATCCAATGCTCTCCCTCATCACTGCTTTCATAAATACAAGAGTTGGAAAGGGCATAAATAAAGTTGCCTTCGGTGCAAAAATCTTTGATTGCGCCGCCCTCTAAGTGACCGAATCCAGTCCATTGTGCCACTAAGGCAACATTAAATAGGAAAAAAAGGAGCGTCGTAAGTAATTGTCTTTTCATAGCGTAGAATATTGAATTGAAAAAATATAGGGCAAATATAGTGTTAATCTTACAATTGGAATGGGGTTGGTTATTTTTTTCTTGGAAAAGATATTATAAACAATGTATATAGGTGCATTATAGTACAGTTTCGTAATAAATTTCCACCACCCCCCACATGCTCTTCAAAAATCTTCCTATATTTTGTTACTTGCAAATACTACCCTATATTTGCAGACCGTTTATACATCTCACCCACTTCATACAGTTGATCATTTAGTACCTGGTGTTCCTAAATGAAAAAAACTAATTGTTTAACATCTTAAAATCAACAATATGCAAAACTTAAAAACGATTCTTACAACTACGGCATTCTTGCTCTGTGTTGTACATTCCTTTGCTCAAAACACTACTCTTAAATCAAAATGGGGGGTCATTCCGCCCGAAGACCTCCAAATGACCGTCTATGACCGCGACAGTACTGCGACCAGTATTATCCTTCAAGATATTGGTAGTATTAATGTGGAGTTGGGCGGCGACGGTTACAATGCCTATTTCAACCAATTTAGGCGTATTAAAATCTTTGATGAATCCGCTTTTGAAGAAGGGAATATTGTCATTCCTTATTATTCGTACAAAGACAAACAAAAGGTGACAGATCTGGATGTGGAGGTCATTTTTCCCAATGGCGAAAAGCAAAAAGTAAAATCGGATAATGTTTTTACCGAAAAAATCAACAAACGATTCTCCGCCAAAAAAGTATTTATCCCAAACCTCCAAAAAGGTTGTATCATTGAATACAAACTTGAAATCAAAGCGGATAATATTTACAATCTTTTCGATTGGTCGTTCCAGGAAGATAAACCTGTCAGATATAGTGAATTGACTGTTTCATACCCAACATCAAGATATGAATACATAAAATTAGTCAACAATAATGGCAACATAAAAACGGTAAATGAGACCAAAATGCGCGGCCAAGATAAAATTGGTTATTCCACATTTACCTCCGAATATGAACCCGCGCTAAAAGAAGAGCCTTATATCACAGCACTCGATGACCACCGAAATCGCATCAGTTTTCAACTTTCGGCATACCTGAATAGCAATGGTGTACGAGAAAGTATTTTTGAAGACTGGGGTAAACTCGCCAAATACTTAGAGGATGATAAGGATTTTGGTGGCCAATTCAGCACCCGAAGCCGCGCCAGCAGTGATTTGTGGGATGCTTTTTTTGTTACTTCCGATATGCGAAAAGATTCTGCATTGGTGATCGCTGAAAAAGCACTTCGGTTTGTAAGTAGTAACATAATGTGGAACAAAGAATACCGTTATTGGGCAACCGAAAGCGTGGACAATGCATTTAAAAAGAAAACAGGTAGTAGTGCCGACCTAAACCTTGGTTTGCTTTCGCTGCTCAAACGCTCTAAACTAGAGGCATACCCTGTCCTCTTGAGTACCGTTAAAAATGGTAAAATGTACCCGCTCTACCCATTTACAGATCAATTCAATTCGGTTATCGTATTGCTCAAAGATGGCGATAAATCGTACCTTCTGGATGCTACAAACCCCTATATAAAACTAGGGCAACTCACCACCCAACACTACAATGGAGAGGGCTGGGTGGCCGATGAGAAAAATCCAGTATGGCTCGATTTTGGGGCACACGAACGCGCGGATGTATGGCTGGGTTATCTTAATCTTTCCGAGACAGGCGAGGTAACAGGTAAGTTTTCGATCATGGCTGATGGCGTAGAAGCACGAAATTGGCGCGGCAATTTGGATTCCGATAAAGCACCCGCTGCATTCCTTAAAGAAGAGTTTTTTAAGCAATTTC
Organism: Chitinophagales bacterium; assembly: GCA_043764095.1. Classification (GTDB taxonomy): domain Bacteria; phylum Bacteroidota; class Bacteroidia; order Chitinophagales; family Saprospiraceae; genus M3007. The sequence goes on from JAYUKX010000103.1 coordinate 66,208, forward strand.
CCGATATTGAAATTGATTCGGTGGTTATTTCTGACCAAAAAAATTACGATAAACCCATCAAATTGGACTTTAAAGTAAAAATTCCAGCCGCCGCTGATGTCGTGAATGATTTTATCTATTTTAACCCAATCGTTCATAAAGCCTATCCTGAAAATCCTTTCAAGGCACCAACCCGAGCACTTCCTGTTAATATGATTTTCCCATTTAGACAGGATTTTATCGTTACCATTGCTATACCAGAAGGTTATATATTGGAAGACACGCCCAAAGGAGAACGCACACAATTGGCCAACAATGGCGGTAGAGTATCCATTAATTGCTCCCAACCAACCCCTAAAACGGTTCAAATCGTGGTTAAAAACAAACTTGCTCAAGTTGAATTTGCGCCCGAAGAATACCCCGCTCTCCGCCAGTTTTTTGATGCGCTCACTAAAAATGGTAATACCCAAATCGTACTTAAAAAAACAAACTAACCATGAAATTAATACACCAAAAATCATTATTCATAGCGGGATGGCTGCTATGCATCACCTCTATGCTTTCGGCTCAAGATGCTTTTTATCCGGTATTTACGATCCCAGAAGCATTGAAAGAAAATGCGAATTGCGTCGTTCGTTTTGAGGAGTCCATTGCCGAAATTGATGAAGATTTAAGCATTACCTTCAAAGAACGCACTATTGTCACTATTTTAAATGAAAAAGGGAAATACCGCAATATTATTGGCGGCAGTGAAGATAAATTTACGACCATCAAAAAAATAGAGGGAAAGATATATGGCCCAATGGGCAATTTGATCCGAAAAAGCGAAAAAAGTGATCTTGAAATTTATGGCGGAAATTCCGAAAACGAAATGACTGATAACCGATCAAAATCGCTACAATTAACCAATAATTCATATCCTTATACGGTAGAGTTTTATGTAGAGACCAAATCGAAATCTTTCTTTATGATTCCTTCTTACACGATCCAAAATGTGGGCGAATCCGTTCAGGAATCTTCTTTTTCTTTGATAACACCCGATAATTATACTTTTAAATGGAAAATGATCAATGCCGATGCGCCATTTAAACAGACCATAATAAAGGATAAAGTGTTCTGGAAATGTAGTTTTAAAGACCTCAAGGCTAATCCAGTAGAAACTTACGACCCTTATTTCAGCAAAGCGTATGCTCAATTGTTGATCGCTCCCGAACACGTCACGATGGAAGATTACCAAGGAGATATGAAAACATGGAAAGGCGTGGGCGAATTTTATTACAATATGAACAAAGACCGCGATCAGGTATCGCCGGCTATGGAACAACAAATAAAATCATTGGTCGCAACTGCCAAAAATAACCGCGAAAAAATTGATCTTTTGTACCGATATCTTCAAAAAAACCATCGCTATGTAAGTATCCAACTCGGCATAGGTGGCTGGCAAACTTTGGACGCGCAATTTGTGGAGCAAAAAAAATACGGCGATTGCAAGGCATTGAGCAATTATATGAAAGCCTTGCTCAAAGTGGTGGGTATTCCAGCCTATCAGGCATTGGTATATGCTGGTGGGCAATATTATCCCAAATTATACGATGATATGCCTACTCCAAGGTTTAATCACGTTATTTTGTATGTTCCGAGTGAAGAAATGTGGTTGGAATGTACCAGCAATCAAAACCCGACTGGCTACTTAGGCGACTTTACGGCCAATCGACAAGTACTTTTGCTCACTCCAGAAGGCGGCAAACTCGTAAAAACACCGGTATTAGACGCTCCGCACAATCAACGCCAAATGAATGCCAAAATCCAACTCGATGATGCAGGAAATGCGACGATCCAAAGCAAAATGGTTTATTCCGGCAATCTGCACGACGATTATCGCGGACTTGCACACGAAAAGGATGCCAAAGAACGCGAGAAAAAATTTGCAGAAGGACTTGGCTTGAGTATTATGGCTTTTAAATCATTTGCGATCACAGCAGCCGATACCAAACCAGAATCCACCATTGAAGCGGCGTATGAAACCCGCAGCTATGCCAAAGCCAGCGGTAAAAGGTTTTTTGTACCCATTACAAGGATTAAACCCTCCAAACTGAGCCTACCAGCCGATACCACTCGTTTCCACGATCTGTATATGCCCGAAACCTATACCTTGCAAGATACATTTACGTTTACCATTCCTGCGGGTTTGAAAGTAGAAAGTACGCCGCGGCCTGCCTCGATACAAAGCCCTTATGGCACTTATGAATTGACGGTAGCACCTATGGACAAACAAGAAATAAAGGCGATACGGCGCGTGGTGGTATTGCCCGTTTCGGTGGCAGCCAAGCAATACAATGAAGTAAGGAAATTTTATTTAGACATCATCAAAGCTGATGGTGTACAGGTCGTATTGATAAAGGAATAGGTATATAAGCAAAAAAAAGCACCTCGTTTGAGGTGCTTTTTGTGCGGGAAGCGAGACTCGAACTCGCACGACCGTGAAGTCACAGGTGTTTGAGACCAGCGCGTCTACCATTCCGCCATTCCCGCTATTGCGTTAAGCGGATGCAAAAGTATGCAGACTTTCTCGAACGCGCAACAAATATTTCATTTTTAGATAAAAATTTTTCACTTTTTTTAAATCGGCCTCATTTTCGGCTTCATTTTGGTAGTTTTCAAAGATATTTTGGACACTTTCGCGGAGTTCCTTTTCTGTTTCGTCCACCGTTTTTAAGGTACGCTCGTATATTTCGGGGTCAAAATCCATTTGCAAATCCATAATGGCCTCGTTAATGTCCATCATTTCCATCAAAAAATCTTGCGGCAAAGTATCGGGATTGGAAGCATCACCCAATAGCCCTTTGAGTTGTAGAATATAGGCTACCCTTTGGTCAAAATCTGATAAGGTAGCAAAAGCAGCATTGTTCAAGGTAGATTGTTCCGTGGCCCACTCTTGTTTGTCCTCATCATCAAGAGAAAAAAAATCGGGGTGAAACGCACGACTATTGGCATAGAATTTTTTACGCAAAGCCGCCTCATCTATCTTAAAGGACAACGGTAGCCCCATTAACTCGAAATAATCCATCTATACATTGTTGGGTGATGAACGACTAGGTTACAAACGTAAATCCCCATCGTTCATCACCGCTATCTAATTTTAAAAGAATCGTGAAAACAAATGCCTCCAAAGATCCAAGCCTAAGGCATACACCATTAAAGCGATGAGGAGAAAGAAACCAACAGTGACGGCTTTTTCCAAAAACGAATCGCTTACTTTGCGGCCTGTAATGACTTCCCAAATCAGGAACATCACATAACCGCCGTCCAAGCCCGGAATAGGCAAAAGGTTCATAAATGCCAAAACGAGACTCAAAGTAGCCGTCAGATGCCAAAATGCCTCCCACGAAAACTCAGAAGCCTTCGGGAACATATTACCGATACTAATAAAACTTCCTAGATTTTTATTAGCCGAAATTTCCCCTGAGAACATTTTTCCAAATGCACTAATTTGGCTGCCTAAAAAATCGACACCATCCTTATAACCTTGAGGAATAGCTCTTAACAAGGTAAAATCTTCGTGTTCGAAGTGGAATAATTTGTTCATGTTCTTGACATAAACACCTATAGTGCCCTCTTCCGTCATGGTCAAAGGGATATTTAATGTATCATTATTCCGAATAATGCCAATTTCCACTGGTTTACCTTTATTACTTTGTGCCTCTATTACAAATTGGTCGTAAAAATCAGTAGGTTTACCATTGAAGCGAATAATTCGATCTTCGGCCAGTAATCCGGCTTTTTCTGCAGGGCTCGCAGGTGCTGTACCTCCCACAAAAAACGGCAGCCGAGGGGCTAAAAGTGCAGATTTGGGTACCCCCCTATCGGTTACTTTACGCGCAATATCATCACTGATGCGAACTATTTGCTCTTGTCCATTGCGTACTACTGTTACATTACGCTCCTTACCTAAAACAACGTTTTCTAAAAAAGTAACTGTTTCGAACCGCTCAAAGGGTTGATCGCCAATTTTGGTTATCAAATCGCCATTTTGGAAGCCTTGCTGGATCAATATAGAGTCAAAAGCCGTTCCATATTGCTTTAATTCGGTTGACGGCAGGTAATCGCGACCACAAGTCCACAAAATCATAGCGAAAATAAAGAAACCTAAGATGAAATTTACCGTTACCCCACCCAACATAATAATAAGGCGCTGCCAGGCTGGTTTTGAACGAAATTCCCAAGGTTGCGGGGGTTGATTTTTGAATTCGGTATCCATACTTTCATCCACCATGCCCGAAATTTTGACATAACCACCCAAAGGTAACCAGCCAATACCGTATTCCGTTTCGCCCTTTGTTTTCTTCCAAAGGCTATTAAAAGGAGGGGCATCAAAAAACAAATAAAACTTTTCAACGCGTGTTTTAAACCATTTTGCTGGTAGAAAGTGACCCATTTCATGCAAAACGATCAATATGGAAAGGCTCAATAGCAATTGGCCGACCTTAATTAGAAAATCCATTCAAATATTTAGTTTAACAAAAGAGTAAATCTGTTTATCAGATTTAAATAGTGTAACAATTATAGGAGCGCAAAGTTAGGTAAACTTATGGAAAATTAGGAAAAACTTATTTGTTGCTTGTAATTTGTCCTATACAATACTTGGTTTTCTTTTATTTGTAATTTAAATTTAGAATGGTACATTTTTATTTTTGGTGAGATATTTTGAAATTTGGACTGAAGTACTGTAATCTTATCGCTCCCATTTTACCCTCGGATGAAACAGCTGAATGGTCTCTTTTAAATAGGCCGTATCCATGTGCGTATAAATTTCGGTGGTTGTTATACTCTCATGCCCCAACATATCCTGTACTGCTTTCAAATCGGCACCGCCTTCTACCAAATGTGTAGCAAACGAGTGCCTGAATGTATGCGGGCTTACTATTTTATCAATTCCAGCAGCAACCGCCAAGTCTTTAATGATGTAAAACACCATCACGCGGGTCAATTTTACGCCTCGTCGGTTTAAAAAGACGTGATGCTCGTTGCCGGGAGCAATATCCATCAAATTACGTACTTGATTGGTGTACATTGTCACATATTTCAATGCTTCATCCCCAATGGGCACAATGCGTTCTTTATTGTTTTTACCAATCACCTGTAGGTATCCTTCTTCGGTATGTACTTGCCTCAATTTGAGTTCTGTCAGTTCGCTCACCCGCAACCCAGAGGCGTACAATGTCTCCACAATAGCCCTGTTGCGCACACCAAGTGGCTCTGATAAATCAATGGTATCCAGCATACTGCGAATATCATCGAAGGATAAAACATCGGGTATTTTACGGTGGTACCGCGGCGAATCGAGCAAGTGGGTGGGATCTTTATCCACAAGATCTTCTACCATTAGAAATTTATAAAAAGCCTTAATACCTGAAATTATCCGGGACTGCGTGGTGTTTTCCAGCCCCAAGTCGTTGATCCAAAGTATAAAAGCGTGAATATCGTTGGTATTTACTTGTAGCGGCTTTATTTCACTGCCAATAATTTCAAAATAACGCACCAATTTGTGTACGTCATTGAGGTATGCATCAATGGTATTGGCACTCATAGAGCGCTCCAAAAGGAGGTATGCCCTAAAGTTTATAATTGCAGAAGGCCAGTTCATCATGCACAAAATTAAGACAATAATAATAAATTCGTCAAACTATGGTTAAAGTTAGTCGTTATGCCTTGTTTATTTGGCATTAAAATCCGTTGTTTGTGCCGGAATTACGAAAACACAGATAGAGCTTATCCCAATACAACAAACACAATACATGTCTTTAGCATCGGTAACAATACCCGCAGCGCATCGAATCTGGGCTTTTATTTATTTAGCGGGCGAAAGTTCGTGTAGGAGCGTTCAATATATTGTTCGTCCGCATTTGAACTTACATATACATTGGATCAATTACCTATTGGGCGTTGCTCCAAATTTTCTTGCAGGCATATATGTCCCAGCATGTTATACATTTCTTATGCCTTATATTATAGAACGCAACCCTAATCTACGCATTTTTGACCCATTATTCTACCGTTTTTCGGCTTGTGTTTTTGCATTATTTGGTGTTTTGGGTTGGGAAATAGCCCAGCAATTTACCCGAAAATTTTATTTTGATCCCGATGATATTCTTTGGACATTTGTTGGTGTAGGTGTGTATTGGATCATTACACAATGGTTTGGAACCGCCCGAACAGTGCCTATTCGTACCAGTTCATGTATTTAAGTATTTGGACATAATTAATTGCATAAATGAACGAAGGTATTTTTCGGCTAGACGAGCCATTTTTAAGGCAGATAGCGGTACTATCTAACGAAAAAATGGGGAAGGATTTATGCTGAGCGTGTCGAAGTATAGGCGGAAAAGACCGAGTTCAAAATGATAATTAATTGTGTCCAAATACTTAATTACCACGGATTAGAGTGGTATCTGATGGCTCAATCGAAGGTTTCTCATTGGGTTTTAATGTTCTAAAAAGCGAATCCGAGGGTATCGAATCTTGTGCAATACATGGAGTACTTAGGGGAATAGCCGTGATTTTAGGAGGATAAAACCTTGATTTTTTGGTCTTTTTTGACAAATATCGAATATCATCGGTGGGATAAATCACAGGTGGCGCAAAAATGCGACACGCTCGTTCCTTGATAAAAATGGTTTTCGGGGTTATGGGTCTTATGGGCGGAATATGCTCTTTTACTAAAGTTAAAGAAGGTATAATTAAGATACATCCTATCCTTTCCTCCACTATGGGTCTATAATGGGTCAAGCAATACTTAGTTCCTACTTTAAGGCTTATCGCTGCAAGAGAAATGAGCAATAAGCCCCAAAGGGCAGCCAAAAGGTTGGTATGACTCGCATTATGATAAGGAATAAGCATGATGATTATCGTTTTGCAATATATCCTTGCTCCTCTTCGGAAATATCCAGCAAAACATACCGCGCAATGCCACATATTTTCATTTCATCAAAAGCATCTACAATATTCTTATACCGCGCTGATGGCATAGACTTAATGATGACATATAGTTTAGAAATCGCCTTTTTTTGACCGGGGTTTTTCAGGTCATCCTTGATTTCTTCGCCATATTGTGCATTTACGCGGCCTTTTTTATCCAATAAAATCCTGCGTAGTCCTTTGCTAGAAAAATCAGTAGAGTCCAGTTGTCCGGTGGCTAAACCTTCATAAAAATAGATTTTATCGTTTGCGCCTAATAAAAGCGTTATTGCTTGTCCACTTTTTAGGTCTTCTCCGCTATCTACGCCCTCTGTTTCTGGCATTACAACGGCCATAATATTGGGTTTACTGAGTGAAGTAGTGAGCATAAAAAAAGTGATTAAGAGAAAGCCCAAGTCCACCATTGCCGTAAAATCGACTTTTGCAGACATACGTGCGGGACGGGCAGCAGATGAGGTGGTTTGTTCTATGGCAGCCATGATTTGTTGAATGTTAAGAATGAAGAAATAAGGAATGAGATTTTAATAAAAGTACAAATTTGGCGACCTTACCCAAAATCGCAACTATCAAAAATCTCATTCCTAAGTATTTATGTTTACAAAAACTTATTGCAGTATAAACCTAACCGGCATTGTAAACCGCACCTTAACTGGATTTCCATTAGCCTCGCCTGGTATCCAAGTTGGCATAGATCTGAGTACGCGCACGGCTTCTTTGCCGCAGCCCCCACCGGGGTCTTTCAAAATGGCAATATCAGAAATAGATCCGTCAACGCCCACTACAAATCGGAGTGCTACTGTACCCATTATATTGGTCTCTTTAGCAATAGCAGGATAAACAATATTATCGCGCAGATAGGCCATCATCGCTGCATCGCCACCGGGGAACGAAGGCATTTTTTGAATATCAAAGGAATCATATACTTTGTCTGGAATTACTGTCTTAGGTGCTTCTACCACTTTACCCAAATCGTCGTCTGGATCAATGATTGTGGGTGCTATATCCGTAGTTCCTTGTACTGCTTTGGTACTTACATCACCCTCTTTTTCTAAGAGTTCATCTACTTCTGTTGTTATTTTATCCGGTGCTTTTGCATCTTCAATAATAACTGGTGGGACAAATACAAAAGTCGTACGCGCAGGCGGCGGCGGTGTAACTGGCGGCGGCGGCGGTGTAGGCGGCACTTCTAACGTAAGATCTGGTGGTGCCGTCATGGTGACTTCTGTTTCATCGGGGCGTTCTACCATTACACCTGAGAGCGCGTTTGCAAACCGAGGCATGATAAACAAAAAGGCAATAAAAGATACGCCTAACGCAAAGGCGCGCATCAAGGTTTTGTGATAAGAACGGCGTAATTGGTAAGCACCATAAGCTTTGTTGCGGTGGGCGAATATGATTTCTAGCATATCGCCAGTGTTGTAGTTTGACATAATTCGAAATGTTTGTTAATGATAAAATTATTGAACAGTCCTTTTATTGTTTCGCCCATATTCAACAAACCTAGCTTTGAGCCATAGCATATCCAGCACCAGTTGGGTATCCCAATGGAAATAGATAATGATATAGCAATCCCAGTCCGTCCAGTGCACTAGACGGTGAATAATAGCAATAAAAAAATGGATTAGAAAACCGTATTAAATCAAGTTCCTTATCTAACGTAAGGTATACCTTATACGCCAAAAGGGCGTTTATTTCAAAGCAAAAAACAATACTAATTAATTATAAATCAATCAATTGTAGCACTTATTCAATTCTAATTTGAATAGGTATCATATATTTCGCATCAACTGTAGTTCCATTAAAAGAACCTGGTATCCATTTGGGCATTTTTTTCAAGAATTCGATATAAGTTTCGCCTAAGCCACAACATGGATCTCTTAGTACCTCAAAATTGGATAAATCTCCATTTTTCTTGACCACAAATCCAACCACTCCTTTACGTGGGGTACAATCGGGTTCTTTAAATTGGATATTATCCCTGAGGTACTTTAGCAATTCCACCTCACCTCCTGGATATTGGGGCAAAACGCTCAGGTCAAATATTTCATAAATGGTATCTTTAAGGCTATCTGTGGTAGAAAGTGCTGCTTCATCATTGGATGCTAATGCCTCTTCATCTAAAGGAAACAACGGCCCTCCTAATTTTGATTCATGCTCAGACTTACAACCAGGCGGCACATACTGAATGGAAGGAGGTACCCGACGATCTCTAGGCTTCTCCTGTTGATCATGCGCCTCGAACTGTTGTATCAAAGCACGTTGTAAAGCGATCTCGGCAGTAGTATCCGATGCGATCTCGAAAGTATCCAGCGGAGGCAAAGGATTGCTTGGTTGTTCACTCACCTCATCTTTCCAAGCATTAAATCCCAATGCTAAAACAGCACCCAAAGCAACAGAAAAAAGAATACGTTTCATAAGTAAGAGATTTTTAAGTAAAAGCCCAGCCCTGAAAGGGCGACACATCCAACATAGGGTGCGAACCCTATAGAAGCCCTGAAAGGGCGACACATCCAACATAGGGTGCAAACCCTATAGAAGCCCTGAAAGGGCGACACATCCAACATAGGGTGCGAACCCTATCGACACATCCAACATAGGGCAGCGCCCTATGAAAAACGCCTATCAGCGAACAAGGCTGATAGGCGTTTAGGAAAAGGGTATGCTCATGCGTTCGGATCACTCCAATCGGAAGCGAACCGGAAGCGTAAACTTCACCTTAACCGGGTTACCATTAGCCTCACCTGGAGTCCATTTTGGCATTGAATTCACCACGCGAACGGCTTCTTTACCGCAACCGCCACCTGGTTCTTTCAAAATTGTAACGCTCGAAATCGAGCCATCTTTGCCTACAACGAAACTCAAAGCAGCAGTACCTTGGATATTATTTTCCCGAGCGATGGCCGGATAATTGATATTATCGCGGAGGAATTTCTGCAATTCCGCTTCACCACCAGGGAACGAAGGCATTTTTTGGATGTCAAAAGTTTCATAGACTTTATCTTCCACTACTTTAACTGGTTCAACAACTTCCAATTCCTTAGGGTTGTCGAATGTTTCTGGTGGAGCATCGTCGTTACCTTTCACATCGGCTTTACCGATATCCGCTTTTTCTTCTTGAAGTTCCTCAATATCCTTTTTAGGTTCATCTTTTTGTACTTCTTCATCTTTTTTAATGATTGGAGGTACGAACTGAACCGTAGTTCGGGTTGGAGGTGGCGGAGTTGGCGGCGGCGGCGGTGGTGGTGGTGGTACATCCGTACTCAAATCAGGCGGAGCGCCCATTTCGATTTCCACTTCCACTGGCCTTTCAGCTAATGCCCCAGACACCGCCTTGACTAATTTAGGGAGCAAGAAAAGCAGGATCAAAAACGCCAGACCGAAGAAGAACCCTCGCATGAGGTATTCATTATAGGAACGGCGCAACTGATATGCTCCGTAAGCCTTATTTCGGTTCTGAAAGATGATGTCCAGCATGTCCCTTGGTTGGGTGCTTTTATCTTCTGCCATGTTATGATAATTTAATTAATTTTGAATCAAAGAAATTTTATTATTTACCTGCAGCAGCGGCGGCTTGATCATCAGCACTGAATTTCAATCCTGCGGCTGGGTTAGCAATAAAATCTTCTTCTTTTTTAGAAATTGGGAGCATCACATAACGTGCCACATTACAGATTTTCATCTCATCGAAAGTATCCACCAAGTTTTTATACCGAGATTCTTTGGTCGGCTTGATAATTACGTTCAATTTTGAGCTCATCTTTTTTTGGCCTGGATTCTTCAAATCATCTTTTTCGTCCTCGCCCCATTGTGCTTTCACGCGATCTTTTTTACCTAAGATCACCTTACGCATTCCTTCGGAGGAATAATCTGTTGAATCCAGTTTTGCGTCATTAATACCTTCGTAATAATAAACTTTGTCGTTGTCGCCAAGGAGCAAGGTTAGTACCTGTGATTCCTTAGTAGCTTCTAAATCGTCCTTATTGAGATCCTTTTTTTCGGGCATCACAATAGGCATAATATTAGGTTTTGCTAAAGTGGTGGTTAACATGAAAAACGTAATGAGTAGGAAGGCCAAATCCACCATTGCGGTGAAGTCCACTTTTGTGGACATTTTTTTCGACCTTACTTTCCCGTCTTTTTTCCCTCCACCACCGGAGTCTTGTATCTCTGCCATAGTAGTATGACTTTTTTTTAAATTGTTAAGAGATCGCTGGGAATGTGCTATTTTACAGCACCGACCTTATTCGGGTCACCTTCCTGGCTGGTGATTAGGTTAAATTTGTTCAGGTTAATGTCCGTCAGTGTATTGATTACTTTTTCGATGGCTGGATAAGGCGTGTCCTTATCGGCTTTCACCACGATAGCGTATTCTTTCACTGATGCTTCCGCACCACCGGCTTGAATTACTTGTTGTCGGTAATTGAACTGAGCAAGTCGTGCTTGGTGCAGCCAATTGGCTAATTCGCTTTTATTAATATCCACTGTATCGATAGGGATACCAACTGCGATTTTTGCGCGTTCGGGGCCATCAGCGTCAAGTAGTCGCTTAAAGTCCTTCATTGGAGCACCAAAACTTCCCATATTCACAAATTTGTTTTGCTCTGTGGCGCTGAGTCCCATATTGTATGTGGTGTTCATGGTAGCAATCAACGCTTTACGCGCAGGAGAGCCAGCAGGATCAACATATACATTTCCTTCTTTACTGATAAGGATCGTGAGCGTACCCACTTCCGGCAATTTCGATTCAGAGATAGACGATGGAGTATCCACCGTTACTGTCTCCTGCGGCTTTGCCTTTGCTGTCAGGATAAAGAAAGTAAGGAGCAGGAACGCCACGTCGCACATTGCGGTCATATCCAAGGATGGACCACTACGTTTAGGAGTATGCTTTGGCATATTTGTTCTTACTTTTTAAAATTTAAAATAAGATAATCAAGCGATTATCCACAACTGCTCTTATTTACCTTTCGCCGCGAAAGTTTGAGTAAGGCTGTAACCAGCTTCGTCGATGCGGTGTGTAAGTGAATCGATACGATTCGTAAAGAAATTGTAGAAGATGATCGCTACTGCAGATGAACCGATACCCAATGCCGTGTTGATCAAGGCTTCAGAGATACCTGTTGCAAGTGCTGAAGAATCCGGAGCACCGGCTGTTGCCAAGGCACCGAAGGCGCGAATCATACCTAATACTGTTCCGAGCAGACCCATCAAAGTAGCCACAGACGCGATCGTCGCTAGGATACTTAGGTTCTTTTCCAACATAGGCAATTCAAGCGTTGTTGCTTCTTCTACTTCTTGTTGGATTGCGGCCAACTTTGCATCTTTGTCCAAATCCGTGGCTTTTTCCATTTCAGAAAACTTGGTCAAGCCCGCACGTACCACATTTGCTACTGCACCTTTTTGACGATCGCATGAAGCCAAAGCACCAGCCATATCGCCTTTATCGAGGAAGCCTTTGATGCCACGTACGAACGCGTCAACATTTGCAGTTCCACGAGCCTTGCTCAAGGTGATAAAGCGCTCAAAAACGAACACGATTACGGTGAATAAAAGAGTCAAAAGAAGCGGTACAATTGGGCCACCTTTGTACACCACACCTAAGTAGTGGTTCAATGCTGGTTCATTCACCGGATCTTTGGCTGAATCACCTCCTACGAAGTTGTCAGCGGCACCAAAGATAAACTTATACACTAAAATAGCGATAACGAATAAAATTGGAATGATGATAAAAGGAAAAATGGAGCCAAATCCGCCTCCTTGATTCTGTTTAGCAGGTGATGTTTTTGCTGCTGTCATGCGAAAATTAAGTTTAAGTTAAAAAAGAATGAGTGGTTTAACGTATTCGTTTGCAAGACAACAACTTCTTCTTTTCATCTCCGAAAAACAAGAGGTTACTTCCAAATCAGCTTCCGAAATATAAGATGCGGACGCTTTAATTTTTGGTGTGTGCCTCTTTGTTTTTTTTAAAAAAAAATAAAAATGATGCTGCAAACGAGTGTCTGTTTTTTCTAACAATGATAAAAGGAGGTAGATACTAAACCGACACTACTTTCCGTCAAGGTTAAAAACGGCGGTAAAAATAGTATGAGATTTAGAATTTTTAGTTTCTATTTTGAAAAATAATATTAAAATCTATCAAACGGCCTTTTTAATAGGCTAATTACTAAAAATCTGCCCCTAAAGCGATATGAAATATGGGCGACTGTACTTTCCTTGTCTCAATTCCGTACGCATAGTCGGCTCGAAGGAACAATCCAAAGAGTTGCATACGCACCCCAACACCGTATCCGGCCACCACTGGATCGCGAAAATACTTGACCTGAAGATATACCGTGGGTGGATTTTGGAGGGTTAAAATATTAATTGGATTATTGCCATTGTAAGGGCTACTACCGCTCCATGCCGTACCCGCATCAAAAAAACCAACCAACTGAAAATTACGCCAAAATGGCCCTAACACTGGCTTTTGTGAAAAGTACTTAAATATTGGAATCCGTACTTCGGAATTGATTAAAGCGAAAGAACTGCCATTTCTAATATTCTGCTGAAACCCGCGCAAGTGCGCAGCAGAGGTTTCGTAAGCAAAGTTTTCATTTTGAGGTACAGGTATGCTGTTATTGAACTTTGGTATGATCCAATTGTCCACACCACCTAAATAATATAGAATACGCTCACTACCAAATGTAGTAGCAGCCGACATGCGTAATGCCAGCACTGAATGGCGGTCTAACTTTCGGTAATGCCGTGCGTCCAAATTCAACACCGTCATAATACCTTCATTAAATTTCAGGCTCAATTTGGGTTGGGTATTGAAAGCAAAACGTTTCACTACTTCTACATAAAAACGCGCTCGACTACCTGTTTTTAGGTTCACATCAATGTCCACTGTATTATCATATACCGCAGACAGGCGAATGGCTGCGCGCTGTTCCGCGTAATCTGGTGTTTCCAAAGTTGCTTGATCCGAAGTAAGCGTAAGTAGTTTGTCCTGCCTTAATGTACCTGTTCCCCGAATACTAAAAAATGGATCAAAAGGATACTTCAATTCATATTGGCCCAATACTGTATTATTGCGTACTTGATACGGACGTGATGGGCTACCGGGTTGGCTATCATCAAGACTGCGCACCACTGTTTTGCGGTATAGTGCAAAACGGCGATCAATACGGCGTTTTTTGTCATCTAAAAACATATAGTACTCCGAGCCATTAAAAGTAGTTGGTAAACGAGCACCGGCTTCAATAACATAGTTTTCCAGTAATTCCTTAAAATTGGCTTTAAACAAAATCCCCGGAGGTGGCGTACGGAAGGCACTAGGCGTACCAGCATAACTATCCAAGCCATCGAACAACAAACTATTGTCCATGGTAGTAGAAATAAAATCGGTACGAAACTTAAGTCGATAAGCAATAATACGCGATGGATTGAAGCGCAGCACCCCTACTCTTTGAGATCGGATATACTTTGTTTTTTTATTCAATATTTTTGTATTCCACACCAAATCAGATTCTTTTTGAACCGGATATTCAACAATAACCGGTTCATCGTCTTTACTAGATGAACTGTTCATTACCGGCGAATTTTGTTTTAGATGTTCAGGAACTTGAAACAACCAGCCCTGCGGTATGGTGTCTTTTTTGGCACTATTTTGTACATCTTGGGCTTCTACACGTGTAATGTCGCTTACATTGGGCAACGTTTGTCCGGCATCTTTTAAGAAAAGCCGCTTATATAAGGTGTAGGGTGCGCCTTCATTTATTTCGGCAATCGAATCTATCTTATTTAATACAAAAACGGTCTCGCGTCCTTTCAAAAAAGTTTGTAGTATTTTAGGTGATCGGCTGGCCACTGCATCTATTTCCTGGATACTTTGTGTGTAATTTGAAGCCATCCAATGTACGGCTCTTTTCTTGAATACCGGATCGAAATGAATACTGTCAATTTGAAGGGTGTCGATGTTTTTGCGCACTGTATCTATGGGCGCAAGGGAGGACAGTACTTTTTCGAAAGGCCATTCTCCAGGTTTTTGTGTATCCAAAGCCTTTACTTCTGCCCCCGATTTTAAGTAAAAAGTAGCGGTATTATAGGCTATAAAATTTTCTAAATAAGCAAACGACCTATTTTGGATACCGTTTTTATCAGAAATCCAAGCAAGATGAGCGCTATCAATAGCCACAGGGTGGCGTTCGCTATCGTTGATGGTATTGGTTAGCCGGATCAGTTCAGGACTTCGAGTATCTAAATTATACAAGAAAATATCTGTTTTCCCTAAAGGCAAAATGGTATCAATACGTTCTTGCGCCAGCGTATCCAATACCCTATTACTAGCAAAAATAACATATCGAGTATCATCTAGTCGCACAAAGGCAGCGTCGAGATCGTCCCAAAAATCTTGCGTAAGGCGCTCAGTTTGTCGGTTAATGGTATGGTATATAAATAAATCGGTGTAGCCGCGTGCGGTGGCCGAGAATACCAAGTCAACAGGATTGATAAAATCAATGCTATGAACGCGTTGAAATTCGGGAGCAATCGGTTTTGTTTCTTTTTTCTTGGTGCCGCTATCGATAAGTGCCAATTTAGGGACATCGCGTGCTTCGTATAGTACGGCGAGCGTTTGGTTGTCCATCGACCAAGACAGCAGTGGGTAGGCATAATCCGTGGCTTGCAGGGCATTTCGGGTGCCGCCTTTAAGCATCAATTGGCGTTTACCGGTTTTTACATTTTTGACCCATACTTTCCAGCGGCCAATATCATTTTGTACCCAAGCGATGCGTTGTCCATCTGGGCTTATTTTTGCTTGGTAAAGTGGTAATTTTTTTTTGTTGGGTATTTTGATGGTAGCATTTGCCAATTGGGTATTTTTTGCATCCTCTTTGTACCTTTTTTGGTAATATTCCAATATAATTTCGGTTGTACGATCGTAGCCGTTTCCCATTACATATCGGAAACCAGCATCTAGTCCTCGATTAATTCGGGTTAAATACAATAAATTACTGATAGAACCAGTACCAAAGTGCAGGGCGATATAGTGCCAAAATGCATGCCCTGCTAAAATGGGTTCATTTTTGGCCAATTTTGAAAATTTATTGTATTTTCCATGTGCGAGCAGGTTGCGTAGTTCGTCATCACGATCAACACTCCATGCTTCTCCGCAATAAGATTTGAGGCCTTCGGTGTACCAAATAGGCAAGTTCAACAATACGGAATTTTGGACAATTTCTTGTATATTTCCTCCAAAAAGCATGGAATTTATAACAATACCAGCCATTCCTTCGCGCACGCTCCTGCGTAGATGGGTATGATCGCCATCGTAAAAGACAAATACCTTATTACCGGAAACTTTAGTTTCGCCTTTTTTGAGTAGGAATAATTCATCGACCCCTATATTACTTTGTTTAAGGTCGGTAAGGTCAGAAAACACGAGTATCTCAATGCGTTCGCTGATCTGGTATTCCAGTAATTGCTGCACCTCATCATAGTCATATTCGGCCATTTGCAATGCAGTTACAGCGATATTCCGCGCATCACCATACCAATAGGTGATGAAGTGCGGGCTTTCATAGTATTGCCATTCCTGTTGTTGCCTGTGGTACTGCACCCTGTTTTTACCAAAACCAGTATTGAGGTTTTGAGAAAATAGGGCAGAGGAATGACCTAATGATAAAAAAGTAAGTACCGATAGTACAAGTCCTAAGTGGAATGATTTTGCGCTCATAGACAGACAGTTTGACGTAAAAGTACGTATTTTAGTTGTACTAGGAACGTGAAAATAATAAATTATCACTTTGGGCTGATTCCTTTCCGCTCATCCTGCCTATCTTTTTGTTTAAATAGCCCCACTATTCGCACTAAAAGATACTTGTCTGAGCAAAAATTAATCTACCCCAAAATGACAACTTATTATTTTCACGTTCCTTACAGCACTGAATGTTCGATAAAATCTAATTGACCCGGATAATCGGTAGTAAAATGCAAACCACGACTCTCTCGGCGGTGTGTTGCGGAACGGGTAATAAGATAAGCAATGGTGATTAAATTCCGCAATTCCATCAGTTGTGGGCTAACTGCGGTGGTTTTGTAAAGGTCTTCGGTTTCTTCATAGAGTAAATACAGGCGATCTAAGGCACGTTTGAGGCGAACATTAGAGCGAACAATACCGACATAATACGACATAATTTCCTTTAATTCCTTGATACTTTGCGTGATCAAGACCATTTCTTTAGGTTCGTTGGTGCCTTCAGAGTTCCAATCGGGTATATTTTCTTGATAATCCCAGTTTTCAACTTTTTCGGTTAATTCTACTGCAATCCGATGTGAAAAGACCATTCCTTCCAACAATGAATTGGAAGCCAAACGATTGGCGCCATGCAACCCTGTACTGCTACACTCTCCCGCAGCATACAAGCGATTGATACTTGTTTTACCATTTTCATCAGTTAAGATCCCGCCACACATATAATGGCAAGCCGGCACAACAGGGATAAAATCTTTCATTGGATCAATACCAATACTGACACATTTCTCGTAAATAGTAGGAAAATGAGCGACAAAATCTTCTTTATTAAGGTGTGTGCAATCGAGGTACATACAATCAGTACCTCGTTTTTTCATTTCGGAGTCGATAGCCCGCGCCACAATATCGCGCGGAGCAAGTGACAGGCGTTCGTCGTAGAGGTGCATAAACTCCTCCCCTTCCTTGGACTTCAGGATACCACCAAAACCCCGCACTGCTTCGGAAACCAAGAAAGAAGGGTTTTCTCCGGTTGGATTATAAAGTGAAGTGGGGTGAAACTGCATAAACTCCATATTTTCAACCCTACCTTTTGCCCGGTAGGTCATTGCAACACCGTCGCCGGTAGCAATAACAGGGTTAGTTGTGGACTTATACACCTGCCCGCCGCCGCCGGTACACAATACGGTAGCCCGTGCCAAAATAGTTTCAAACTGACCCGTTTGTTTATTGAGTACATAGCAGCCAAAGCACTCGATATCAGGGGTTACCCTAATTACCATTCGACCGAGATGGTGTTGGGTAATGAGTTCCAGTGCAAAATAATGTTCTAATATTTCAATATTTTTATGGCGATTGGCCTCATCCATCAGTGTTCGTTGCATTTCCCAACCCGTCAAATCCTTATAATGTAGGATACGGTGTTCGGAATGGCCACCTTCCATGGCTAAATCATACTCATTCGCGTTTTTTTCCTTATCAAAACGCGCACCCCAATCGATCATTTCTTGTACCCGATCGGGGCCTTCGGTTACTACAATACGTACAATATCCTCTTTACAAAGGCCATCGCCTGCGTCCAAGGTATCTGCTACATGTTTATCAAAATTATCTTTTTCAAGATCCCAAACCGCAGCGACACCGCCTTGAGCGTAACGGGTATTGGTTTCCCCTTCATTTGTTTTGGTTAGCACAAGAATACGTCGTTCGGGCATGGATTTTGCTAATTTGATAGCCAATGTGAGGCCAGCAATTCCAGAGCCAAGTATTAGTATATCGGTACGCATAGTTATTATTGGAGGAATAGGTTAAATCAAGAACGATGATTCAAAGTGGATGATATCCTTACGAAAAAAAACACAAATGATTGACCAACCACTAGATGGGTTGATCAATCATTTTGCATATTATACGCACATTTTTTTAAAAAAATGTACAACCATTACTACATATCGTCTTCAGCGATATCTTGTCCAGCAACATCATCTTGTCCGCCCTCGAGACCTTCTTCTCCTTCAACAGGATATGAACTTTCGAAGCCTTCTTTAGGTGTTGTGGAAGGATGGCCGGTGAAGTGTTTGAGCATAATTACTTCGCGTTGCGTCAACTCACGGAATGCACCACGAGCGAGGTCTTTCTTAGTTAAACCTGCGAAATAGAACCGGTCGAGTCGTTTTACTTGATAGCCTAGTACTTCAAACAAACGACGTACCACGCGGTTGCGGCCCATTGTAATTTCAAGTTCTACTACATCTTGCATTGGATGATCTTCTGCAAAACGGAGCCAGTTAACGATCACTTCGCCATCTTCTAGTTCTACGCCAGCGAGAATCTTATCGTAATCTTCGCGGGTCAAACCTTGATCCAAACCTACACGGTACTGTTTTTGTACATGGTGGCTTGGGTGTGTCAATTTTTGTGCGAGTTCGCCGTCATTGGTGAGTAGTATCAATCCGGTTGTATCGCGGTCGAGGCGACCTACAGGATAGATGCGCTCAGGGAAATGCGGATCAACGATGTCCATGATTGTACTACGTCCACGTTCATCTTCAGTAGTGGTAATCGCACCTTTTGGTTTGTTCAACAATACATAAATGAGGCGCTCTTGGATCGTTACGTCCACACTATCCACGGTAACATGGTCACCGATTTGGTAACGGTAGTAGGGCTCTTGAACCACCAAGCCGTTTACGGTTACTTTACCTTGCTCGATAAACTCTACTGCTTTACGGCGCGAGGAGATACCACAGTGAGCGAGGTACTTATTTAATGGCATACCTTCACCCGTTGGTAGATCAGGTTTTGGTAATTTTTCTACATAAAATTCATTTTTCGGGCGTTTATTGCCGCGTTGTGGCCGATTATTGAAACCGCCACGTTGTTGAGGCCTGCCGCCGCCATAACCACCGCCGCCACCTGGGCCGCGTTGTTGGTAGCCGCCACCGCCGCCATAACCACCGCCGCCACCTGGGCCGCGTTGTTGGTAGCCGCCACCACCACCGCCTTGTTGGCGATCTTGGTACGGGCGTTGCTGGTAACCGCCGCCACCGCCTTGTTGGCGATCTTGGTACGGGCGTTGCTGGTAACCGCCGCCACCGCCGTCACCACCTTGGTTACGATCTTGCCATGGGCGTTGTTGGTAACCGCCACCGCCACCGTCACCACCTTGGTTGCGATCTTGGTATGGGCGTTGTTGGTAACCGCCGCCGCCTTGGTTGCGATCTTGGTACGGGCGTGGTTGATAACCGCCACCGCCAGTGCCGCCATCGGGTGTACTTCGATCCTGCCACGGGCGCTGCTGGTAGCCGCCGCCTTGTGGAGGGCGTTCTTGGTACGGACGCTGCTGGTAACCGCCGCCACCTTGGTTGCGATCTTGGTACGGGCGTGGTTGATAACCGCCACCGCCAGAGCCGCCATCGGGCGCATTACGATCCTGCCAAGGACGTTGCTGATAACCGCCGGCTTGGTTACGATCTTGGTACGGGCGTGGTTGATAACCATCTCCTTGTGGAGGACGCTCTTGGTAAGGGCGTTGCTGGTAACCACCACCTTGTGGAGGACGCTCTTGATAAGGGCGTTGCTGATAACCACCTTCTGGAGTAATATCAGGACTGCTTTCTTGGCTTCTGTCTTGATAAGGCCGACGTTCAAAGTCATTTCCAGCACGGTAATTGTTGTCCTGACTAGGAGAGAAGTTAGTGTTCTGCTGGTCATTCGTGTTGTCGTCCCGCTCTTGCAACGGGGCATCTGAGTCCGCTTTAGTTAGTCGCGGACGGCGCTTTTTTTCTTCCATGTAAAAAAAGATAAAAATGATGGGGAAAAATGTGAAAACAAAATAATATATTTGATTTTAAGTGTTTTTTCTTAAAAATTTAACGTAAACAGTCGTTGTGAACCTAAATTGTAGTGTAAGATGTAATACTTTCGGTCTGATTTAGTATTTATTTAGTATTCACAGGTCTGAAAAAAATTATGAATAAGTTTTTAGTGTTGAATAATTGGTTCAGTGAAATTTATGAATTAAAATATAATTTTAGAATGGCAGTATTATAAACTCGGTGCAAAAATAAGGCTTTTTGGATAAAAAAAAGTTTTTTAAAATTAATTTACAAAAAAAAACTTAAAAAGGCCTGTTTTAAGGAATGATAAAGCACTAATTTTTCGTTTGGGAACTTATGTTTACACATTTTTTTACAAAAATAGGCTGCTTCACCTTATTATTAATGTTTATTGGCTGCACACCGAATGATGAAGGCAACACCATTCCATTGCCTACCTCTATTTGTGTTCAAACGAAGCACCACGATATTGCGCAGCCCAATATGACAGTATTTTTGAAATACAATTCGGATACTTTCCCTGGCTATACGCAACCTGCCTCTTTTTACGACACGATGTTGACAACAGATCAAAACGGTAGGGCTTGTGTATCGCCGGTACCCGTTGGACGACATTGGATCATTGCCCTTGGTGTAGATGAACATGCCCAACAGGTGCTTCCAATATATGGCAGGTTACCTGTGTTGATTGATCTGGAACGCAAACCCAAGGTGGATACGATTATTTATGTTTACGAGTAAGAATTAATTATGTCCAAATACTAAGTCAATTTCTACTACCTTTGCGGCCTATTTTACGAAAATGGCAAGAAAACATTATATAATTGAAGCCGTTCCTTTTCATGGTATGGCCGACCGGGGCAAGGCGGTAGGACGCACACCCGATGGTATGGTCGTATTTGCTGAGGGTGTGGTGCCTGGCGATGTGGCGGATATTTACGTGCAAAAGAAAAAAGGTGGTTTTATTGAAGGTCGTGTAGAAACATTGATCCAACCCTCGGAGCATCGGATTGAGGCATTTTGCCAGCACTTTTCGGTATGTGGCGGTTGCAAATGGCAAAATCTCTCCTACGATGTGCAATTACAACATAAGCACCAAGCCGTAGTGGATGCTTTTAGCCGTATCGCGAAGGTGCCTGTTGGCGAAATGCAGCCCATTTTAGGCTCGCCCCAAACGACTTATTACCGCAACAAACTTGAATTTACCTTTTCCAATAAGCGATGGTTGCTCACCGAAGAACTCCATACAGGTGTGGTACCGGGTGGTGGACTTGGGTTTCATCGTGCTGGTGCATTTGACAAAGTGGTTGATATACAAAAATGTTGGCTGGAACCTGATCCTACCAATGCCATTCGGAACGCAGCCAAAGCAATAGCCTTAGAACAAGATTTGTCATTTTACGATCCGCGCCACCACAAAGGCCTTTTACGCAATTTGATGGTACGCGCCTGTACAACGGGAGAGGTAATGCTGCTGTTTAGTTTTGCACAGCCCGATGAGGAAGCGATTGAAAATTACCTGAAAGCGATTTTTGCGCAATTCCCCGATATTACAACGATGGTTTACTGTGTAAATCAGAAGCTAAATGATACGGTTTTTGACCAGGAAATGGTCACTTGGCACGGTAAAGGTTATGTCATCGAGCAATTGGGTAACTTGAAATATAAAATCGGACCAAAATCCTTTTTCCAAACCAATTCACTTCAAGCCAAAAATTTGTACGATACTGTCGTGGATTTTGCGGGTTTAACTGGCTCTGAGCGGGTATATGATCTATATACAGGTGCGGGTAGTATCGCATTGTATGTGGCACAGGCGTGTAAGGAAGTGATTGGGATAGAGGAAATACCCGAAGCGGTAGCCGATGCGGAAGAAAACCGGGCATTGAACTGTATTGATAATGCTATTTTTTATGCGGGTGATGTACGCAAAGTGCTTTCGCCCGAATTTGCGGAAAAACATGGCAAACCAGATGTCGTCATTACCGATCCTCCGCGTGCGGGCATGCACGAGAAGGCCGTGCAGTTTTTGTTAGAATTGGCAGCACCTAAAATTGTGTATGTAAGTTGCAACCCATCTACACAAGCCCGCGATGTGCAATTGCTGGATGAAAAATACGAAGTCGTAAAAGTACGGCCTGTTGATATGTTCCCGCATACACACCATATTGAAAACGTTGCACTTTTAAGTTTAAAAAAATAAAAACATGAAGGATATAATTGACTTAATTGGCCGGATTTTTCTTTCCACCATTTTTTTATTTGAGGCGACAGATTCTATCTTGTATTTTGATAAGAATATCAACTCCATGCGTGATTTTGGGTTTACAAGTAACCTGCACACCCTCTTATATGCTTCCAATTTTTTATTGATTATGGGCGGATTAATGGTGCTTTTTGGCTACCGAACTATGATAGGCAGTATTTTGCTGTTGTGTTATTGGGTACCTGTTACGTTGGTGGTGCATGATTTTTGGAATGCCCCGAAGGATCAGTTCCGGATTGAAAGCGTCCTTTTTATGAAGGATATTGCGATTATTGGAGGTTTATTGATGTTGATGGGAAAAGGTAGTGGAAGATATAGTGTAAAGCGGTTGTTTGCTACTACTCGGGTGCGGCAGTTTTAGGGGGTTTATAAAGGCCAAAATCCCATGTGCTACTTCGCTCCAAGGTTGTGCAGGATTGGGGAAATCTACAATTGGGTGGCCATCTTTTGGAATGGCTTAAAGTGTGCTACTCTCTATGGTATGGAGTCCCAAAAATTGGCACTGACCAAAAGTCAAATCTACATTAGTTCAAAACAGTTTTAATCTTTTTTACTACTTGTGCCCATGCCTCGTCTTTGTTTTCCCACTTATCAATTGGCTTTCCTTTTTCAGGCAAAGCATTTAGTTTTCCGAAAGGTGCATCTTCCCAAAGACAAGTACGGACAATAACAGGGATAACTACCGCCGCTCCGCGTTCATGTCGCTCCAACGCTTCTTTCATTTCAATATTCCAAATATAGTCTGTTGCAATTAAATTAGAACTAACTAGCAATACAATAATATCCGCTGATTTTAACTCATTTCGGATAGCACTGTCCCACTCTTGTCCAGGAATTAGATTGGTATCGTCCCATGTTTCGAGCAAATTTTGCCGACTAAGTGAAGTAAGTTGCACTTTAAAATCTTCCAAATAAGATTTGTCCGATTTTGAATAAGAAATAAATAGTTTTTTTGCCATTTTTGTATTGTTTTCTTTACTTGTATTCCCAAGCGTACTTGAATTGCTTACAGTATTTGGTGCAGCGTTTTCCTCCTCTTTATAAATTATAGCAAACATGCTAGTTTGTTTGGTATTTGATGCAGCGTTCTCCTCCTTTAATTCTTTTAGCAACTCCAAAGCAGCATAAGTGACTTCGTTTTGTTTTTGGGAAAACATTTCATAGCCAAGAATACCAAGCATGTTTCGGTTTTTTGCTTCGTTGAAAGTGGTCAATAAATTGCTCGCTGCTGGTACTAATGTTACCAGCATTTCCAATGCTTCCTTAGTTTTTGCCTCTTGCAAAAGTTTGCGAATATGCTCCTTCATTGATTTATTATGAGTTTTTGTGTATGCGGTCAAAAAGTGAGGGTATATTAGTTTCTTTTAGCAATGATTGAGGCCAAAGAATCCATTTGGTAATTTCTGCTGATTCGATCGCAGATATACTGGTATGGTGATATATTGAGACGGATTGCGGTCTGAATAATTGACATAAATGCATCCCTGAGTTGGGTACCCCAATCAGACCAAGTATGAAGCGAAATATCTCGTTTTCGTACAACTCTTCGAGCAGCGAGTTCTGCTTCATTGTTATGCAGGGGCAAATCTGTGAACTCTAGCACCAAGAGGAGTTCCTTTTTAGTGGCTATTGTTCTCTCGATGGCCTTATCCAAATCAGGATATTGAGTATCCGCGACAAAGAGCGTATCAAAATCTTTTTCAAGTTGTTCTTTGCATTGTTGTTGTTCTTCTTTTATTTTTTGGGTATAATCTGAGAGTTTTCTATAGAATACCCAATATTTATCTTTGAAATCTTCCAGTTTTTTAGCGGTCCATGCAAGTTTTGGGGACAATATATTGTAGTGTCGTGCATCATGAATCCAGCATAAGGCGTGGTATAGTGCGATTCTTAGGTATTCGGCGGCGGCATCACTCAATAGCAATTTTATAGGTGGGTAGTCTTGTTGATATCTGTAATAGGCAAGTGCCATCTCCTCCCGCATGGTACACATCACTTTCTTGCGTTTGAATATTTGGGATGCCTCCCGTTGCATTAGAGCATCGAATTCCGTTAAAGTGAGTAATGGATTGTCCATCATCAGCCTTGCGAGGCTCTCCGGATGGGATGCGCCCAGTTTTGCCTTTAACAATGGTTCTTTTATTCCCTCATGCCAAAGTAGTTTTATCCCTTCCTTGGGACAACCCTGCAATACATTCAAGCAGTCCAGCCTAGACTTGGTAGCGGTGGTGTAAAATACCGTAAAAAAAGGATCAGTGATGATATGGGTTGCCATGTTGCACCCTTTTTGCTTCGTAGATGTTGTATCCATCTGCTTCGGCGTATCGTTCGCCAAGCCAGCTTTAAATATGGAGTGCCGTTCCTCTACTGCCCAAGCATGTTCGGCCTTCAGTAGACTAGAGATCGTCCCAGTACTTATCTTGATGCCAAAACCTTTCATCAATTTATGAAGCGTACCCTCTGTAACGTCGGCTAAATGACGAAATACGCTTAATAGGCTGCGAACGCCTAAACCGTAATGACCCGGAAATCTATCTTCAGGCCATGAGGGTCTAAAGGTTTTACCAATAGATGGGGAATACCACGTCTCGAATAGAAAATGTTTATTACATCGCTTAATCTCAATATCTTGTTGATTATATGACTTATAACCTTTGAACACTGCATCTGGCGGTAATTGGCTTTTATCAAACTTTACTATTACCACTTCGTCGGATTCTAACGCAGTAGTTTTATCCTTCAGATTCTTATTTTTATGCTCTTTTTTAGATTTTTCCTTACCTCCACTCGAAATATTTTTGGACACCTTAGAGGATCCCGTAAACTGGGGGCGGGCATTGCCTCCTTTTAGTTTATTAATCTCATCACGTGACGCTTGGAGTTCCTTTTCCAACAAATCTACTTTGGACATAAGTTGTTCAATGAATCCTAATA
>JAYUKX010000104.1:0-123230 GCA_043764095.1 Chitinophagales bacterium
CGAGGAAGCAAAAGCACCGCATTTTTCGTCAGCCGAAGCGTTTTTTGTTTACTTTTTTTCGCTAAAAAAAGTAAAAAGTAGGCTATTTGCATAAAATTTCAACTTTTTGAAATTTGCAAGTGACCATTACTTTTTTGCTAAAGAAAAAGTGTACGGCTGTAAGTTGTTGTACTCAATCCCGTACCACCTTATTCACCGCATCAAATAACTTACCATCAGCCCTACCTTCCAGCATCAATTGTTTCCAAAAGGCATAAATGGCCACATTCCAGCCCATATTAGGATTTGTGACCTCGCCTGTTTTAGAATTCACCGTTTCGTAAGTCGTTTTTCCCCGCTTAAATTCAAGGCAAACCCGCTCAATAAGTTCTTTTTCAGCATTCTGTACGCCGTGCAAATACGCATCTATAAGGAATAGATTATCGAACAAAAAATAAGAACCGCCCTTGAGGAATTGCCCATTGGGAATTTTTTCTCGATTGGCTTTGGAAATAAAATCCCTTGCATCGAAGGCATCAGTAGATGCGTAACTGCCATCAGCATCGGCCAACACTTTGAAGCCGTAAGGCGTTTTTGCGTATTGTACCATTCTATCAAAATGACGCTGAACAGTAACCGTATCCAGCATTACAATACCAAAATACATTTGACCCAAAAGATCAGGAACTAAAGGATCGGGACCAAGTATCGTATTTTTTTGGCGGCTCAGCGGATAAAAATCCAATTCAGGGTTGTATAGGCTACGATAGTTCAATACCGCCTCATCGGGATCAGTAGTAATGCGAAGCCCCATTGCTTTAGCGGCATAAAGTGCCAACGCAAAAAGCCCCTGATTAAACGTAATCACATCATCTATTTCAAAAGCCACTACATCGCCCCAATACTGAAAATCCTGGCAATCAGCCCGTTCATCATACGCATAATATTGATTATTCCTACTATGTCGTTCTATTTCGTCCACATAAGCCTGCACTTTAGCCGTATCAATGGTTTTTTGCTGTTTAAAAACGCGATAAGCCCAAATAATGGCCAATAACGGATTTTCACCATAACGATGCACCGTATCCAATTCGTTGGTCATACAGGCGGCATCGTAAGGTGCGGGCAACATCGTAGCCATCCAAAACGCATCGCGGCTATTTTGGGCATTCGATTTTTCTATGGAGGGCACCACCCAATATTTACTTTTACCTGTTTCGTTGGCGCGCAAGTTCATATAGGCCGTTGTAAAAGCCAAACCACCAAAATAATCATCGTATCTGCCTTTGGAAAAATGCAGCGCAGTATATTTGTTTACATCGCGGCGCAATCCCTCCAGTTGTTTGGCATTGCTACTAAAAATAATCCCCTCAAATGTATGCGGATGGTTACGATCGACAGTATGATAATAAGGTAGCACTTTGCCCGGCGCAGACTTCCGCCCCGCAAGCGCATTCGTATCTAAAGGAAGCACGGTAGTGGTATCGGGTTGAATACCAGGCGTTTTTCCGCTATCACCCGAGCACAACTGGACTAAACGCTCCTTAGGATCAAATGCTTGAGAGGTAAAATTATTAAACGCAGCAGGCGTATCGCTCAATGCGGCCCAAAATCCGCTAGCAGTTTGCACCGCAACCATCGGTATGGCTTGTTGGGCAATGGTAGTCACCACCCGAGCATCCACATCGTGTGGACTTTGCCTGTAAATTTCACTTTGAGCCACTGGGCCATTAAAACAATACGCCCCACCTTCGCGATAACGCCCCCGCAAAGTAAAATACACCTCCACTACCCCATCGTTATGGGTTGCTGCTGCTTTAAATACCGTATAACCGCCCTTCGGCACCAATGAGCAATCAACGGTAATTTGTTTAATCTTTCGTTGGGCAGTAAACGGCTTGTCCAGCGCAGCCGGGAATTGAATCACCTCTTGCGCGGGCTGGTTGGGTTGTTCGATCCAAAGCGACCATTGGATGGAGGTTTGGGCAGCTAGGGTGCTGGTGAATAGGGTAAGGGCAAGAATTAATTTTTTTATCATAGTTGGGTATAGGTGAGTGGTGGTTGGGGAAGGGTGATGCGTTCTTTTAAAAAAAACTGCTGGAAGTATTCTCGAACGGGATAAACCAAGGGTATAAAGCATACAACACCTACCGCTTTCACCATCCTCGATACTTTGGTGGTTTAATTCCTTTTAATCTCAGATAGACGATTAATTGCCCACGATGATGTGTGTGGTGGTCATGCATTAGGTTAATGATTTGCCTTCTAGTCATTGGGCCTGCAAAAAAATCACATACTACATTGAGCGAATCAGGAGACAGGTTCTCCAAAACATGTTGTGCAAACAAGAGTGATGCATTCAGCAATTCAACCGTTTCTACCGGAGTACCTACCTTTTTTTCAAGTAACGGATGTTCAAACTTCCTATCCCCTAGGTAAGTTCCAGCCAACCAGACCATATTTTCACCAATATGCCCCAATTGCTCCGAAAACATTTGCTCATCTTCCACAGGCCTGAAATCATAGTTTTCAGATGACATTGCCTTTGCTAATTCGAGGGTATAAGCCGAGGCATTTTGCCATTTCAGAATAGATTCTTTCAAAAAAAGAGAATCTTGAGCTTTCAAATTACATGAAAGTAAAATCCCTAAATAGAAAACCAATACTGTATTAAATACGTTTCGCATGATGATATAATTTAAAAAAATCTAAATAAGTATTTGGACATAATTAATTGGCAGAAATAAACGCAGGTATTTTTCGGCTAGACGAGCCATTTTTAAGGCAGATAGCGGTACTATCTCACGAAAAAATGGGGAAGGATTTATGCTGAGCCTGTCGAATTTAAGCTGAGCCTGTAGCAGCATAGCATAGGCGGAAAAGACCAAGTTCAAAATGGTAATTAATTGTGTTCATATACTTATATATTGTATATTCGGGTTAGATAGAACACTCGGAACAAAAAAATATTTCCTCCCGCCATCTTTCAAAAAAAAGTTTAAAAGAATGCTCACAATCCAAACGAAGGAGATGAAAGGCTCCAAAACTTCTCCGCTAACATAAAACACCAACGAGCAAAGTACCTCTTCTGTCAATTGAAGTCAACTCGTATGGGTTTATCGATAACCATTAAATGATAAAGAATAAAAGGCTAAAACTTGCTAAATTCAAAGATTATGACATCAACAAAACAGAACCCGCCCTTTATGTTTGACAAAGGTAAAGAAGAAATTGTAATTCCATTGTATCCTAATATGGATGATTTCTTAAAAGCAAAAATGAAGATACACAAAAAAATCGTATTGCCCCAGTTATCTCTCAGGAATGATCCCCAACCCTCCGAAATACACCCCTCCAAACGCAAAAAAGCCATCACGTATCAACGCAATGGCTTTATCTAATAATCGTGGAGGATAACGGATTCGAACCGATGACCTCTTGCATGCCATGCAAGCGCTCTACCAGCTGAGCTAATCCCCCCAATAAAAAAACTGCTGATTACCCCTAAAAGAGTCCTCAGCAGTTATTTTTTTTTACGCTTCTTCGCCTTCCTTAGTCTCTTCAGCAGCAGGTGCCTCAGGTGCAGTCTCTTCAGCAGCAGCCTCGGCTACTACTTCTGGTGCAACTTCTGTTACTACTTCTGCAACTGGTGCTACTACTTCCTCTTCTACTGGTGCTACAACATCTTCCACCACCGGAGCGGCTTCAACTATTGGTGCAACCTTAGCAGCTTTTGGTGCAGCGGCGGCAGCTTCAGCGGCTTTAGAGGTACGACCCCCACGGCGCGTTTTCTTCTTAGCAGCATCTTTTCCTTTTGGATTGTAGATTTCGTTGTAATCTACCAATTCGATCATCGCCATATCAGCACCATCACCACGACGGAAACCCAATTTGATGATACGAACATATCCTCCTGGACGTTCTCCAATTTTTTCGGCAATTGGGCCAAAAAGTTCTTGGATCGCTTCTTTACTTTGGAGATAACCGAACACAATACGACGAGAATGCGTAGAATTATCTTTCGCTTTCGTAAGCAACGGTTCTGCATAACGGCGCAATGCTTTCGCTTTTGCCAATGTAGTCGTGATGCGCTTATGCTCAATTAAAGAATTGGTCATGTTGGCCAACATCGCACGACGGTGCGCTGCAGTACGGCCTAAGTTGTTGATTTTATCTCCGTGTCTCATGGATGATAATGTACCTAATTTAAGGTGGTAGCACTGGAGCAGCCAATAGACGCTACACAGTTACTACGCTTGTGAAAAAAAATATTATTCTTCGTCGAGTTTGTACTTGGCAAGATCCATACCAAAAGTAAGACCTTTATCTTGTAACAACTCTTCAATTTCTACCAACGATTTCTTACCAAAGTTGCGGAATTTCAACAACTCGTGTGTATCGTAACGCACCATCTCGGCCAAAGAATTGATCTTCGCAGCCTTGAGGCAGTTGTAAGCACGTACGCTCAAATCAAGATCTTCCAATGAAGTCTTGAGTAATTTGCGCATGTGTAGGATATGCTCATCCACTACACTTTCTTCCTGACTAGGACGCGTATCAAATGTGATATTTTCGTCGGTAATCAACATCAAGTGTTGGATAAGGATACGGCTTGCTTCACGAATGGCGTCTTCAGGATGGATAGTACCATCTGTTTTAACGTCAATTGTTAGTTTTTCATAGTCCGTACGCTGACCTACACGGGTATTTTCAACCCTGTAAGCTACGTTTTTAATAGGAGTATAAATAGCATCAATCGGAATAACACCAATTGGAGCATCTTTTGGCGCACCTTCATCGGCTGGGGCATAACCACGACCTTTAGTGATGGTGAACTCCAATTCCAACGTAACGGAAGGCTCCATACGGCAGATCAAGAGATCAGGGTTCATCACTTTAAACACGTTATTGGCAGTATCCATTTCGCCCGCGCGAAACTCTTCCTTACCATAAACGGTCATAAAGATACGCTCTGTGTGGCCAAGTGGGGTTTCGTTATCGTTAGCCACAGCCTTCAAGCGCACTTGCTTGAGGTTAAGCACGATATCAACCACATCTTCTACTACACCTTTGATGGTTGCGAACTCGTGATCCACGCCACCAATGCGAATTGCGCTGATCGCATAACCCTCTAAAGAAGAAAGTAATACGCGGCGCAAGGAATTACCCACAGTCTGACCAAAGCCAGGCTCGAGCGGTTTAAATTCAAAAGTGCCTTCGAAGTCAGTTGCTTTTTGAAGCAGAATTTTATCAGGCTTTTGAAAATTGAGAATACTCATATAAATATTGGAAAGCTCCTTATTAGAAAAGGGTGTGATTTGGCATTAAAGTGATGTAATCAATGACAATGCAGCGCAGAATCTATCGTAATACACTTCCTTTAAACGGGATTTGTAGTCAAAAGGTTTCAATATGGAAATATACGCGAAAATGGAGTTGCGTAAAGCCGTCAAATTTAGTGGGTTTACTGAACAAGATATTCAACAAATCAACTACTCTGACGAAAATTGCTTTACACAACCCCCTATATCGAGTGCTATTATTATTTAGAGTACAATTCGACAATCAACTGTTCGTTGATTTTCTCAGGTATTTGGTCGCGTTGTGGATAAGCGAGGAATACACCTTGCATTTTATCAGGATTCCACTCCAACCAACCGAACTTACGCACATCGTTTGTTTTACCGCCAACGTGTGTAGTAACGATTTCCAAACCTTTAGACTTACCGCGAACGCTAATAACGTCGCCTGGTTTCAAGGAATAAGATGGAATATTAACCAAATTACCATTAACGGTTACGTGGCGGTGAGAAACCAACTGACGAGCACCACGGCGTGTTGGGGAAATACCCAAACGGTACACCGTATTGTCCAAACGTGCTTCTAGCAATTGAAGCAACCATTCACCGGTAACACCGTGACGACGAGTTGCGTTCACGAAAGTAAGCCAGAATTGTTTTTCTAGGATACCATACGTGTATTTTGCTTTCTGCTTTTCAGACAGCTGACGAGAGTAGTCAGAGCCAGCCTTACGCTTCCGCGTTTGGCCATGCTGTCCTGGTGGATATTTGCGCTTTTCAAAATATTTATCATATCCGTAAAGCGATTCTCCAAAGGAGCGCGATTTCTTAGTAGTTGGTCCGGTATAACGAGCCATTATCTATACTGATCTAGTTTAAAATGGATAACAAATTCCCAATCAAGCAATTAAACGCGACGACGCTTGGGAGGGCGGCAACCGTTGTGAGGCATTGGAGTTACGTCATTAATCACTTGTACCTTGATACCAGATTGGTCAAGAGCACGGATCGCTGACTCACGACCAGAACCTGGGCCTTTTACAAAGACCTCTACAGTACGCATGCCGGCTTCAAAAGCTGTTTTTGCAGCGTCATTTGCTGCAATCTGTGCTGCATAAGGTGTGTTCTTTTTGGAACCACGGAAACCCGCTTTACCTGCACTTGCCCATGAAATAACCTCGCCTTGTTTGTTGGTGAGAGAGATAATAATATTGTTAAAGCTGGCTTGGATAAAAGCTAAACCATCAGGCGTTACTTTTACTTTGCGCTTTACAACTTTTTTTGATGAACCTTTTGCCATTTTATTTAATAAAAGGCGGTGCATACTGACTGCTGTATAAAAACATACAACAAACCAGCCACCGATGTTTACTTAGTTGCTTTTTTCTTGTTTGCCACCGTTTTACGCTTACCCTTACGAGTACGTGCGTTGGTACGGGTACGTTGACCGCGAAGCGGCAGACCTTTACGATGACGAAGACCGCGATAGCATGCGATATCCATCAAACGCTTAATGCTCATCTGAACCTCAGAACGCAATTGTCCCTCAGTTTTGAACTCATCAGCGATGATCATCGTGATCGCTTTAATATTCTCGTCCGTCCAGTTTTCCACCTTTGTATTCTCGTCCATTCCTGCTTTTTCAAGGATAATACGAGAAGTGGAAAGGCCGATACCGTAAATGTACGTGAGACCGATTAAGCCTCTTTTATTACGCGGCAAATCAACACCTGCAATACGTGCCATATTGTGTAATTAAATTAGGTTGTGTTTGACAGATAAAGATTAACCCTGACGTTGCTTAAACTTAGGGTTCTTCTTGTTGATTACGAAAAGAACACCTTTACGACGTACTATTTTGCAATCAGCAGAACGCTTTTTAATGGACGGTCTGACTTTCATATCGTTATATATTTATTTTTGACTAAATTATTTGTATCGATAAATGATCCGGCCCCGTGATAAGTCATATGGAGACATCTCCACAGATACTTTATCGCCTGGCAATATACGAATATAGTGCATGCGCATCTTTCCCGATATGGTTGCTAAGATAACATGACCGTTTTCAAGGCGAACTTTAAAATTCGCATTGGAAAGCGCTTCATCTACCACGCCATCTTGTTTGATTAATTCCTCTTTAGGCATATTTTTGCTTAAAATACCCGTTTTTTTATTTCGGGCTGCAAAGGTCTAGCTTTTTGGCAATATTATCTGCATTTCTGAATTATTTTTTATTGCATCTAAAATAAATTCATGATTAGAGAGTATATCAGCCTTTCCTTTCCTTACAACTACGCTATGTTCATAGTGCGCACTAGGCTTTCCGTCGCGGGTTCTGATAGTCCAGCCGTCATTCTCTTGAAAAACGTCTTTTGTCTTTTGGTTAATCATCGGCTCTATAGCCAATACTAAACCATCCCTCATGACCATCCCTTTGCCGCGGCGGCCGTAATTAGGTACTTGTGGATCTTCATGCAATGACTTGCCCAATCCATGTCCTACCAATTCGCGCACTACGCCATATTTATGTTTACGCTCGGTATAGTCTTGTACAGCAAAAGAAATATCTTCTACCCTATTTCCTACCACCGCGTTTTTAATCCCTTGATACAATGATGCATAAGTCACTCTTAACAATTCTAAGGTTTCCGGTGCTACATCATTCATTGCAAATGTGTAAGCAGCATCTCCATAATAACCGTTCAACTCAACACCACAATCTACTGAAACAATATCAGTTTCTAAAAATGGACGATCTCCTGGAATACCGTGTACTACAATATCATTGTAAGATACACATAAAGTACCCGGAAAAGGATTATCTTCTGAACCGTATCCCTTAAATGCAGGACGCGCTCCATGATCTCGAACAAATTCTTCCGCTGCTTTGTCTATCTGCAAACCCGTAACACCGGGCTTTAAAATAGAACCTACATGTGCTAGTGTTTTACATACCAACAAACAAGCCGTTCGAATGATCTCTACTTCCTCATTTGTTTTATAAAAAACATTTTTACCGGATGAACCTGAAAAATATCCCATTTATCTTTTTATCAATACCCCCGAAAGGCAATCTATGTATTATTGAGGTTGACCCACTTGGACACCTTGAGTAGAACGGCCCTGAATACGACCAGACTTAATCAAACCATCATATTTTGAAGTCAACAAATAACTTTCAATAACTTGCAATGTATCCAATGCTACACCCACCATAATCAACAACGTAGTACCACCAAAAAACAAAGCGAACTGTTGATTTACACCAAATGTTGCAGCGATAGATGGTAGAATACCCAACAAGCCCAAGAAAATTGCACCTGGCAAGGTAATTCTAGTCATAATATTGTCGATATATTCCGCAGTTGCTTCACCTGGTTTAACACCCGGAATGAATGCATTGCTGCGCTTCAAATGCTCCGAATAGTTAGTTGGATTAATCATCAAGGCAGTATAGACATACGTGAATATAACAATCAAAAGGAAAAACGCAATGTTATATCCTACTGAATATATGTCATTCAAGGCATTAATACGACCCGACATAGCAGAACCCGTTCCGCTAAAGTAAGTGATGGCTGTGGCTGGTAAGAACATCAACGCTTGCGCAAAGATGATCGGCATTACACCTGCTGAGTTTACTTTCAATGGTAAATAATCACGAGCACTTGTTTGTGGCATAGATGTTCCTGTTCGACCTACCATCCGTTTAGCAAATTGCAACGGAATACGCCTAACACCTTGGATCACTAAAACAGTCAAAAGTACGATGACGAAGAAAGCTATCATTTCAAGGATAAACAAGAAAATTTTGTTATCACCAAAAAGATTTTGGAATTCAAACACAAATGCTTGTGGTAAACGTGCAATGATACCTGCTTGAATAATCATAGAAATACCGTTTCCGATACCTTTATCTGTAATACGCTCACCCAACCACATACAAAAGATAGTACCAGAAGTAAGAACGATCAAATTAGAGAACCAAAACAAACCATCTGGAACGGCTGGAGATACAGCCCCAGGCATACTGCGTACCATTTGAAGGTAACCACCTGATTGTACTAATGCGATTGCAATCGTCAATACACGTGTAATTTGGTTAAGTTTCTTACGTCCACTTTCTCCTTCTTGTGTTTGAAGTTTTTGGAAATAAGGTACCGCAAAGCCCATCAATTGAACAATGATCGAAGCGGTAATATATGGCATAACGCCTAGCGCAAAAATCGCGGCATTATCGAATGCACCACCAGTGAAAGCATTGACCAAACCCAAGAGATCACCAGTATTATTGGTGCCACCGTAGTTTTTTAATGCTTTAGGAACAACACCCGGTAATACAACCCAAGTACCCACACGATAAATCATGAGAAGGGCAAGGGTATAAAGGATGCGATCGCGGAGTTCTTTAATACTCCAGATGTTTTTAATGACCGTAAAGAATTTCATTACGTCCGAGCAGTTATTTTAGGCGATGTTTACAGTACCACCAAGTGATTCAATAGCAGTGCGAGCCGAAACAGAAATGGCTGCAACGTTAACTTCCACTTTGGAAGTAAGTTTGCCAGTTCCAAGAATTTTAACTGTTTCAGTTACTTTAGCAATACCCAAATCAATAAATGACTGTGTACTGAAAGTAGTTAAACCAGATTTCACGACCAATGTTTCTAAAAGGGTCAGATTAACTGGTACGTGTTCAACACGGTTAATATTTTTAAAACCGCGTTTCGGCAAGCGACGTTGCATAGGCGTTTGACCACCTTCGAAAGAACGCTTAAGTTTGGCACCAGAGCGTGACTTGTCGCCTTTGTGACCACGTGTAGAAGTACCACCACGTCCTGAACCTTGACCGCGACCAATACGTTTGCGGGATTTGGTAGCACCTTCTGCTGGGCTGAGTTTACCGAGTTCCATTATTGTATATAGATTTAATAATGTGCTTTAATAAGTATTAGAATCAGGCTTGAACCTGAATAAGATGTGCCACTACACGGATCATTCCTTGTGTTTGCGGGTTATCTTCACGCTCTACTGTTTGGTGCATCTTGCGAAAACCAAGACATTTAAGCGTGTCTTTTTGCCGTTTGCTCTTGTCAATCGGACTTTTGATGAGAGTAATTTTAATTTTGCTCATGGTATTAGCCTTTGAAAAGTTTTTCTAATGAAATACCGCGCTGACGAGCCACTTCTGCAGGGCCACGAAGGCTTTTAAGTGCTTCAATCGTTGCTTTTACCACGTTATGCGGGTTAGAAGACCCTTGTGATTTAGCAAGAACGTCGTGCACACCTACCATCTCGAACACCGCACGCATAGCACCACCAGCAATAACGCCAGTACCATGTGCAGCAGGTTTGATGAACACACGACCAGCATCGAACTTACCGTGTGCTTCGTGTGGGATTGTACCATTAATAATTGGCACTTTCACCATATTTTTTTCTGCGTCTTTCTGCGCTTTAGAGATGGCTTCCGATACCTCACGGGCTTTACCCAAGCCCTGACCGATTGTACCTTTACCGTCACCTACAACCACTACGGCTGCAAAGGTGAATGTACGGCCACCTTTAGTTACTTTAGCAACGCGATTGAGTGCCACCAATTTCTCCTTAAACTCAGGAGCATCCGTTGGAGCTGCGTTTGTTTTATCGTTATTTTGCTTAGCCATTGTTCAATTATTGATTGAGCTGGTAGAGGTAAAATTAGAACTGAAGACCACCTTCGCGGGCACTATCAGCGAGTGCTTTCACGCGACCGTGATACAAGTAGCCACCGCGGTCAAAAACAACGTTTTTGATACCGGCTGCCATTGCACGTTCGGCGATTAACTTGCCTACCGCTACTGCCTGCTCCATGCCTGGGCCATTCTCATTAAGGGAAGAGGCTGATGCCAATGTTACTGCTGTTACATCATCTATTACTTGACAGTAAATAGTTTTGTTGGAGCGATAAACAGTGAGGCGTGGGCGCTCGGCTGTACCTTTAATCTTTTTACGAATCCGGTTATGAATCCGCTTACGACTCTGTTGTTTAGTACGTTTCATTGTATGTTATATAAACTTGTCCCGATTCCGACCGGGGCGTTTCAGTTATGATGATTATTTCTTGCCACCAGCTGTTTTACCAGCCTTACGACGAACGATTTCGCCTTTGAATATAATACCTTTACCTTTATAAGGCTCTGGTTTACGTAAACCGCGAATCTTAGCACAAACCTGACCAAGTAGTTCTTTATCAATAGATTCTAAGCGAATCAATGGTGGAGAACCTTTTTCCATCGCCGTAGTTAATTTCACTTCGGTTGGGAGAGAGAAAATAACAGGGTGAGAGTAACCAATGGTCAATGTAAGCAAATTACCTTGATTTTCAACACGGTAACCTACACCGATGACTTCCATTTCTTTGGTATAGCCTTGGCTAACACCAACAACCATGTTATTGATCAATGCACGATAAAGGCCGTGCATAGCGCGGTGGCGCTTTTGGTCTGTTGGACGGACAACGATAAGTTTGCCGTCTTCAACATTCATAGTAATATCAGGATCAACCTTCTGAGAAAGTGAGCCTTTTGGGCCTTTAACCGTTACTATATTATCAGATGCGACCGATATTTCTACTTTTGCGGGCAGTTCAATCGGAAGTTTACCAATACGAGACATAATTTGACTCTATTATTAATGTTAAATATGTTGAGTTGAAAAGTGGTTTTCAACCTATTAGTAAACGTAGCACAACAATTCGCCACCTACGTTATGTTCTTTGGCTTGCTTATCTGTCATAACGCCTCTTGAAGTTGAGACAATCATGATACCCAAACCGTTAATAACACGTGGAATATCGCTAGAGCCAGAGAACTTACGTAGACCTGGGCGACTTACACGAGCCAATTTTTGGATGACCGGTTTCTTCGTGATTGGGTCGTATTTGAGCGCGATTTTGATGAGGCCCTGCTTGTGAGCAGCTTCTGCATCGAAGGTATATTTTAAAATATAGCCTTGTTCAAACAAAATCTCCGTGATGCGCTTCTTCAATTTTGAAGCGGGAATCTCCACGATGCGATGGCCCGCCAACTGTGCGTTGCGAATACGGGTCAATAAGTCTGCTATCGGATCGGTGACTTGCATTATATTTTTCTTTATTGATTGAATGATAAATTGAATAGCTTTGATCTTGTGATACCAGATCAGTTCTATCCGTTTCAATAACCTGTTAAATTACCAGGATGCTTTGGTGATTCCAGGAATTTTGCCGTCAAGTGCCATTTGGCGGAACTTAACACGACAAATACCGAATTTACGCATATAACCTTTAGGGCGACCTGTAAGTTGGCAACGGTTATGTTGACGTACAGGACTAGAGTTAAGCGGTAATTTGTCTAGCGCTTCGTAATCGCCTTCCTCTTTCAATTTCTTGCGGAGATCAGCGTATTTTGCAACCATGCGGGCGCGCTTATGTTCGCGGGCGATGATGGATTTCTTTGCCATTGCTTTATATGTGCGATTAAGTGGTTTGCGTTATTATTGTACGTTACGCTTTACGAAAGGCATACCCATAGATTTGAGTAATGCGTACGCTTCTGCGTCGGTTCTAGCCGTAGTAATGAACGATACATCCATACCCATAATCTTATTTACCTTATCGATATCGATTTCGGGGTAGATGATTTGTTCTGTGATACCCATGCTGTAATTGCCACGACCATCGAATGATTTGTCGTTTACACCACGAAAGTCACGAACACGCGGTAATGA
This sequence comes from Chitinophagales bacterium, assembly GCA_043764095.1. Classification (GTDB taxonomy): domain Bacteria; phylum Bacteroidota; class Bacteroidia; order Chitinophagales; family Saprospiraceae; genus M3007. Next base: position 13,032 of record JAYUKX010000104.1, read on the forward strand.
AATATTGAAGAAACGATCCAAAAATTCATACATACGCTCACCACGAAGGGTTATACGTACACCAATTGGCATACCTTCGCGAAGTTTGAAGTTAGACACAGATGTTTTAGCTTTTGTAGAAACAGCTTTTTGACCTGTGATCGTTGTAAGTTCGACGATGGCTTGATCGATCAATTTCTTGTCGCCAGTAGCGTCACCGATACCTTGGTTGATGCAAATTTTTTCCAAACGTGGAACTTGCATAACAGAAGTGTAATTGAACTGCTCCATAAGAGCAGGCACCACTTCATTTTTATATTTCGATTTGAGACGAGCTTCGTATTTCATCACTAGATGATATTTCCTGATTTCTTTGATACGCGGACGCTTTTGCCATCCACAATTTTACGACCTACGCGAGATGCTTCTCCCGTTTTAGGATCAATAAGGGAAAGATTAGACAAGTGGATGGTTGCCGGCATCTCTTGGATACCTCCTTCTACTTCCTGAGTGCCTTTCACGTGTTTTTTCACGATATTGATACCTTCAACGATAGCGCGTTGCTTATCGAGCTGAATCGAAAGCACAGAGCCTGTTTTGCCCTTGTCATCACCAGCGAGTACTAGAACAGTATCTCCGGTTTTGATATTTTGCTTCAACTTGAAGCGTTTTACTTTTTGTAAAGTGGCCATTATAAAAACTTGCTGATGTTAAAGCAGTTATTGCCTTTAATATTAGAGTACTTCAGGCGCTAGAGAGACGATACGCATATAGTCTTTGTCGCGCAATTCGCGGGCAACTGGGCCGAAGATACGTGATCCACGTGGTTCGTCAGATGCATTTAAAAGAACGACTGCATTGTCATCGAAACGGATATAAGATCCATCACGACGGCGCACTTCTTTCTTTGTCCGCACGATTACCGCTTTAGAAACGATACCTTTTTTCACACCACCTGGAGACGCGTCTTTAACGGTCACCACGATTTTGTCGCCTACAGAGGCGTAACGCTGGCGCGTGCTGCCCAATACACGAATGCAGAGCACTTCTTTGGCGCCGGAATTATCGGCTACATTTAATCGAGATTCTTGCTGAATCATGACTGTTTATTTTTAAAATGTTTATTTAGCGCGTTCAAGGACTTCAATCAGACGCCAGCATTTATTTTTGCTGAGCGGACGTGTTTCCATAATGCGCACTTTATCGCCTACCTTGCAGGTATTCTCTTCGTCATGTGCGAAGAATTTCTTAGAGCGCTTTACGAACTTGCCGTAAATCGGGTGCATTAGACGGCGTTCCACCATCACGGCTATTGTTTTGTCCATTTTATCAGACACGACAACACCTGTTTTCTGCTTGCGAAGGTTACGTACTTCCATTGTTGAATAATTTATTTTTGGCGGCGGCGACGCGCGCGAATTTTTGAACGCATTTCAAGGCTTTCAGCAGACATAGATGCGAGTTCGTGTTTACGGATCTCGGTGTTTATGCGTGCAATGTCACGGCGCATATAGCGCAATTCCATTGGGTTGCCCAATCCTTTAACAGCATGATCGAACTTCATGGTGTTCAACTCACTTGAAAGTGAGCCAAGTTGTGCGTGTAAGTCTTCTACGCTTACGCCAGCAAGTTCCAATTTTTCCTTAGCCATTGCTATAGTTGAGTTTAATACCGGTGTGGTTAAATACACCGAAAATTTATTTTATACTTCGTAGTCGTGGCGCGTTACTGCCTTACAAAGAATAGGCAATTTTTGAGCAGCCAAACGGAGCGATTCGTAAGCAACCTCTTCGCTAACCCCTTCAATTTCGAAAAGGATACGACCTGGTTGTACTAATGCAACGTAGTGATCTACGGCACCTTTACCTTTACCCATACGAACCTCTGCAGGTTTAGATGTAATGGGTTTGTCTGGAAAGATACGAATCCAAACTTTACCTTCGCGTTTCATATTACGCGTAAGTGCGATACGAGCAGACTCAATTTGGCGGCTCGTGATACGGCTGAAGTCCAACGCTTTTAAGGCAAAACTGCCGAAAGAGATAGTGCTTCCTTTGTATGCAAGGCCTGTATTGCGGCCTTTATGCATCTTACGATATTTCGTACGTCTTGGCTGTAACATCGTTTATAGTAGTTAAATACCTGTCAATCAATTACTTAGATAAGCAACAGCCATTGCTTTGTGCAAGAGGGCTGCAAAGATACAATGAGTTGCAAAATTATCAAAATGCAAACAACATTTATACCGTTAATAATTTGGTAATCTTTAAGAGCGATCACCACCGCCGGGGCGACGTTCTCCGCCACCACCGCCAGCACGGCGTTCTCCGCCGCCACCACCAGTGCGACGATCTCCGCCACCACCGCTACTGCGACGATCTCCGCCACCGCCGCCACCGCGACGATCTCCACCGCCGCCACCGCGACGATCTCCACCGCCACCACCGCGACGATCTCCGCCGCCACCGCGACGATCATTGCCACCACCGCTATTACCGCGGTCACCACCGGTGCCCTCTGCTGCTGCAAATGGAGTCAATTCACGTTTTTGAAGTACTTCTCCTTTGAATATCCATACTTTGATACCGATTTTTCCATAAACAGTCAACGCTTCTACGTTGGCGTAATCAATATCGGCACGGAAAGTATGCAATGGCGTACGTCCTTCTTTGTATTCTTCAGTACGAGCGATCTCGGCACCAGCCAAACGACCACCAACACGAACTTTAATACCTTCACCACCGGCACGAATGGTTGCTTGAATAGCAGCCTTAATGGTACGGCGATAATTAGCACGACCTTCGATTTGCTTAGCGATTTGGTCACCCACTACTGTGGCATCCAATTCTGGCTTGCGAATCTCGAAGATATTGATTTGTACGTCCTTACCGGTCAATACTTTCAATTCTTCTTTGATCATGTCCACCTCTTGGCCACCTTTACCGATAATGATACCAGGCCGGCTAGTGTGGATAGTAACGGTTACCCGCTTCATCGTGCGCTCGATTACCACACGGCTGATGCCGTTTTGTACAGGCTTGTTACGATCACGAGGATCGTTATTAGCTGTTTTTGGCTTACGAGTACGGAGGTAAGAGCGAATTTTTTCGTCTTCTACCACTTTGAGACCGTAGTCTTTATCGGCGAACCAGTTAGAGTCCCAACCACGGATGATACCTAAACGGTTACCTATTGGATTTGCTTTTTGACCCATTATGTTGAGCGTTTGAGCGATTTGTTTAGTGAGCGATGAACAGAATTATGCTTCAGTGTCGAGTGCAACTTTATTAGCCACAACAAGCGTCACGTGATTGCGACGTTTGCGTACACGGTACGCACGGCCCTGAGGAGCAGGAAGGAAGCGGTAGATAATGCCTCCCGGATCAACCATTGCGGTTTTCACATAGAGTTCATAATCGTCGGAGCTATCCGTATCTGCTTTCTGTTGCCAGTTGTTGATCGCAGAGAGGAGGAGTTTTTCCAACCACACTGCGGCCTCTTTGTTCGTGTACTTGAGAATGCTGAGGGCATCTTCTACACGTTTACCGCGAATATTGTCCACTACCAAACGCATTTTGCGTGGAGACATGGGACAGTTATTAAGTTTTGCTACAGCTTCCATGTTTATTTTTTATTGCCCCCGTGACCGCGGAAATTGCGGGTTGGAGAAAATTCACCCAATTTGTGACCCACCATGTTTTCAGTAACGAAAACAGGTACGAATGTTTTACCATTGTGCACTGCAATAGTCTCACCAACCATGTCAGGGATGATCATTGATGCACGGCTCCAGGTTTTAATCACCTGTTTGCGGGTATTTTGTTTTGCTTTTTCCACTTTAGCCAACAACGAGTGATGGACATAAGGGCCTTTCTTCAGCGAACGAGGCATATTTTGTTACCCAGTTATTAGTGAAAATAAAAATTATTGAATTATGATTTCTTCTTACGGCTTACGATCAACGCATTAGACGCCTTTGTGCGGCTACGTGTTTTCAAGCCCTTAGAAGGAATACCTTTACGGCTACGTGGGTGACCACCGGATGCGCGACCCTCACCACCACCCATTGGGTGATCGACTGGGTTCATCACAACTGGACGCGTACGTGGGCGCCAGCCTTTCCAACGGTTACGACCCGCTTTACCCATAATTTCGAGGTTGTGGTCAGAGTTACCTACGATACCAATAGTGGCACGGCAAGTAGCCAAGATACGACGCACCTCACCGGAAGGCATTTTCACTACTGCGTAGCGATCCTCACGGCCCATCAATTGGCCGGAGTTACCAGCACTACGTGCAAGAGTACCACCGCCGCCTGGGCGCAATTCGATATTATGAATAAAAGCACCTAGTGGCACCTCAGAAAGGTACATGCAGTTACCAGTTTCTGGTGCAACACCTTTACCTGATTCTACTTGGTCACCGGCTTTAAGGCCTTTTGGTGCGATTATATAGGTCTTTTCACCGTCTGCATAATTCAGCAATGCGATAAAAGCACTACGATTTGGATCGTATTGAATACTGTCAACCGTTGCTACACCCTCTTTATCGCGTTTGAAGTCGATAATACGGTAGCGGCGTTTGTGTCCACCACCGCGGTTGCGCATCGTACGGCGTCCATCGGAGTTACGACCGCCAGTGCTCTTCATTGGGGAGAGCAATGACCTTTCCGGCGATACGCCTTTAGTCAAATCCGAACGGTCGATCGCTACTCGAAAGCGTGAACCGGGGGAAATGGGATTGAATTTCTTGACTGCCATTATTAATAATTTATCAATTATTCTTCTGTATTGCCGAAGATATTAATAGTTTCACCTTGAGTGAGGGTTACGAACGCTTTTTTATAAGACGATTTTGTACCGCGCACAATGGTAGTTTTAGTACTACGTGATTTTGGTTTACCCGGCATAATAGCGGTATTAACGCTAGTTACGCTCACGTTGAACATATTTTCTACGGCTTTACGGATTTCAATTTTATTGGCCGATTTAGCAACGATAAACGCATAAGTGTTTTGTTTATCGGACAATTTTGTTGATTTCTCGGTAATAACCGGTTTGATCAGAATTTGCTTAACCATGATACTTTAATTTACCTCAGTTTGATATTTATGAGCAAGATTCGGTGATTTTAGCAATTGCGCTTTCTGCAATTACAATCGTTCCTGCGTTCATGATCTGATAAGTATTCAGGTCAGATGCTGGTGCGATAGAAGACCTTTCGATATTACGTGCAGATAGATAAAGCATTTTATCGTATTCTGGTGTAACAGTGAGTGGCTTTTTATCTGCTACTTGCAACGCTGCAAGTATTTGAAGAAACGCTTTTGTTTTTGGTGCATCGAACGTGAAATCTTCAACGATCATAATGCTACCTGCTTGTGCTTTAGCAGAAAGTGCGCTACGACGAGCAAGCAATTTCACTTTAGCATTCACTTTTATATCGTAGTTGCGAGGGCGTGGACCGAATACACGGCCACCACCGCGGTACAATGGGTTATTGATGTCACCTTTACGTGATCCACCTGTTCCCTTTTGGCGGTGCAACTTACGAGTAGAACCACTCATTTCGCGGCGCTCCTTTGATTTGTGGGTACCTTGACGTTGTGCGTTCAGAAAACGTTTCACATCTAGCCACACACTGTGCTCATGCGGCTCAATCCCGAACACATTTGACGGAAGTTCAACCGTGCGGCCTGTGTCTTGACCTTGTATGTTATATACCGTGAGTTTCATTGTCTGTAAAATATGAATTATTTTTCGATCACGACAACAGCACCTTTATGACCAGGAACCGCGCCTTTGATTAGAATTAGATTTTGTTCTGCGAAAATTTTCACCACTTTAAGGCGACGAACTTTCACGTTTACATTACCCATTTGTCCACCCATCCTCATTCCTTTCATTACTTTAGCAGCGAAAGATGAGTTACCAAGCGAACCTGGAGCACGAAGACGGTTGTGCTGACCGTGTGTTTGTTGCATTACACCACCGAAACCGTGGCGGCGTACAACACCTTGGAAACCTTTACCTTTTGATGTGCCTAGTACGTTTACTTTGTCACCTTCTTCGAAAATTTCACTTACTGTGATTTCGTCGCCGAGTGACTTAGAAATAGACATATCGCGGAACTCAAGTACTTCCGCTTTAGGTGTGGTACCAGCCTTGTCAAAGTGGCCAATAAGGCCGGCTGGAGTGTTTTTCACTTTGCGATCTCCATATGCTAATTGTAGCGCGGAGTACCCATCGTGTTCTTTAGTGAGGACTTGTGTCACAACACATGGACCAACTTCAATTACCGTACAGGCGATATTTCTACCTGTGCTATCATAGACGCTAGTCATACCGATTTTTTTACCAATCAGACCGTTCACTGTCGTTTAATATATTTAGTTAACGATTGTTTGCGAATAAATGAACCGTGATAAAATTGCAAGACTTTTATACGGCTTTTCTGAGCGAAACGCGTTTAGGATTTGCTTAGACACACAAAAAGCGACTTTCCGACACTCCGGAAACGCTTTCGGTGACATCAGTTATTTTGAAAAATACATAATCAAAACACTTTGACAAATACCGGAAACACCAATCTTAATTCAGAAAATAAATTTGCGTATCTTTGCGATTAAGTCAACTTGACTTGGATATCAACGCCGCTCGGCAGTTCCAACTTGGAGAGCGCGTCCACCGTTTTTTGGGTGGGCGTGTAGATTTCGATCAAGCGCTTGTGGGTGCGCAACTGGAACTGCTCGCGAGCTTTCTTATTCACGTGCGGAGAGCGCAAAACTGTGAATACTTCTTTCTCGGTTGGCAGCGGAATCGGTCCTGTGACCATGGCCCCACTCGCACGTACTGTTTTTACGATTTTTTCAGTAGATTTGTCTACCAAGTTATAGTCGTAAGAGCGTAATTTAATGCGAATTTTCTGATTCATTACCTATTAAAATAATTTAGAGAACTTTGTTGCCTTATTGAACCAAATATCATTTCGATACTATGCTTCTCCAAAGCGGCTGCAAAGGTAACTATATAGTTCCCGAACCACCAAGGAAATTTATATTTTTTTTAAAAAAAGTTTTTAATGATAAAAAAGATGCTGCGACTATACCCCAAAACACAACAAAACAGGGTGTTTTTATCGCGATTACTGGAATATTACTTAGTTGTATTACAAGACTCACCGCACCAACTGTCTTTGCGCAACCTCTCTTGGGATACACGTATCCCTGAATCGGTACTGCTACGCCTATTAAATTATTATAGAACACCTGAAGATGAAACTGTGATCACCGCGGAGGACTTTCACATCGCCTTTGCCAATATTATGGTACACTACCCTACTGTGCGGCTTTGGTGGGATGTAGATGGGCAGGTGTATGTATCTATGTAAGTAGTATCTATATAGTATAGAATGGCTTAAATAGCCCTTCTGTTAACATGGATCTACCGATAATTTTTAGATTTCTATTTTGAGTCTATACCCAGTTTTTTAACTTGGGCAGATCAATGTTTTAATTCCAGTTCTAAATTCAACGCTGCTTTTTGCATATACTCCTCTTCTATCTTTGTTTTGGGCGGGAAAGTAGGCTTCATTTCTTTTAACTTTTCTAAAACAATTCTGCCAATTAGCGTATGTGCACCTATTTTATCATCGGCTGGAATAATGAACCAAGGTGCTATTTTTGTACTGGTATGTTTTATTGCTTGTTCATAAGCCTCTTGGTATATTGACCAGTATTTGCGTTCTTCTATATCATTGGATGAGAATTTCCAGTGTTTGTCTGGATTATTAATCCTGTCTAAAAATCGTTTGCATTGTTCATCTTTAGATATATGTAAAAAAAATTTCAGCACCTGAGTACCTGTTTCGATATTACTTTTTTCAAATTGATTAATCTGATTGTACCTTAATTTCCAAAACGCCTTGTCAATTTTTGATATTTTATCGTAGCCTTTTATGCCTTCGGCTAATATTAATTCAGGATGAACCTTTGAAATCAACACATTTTCATAGTGAGAACGGTTGAAAATGACGATTTGACCATGCTCGGGGAGTTTAACCGAATGCCGCCATAAATAATCATGCTCTAACTCAAGGACGCTTGGATGTTTGAAACTGCTGACTAAAACGCCTTGCGGGTTAACGCCTTTCATTATATGCTTAATAGTTCCGTCCTTGCCCGAACTGTCCATTCCTTGAAAGATAATAAGTAAGGACTGGCGGTTTTCGGCATATAATCTATTTTGGAGTTTAGAAATCTCTTCAATATCTCTGTCTAGTCTGTCTTTTAAGTCATTTTTCCCTTTCGACGATTTTAGACTTACTAAGGTACTGAAATCGGATAGTTTGAATTGACTATTAGCCACCCGAATTGATTTTTGTATATCACGAATTGATTTCATTTTCATGTATTGGGATTAACTGTTTCTGGTATTGCCAAACAATCTTAGCAAAGACAGGAATAGGTTGATAAAATCTAAGTAAAGTGTTAAAGCCCCAAGTATTCCTAATTTTGATTTTGTTGCACGGTGATTAGTTGTGGTAGAAACGTTCATTTATTGCGTTTTTAGCGTTTTTTTGATTTGCTTATCGGTTTTCTTTGCAATTTTTTTAATAGATTTATTTACTATATTTCGAATTTTCTCTGTCAATTCAGATTTATTTTCTCTGAGTACTTTATGTACAGCTATTTTAAGTTGTGCTTGTAAAGAATTAGCGATTGAAGTTTTAATTTTCAACGATTTTACAACGTTCTTTTCCATGATTTTTTTATTGAATTATTATGAGCGATTTTGCTTTTTTTACTCCCATTTGATGGTATTTTGAACTCCTTACTATAACTCTTAATTATTTTTCATTGTATGAAATATTATATTGTGGATGAACTTTCACAACAGTACAAAGGTAAGCCCTCCTAATTCCTAGGCACTTACAGAATAATTAAAATGCGTTACACAATTTACATGTTCATTAAGCCAAGAAAAACGGAGTGGAAATAAGAGTATTGGGTTTTATCCGACACATTGCATTCACGAGGAACGATCTGTACAATGTGTCGAACTATTGAAAGTATAATCGTTCAATTATCGGATAATAGCAAGTCGCTCGACCTTACTACTGCCATCATTATCCTGCAAGTGGATAAAATAATTACCAGAAGGTAATTCAGGTAAGTTGATTTGATAGATTTGTGCGCCGCTAACCTGTTGCTCGAATACTGCTGTGCCTAAAGGACTGATCACTGCTACTGTGCCTTCAAATACCTTATCGAAAGTGACAGATACGGTATTTGTTGCCGGATTGGGGGCTATACGAGTCCTTTGCAACGTTGGTTCATTAGTTGGCACATATAGCGTGGGAAAATATTCACAAAATCTATTATTGGTATCTTTGTTATCGCGGACGTGGTTAATTTCGGAGGCGGTTAAGCATATTTCACGCAGATCTTGGGTAGAGCAGAAAACATTAAGCGTATCAAAATCAAGTAGGATGGATGTATTGGGCGCGAGATTTAAAGCACCAAATTCTTTTGTAACCCTGATTGCATTACTTTCACAAAATGGGTTATCGTAGCAAGAATTACCTCCAAAATAACTTATTTTGCAATATTGAATGGTATCCATGCCTTTATTTTCTACTTGCACATATACATTGGTATAGTTGGCACTATAAAAGGTACTCATAATTGGTGGTGAAGTATTGATTTGAGCAGTACCTGTGGGTGTACCACTAAAAGAGATACCCGTTACGGCCAAATCCAAGGTAGAAGACCATGCGCCACTGTTGCCCGTAGTATCACTAAATAGCCATACCTGATTTGATGAACCAAGTATAGCATGGTTGGCCACCACAATGAGTCGGTCGCCATGTACATCGAGCAAATCGACATTGGTATAATCAACAAAGAAATCGCCCTCTGTTACGAGGTTTCTACCAAGATCATAAGCCGCAATTTCTTGAAAATCGGGGTTATAGGTTTTAATAATGGTATTTTCGTAGATACCTTGCTTCACCAATGCGACAAAACCTTCTTTACTTGTAATCAATTTGAGGTCTTGCAATGCAATCGGGATAGGGCGTATTTCGATCAAATTGAGCATTTCACTCAGGATATAAGCATCACTTTTACCAAAGGCAACAAACCCACCTCCATGTATAGTATCCAAACGAATGATTGGCTCGGGTGAAAACCAAGGTAAACCAATAGGATACCCCTGCAGGTCAGCAATAAACACACGATCATCCACCGCTGTAAGATAACGGTCATTACTCAATGGAATCCGATCATTTGGCCACGGCAGGTTAAAATCGAAAGAAACTGCATCGCCATTTAGGTCATACGCAAGCGGCCAAACGGCGTATCCACTTACGATAAAAGTGGAATCGGAGCCTGTAAATATTTCACGATAGCCATAATCTAGTTTTTTATGCCAAAGGATATTAATACCATCGGGAGCGATGCGGAGTATTTGGGACTTGGTAAAAATATCGCATTGAAAAATATTTAACACGACAACGACCGATCCATCTTTGAGCAAAATGGCTTGCACCGCAACCACCTGATCCAAAAAAGCGACTGAATTGGCTACAGAAAACGTGGTACTAAAGATGGGCTCCAAATTGGCATTCAATCGACGGACATGAATGCTATCACCATCGGAAAGCCCCGCCACAAAACAGCCACCATCGGGGGTAGAGCGGGTATCGGTCATGTAAAAAGCACCGATATAATGTTCTTTTTGAGTGGATTGGGCAGTCAGAGTGGCGTGGAAAAAAAGCAGAAAAAAGGTGTTTAGAATAAGTAGTTTCATAATTGTTCAAATTTTATTGATATTCGTTAAGGCAACGAAGATCAGTCAAATCGAACGAATTATTGAAAATTATTATAGAATCTGCTTGTTTTAGGCAAAAAAACTATTTTTCTGCCCAATAATCCAATACCAATACCTTATCTAAATGTGGTTTTAGCACTTCTACAAATGCTAAGTGAGCAGGGTGTGGTAAATATACTGCACGGTCGGCCTCACTGGCAAAACTCACAAAAAAGCAATGTGTAAACCCTTGGTTGAGGTTTTCGGGGCTATTATTAGTCCCCCATTCAAATGCCTTTATTTCTTTGATCTGCGCAGGAAGTGCTTGGAATGCCTTTTCTACGGTTTTTATATCGGCTACGGCACTGCTATCTTTAAATTTGAACAGTACAGCGTGGCGCAAAAGTTTGCCCGGAGCATCCGATGTACTTGGGGCTGGCGTATTTTGAGCGCATTGTGTATAAAGCGCTAGGGCGAGCATTAGAACTAAAATTTGACGCATAAAATAGTAATAATTATATTCGTTTTGTGATCGTTTTGAATATCGTTGATGTGGATAAACCCACATTTTACGCTCAGTTACTGTAAATCAATGGTTTAAATAGGATAACACAAGTCCTTATTATTGTTCTGCGGCATACGCTGCTGCTCCAATAATCCCTGCGTTATTTAATAATTTTGCAGGTACAATTCTTGCGTTAATATCAAACAACTGTTGATACTGGTCAAAAAACTTACTTTCGCCCCCACCAAGGATAAATAAATCGGGTGAAAAAAGGCGTTCTAAATGGTGCAGGTATTCATTAAATCGGCGCGCCCATTCTTTTCGCCCAATCTTGAGTCGCTCACGTGCGCCGGAAGAGCACCATTGTTCCGCGACCTTGTTGTTTTTCCAAAGTAAATGCCCCAATTCTGTATTAGGGACGAGCATACCTTTATAAAACAAAGCAGATCCCAAACCAGAACCAATTGTAATAAGAAAAACAAGTCCGTCTTCTCCTTTCCCAACCCCTTGACGCATTTCAGCAATACCTGCTGCATCAGCGTCATTGGTGGCAAATACTTTACAGCCGCTTGCCTTACCAAAAACCTCTTCAATATTGGTACCGATCCAAGCCTGGTCAATATTGGCCGCCGATAAACAGACGCCATTTTTAACAATACTTGGAAAACCACAACCTACCGGGCCTGAATAGTCAAAAAAGCGCACCACTTGGGCAAATGCTTCTGCCATTGCTTCGGGCGTTGCGGGTTGAGGTGTAGGAACGCGGAAGCGCTCCCCCGATAGTTTTCCTTTTTCTAAATCTACGATTGCGCCCTTAATACCGGACGCACCTACATCAATGCCTAAAATATGGCTCATAAAATATTTGGTGATAAAAGATAAGTCTAATTTTTCTAAAATTTTAGGACTTCCCAGTGATGTAAGTTCCTAAATGTTACCCTTACGAGTTACTCTGGAATAACAGTTACAATTTCTTCATCTGCTCCTGTTTCGTCTGTAAGCGTTTTATGTTTGCGGCGTTCTAGTGAATTAGAGCGCATATCGAGGTACTCGTTGCGATTTTTCACAATATCGGCAGCCAAATATAGGGCACGGATAAACGAAGAAGTTTCTGCTTCGCCTTTACCTGCAATATCATACGCTGTACCATGGTCGGGCGATGTCCGTACCGATGCTAAACCGGCTGTATAGTTTACACCTTCTCCAAAAGAAAGGACTTTGAAGGGTACCAGCCCTTGATCGTGGTACATCGCCAAAATGCCATCAAATTTAGTAAACTGACCAGAACCGAAGAAACCATCCGCCGGATAAGGGCCAAAGGCGAGTACACCCTTGTTTTTTGCGTCTTCAATGGCTGGTCGAACAATATTTTCGTCTTCTTTACCAATTGCTCCTTCATCGCCTGCATGTGGGTTCAGTCCTAATACAGCGATCAACGGTTTATCAATACCGAAATCCACCTTGAGTGTTTCATTCAGTATTTGAATTTTCCGAAGAATTTTATCGCGGGTGACTGCGGCGGCCACATCTTTGATCGCCAAGTGATTGGTCACCACCCCTACCCTTAAATTATCACTCACCATAAGCATAAGGGAGTCTTTCGCTCCCATTTCGCTAGTGATGTATTCGGTATGCCCAATAAAAGGGAATTTAGCCATTTGCATGGCTGCTTTATTTATCGGCGCAGTAACCAAAGCATCGATGGCACCGGATTTGAAATCCTTCACAGCCCTTTCCAAAGCCAATTTGGCACATTCGCCACTGACATCGGTGGGTTTGCCGAGGGTAATATTGATATTATCGTTCCAACAGTTAATGACATTTATTCTACCTGCCACTGCCTCTTCTGGAGCATTGATGGTAAAGAACTGGATATTTTCCTCAGAAATAATATTTTTATGGTACGCGGCTACTTTTGTGTTGCCATAGAGTACTGTTCTATAACGCGCACCTGCCTTTTGTATAGCGATGGCTTTGATGACGACCTCCAATCCTATACCATTTACATCGCCACAAGTTATACCTATTATTATATTGCTCATGCAGTTTTACTTAAGATATTGTTGTTTTAAAAAATCATAGGTGAGGCGTACACCAGCCCCAGTACCTTCTTTTGTTTTATACCCAGATGGAGTTTTGAGGAATGCTGTTCCTGCTATATCGAGGTGCAGCCAAGGGTATCCCTCTGTAAAATGCTCCAAAAACTTACCCGCAGTAATAGCTCCGGCGATGGGACCACCTACATTGCGCATATCTGCTGTATGACTTTTCAGATCTTCTCCATATTCGCGCCAAAGGGGTACTTCTACCAATCGTTCATAAGTCCTGAAACCGCTACTTTCGAGTGTTTGTTTTATTTGGGTGCTTGCTGTGCCCATATAACAGATGGCTTGGCTACCAAATGAACGCACCGCTGCACCAGTTAAGGTAGCGAAATCAATGACCAATTCAGGTTTATATTTTTTTGCATAATGCAGCGCATCGGCAAGTATTAATCGGCCTTCAGCATCGGTGTTCATCACTTCAACTGTAGTACCAGAGGCCATACGGATAATATCACCTGGCACAATAGCATCTGCACTGACTAAATTATCCGTTACGGGAATAAGTCCAACAAGGTGTACGGGCATTTTATTTTGTGCTGCGGCCACAAACGTGCCTAATACTGCTGCCGCGCCGCCCATATCGCATTTCATATACTCCATGCCCTCGCTTGGCTTAATACTATAACCACCAGTATCATAAACCACGCCTTTGCCTACCAATACAACTGGTTGGTCGTTGCGGGGATCGATAGGTATCCATTCCAATACAATAAAGCAAGGTGGTACTTTACTCGCCTTATTGACGGCCAACAAACCACCCATTTTTAAGGCCTCAATTTTCTCCTTACCCATTATTTCGACAGAAAACCCGTGTTTTTTGCCTAGTTCTTGGGCTTCTAAGGCCAATTGAGGTGAAGTAAGGAATGAAAATGGTTCATTCACCAAGCGCCGTGCGTGGCAAACGCCGTCAATTACGGCATTCAACTCAGCAATTTGAGCAGCCTCTACTCCAGCCACGTGGATGGTTTTGAGCACATGCGCTTTCTTTTCTGGTTGATCGATGTATTTCAAGAATTGGAAAGCAGCCAAGGCCATACCTTCTGCAAAATAGAGTATACGGCTAGCATTGGCATATTCTTTAAGGGTTACTTGCTCTAGTTTGTAAGCAAGTACCTCTTTCAGTGCCTCGGCACCAGCCAATCGTGCATCTTCTGCAGCGGTATTCGCATCCTTATCGGTTTTGAGTATTCGCACAAATACACAACCCGAAGGCTTGGCGAAGAAAAAAGAGCGCACTTCTTTGGCATATGCTGTACGTAAAAAATCCATTTCACTGGATTGGAGGTGCGCAGCAATTTGCTCAATATGGTCTGCATCCGCTATAATGATGAGGTGATCGTCGGTTTTCGACGCAACCGCGGTGGTCAGCGTTATGTTTTTCACTATATAATATGATTAAAATGGAACTTGAGGGGAAACTAATCCCGCAAAAGTAGCACTTTTTGTTAAGCGGATATTAAAAACGCCCTATTTTTCATAATTTATTTAATTAGATTACTTTTGCGGGTAAATATGATTTACTGGCTTCGATTTAGGGGATTACAATTATTCCGGCTATTACGCGCCGCCGGATGGGGTATTTTGGCGGTATTGGCCATTATAACTATGCCCATGTGGCTCAATGGGGTGAATACTTTGAGTGCCACAGGTTTATGGACTTCAGCGGCTATTTCCGGTGTAATTATTGGCATTTTGCATCTTTTCCGCAGTGATACCACTTTTTTGCAGCAGGGACATTTGCCATATTGGCAATATTGCGTTGCTGATTATCTGGGAATATGCGGTATATTAAGCGTTATTCCTTTACTGGCTCAGAACTACTTAAATGCCCTTGCGGCTTTTACGGGTTTGGCTTGGGTGTTTTTACCTGCTGGTTTGTTGTATCGGCGACAATTGAATCGGACAACAGGCATGTTTAATTGGGTTCCGGTAGATGCTTACGAATGGAAAACCATGCTGCGCTCACAATGGTTCGTTTTTATTATTGCTATTCCATTGCTTGTGGTTTGCTTTTTCCATCCTGCCTTTTACATTGCTTCTACGGTGCTGGTAGCGATGGTATTGGGTGGCGGCTTCGAGCATTTAGAGCCATATAGTATGCGACCCATTTCGCGCAAAGCGGCTATTAGGCACTGGCGAAAGAACGCAATATTGATGTATTTTTGGCTAATACCTAGTGGGTTGTACCTCATCATATGGCATCCACATTGGTGGCCACTAGTCCTGTATGTGATTGCAACTTATGAGGCGTGGTTGGCGGTATTAACGTTCCACAAATACAATGCTTGGGCACCTGGGCGGCGGCGGATTTATGGTGGTGCAATAATGACGGTCGGTAGCATGGCGTTGTTGTTTCCAGGAGGATTGATAGCATTAATTGGAATGGCAATTTGGATGGGTACCGCCATGCAGGATGATTAGGAATACTAGTGAAATAAAATAAAAAACCCTATTATCCGTTTGAAATTGTCTCCTTTTTCAATTTTAAATTATTTACCAATAACACGCTAATGCGACTATTCGTTATTCTAATAAGCACCCTAATCCTTACTGCTACTGCAACGGCTCAACGCTCAAAAAAAATCTCATTAAACCCAGTTACCTTAGGCTTTGATCTGCCCGATTCTTATAAAAGTCGCACTTTTATTAAAGGATTAGCGGGTTTTGTCAATAATATAGATCAATTGGTTGGATCTATGATTATTATAGAAGGGAATAAAACCTCTGTATTGACCCGTTTTGTAAAAGAGGGAAAACCCCCGGTTGTAACCACTTCCACAGCCGACGTAATTTTTAATGCAAAAATAGATTCCAAATTCAAGCACAATGGTGCTTATGCCATTGCATCGACCAAAGTGGAACGAGATGCCGTATATGAGGTGGTCATAACAGATATAGGTGTCGCTTTTTTGCCCGAAGACTATATTCCGTATTTAGATATTTGCACTGCTTCGCAAAAGGTAAATGATTTGGTTAAAAAGAAAACATATTATGTGCGTTCGGCCAAATTGACTACTGTTTATACCCGTGCCTTTAGGAAAACGGACACCGCGATTGCCGTAAATGGTATTGCATTTAGTGCAAATGGCGAAGTGTATAGCAGTACAGACCAATTCAGGCTTGATTATATCGTGTCTGTGGATTTGGTAAGTTTGGAAAAACTATTAGCACTACAAAATTGTGAAAAATTACAAATCAACCAAGAATTGGCCTCCCGCGAGCGCGCCGAAACCGCACATATGGCCGCCATAAAGGCCGAAGAAGAAAAAAATGCAAGAGAAAATGACCTTGCAGTAGTGAAAACCAAAATAGAGGAATTGCGTTTGTTATTAGGTGAAAGCACAGAACAAAATGCAGGCCTTCAAAAACAAATTAAGGAAGCCACCGAACGAGAACACCTTGCTATGGCAAAACTAGCAGAAGCACAGACCAATGCTACCAGTTTGCAACAAAAAGCAGAAAAAGAACAACAAAAAGCAGATTTGTCTGAAAAAGTGATTGTTAGCGTACGCAATAAAGATGGTAATGTACTGGAAATCATAAGTTTAGAGGAACTGAGTTCTGAAAAACTTACAGAATTGGGTTTTGATGCTGTACTATTAAAATCAAAACAAGAATAATTTTGAAAGTTAAAAACAATCCATACTTTATTTTTATTGCCCTACGTTATCAAAATAAACAAGGAGTATTTTACATTTGCCGCGTTTAATATTTGCTACTACGTTCAAATACTAAGAACACCCTTAATCAATAAAAAACAATATCAACAAAAAATTATTTATTCACACAACGTACAATAATTTAATTGTATGGAAAATAAGCGTACAATGGACAAGCAGGAAAGTCGCCGTTACCCAATAGGCAAGTTTGAATATGGGAAAAATTATACCATCAATGAAACCAAAAGAAACATAATGGTCATTGCCAGTCTTCCAAAGGAATTGAAAAAAATTCTAAAAAAAATTACTAAAACCCAATTAGATACACCATACCGATCGGGAGGCTGGACAGTCCGCCAGGTCATTCACCACCTTTCCGATAGCCATGTTAATGCCTATATTCGGATGAAAATGGCCGTAACCGAAAAAAATCCTATCATTAAACCTTATGACGAACAGGCTTGGGCCGAACTGGAGTCGGGGAAAGCAGCACCAGTAAAGCCATCTGTGCAATTACTAAAAGTGCTACATTCTAAATGGATTGATTTCTTGGAATCGTTATCAGAGTTGGATCTTGAAAAAGGTTATTTCCATCCGGCTATGAACCGCGTCGTCCTATTACCCGAAGCCATCGCATTATATGCTTGGCATACAGACCATCACCTAGGACATATACGATTGGTAAGTTCTGGCAAATTGGAAGTACCTCCAAGTAAGGCAGAACAAAAATTTGAAAAAGCAGCGGCGAAGGCAACTGCCAAAGCGACAGAAGAAGTGCTTGCTAAAAAAGCAGGTCGCCCTAAATCTGCAACACCTAAGGTAGCATCAAACAAGGAAAAGGTAACTCCAGCAACGCAGCTAGAAGTCCCCCTACGCCCTGCCAATATCGTTGAAACTCAAAAAGTCATTGCCAAATCTCCCGTTAAAAAAATAGGCCGCCCTACATCCGAAAACCCTAAAGTGGCCGCAAATAAAGATAAGGTAGTCTCCACATCAAGGGAGGAAACACGGGCAAGAATAGAAGCCGCTCGGCGGGAAGCCATTGCTGAAGCCGAGGCCCAATTAGCACCACCCGCAAAAGTAAAAAAAGAAAGCACAAATAATGATGCTGCAAATAAGAAACGTATAGCAGGATTAGCAAAAGCCCGCGAAGTTAAACAGGCAAAAGCAGCAGCAGAAAAAGCAGAAAAACCTACAACAGATCAATAAGCAATCAACTCATGGTGCGCTAGAAAAGAAACGAGCAGAAGGATTTATAAAATCTCGTATAGGTAACTAGTTAACACTGAGCAATAGCATATTTATTAAAAAAGCGATTTAGACCAATATTACAGGACTAAATCGCTTTTTATATTTTATACCTTATATCTAACCTGCCCATTTATCAATTTTCACCACAGCCTTTGGGTATTGTCCCGTATTATACGCCTGTTTTTGTGCTGTAGTAAGTAAATCAGGCCGATGAATAAACTCTTTAGGAACATCCTTTAATTCAGGGCACCAGATGCGGACAAAATCACCGTTGATATCGTAATTTTTTGCTTGGGTCAGGATATTAAAATAGCGATCTTCGCGTGGGTCACTGCCCACACCTGCTACATAATTCCAGTTGCACCAATTGCTGCAAGGATCGTAATCTAACAGTTGACTTTCAAAATACTCTGCGCCCATCTGCCAATTTACCTTTAGGTCGCGCACTAAGAAAGAAGCCACATTTTGGCGGCCTCGGTTGCTCATAAAACCAGTTTCTGCGAGTTCGCGCATATTGGCATCAATAAATGGCACGCCAGTACGGCCCTCTGCCCATACCGCAAACATTTCTTGATTATTGCGCAGTTGCTTTAGCGATTTATTGTGCGTACCACCTTTTAAGAAAATACGATTACCGTGTTTTTTGCCCATTAATCGGAAAAAGTCGCGCCAAAGCAACTCAAAAAAGATCCAATAGGTGCTTTCATTGCTGATACGTTCTTTTTCATAACGTTTAAGTTCTGCATAGATATACTTGGGCGAAAGACAGCCTGCGGCGAGCCATGCTGAGAACTTAGTGGAATAATCGGAGCCAATCAAACCATTTCTAGTGAGTTTATAACTAGCAGCGGCATTTGTTTCCCACAAGTAGTAATTTAATCGCTTAATGCCCTCCGTTTCGCCACCCTTAAAAGTAAATGCTGCATTAGCGTTTGTCTCAAACGATTCGTGTCCAAAATCAATGAGATTAGGGATATTACCTACTTCTACCTCATTTGGCAAAGCAGGCATATGAATTGGGGCTGGCAAAGGGGGTCTTATTGGGGTAATATTTTCGTTTTCCTTTCGGAAAGCAGTAAACACATCTGGTATATGTTGTATAGGTGCTGGCAAATCCTGAGTATGGTACAACATTTTGCCTCTGGCATACAGCAACTCAATACCACTTTCCCAAAGGTTTTTTTCCAAAACATCTTGTACATCTACTTCTTCTTTGGTGCGCTCTCGATTACAGAAAACCCAAGAACAATGATAACTCTTAGCCATTTCGGCGAGTACTTGTTCTGGTTTTCCTATCCTAACGACAAGGTCCGAGCCAATTTTTTTTAGGTTTTGTTTTAGGTCTTCAATACTTTCCAAAATAAATTGGGCACGATACTTACCCGTTTTGGCAAATCCAAAGCGTGTTTTGCCCATAAAAATCCGTTCGTCGAACACATAAACTGGAATGACTTCATCCGCCATACGCAGTGCATTGGTAATCGCCTCATTATCGTGCAATCTTAAATCATTCCGAAACCATACAATAGCGCGCCGTCTCATATTTTAACCGTAAATATTGAATTGTTATATAGAATAAAATGCTCAAAAATGCAGGAAAGAGCCTTATTTTTTGATAAAAAAACCTCCTAGTTTAGTAATAGCCTTGAGCATTGTTATAGTTGGTAGTACAACTAAAAAACACTTTTATTGTTTGTTAATTCCTTATATTTATTCGATTAAAACAAAGATATGTCAAAGTTTGTACCACGTATAGGTCATCGGCAGAGTGAATTGGGCTTGGGTCGTCATATCACTACACAAGGACGCTTAATCAATCCCGATGGCTCTTTCAATGTAATTCGCCATCGGAGCGGTCCTTTTGATAATGTTTACTATCATTTGGTGACCATGTCTCATCGGCGTTTTTTTACCTTAGTTTTTATTGTTTTTGGGGTAATAAATGCCATTTTTGCTACATTATACTGCGTGGCTAGTATGGGTCAACTGACCGATATGCCCACCAATTCATTTTGGGACGCTTGGATGCACGCTTTTTTCTTTAGTTCTCAAACCATTACTACCGTTGGTTATGGCCATATCAGCCCGAATGGTTTGGCTGCCAGTATTTTGGCATCATTAGAGTCTTTTTTGGGTTTGCTCTTTTTTGCGTTGATTTCAGGTTTATTGTACGGGCGTTTTAGCCGGCCAGTTGCTAAGGTAAAGTTTAGCGAGAACATGCTTATTTCGCCTTATTTAGACACCACAGCACTGATGTTTCGCATGGTTAATCCGCGAAAAAGCGAGTTAATTGAGGCTGAAGTAGAAGCAACATTGGCCATTAATCAGCGCGATGAGGATACAGGTGAAGTGGCGCGCCGTTTTTTTAAGTTGGATTTAGAGATCAGTAAAATTACTTTTTTCTCCATGTCATGGACAATTGTACATCCGATCAATGCAGATAGTCCCTTATTTGGCCTTAATGAAGCACAATTACTGGAAGCCAATGCCGAAGTTTTGGTACTGCTGAAAGGCACAGATGAGTCCACAGAGCAATTGGTGCATGCGCGGCGTTCGTATATTTCGGAGGAAGTGGTTTGGAATGCAAAATTTAGTCCGATGTTGGGACGCACCGCGGATTTAGTCCGCATGGAAGTACATACAAAAAAAATTAGCGATTATACGAAACTGGATATTTAGGCAATGAAATCGTTTTTTCTACAAAAACTTTGTCGATTGCCGAAAACTGCCGTTTCTTTCGCCGCTGATCCGTACAAATAGGATATAATTTTCTTGTTTTTTCGGGGAAGCAACATGATTTATGAACGCATTTTTATCTTTAGGTCGTTGGTTTTTTGCACTTCCATTCTCGCTCTTTGGGCTTTTGCACTTATTAGAAGGCGAAACGATGGCACAACTTTCGGTACCCTCTTATTTACCATTTAAGGTTTTGTGGGTATATTTTACGGGGATTGGCCTCATCGCAGCAGCAATAAGTATGCTTTTGGGCAAATTGGATAAATTAGCCACTACCCTATTGGCCATCTTTTTGCTTTTAATGGTATTTATGCTCCATATTCCCAATGCAATGGCTGGAGGAGAAGCAGCGCGATTGGCAATGGGTGCGCTACTTAAAGATATTAGTTTGGCCGGCGGAGCTATGATGTACGCAAAGCACTATGCACAGGACGCAAAATATACCTAATTTGAATTGTAATGCTCCAGCAAGCAACTGAAGCATTTCCCCTGATTATATTCTAGTTGTTTTGATCTTTGGCTTAGTTGTTTTGGCCGGAGTAGTGGGTTTTTTACCCAATTTTTCGTCTTCTTCTCTTTGTCGGATGCGTTCTTCGGGTAATAAGCCATCGTCGGGTGTACTTTCGGTGTTAGGAGATGGATGGCTGCGAGGATCAGCAGGTAGTCCAAATAGTTGGCGTTGCATTTCTTCCATTTGACGGAATATATCGTTGAAATTGCCAAACCCGCCGCCCATTTGATCATCACCAAATGGATTGCCAAATTGGAAAAATTGCTGCATTGAACTACCGCCATTAAAGGAAGTATCCACTTTGAAATAAAAATAAGAAGACGAATCAGGGCTCATTTGGAAATACTGTTTTTGCCCCGGTTTAATCTGGATTGTATCTGTTTTTTGGTTAGGAATGCCGCGTTGCATACTGCGCTGCATTTCTTCAAATATTTGGTCAAATGATTGGCTATGTGGATTTTGAGCCAAGATTGTTGCCGAAAATGACAACCAAAGGAGGAGGATAAAATTTGTTTTTTTCATAATTTAATATTGTAATTAATTCACTTTGATATGATAAGATCTTGTTTGTATATTGAAAACGAGTACAAAGATAAGCGTATCCAAATATTCACACTCAAAAAACGGTTGAGATTCTGCATTTTTTTCAATATTTGCGTATGAATATGCGCCACCTCATATTGGCCTGTATCGCTACAGCCCTCACTTACCCTGCATGGTATCCACAATTTGATATTTCTGTGGATGGATCTTGCGCGTGGTTGTACAACTACCTTTGGGCAAATGACCGCATGATGCTGGCCCACCTCGTTTTCCCGCATGGCCCATTGGATTTTTTACAAACGCCATTGCCTATTGGTCAAAACCTCGGTTATGCACTCGTATTTAATGCCTTACTACGTGTGCTATTTGCGTGGACTGGACTATTGCTGGTAGCCGATAAAGGGGAAAAACGCTATTGGATACAGGTTATTTTACTCACCATCTGGTTGAAAATCAATATGATGGATGTGTTGCTTTTTGCTACAGTGGCACATACCGCTTTTTTGGCCAATACCGCAACGAATAACATAAAATGGGCATGGCTCGCTGCTGCCGCCGTACTCACTACAATTGGCCTTTACACCAAAACTGTGATTGGCTTACCTGCGGCGATGTTGTTTGGAATGGCCATTTGGCTCAATTTTGGCAGAACTCGGCAATGGCTCAAATTGGGACTAAGTACCCTGTTCCTACCTATTTTAATGGTTACAGGATGGTTGCTGTTTTTTGGCAACTTGGGTGGTTTTGGTACGATGCTCATGGCCACGGTTTGGTTAACCTTGGGTAATTCTGCCGCAGTATGCCATTATCCCGATAATAATTTTATCTTTTTAGGCGTGTTTTGGTGTGGATGGTTGGCATGGCCATTTTTCACAAAAGACCGCTATGTGTGGTGGTTGCTCTTATTGCCCGTTTTCGCTTTTTGGAAATACGGTATTTCAAGAGAAGATATTTGGCATATTGATGCCAGTTTTCGGATGTATTTATGGGCATTTTCGGTCTTGTTGTTATTGACTACCTCCCTTCGATGGTATCATTTCACGGTGGCAACGGTGGCATTGATTTGCTTCTTTTTCAATTTGCGTAATGCAGAAGGCTGGAATCCTTACGAATGGCGTGGCACAGGCTGGCGCAATGGACTCGATTGGTTGTTGCATTTTGACGAAAAGCAAAAATTAGCGCTGGAAGCAGGTATCAAACGCCTCCAACCGCATGTACTCCCCGATTCAGTTCGGCAAATCATCGGTAACAGCACGGTAGATGTTTTTCCGTGGCATTATTCTTACGCTGCCGCCAACCAATTGAACCTGTTGCCTCGGCACATCCCGCAGAGTTATGCCGCTTACCATCCTTGGCTCGATCAATTAGATGCCAAAAATGACAATCCTAAACCCGATTTTATCATTTTCCATTTAAAATCATACGAAGAAAGTGGGCAACTGATGGGTATTGATGATCGTTATATTTTGCAAGACGCTCCGCAAACGTTACTGCATATTATAGATAATTACAAAGTGCGTGTACGCCATCCAAAGTTTTTATTATTGGAAAAAACCAGTGGTCATCACCTTGGCGAACGAAAAACAATGCCGTTTACAGCGGGTTGGCAGGATCGTCTGCCTGCGCAAAATGGCATCCTATATTTGAGGGCTAAATTTGATAAAACACGATCGGGACGCATCAAATCGCTTTTTTACAAAGACGATCCCGTTATGGCTGATCTACAATTTGGGAGCATTACCCGTCGTATCAAAATTGTGCCGGCCTTAGCTGCTACCGGTTTTTGGATTGCGCCTTGGCTCGAATTACCTAGTAATAATACTGAACCCTATCGCTCACCCGATGAAATTCGTTTCTTTTTCCCGCAAGGCGCGTCTTGGACAATAGATAGTAGCGCATTTCAACTGGAGTGGATCGGGGTGGATACGATATCCGGTTGGATGCCTAAAAAACAACCCGTTCGTGTTTCCACGCTCTGGCGATCCAATGACGAAGTTGCCACGGTGGCTTCCGAAGGCTATTCTCCCGGCTGGACGCAGCGTTTTGAGCAATCGGATAGTACCAATAAGGTATTTGAAGCATCGGTAAAGATTAAAGCACCACACAATATAGGTTGTTGTCAATTAATACTGGCCGTAACGGATGCCAATGGGCAAACAGCGCATTATGCTGCTAATGAATATTGCCCAATGGGGATCGGGGCGCATGATTTTTGGCCAGTGGGATTACGGACGGTTTTACCAAAAGATATTGCAGCGCCGTTTACGGTCAAGGTGTATGTTTGGAATACAGGAAAAAAGGCGATTTTGGTACAGGATTTAAAAGGGCGATACGGAATATAAGTATTTGGACACAATAAATATTACAGTAGCATCGTGTTTACTTCGTACTTTTGCGCGCTTTGGTACTAAGTACGCTGCAAGATAAAAATAAAACAAAAATACATGAAAAAATATAGCATTATAGTTGCCTCCATTATTTTCTTCACTTTAGCGTCGTTTACACCGCAGCCTACGATCAAACTTGCATTGCTCAAATATGCAGGTGGCGGTGACTGGTACAATGACGTTAATTCGCTCAAAAACCTAGCGAAGTTTTGTAACGATAATATCAAGACGAATTTTGACGGGGAATATGCCACAGTAGAACCTGGTAGTGCTGAAATATTTAACCACCCAATTGTGTATGCAACGGGGCACGGTAATATGCTTTTTAGCGAAATAGAGGCCAAAAACCTGCGTACATACTTAGAAGCAGGTGGTTTTTTGATCTTAAACGACGATTTCGGCCTTGATCCATTTGTGCGTCCAGCCATGAAAAAGGTATTTCCAGAATTGGATTTTGTTGAACTGCCTTTTGCGCATCCTATTTACCACCAAAAATACGATTTCAAAAACGGCATGCCAAAAATCCATGAACACGATGGCAAACCAGCGCAGGGCTTTGGCTTGATATGGCAAGGTCGGTTGGTGTGTTTTTACAATTTTGAAACCGATCTTGGTGACGGCTGGGACGATGTGCACAAAGACCCGATTGAACTCCGCACCAAAGCACTCCAAATGGGTGCCAATATTGTGCAATATGTATTTGGTCAATAACCCATCAACGTTCCCAGCAAATAACTCATGCTCTTTGTAGTCCCAACGCCAATTGGCAACCTAGAAGATATTACATTACGTGCCTTGCGCATCCTTAAAGAAGTGTCCGTAGTGTATGCAGAGGATACCCGTACGACAAGGCGGCTATTCGACCATTATGGTATTACCACTCCGTTGCGCGCCTTCCATGCGCATAATGAGCATACTGTGGTGGAGCGGATCGCCGATGAAATTGGGGCCGGCACCACCGTTGCGTTGGTAAGTGACGCAGGTACACCAGCCATTAGTGATCCGGGATTTTTACTCGTACGCGCTTGCGTGCGGCGCGACATTCGGGTGGAATGCTTGCCAGGTGCAACGGCTTTTGTGCCAGCCTTGGTAGCCTCAGGTTTGCCGAGTGATTCGTTTCATTTTGATGGGTTTTTGCCCCACAAAAAAGGCCGACAAACGCGGTTGCGTTATTTGGCATCATTGCCGCATACCTTTATTTTATACGAATCACCCTATCGACTCATCAAATGTTTGGAAGAGTTAGAAATCGTTTGTGGCGTTGATCGAGTGGCGTGTGTGGCGCGGGAATTATCCAAAAAATTTGAAGAGGTAAAAACGGCAACTTTAGCGGAATTGAAAGCGCATTTCAGCGCGAAAGAGATAAAAGGCGAAATTGTAGTAGTGGTGCATGGGGCAGAAGAAGTGAAAAAGCCAAAGAAGGAATCGTTATAGGGCATTTCCTAAATTGCAGTACTCGTAGGAACGGTGTTGGAATAAAGGTACAGATTGATGCACATCTTTTGCCCTCATATTTCCTCTTTTTCTACTTAAATAGGTAGGCTATTCGCGCAAAAAAACAGAAAATCTGATACCAAAATCTGAAGCCTGAATTTGTACCTTTATTCCAACACCGTTCCTAAGAATCTAAATGGATTTTGATTATATGATAAACAAACCCTTTTCTATGTTCGCTTTTTTGGGAACAATAGTGCTATCAGCGGGGTGTCAACCGGAAACCCCAAAGGCTACGCTTGCTAATATTGTTGGCGATTGGGAGGTCGTTACGGCTAAGCGCAACAATCGTGTTACCAATCTTCTAAATGGTACTTATTTTGCCTTTACCACTGCACAACAAGTACGCACGAATCTGCCTGTGCATGAAACCACCGACGAATGGGTATCGGATTTTTCATTCCAACAGGATACTCTAATTCAATTTGGAACGCCCCCGATCAAATATACCCTTAAAAATTGGTCTGATTCTACTTTAGAATTGGCTTTTACTACACGTGGCATACCATTTCACCTCAATTTAAACCGTGCAAAAGCGGCTGTTGGTGTTTTGCGTGATTCTATTTTAGAGGAATAGCAAGGTCTGCCAATACCTATGAACGTTCTAAAATCAATACCCAATCATCACCACCTACTGGCGGTTGAAAAATTTGCTGCCCCTTCCGAACAATAGGCTTTTGCACTTGACGTGATCCATCGCGGGGATCGAACCACGATACTTTTAGTTTTTTACCGCGTAATTTGTCCAAATTTACCGTAATTGGCTGCTGTATTGGCGTGTAAACCATTGCCCAAGTTCCATTTTTATCGCTGGTTGCTACGATATGCTTTGCCGGATCATCAGGATTACCCACAAGGAGGTCATTGGCTGGTATTCGAGTAACAAACGGCCTCGACAGCATCAAATTTTTGAGGTGCTGCATTTGCCAGGCGGCGGGTCGTTGGAGTGCCGCACGCCACCGGAATGCCCCCGTTGGATCGGGGTAACTGATGAGCGGAAATTTGCCGTCGTAAAACTGCCAAATACAATGGTGTCCATAGGTAATCCCAAATCCACCTGCAAAAACTGATCTGTACGATTGTTTGCGTACATCATATTCCCTAAAATAACCCCGATCTTGCTCTGTCCAACCCGGTTTCCAAGGATTCACTGGATGATCTTCGTAACAAGGCTCGCTATCGAAAGTGGGTTTTGCGGGCTGTAATGCCCAGTCGAGCGCGATCCAATCCCATACGTTGATATCCCTTGCACCGTGGCTGGATTGCATAGAGTGCATGTCGAGCCACGGTTCGTTAGGCAGAAACCGCGAAGTCGTAAAGTCGCCCCCCGACGTATGGTAAGTGATCAATTGAGGCACTTTGGCCTTACTTTTTAGCCCCTCGGCCATGGCGCGCCATATCGCTACATGGTCGAATTTCACTTTATCTTCCGCTCCAACTGCTGGGCGGTCGCCTCCCAACATCCAAATGATATTGGTGCGGTTGCCATAGCGTTCGGAGAGTATTGCGCCGTATTTTTTAGCATTTTCTACGTTAAAAACAACAGGGCCTACGCCCCAAAACTTGGCTACTTTGTCGCCCCAAGTGGGCAAAAATGCAATATAAATTCCTTTTTCGGCTGCTTTTTGTATTACAAAATCCACATGATCCCAATAATCGTATTCCAATGGTTTGGCGGGGTCATTGCCGGGTGTAATGGCTAATTGGGTAGGATCTTCGTCCAAGAGCGGATAATCACCATAAGTATTTGGTGTACGGATGCCCTCTAGTTCGGCCAGTGCCACGGTTTGGATCACATTCATGCCCTGTTGTTGCCGAATATCCAAATAGTATTCAACTTCTTCCCGATTGAGGCGGTGAAAAAGTTCCCATGCGGTGTCGCCCAGATAGAAAAAAGGTTTGCCGTCTGCTTGTTCCAGAAAATGACCATTAGCAGCAACTTTGAGGGATGAGGGTTGGGCAGAGAGGCATGTTGCGAACCCTAAGAAAAAGAATATGTGCAATTTTATCATAAACAGTTTGGTGTTTATTTTGGCTAAGTCTCAATTATTGGCAAAGTTACAAAATACTTCATATTATATTATATTTTTCTAAGCCACGGTAAAAGCGTCCACGTATAGCATTCCGCAAACTTTGGGGCGACAATACCTCTATTTTCTCCCCAAAACCTAATAATTCCCGCTCCAATTCAAAATTCCAAAGTACGGTTAACTGAAAAACTGTACCGTCCTCGCGTTCTTCTGTGATTTCTTGCGAAGGATGCAGGGGCTTGGTCAATATATATGGTGTCGTAGCCTTGTCGGCTAAAAACGTCACTTTAATGGCGCGCATACCTGCGTTTTTGGTTACTCCGATCATATCCTCAAAAAAGGAAGCATCTAATCCGCTGTCGATATAAGTGGATTTAGGCAAATGCTCGAAACCACGTATCCGATCCAAGGCCAAAATCTGGGTATCATTAAGTCCTTCACGGTTACCCAAAACAAACCAACGATTGCGGTATTCTTTGAGTAATTGCGGATGAAAAGCAAATTTCTGTCCTTCCCGCGCTTTAAACGATTGGTACTCCAACATCAACACTTTTTTGTTGGAAATGGCTTCGTACAAGGGCGACAAATGCGCTAAACCTACTAGATTTTCATTTTTTTCAAAGTCGATAATGGCAGATTGCCTGTGTTTGCCTGTGAATATTTTATGTTGCAAACGCCCAATCATGCCATCCACTTCCTGAAAATGGCTAAATCCTTTGAACTGTTGGAGGATAATGACGACTTCATTCAATTTGGACAAATCCTGTGCTGTCAATGGGATATTAGTAATGGTGTATTTGGGGTCTTCGTAGGTATAATATTTTTTGTCCACCACAATGATGGGTGCATTGTAACCTAATTTTTCAGAACGCATGAGTTGGATATCCATCTGAACGGTGCGGAGGCTCACCCCTTTTTTTATGCCTTCGTAATCGTATAAAGTATCGGAGCACGCGTCCACGAGGTTTTCCAAAGTCCACTTGCGGTAACGATTTTGTAGACAAGCATCAATGGTTTTATAGCGGATGAGGGCGTTTTTATTGATAGACATAGTGATGGATAGCGTATCACTACAATTATTTTTTCATTTTTAAAAAATAATTTAGCGAATTAAATATTTGATAATCAGTGTTTTAAATAGAATAAACAAATTAATTTCTAACAAAGGTAAAAACATTTTTCCACTACGCAAAAACACTGCGTAGTACCACTTGCACCTTTGTATCATCAAAAGCAGGACGGCAGTTGATTAGTGTCAATTTAAAAAACTAACACTCCATCCTGATTACGTTTGGGAACTAATTATTCTGCCTCTAGGTTAAGGAACGATAAAACAATAACTTCCCCCTTTTGGCTGATTCCTTTCCGCTCATACTACCTATCTTTTCGTTTAAATAGCCCCACTATTCGCACAAAAAGATACTTGTCTGAGCAAAAACTAATCTACCCAAAAGGATGAAGTTATTATTTCATCGTTCCTAGGTAATCTCAACGTAACATGTTCATCATTTATCAAATAAAAAAGTCATGTTTTTCAACAACAAAGCGAAAGCACAAAAAACGATCATCAATCACGAAGGTGCAAAAGCCTTTACGATGACCCCAGAATTGGAACTGTACACTGCTGTAGTGACCTCTACATTGAGTGATAAGTTCTATGAAAATGGGGGAGAACGGGTTGAGCGTATTCGTTTGTTGATGAAGCGTTGCGACCCGGTATTTATTGCCAAATTGGCGATTTATGCCCGTGAGCAAATGCACTTGCGCTCTATGCCGATGGTA
Source organism: Chitinophagales bacterium (assembly GCA_043764095.1). Classification (GTDB taxonomy): domain Bacteria; phylum Bacteroidota; class Bacteroidia; order Chitinophagales; family Saprospiraceae; genus M3007. The sequence goes on from JAYUKX010000104.1 coordinate 42,825, forward strand.
TTATCGGTCGAATTGGCTAAAATACACGCTGGCAACGATTTGGTAAGTCGCTTGGTAGAGCGTGTGATCCAACGAGCGGACGAATTGACCGAAATATTGGCTTATTATGCCATGGCAAATGGCCGTAACGAAACCAAAACCATGAATAAACTGTCCAAGCAGGTACAACGCGGCGTGGCTGGTGCATTCTCAAAGTTTGATGCGTACCAATTTGCGAAATACAACCGCGATGGCCAAATCAAATTGCGTGATGCTTTGTTTTTGACCCACCCAAAGGCTCAAAATGATGCCCAACAAGCACTTTTTGACCAAATTGCGAAGAATGAATTGGAAACACCTTATACTTGGGAAACAGAACTTTCGGCTCTGGGCCAAATGCAATTTACTACACCTAGGGCCAAATCGCAAGCATTTTCCTTGAAATGGGAACAATTGATCGATTCCAATAAGGTGGGTTATATGGCCATGCTGCGCAATTTGCGCAATATCTTGGAAGCCAATGTATCGGGTAAGCATATCAAAAAAGTATGCGAAATGCTGTCTGATGCCATGTTAGTCGCCAAATCTAAGCAATTGCCTTTCCGTTTCTTAGCGGCTTACCGCGAAGTAAAGGAAGTGCAATCTGGTTATACGACGGCTGTACTTGCGGCTTTGGAAGATGCCGTTGCGGCAAGTGTGATCAATTTGCGTGGCTTTGGCTACAATACTTCGGTTACTATCGCTTGTGACGTATCTGGTTCTATGCAGCAACCTATTTCGCCAAAATCAAAAGTATTGGCTTATGATATTGGTCTTATGTTAGGTATGATGTTGCTATCGAAATGCAAAAATGCAGAAGCGGGTATGTTTGGAAATACTTGGAAGGTGGTTAATATGCCATCAAAAAGTATCTTGAGTAATGTACAAGAGTTTTACCGCCGCGAAGGAGAAGTGGGTTATTCTACCAATGGTTATTTGGTGATCGAAGCCCTTATTAAACGCAATAAAGTAGTGGATAAGGTGATGTTATTTACAGATTGCCAATTGTGGAATTCCAACCAAGGTTATAATACGATAAGTGATTCTTGGTCAAAATACCGCAACACTATCGCCCCGAATGCTAAATTATACTTGTTTGATTTGGCGGGTTATGGTAATACACCGCTTGATTTGTCGAAGGGCAACGGTGTACATTTGATCGCAGGCTGGTCGGATAAAATATTCGATGTATTGTCGGCGATTGATGAAGGAGGTAATGCCATTAAGATGATTAAATCCATTGAAATATAGCGTTTTCGGGGTGGCTTGAGCAAGAGCCGCCCCGAATAAATCAAAGAAAATTTGGAATGTCGTAGTATCGGGATACTTCATTGTCAACGAATCCAAGCCCGATTCAGTTGTTACTTCCAAAGATATTGGGAAATGCCGATTTGAGCACGAGCCGCCCCGAATAAACCAAAGAAAACAACCAAAGAAAATTTGGAATGTCGTAGTTTCGGGATACTTCACTCTCAACGAATCCAAGCCCGATTCAATTGTTACTTCCAAAGATATTGGGAAATGCCGTAGGTAAGCAATACTTCTTTCAGACGCAAGATCGCAGGTTCGAGTCCTGCTTCTGATCCAAATGGATTAGAATCGCTTAGTTGGTTAAAGCATGGGTGTTAGTCGCTTTCCGTTTTTTGCTTTCCCAATTTTTAAAGAAATATGAGGAACAATAAAAAGGTGTCGTAGATTAGAAATACTTCGTTATGGACGAGTGGGACGTGGGTTCGAATCCCACCGGGGCGACTACAAAATATTATATTGCCCCGTAGCTCAGTCTGGTAGAGCAACTAATTTTTCTATTCGTTTGTTGCCCTTTTTATTTTTTTAAGCGTCTAATTGCTGTTTTAATGCGGCGATTAGACGCTCTTTTTTCTACAAATGTTAGATTTCTCCGAAATCAATTCGAATCATTAAATTTTCATCTGGTTATCAATCTTTTGCATATTATACAAAAATTACTATTTATTGATAAATAGCAATACAACGACTAGGAGTTTACCCTTTTATTACTATTTCCTGCCCAGGCGTTGTTTTTATTTGTAGCATTTTACCCTCCATTGTACCGTATCGCAACGTAACTGGCGCATATATAACACAAAGTCCTCCCAAATTAGATACAATTTTGACGGCTTTTATCACGAGTTTATTGTCTATGGTTTCCCAAGTAATATCCACCTCAAAACCGCCGCGTGCCCGAAGTCCGCGTACACTACCACTAGGCCATGCTGTACTTGGCAAAGCCGGCAAAATATCAATCCAACCTTCGTGCGATTGCAATAGCATTTCGGCAATACCTGCCGTTGCTCCAAAATTACCATCTATTTGAAATGGCGGATGCGCATCGAATAGATTGGGATAAAGCCCGCCTTTTTCACCGTAATGATTACCCGGATCAACTGGTTTCAGTAAATTATTTAAGATGGTTAAAGCATGGTCTCCATCGCGTAAACGCGCCCATAAATTGATTTTCCAACCCATACTCCATCCAGTTGCCGCATCGCCGCGTTGTGTCAAAGACTTTTTGGCTGCTTCAAAGAACAAACTGTTACTTTCCGTAATCTGATTGCCTGGATATAACCCATATAAATGCGATAAATGGCGGTGGTATGGATCTTCTTCTTCATAATCGGCGTTCCATTCCAATAGTCGGCCATCTTTTCCTATCCTGAATGGCTGTAGTTTCGGCAATAACTGGTTCAATTGTTTTTTATAAGCCGCATCTTTGATTTTGAGCACTTTCATGGCTTGTTGCCCATTGGAGAGTATTTCTTTGGTTAAAGCCAAATCCATTGCAGGCCCGGGTGATGTTTCGAGTATTTTTCCGTTGAGAACATAACCATTTTCGGGCGAAATACCAAAAGGCGTTTCATAGTAGCCCTCTTTGTTTTTGACCAATAATCCCGCTACAAACTGGCCCGCTCCGCGTAAAGTGGGGTAATGTTCGCGTAAAAAAGCCGTATCGCCCGTAAACGAATAATGTTCCCAAATATGCTGCGAAAGCCAAGCACCGCCCATTGGCCAATTGGCCCAACGAGGGGAGCCTTTACCATAATCGCCTACCGGTGCCGATTGTCCCCACAAGTCCACATTATGGTGCGCGCACCAACCTGGAAGTCCGTAATTGATGGCAGCGGTTGCTGCTCCATTGCGGGCTGTTCGTTCTATCAAATCAAATAGCGGTGCTGTACATTCCGACAAATTACAGATTTCCGCAGGCCAATAATTCATCTCTGTATTAATATTTACGGTGTAGTTGCTACTCCAAGGTGGCCGTGCATCTTTATTCCAAATACCTTGCAAATTAGCCGCTTGCCCGCCTGCCCGCGAACTGGAAATCAGCAAATACCGACCATAATGAAACAACAAAGAGACTAAGCCAGGGTCTTGATTTTGGGCGTAATTTGCAATGCGTTCATTGGTATAATCATTCATGCCACGTCGTTCTGGCAATCTAAGTTCCACTCGATTATATAATGCCTGATAATCTTTTAAATGACTGTCTAACAGTTGGTTATAAGATTTTTGTGCAGCATTTTTTAATAATTTTTCAACTTCAAGGGCAGGGTTTGTGGAATTATTACTCAGTTCTGATGCTAATAAAAGCAGTACTTCACCATTTGCCCAAACGGTAATACCCGTTGAATCATACTGAAAACGAGCATTTGGCGCAATGACTTGCAACCCTATTTCTGCTATCATGCCTACTCCATCCCAATCATCGTATAGCACCGCTGCATCGCCTTGGAACTCGCCACGGTAGGATGGTTCGACGTGTTTGGGTGCTTTTACGCTCATTTTAAGTATGCCATTTTCTAGGCGTATTTTATGGTGTAGTGCCGCCCCAAAACTTACCCGAAAGGCCACATTACGAGTACTACTACTATTCATTTGTACCACCATTACCCGATCAGGATAACTGATAAATGCGCTACGAGTTACTAGACGGCCTAGACTATCCATCACCCCAAGGCTTGCAGTAGCAGTTTTAAGTTCAAGGCTCCGAAGCGTGAAATCTTTTAGTGCGACCTCCGTCAAATGATCTGTATGCAAATGATCTATATGCAAATCTCCCAATGGCAAAAAGCCTTGTGTAAATGTCCCTTGCATTTTTTTTAACAGTGCTTGGCCTTCTTCATATTCGCCGTTGGCCATACGTTTTTTCAGGGCTTCAAAAGCGGGTTTTGCAGTTGGGTTATTCCATTCCTTTGGTGCTCCAGACCAAAATCCCGTGTGGTTCAATTGGATCAAATCGCTATCTGGCCGCCCCCACCACATGGCGCCAATGATACCGTTGCCAAGTGGCATGGCTTCTTCCCAGTAACGGGCTGGGGTATCATAACTTAGCCGATGTAGATTGGCCTCGAAATCGATATCCATCTTCTGTGCATGGAGCGAAGTGGAAAGCAGTAGTAATAGTAGAATGCGCATGGTGCGGTATCGTTTTTTTAGACTTGTTGCGGCAGGAGACCATCCGGCCATAAATTGATCTTTTCGTCCTGCTTTTCGGCTATTTTCTCGACCGTAGCGCTGCTACGAACTCGAAAATGAGCCTCAATCAGCCCAAAAACCTCTAATTTCATGGCTCGTCCGCTCCTACCGCAACAAGTCTATTGTAAAAAAGTAGCACCAAAGATAATATCAATACTTTAAAAAAGAACCGTAAATTCCGTAAAAATGATACACCACGGCTATAAAATCAGTAAGGGGTGCTTTCCGGTCATCGGAAGCACCCCCTCACTATTTAATACGCAATAAAACGAAGTATTATTTCACCTTAATTTTATAGTGTGGTGTAGGATTTTTAGTACTTACAAACAATCCCAATCATATAGCACTTTACTAAAATCTCTTTTTTCTAAATCTGCGGCTCGGATAAAGAAATGCCCAACACCCATATCGCCCCACATCAAATCGGCACGCTCGTCGGAATCCAACTGAAAGAGTAATAACATAGGATCATCTGTGCGGCGTGGATCGTCCTGAGTGAAGTAAGCATAACCACCTACTTTATGGCCATCAGCACGTACTTTTTTGCCAAAATCTTCTTGAATATCCCACTCTTTTTCACCAAATTGCCTAAAAAAATCGGCACCAAAATAAGGATAAAAACGGTAATCGGTCATCGGTAACACCCCTTCTTCTAAAGCGAAAGAGAGTGGATACGATTCATCGGGATGGTGTGGTAATTCATCAAAATCGCGTAGGAGTTGAAAATCTTTGCGCAATTGAGATGGATCCTGTACCGGATCGGGATGATAAATGACCCGGAAAGTATCTGGATTTTCGCCGTCGTCAAAGTCCATGCCGTACAAATCGTCGTCATAAATAAAAAACTGGATGATGCCTTTGGAAGGAAATGGCTCCAGTCGTGGCATATCGGCAAAATTGAGTTGTGCCAAAAAGAATAATTCACGACCATCAGGCGCACAGGGCCATACTGCTCCTTTGGGCATATAAGGTTGTCCGCCTACTTTGCTCTCCCACAAGTTCATTTTCCGAGCGGGCTGTGTTTTGATGCGGATAAATGGCTGTTTAGTTTCCAATAATTTTTCCCGGAATGGTTCTATCGCTGCTGGTAAATTGAATTGCATATTTTTATTTTATGAATTGCACGTGATTAAAAAATATTAATAAATTTTTACCCACTTTTATAATTACAGTGAAAAATAAGTTTTTTTATATTTTGAGGGTGTAACCGACCCAGAATGGGTCAAATGTTTATAGAGCAATGTGGCTGTATGACATTCGACCCCTACAGGGTCACATGCGTATTGAAACCGCGATTTTGCTATAAACATTTGACCCATTCTGGGTCGGTCAACCGCTACAAATATACTGAAAATAGAGATTTCAAAATATAAAAAAACTTATTTTACAGTGTATTCATTAATTGATACAATATTAGTATTTTTTAACAAATTTATATACCTTTTGATTACTCCAGAGTTGGAGTGTGTCCTGCTTAAAAACGCATTGATAGAATAACTTTACGCTCTCTGCTTTTGAGGGTGTTTTTATACCCTTGTACTGCTTTCCATCGAGATGAACCGACATGGTATTCGGAGTATCGAATGAATATTGGTACTCTGTTTCAATCGTTATTTTTTCGTTGGGCATACTGATATTAAAGGTCTTTTCATCAATTTTTAGAAGGACATTTTCATCAGTTTGCGCCCAATTTCCTTTGATTTTGTTCAAAAACATACTTTCATTCACCGATTTGGAGCATCCACTAATGGCCAATGAAAACCCTGCAAAAACTAAAAGTAGAGAAAGGAATTTGTACATAAATCCCTTATACCCTTCCTTTTGCTGGTATTCGTGATACACCCAACCAGTCCAGGTAATAAAACCAATGAGCGAGATGGAAGCCACAAAAAAATAGTGTGCCAGTAACCAAAGATAAGCGGTATAAATGGCACTCACAATAGCCATAAAGACTGCTGTAAAGAATATAAAAATGCCACCTTGTGCATCGGGGTTACTAATTTCGTAGATGCGACCATCGCTGCCACGAACAAATTCTTTATCGTTAAAAAACATAGTGATGATATTTATTTAAGTAAAGTGAAAAGGGATAACTATCTGAAGGCCAAGCAAAGTTCATGCAGATCGGAGAGGTGCCTCAGTTCCTGTAATGACATTGCATTGGGGTCTTTTTGGAGTAATTGGTCGATATACATTTCTGGAAAACCGCTCAAATACCGTTCGCGCCGTTTTTTCATGCCAACCGATTTATCTTTCAAAATGCTCCCTGTTAACTCGTACAATGGCCGAATAACAAGAAGTGTCATACCTTTTGCGAAATAAAATGGCCAGTTGACTAATGCCCTAAAAAACTTAAATCGCCCAAAAATCTGTAAAATAATATCTCCGATTTTCAAACCTTTGTTGCAACTGAATATAGCCGCATCTGTGAGTTTATCTGGCATCCAAATCCGTGATAAGGGCAAAACAAGCAAAATACAAAGCAGGCTATGTATGATAAATATGGGCAAAGTAAGGATCAATAGAAATGGCAAAAATAAGGTCGGGATGGACAATGCCACGAAAGCGTAAAAGCCATAAAATAGCGAAGTGATCGCAACAGCCATAATATCATCTTTGATATCGGCGCGAAGTACATCGCGCAACCGAAAACCGTCCGAAAGTATTGTTTCTTTAAGGTGCATCGACCAGCCGGACTGCCGAATTTGTTGCCATTTCTGTTGGATATTGCCCAGCCAAACCGGTGCATTGGAACGCAAATTGGATTCCTGCTGCCGACTGTTGGAACTACCCGACGAGGCATTCTCTTGACTGAAATCTTGCCCCGAAAAATAAGTGCCAGTCCGGTATTGATAAATGGCCTGAACAGCAGCCTCGATGTTTTTAAAGTTCTTTTCATACCTACTTTTTGTGGCATCATCGGCATGGGGAACAGTATCGGGGTGCCAGCGTTGCATAGCTCTTTTCCGCTTGTTGTTGAGTTCTTTTTCAGAAATTTTATCGATATCCTCCGTTATTTCGAGGAGTTCGATGGCTTCGTCTAGTGTCATAATTTTTAGTGTGGTTGAGTTTTTTTGAAAGGATTTTTGAATTATCGAAGTCAAAAATCATTGTATAACTATTGGTTCTTTTTAGAGCATAAGAGGTGTTCAAAAATTGAATTTTTTTTTGAAAAAAATTCAAACAATGAGTACCTTTCGCCGGCAAGTACCTTTTACACACAAAAACACGTTTAAAACCATGAATAAATCACGTTTAAAAAATCTTATTGGAGGTTTATTAATTGCCTGTTTTACATCTTTTGTACCCACTTACATTTTTGCGCAAGTATCGGAAAGGGCTAAAACCCAATCTCAAATTGATATAGAATCTGCCAAATATGAGCAAATAGCGCAGCGGCAATTAGACTCATCTAGTGCAGATTTAGCCCTAGGGAATGCCTTAAGGGCAGAAGAACTGCTCACTACAAAATATAACACTACCCACCCCAAATTAGCCTACGTACTTTGCCTACAGGGGATTTCCTATCAAAAAAACGGGATGGACTCTATGGCACTAACTTGTCTGCAACGCGCCTCGGCAATGAGCAGTAGCGCTAGTCCAATCGATCAAGCGCACATACATTTCTTTGATGGGTACTGTATGCAAAAAATCATGGCGAATGATTCGGCTGCGGAGCAATCATATCAAAAAGCAATAGATCAATACCTTTTGACACCCTTGCCCAATGGACTTCCGCACCAAAATGCAGCACGGGCGCAAGTCAATATCGGCTATATCCTGTATCAAAAAAATGAATTTGAAGAAGCACTCGAACGGTTAAAAATTGGGGAAAATTGGTTCACCCAAATCCACGGGACAACACATCCCAATGTAGCACATTCGTACAATATTCGTGGCCTATTGTACTGGAAGTTGGGAAAGTATAACGAGGCTTTGCAAAACTACGATAAAGCGTATCAAATCCGCAAACTAACACTAAAACCTGACCATGCAGAAATAGGAGCATCGATTAATAATATTGCTTTGATCTATATTGAGAAAGGGCTATTTGAAAATGCGAGAATTTGGTTTGATTCGGCTTATCAAATCGGGATCAATGCAAAGAATGAAGAACTGATCGCTACTTCCCATAGTAATTTGGGCCTAGTAGCCAGTAAAGCAAAAGATTATAAAACGGCGCTTAAACACTTCAAAGATAATTTGCAAATAGAAGAAAACAGAAAAAAACCTGACCTCGGTAACATCATTACCTCCATCATGAATATTGGTATCGCTTATAAAGACCTTGGTACACAAGAAGAGCATACTTCGCCCGCGCTAGACTCTGCATTAGTGTATTACAACAAGGCTTTGTCTATCTTAAATGGTATTGGATACACTGAGTTGTCCGAATTATTAGATGCTTTTGGGGTGGTTTATCTGGCCAAAAAAGACTATAAAAAAGCAAAACCATATTTTCGCAATGCACTTAACTCAAAACGGACGAGGCTCGCCGAACTGCACCCATCCATGACAAGTTCTTATTTTAACTTAGCCAAGATAGCACAAGCAGAAGACCATTATCCCGAAGCTTTGTCCTTGAATGACTCCGCTCAATACGCATTAGGACTTACAACAGGATCGAGTGTAGATGAATCAGATTCTTTTATTGCCCTTGGCCATGTATTGCTACAGCGCAACCAACTCCAATGGACTAACCCTAATAACAACAATAATACAGATTCCCTCAAAAATCTGCTCCTTTCCTGCGAAAAAACATTCAGTGTCTTTGCAAAAGCAGCATTGATACTTCGCGAAAAAGCAGACCGATTTGAACTTCAAAACGATGTTTTTTCGGTATTTGAAATTGCCATTGATGCTAATTTGAAACTGTGGAAAAAAACAAGTAATGACCAATACCTCAACACTGCTTTCGCTTTGCTGGAAAAATCAAAAGCAAAGGAGCAGTTGAAATCCATTAATATTACCAATGCGAGATCGATAAACGGTATCGATAGTACCCTGTTACAAAAAGAACGCGAACTGCAACTAGCAATCTCCTATCAAGATCAATTAGTGGATTCAACCCCTAAAGCATCCGTAGCCGGACGAGAAGCACGTTCAAATCGCTATCAATTAATAGAACAGCATGACCTTTTAATGCAAGAATTTGCGCTTAAGAACAAAGTATTCAGTAAGGCCACTGTCCAGATCAAATGGCTTCAGGACAGTTTTTTAACCCCGCTGCAAACCATGCTTGAGTACTTTGTAGGCGATAGTAATATATACCTTTTTGTGATCAAAAAAGATTTGTGTTATCCTTTAACTATACCTAAAGGCCGCCTTGCATACCGTGTGGAGCAACTCACCCAACGAGGTATATACGGTTACTACCCAGTCCCAGATGCCCAAAAAACCGAAACCTTAAAAAAAACGGTGTCCAACTACACCGAGGCTGCAGTTGCGCTGTACGATTTGTTGTTGGACGATGTGAAAGACGGCCTTAGCCCCGAACTGATTATTATACCTGATGGTGTGCTGAATTATATACCTTTTGATGCCTTATTACCGGACGCGCCATTGCAACCGGGCAAGTTTTTTACATACCAGTTTCTTGCTGATAAGCACCAGATTAGTTATTGCTATTCGGCTACCATGTTGCGTGAAATGCGCGACAAAAGGCATCAAAAACAACCCATAAATGAAGTTTTGGGTATGGCCCCGTTCTTTATGGAAGGTACTACTGCACCCATTGGGACACAATACAATACACCCTCAAACGGCACTTTTGAGCACCTTTATTACAGTGATGCTGAATTAAAAAAAATAGCCTTATATTTTCCTGGGAAAGCGTTTTACTTTGGTGCAAATGCTTCAAAATCTATTTTTCAAAATCAGGCAGAACACTACAGAATTTTGCACCTTTCTACCCATGGGGAAGCAAATGATAGGAATGGCGACTACTCTTTTCTTGTTTTCGAGCAACTGGCTGGTGAGCAAAAATATGCAAAACTATTGGCCAGCGAACTCTATCCGATGCGCCTTAATGCCGATTTGGTGGTTTTGTCTGCCTGCGAAACAGGTTTGGGGAAACAACTTCGAGGCGAAGGTATTGTTGGATTATCTAGGGTGTTTTCCATTGTAGGAGCAAAAAGTTTGGTGGTGTCTCTTTGGAAAGTAGATTCCGAAAAAAATGCAACGATTATGGGTGATTTTTACAAATACCTTGCTCAAAAAAAATCAAAGGACGAAGCATTGTACTTGGCCAAACGCGATTACTTGACCAACAAGAAAAACGAATATGGAGGACGTGAATGCCATCCGTTTTTTTGGGCAAGTTTTATTCCTGTTGGAGATTGTAGGGCTTTGGAAATAAAGAACTAATAGCTATTGGTTTAATAATTGCTGAATATCCTTTTTAACTTTCAATGCTTCGGGACGGAACGAATGCCTATTGGCAGGGTTAGCGTCAGTAATTTTTTTCAAAAGTGCATCTATCCTAGTTTGCTCCTCCGAATAAGAAGGGAGCAGGCAAAGCAATAGGTAAAATTCGGCTTCATCTTGGTCAATATCTTGTACGTTTTTATCGATAATGGCTTGAAAAAAAGATACTGCTTTGGAAAAATCGTTTGTTTTATCACCTATCTGATAATAAGCATGGGCGATAAATTTTTGAGCAATTTCATATTGGACAGGATTATCTTTCGCCGATATTTTGCCAAATTCCGTAATCGCATCCTCGTAATTAGAGCCGGTTTTATACCGTGCAACGCCGCGTTCAAAAGCGTTTTGCGGTAGGTCTGTTTTGGTGCCAGACATAAGTGCTGGAGATTTAATATCAGAGGGTGTAATATAGTTTTTTTGTCTTATTTTATTAGCGGCGGCATTCAAATTCGCCATCATATTAGCATCCGTTTTCGATTTTTTAGGCTCCACATTGGGTGCTTCTTTTGGAAAAGGCTTCACCTTTATCGTATCTTGTATAGCGGTACTATCGGTAGGGAATCCTTGGTGCATGGGTACTTTGGGTAAGTTATCTTCGGTGGCGGTTGGCCCAAAACGCCAAATGCCGCCTAGTATCAAAAGTATTACTAAGGCGGCCACTAACCCCCAAAAGATTTTATTTTTGGGTGGTGGTGCTTTTGTCAATGCTGACATTGGCGCATCTTTTTCCAGAGCATCTAATTTGTGCTTAAGTTCTTTTTGAAACAACAGTCCGATGCTTTGCTGTTCCAAGCGTACTAAGTCCACCGTTTCGGCTAATTCAGGATCGGAGGCTATTTTTCTTTCAAAGTCAACCTGATCAGCGGGTGACATTTCACCTCTGAGAAAGCGTTCTATATTGTCGAGTAAATCGTCGTTGGTGTACATTTTTATCTATTTAATATAGTCTTTCCAATTGGGGTTGTCTTTTATTTTTTGGAGTAATTGTAAACGGCAGCGATTTTTTTCTCTTTTTGTGGCCTCTGCGCCACCTGCTAATCCTACTTCGATGGCAATTTCCTCCCCTGTAAAGCCATTAGCCGAAAGCTTATATATTTTTTTGCACCGCTCGCCTAAATGATCCACAATTTTCCAAAGAAATTCTTTTTTTTCTTCGGAGATAAAACGTTCTTCAAGATTGGACTCTGGATTATTTAAATTGCTTATTTCATCCAAACCTGTAAACCTCGTGCTACGTTTCTTTCGTTGCTCCAATTCTTTCAACCACTTGTTTTTCATAATGCCCATGAAAAAACTTTTTAAATTGCTTCGCCCTTCATAGGCATCGCTTAATATCTTTTCATCGAATGTTAGACAAGTATCTTGGAACAGTTGCACCGCATCATTCGTATCGCCATTATTCTTGAGTACGTGTTTTAGGACGAACAACCGCCAACCGGTTTGATAAAAGATATACTCCCATACCTTATCACGCTCGGTATCAGTGCCTTTAATCGCTCGAATGATTTCGAAATCAGCCCATTTTTTATTACTCATTGGTTAGTTCCTTTTGACAAGGCAAAGGTATTCATTACAATATCTATAAAAGAAAAAAATTACCCCCAGCCCCCTCAAAACACCGAAACATACCCCACATGTATCTTAGTCGCCCGTAAATCCAGCCCTTCCCCCGCGTTGGTCCTCCCTACCGCAGCACTGATGCCAAAAACACCCGCAGCGGTTTCAAAATTCATACCCGCGCCAAAGCCCAATGGACGCTGAATGAGCCGCGTCCGGGCCGTTACATTTTCGATATATCCACCGTCCGCAAATACAGACATAAAAGCATTTTGGCCAATAATCAACCTGATTTCGGTGGTAAATACCGCCCAACGGGTCGCAAACAAGCTTTCTTCATCAAAACCACGGAGTAGTTTGTTGCCGCCTAGTCGGTATTGCTCGTTTTGTGAAACGGGATCTTTCGTAAAAATACCCGCTCCTCGTGCGCGCAGAAAGCACGTAAACCGCTGGGCAAACGGAATATAACCTTCCATCTTTATTTCTGGCCGAATCCGCACCGTTTTGAGTTTGATAGAATCGTATAGCGTCGAGAAATCAAAGGTTTCGTCGGTTGGGTCGCGGAATTGTATAATTTGGTTGTTTTTCTGGATAGTATGCCGACTGCCGATTAGTTTGGATTGTATAACATAACCTTTACGCGGGTTAAAACGGTAATCGAGGCTCGTAAATTCCACCTCCACGCCAAGGCCATTTTGTCTAAAATCCAAATTTGCAGGTAATTGCCGGTTATTTACTACACGTGTACTGTCCACACTTTGCAGGTAGGAAGAACGGTTTTCTAGTAAAAAAGAGATTTTATTAGCCCTTGATAACAGATACAATACCCCAATATTGCCTTGTGCATCCACCCAGGTACTATCCCGTTTGAAAATATTGAGTCGGCCTTCAAAACCAAACGGAGAACCTGCAATATAAGGCACCGCCGTTTGAATATCCATCTTTTGGGTCTCAGGGCGCAAGCGTTCCATCTCGATAGATAGGCGTTCGCCCTGCCCCAAAGCGTTGAGAAAAGTGCCATTGAGCGAACCCGTTAAGATTAGGTTGCTGGCCGTTCCGGGCGTTGGTGCTGTTTGCGGTAAAAGGCCAATGATAAAATCAAAGCGGCCTGCGCGTTTCTTTTTGAGCCAAAGATTAACGGTTGCGGTAGATCCCGAAAAATTGACTGTTGGGTTGGCATATTGATCCAAGTAGGGCAACGATTTTAACTGCCCGCGTATGTCCAATATTTGCGCACGACTAAACGGATCGCCTTTCCGAATACCCAAATAACGCGCCAGCATAGACTTCGGTAATTTTACAGTTCCATTGATTTTCAAGTCGTTATACTCAAAATACAGCCCCGGGCGCACCCGCAACACACCCGATACGCCGCCATTGGTATCGAGTCGCATACTATCCAACCATATAGCGGCAAACGGATAACCGTTGTTCTCTGCTTCCTCGAGCATGTACTTCTGCGCGCGTAGGAGCAGTTCGGGGCGCACGGGTTTCCCAGGTTTGAATTGGTGCGCAATATTCGTACTCCGCAACCAACGTTCCGATAAAGCATCGGCAGGGCGAAACTGTACCCACCGAAAAGCAGGCCCTAGCCAAAGGCGGGCTGTGGCGACCGAATCCACTTTGGTATAGTGGTCAAAACTGGCTGCGAGGTAATCAGATTGCTGTAAATTGGCGCGTAAAATGGCCGGATCTGTTACTTTGAGGGTAGAATCGTTGACCCATAGCCGTTGTTTGGTAGGCAGTACCCGTTGCACATGTGGCTTATCGGGAGCGGCTACTGTCAAAAAAAAGACGGAATTGGTAGGAATACGTGCGGTATCCTGCCGGATGACCTGAGCGGTAACCGGAGCAACAAAATGATATAAAATTAGAATAAATACAAAGCGCACGATACAGACATGACGCTACAATTCGGTATTAGGTTGGATTTGGCTCATACTGGCATATGTCATTGCCCTCATCTGAACCCTGAAAAAGATAAAGGCTTGCTGCACGAGAAACATAATAAAGATCAGGATGCCCGATCTGGCACCCAAATGTGCATCTAAACTGAGGTAAACTGCCGTTATACCAACAAATAACAGCACAAATAATAAGACTGTACCGAGCATTTTGCCTTTATTTTTTCCAAAAACAGATCGACCGCTTTTGATAGATTGCCAAATCGTACCCCCCGTTTTTATCTTGATGATTCGGCTATTGACCGACCAAACAAACAACACAACCACCCCTATAAACCAAACTAAAAGCGCAATAAGTATCATCCAAACGCTATATACCTCTGTGGGGAAAACCTCCACCGACCGTTGGAAAAAACCAAGCACAGGCAGCAGGGCGACACCCGTCCACACCAATAGCAAGACGAGAAAAATAACTGCAATTTTTAAAAAAGAGAAAAAATAGGTAGCGGCACTTTGGAAAAAAATACGCCCTTTGGCCTGTTCGGGATGCGTAGCGCAAAACATTAACCCGGCATCAATAAACACCGAAAAAAGGAGCCAAACGAGCAATAACCACCGCAATTGACCAATCAAAGGAGTAATAGATGCGCCATGAACTTTTAAAAAATCGGTGATGACGGTATGGTCATAATTAGCCAGTAATTTATTGATTTCCAAAGAATTACCAATAGAAGACTCCATTACGTGATACACCTGCATGCCCAAAGTGAGGGCGATACAAAATTGAAAAAAATAAACAATGGCTGCTATTCGCCATTGCTGCATGCCTATTGAAAAACCGTATTTGAATGCTTTGAGCATATTGTATTTACATTAAAAAGCCAATCGTTTGAAACAGTTGTTGTATCCAAAACAGTGCTTTTGCGGCATATTTCCACAATGGCGCAGCGGCGGGTTGCAACGTGAGGCTATTATTATTTAGGTCAATATCCAAACTTATTTTTTGTTGTGGGTCAATCTGTGCCGATACCACGGCGGATGCTGCACTGATTTCAAAAACTTTCATCCCTTCTTCGCCCGACCAATACAACGTTTGTGTAGCGCCATCTTCAAAGCGCACCAAAACTTCTACTGGGAATACCCAATCCCCTTTACGCTGAATGGTTACTTTCGATAATAATTTTGTTGGCCCGCTACCATCTTTATAGGTCAAATCCGCTGCATTTTGCCCAAAAACACCTTGCGCAGCCATTAATTGCTCGTTGGTGATCCGCGTTACGGCATAGTCCAAAACGGCGGTACTAAAAATACCTTTATTGAATAAGGCAAAGGTATGTTGAGCCGTCACCGAATCCGTCGAAGTCGCGAGTTCCTGTTGAAGCACCGTTAGGAAATCGGTACTGCGTGGGTGTTTAAATTTCCAACGTTCAAAATAAGTTTGGAGCATTTTATCCATTTTATCCGTACCCATTAAGGCTTCTACGGTACGGAGTGTGGTGGCTGTTTTGCTATAAATCAGTGCTTTGAAATTGGACTCCGAAAACTCCCAACCGGGTCTTGCAATAATACCTTCCCTTGGATTGGCCATTGCGGTATATTCTACCCGAGTCAGTTCGCGGTTATCGAAACGATAGCCCATAACGTCCACCAATGCTTGTTTAGGGCCGTATAATGCATCAATAATACGGTCTTCAAAATAAGTCACAAAACCCTCATCCAGCCAGGGTTCTTCTTTTTCATTGGAGGCCAACATGCCCATAAAATACTGGTGTGTAAATTCGTGTACTACCAATGATTCCGGTAGTCGAATAGTATTGGGCATGGCGTAAAAAGTCCCCACCGTAACCAGCGTAGGATACTCCATAAGTCCCGACCGCAAACCGTGGAAAGGCGGATCCACGACAGTTATAGTGGGATATGGGTATTTACCAACGTGTTGATTGAGGTATTCCAAGGCAAATTTTAATGCTTTGAGGTAGCGTTTGCCTAGGTGCGCGTGTTCGGGAGCAATGAGCAATTGTATTTGGACATCGTTCCAGCGGTCTTCTTGTACCGTAAATTTAGGATAAACCGACCAAGCAAAATCAATGACATCTTCTGCGTGATAATGGCGTGTTACTGTACCATTATTGTTGTTTTTTTCATCTGCCAAACAACCCGATGCGCCCATCACAAATTTATTTTCGGTGGTAATATGTACATCATAAACCCCAAAATCGGCATAAAATTCGTTATTGCGGTGAAACTGGTGGCAATTCCATCCCCATGTTCCGGTCTTACTTTTTTCAAAAACACCCAATTGAGGAAACCAGTGGCAAAACAGGTAAAAATCGCGGCTATAACCCGCTCTGGCTATTGTTTTTGGCATTTTTGAACGCCATTTTAAGTTAAAAACGGCAGTTTCGCCTGGAGCGATGGGTTTATCCAAAGGAACGACCAATACCGATTGGTCATTGGGGCTACCGCTGTCCGATTTTGCATAAAATTTGTTGGTACTTAAATCCGCGCCATTTTCGCGACTAATTTTATCCACCTCTATCCAGCCCCATTCATCTTGAGTGCGATCGGTAAAACTTTGCCCAAAAATATTACTCGCTCCGCTCAGAAACGTAGATTCCGTATTTTTAAAAGCATTAAGGTACATATAAATCCGAAGTTCCTGAATGGGTTCGGGCGACTGGTTTTGGAAGGTGATGACTTGGGTGGCATCAATAGATTTGTGAGCGTCATCAAGGGTGGCGTGGATCGTATAATTGGCAGGTCGCGCGCTCAATGGCTGCCCAAAGTAGGCATTACACTGCCCGTAAGCCTGTTGCTGCGCTAAAAAAAGCAGTATATAAAAGATGAAAGTGCGCATGATCGTGTTTGTAAAAAATGAACATGCAAAGAACGTGAAAAAAAATGAAAGTATGGTCAACGCAACCATTTTACCATATTCGGGAACGTCGCATCTGCCATACCCATCCAAGTCAATAGTGGTAATCCGAGGTAATTACCGGAAGTAAAGTTGTCGATATGCCAATCACTCGCACCTTTATAACCGAATGGATGAAAAACGACCTTTTCTTTTAGTCCAATGGCTTTTAGTGCTGCAAAAGACCACAGAATAGCCGTAATTTCTTCGCCCAGGGCCTTATTGGTATCGTTGTCTTTTATGATATTGCCACCCAAACTTGGTCGCTCGTCGGCTGGTGTCACCGCAATATGCCCTGCTTCATGCAACAGATCGCCGGGGTATTGGAGTTGAGCAAGGTCGATTTTTAAAACGCCATTTTGGATAGTGATACCCGGCAAAAAAGTATCTTGATCGAGTGTTTCAAACGCCGTTTCGATACCAATTTCGTTTAAAAAACGGGTAATTCTACTCGTAATAAGGATATTTTCCAACCATTCGTTCATTAGGCAGTCCACGACTAAATGTATCCGCGCTTCAGGGCTATTATTTTCAACGCTGTGCGTTTTGGTAAAATCGGCGTACCAAAATTCGCCTACCTGCATGGGTACACGCTTATGATCGACCCAGAAAAATACTTGATCGTTGGTTTGGATCGGAATATGCAACCGTATTTCCTCGGCCATATCGTCCGAATGTTCCAAAATACGTGCACCTGCGCCCAAAAGCATCAATCTTGCTGCGCCTACTGGGCATTGTAACTGCTCCAATACCTGTTTAAAATAAGTACAGCGTTCTAGTATAGGCGTATTTTTGAAACTATTATTATGTTCGTTGATTGGTACAGCATGAACCACTAAGGGATGGCCACCTACGGCACGCAGCGGAACAAGTGCCCATTCGCCTTCATATTCGTCGTTGCGGTAGTGCCCAATCCATTCTTCGGATTGCACTTTACGGAGGTCTGATTGCAGTAATTCGGGATCAAAAGAAAAAGGGAGGCGCAGTGCGGTCATAATTAAGGGTGGGTAAGGCATTTGGGTATGCTTGCTGCAAATATAAAGACAAAACCGCTCAACTATGGTAGTTGAAAGAGGGCAAATGATAAAAAACAGGTATTTCTACGTGGTAAATGAGTACTTAAATGCCTATTTCAACATAAGCACTTGGTTAGTGCGAATGGGAGGCAAACGACCAAATTGCAAAAAAGAAGATGCCTGCACTGATCAAAAGAGCCGCAAAAACACCGTAAGCGTACATGTTTGCTTTTTTCCACAAAAAAACGCCGCCTACTAGTGCTACCAATCCCATGACGAGGTATACGTTGATGCTCATACGATCCAGCATAACATATTCAACAAATAAAGTGGCACTGCACGAGAGCATTAATTTTGCTAAATCGGGAATATTTTCCATGTTTATAGAATTTAAATTATTATTCGTAAGTATTTGGACATAATTAATTGCAGAAATGAACGCAGGTATTTTTCGTCCAGACAAGCCATTTTTTCGTTAGATAGCAGCGCTATCTAACGAAAAAATGGCGCAGTATGGGCGGAAAAGATCAAGTTCAAAATGATAATTAATTGTGTCCAAATACTTATATGTCATTGTTTTAGCCATACAACCGCAAATATGCCTGCGCCGTTTCGTTCATTGTAAAAGGAATATTGGGCTTGTCCAACAATGGTGCATCCAGCGCATGAAGTACCTCGATGCTCAATTCCTTTGGTGTTCGGCCCAGTTGATCCACCAGTTGTGGCGCAATCCCCACGGGCGTACTCACCACTCGGCAACCATTCATAGCAGCCTCTGTTAAAACAAAACCAAAGGATTCAAAATGGGCTGTATGCAAAAAGACTTTTGCTGCTCGCATCCGCTCGAGTACCTGCGGGCGGGGTAATGATCCGCGCAAAAGTACAATATTTTCCAATCCATACTGCTGAATGCGCTGTTCTAAAATAGGTTTTTCCATACCGGTACCTATCAATTCCGCGCGAAGATCCGGTTTAGATTCAGCGACTGCGGCCACCACTTGCAACCAAAGTGTCCAGTTTTTAACGGAAATAAGAGAGCCGCATCCTAATATATCCAATGGCCGTTGCGCTGGCAAATACCCCCCCACCCCCTGCCCCCAAGGAATGATACAGGCTGCGCGATAACCTGTTGTTTTTTGGAATACCGCACTATGAAAATCGGAGAGCGCCACTAAGGAAGCCGGGTGATGTGCGCGCAAGAAATGGCGGTAGCGGTTACTCGGTAGCACATCTTGCCCCATCAGAGTGGTATAATGTGGAATACCCCATTTTTTGCTCAAGTGCTGACCAATTAACCAGCATGGCCCCAGCCAAAAACTATGAATTATATCAAATTTTTGTTGCGTATTAGCCCATTCCGCATAACGCTTTGCACGTATCCGATTGAACCAGCGCAACTGTCCATTTCCGGAGAAAACGGGTATTTTATTCCATTGGTATTCGCCGCCACGGAAAGGGTAATCAAGTGTAATAATTTGTAAATCAATGTCTTGCGCGACAAGTTCGCTTGCTAATAATTGTAGCGGAGGAATACAGTTTAAATCGTTTTCGTCGGCTGCAAAACCGGGACTTAGCCAAAGTACGCGCATGATGTGCTGTTGTTGCTAACTGTTTGTGATACGTGTACCAGATAAAGAAATGTTATTTTACCTCTTTGCGCAACTGCTCAACAAATGATATTTTAATGCTAAATATACGGCCGATGTGTTCGTCGCTTAGCATTGGATTTTTAGCCATGTAGAGTAGTAATATTTCTTTCCTACCTATTATTTTTCTAACCTTTTCCATACCTTCTACGATACCCAATTCGCGCCCTTTTATAAAATGTTTTGCTGAAAACTCGGGCATTTTATGCAATAACGATCCTTTTTCTTTGTGATTGGGATCATTCGCTATTCTTCTCAAACGCTTAACAGACACAGTCTTAATATTGAGCATAGCAGCAATTTCTTTATCGCTCTCTATTGGGTTCTCAGTAATATAGTCAAGTTGCATTTTTTCTATACCTTTTTCAATACCCTCTGCTTTACCCTTTTTAAAAGCATCATCTGTGAATTGTTGAATCAAAGGACGGAAGTACTCTAGTTCTTCTTGAGTAAATTCACTTTCCTGATTATTTTCTTTCGTGTCATCGAATTGTGATACTTGTACCATATAAAAGAATGTTATTTTGACTTACTATATTATAATGCGAGTACTTAGGCTCGCTTAGCCTCTTATTTTCGGCCATGCGAGTTTTAAATGTAGGAATCAATAATCTTATTTTGCCATTTTTCGCAACTGCTCAACAAACGAAACTGCAACTTCAAAAATATCCGCAATTTGTTTATCGCTCTGCATTGGATTTTTAGTGATATAAGCGAGTAATACTTCGGCTTTACCCTCTTCCTTACCTTTTTTAAACGAATCCACTAGAAATTCTGGAAGAAAAGGCAATAAACTCTGCTCTTCTGGAGTGAGTTCCTTTTTATAATTCTTTGCCTTTTTGTTAACTGTTTGTGATACGTGTACCATATAAAAAAATGTTGCTTGTACAATAATGTTTAAAGGAAATGTTTTTACTGTTTGTGCTGCAAAAATAATGACTTTTTTCCAATGTTCTGCCAAATATTTTTCATTTCTCGAGTATTTGAAAGCCAAAAAAATATTCTTGAGATCTACGAATTGGATAGCCTCTATTTCGCTGTCCTTTAAATGCGAAATATCCAATATAACATAATCGAATGAAGGGACATACTTCAACAAATTTTTAGGTGCTTTTGGGAAAAGTGTAGCCGGCGTTTCTTTTTCCAAAGCCGCGCTGCCGTGGTAAATTAATATTGGAATGGTCAATGCCAACTCCTTATTCTGCTTCCGATCTTCCATCCGCTTATTCACGATATAGCGGTTCAATTGCTCCTGAATCGACTCCTCCAACTTATCGGGTTTATCACTTTTATGCTCAAATATCAAATTAATCATAAACGGTTCACCCGTTTTGGTCTTCCCAACATAACAAATATCCGCAAAAGTCTCCTTTAGCGTTTCGTCGATAAAGGTCGTGTTACTCAGCGTTAAACTATCCAAATCAATACATGCAAAATCCTCAGGATCAAGCACATATTCAATGATTTGCAAGGCGATTTCCCTAACTTGTAGTATTATTTTAGCGTACTTGTCGTGCGGATGATGAGCGAATGCAATGCTATCTAAAATATCCATTTTTGCTACGGTAGTTTTTCTTGTGACATAATTAAGCACAAAGGTAAAACATTTGTTTTTGTTTAAAAAACAAAATGTTTATTATTTTTTTACCACCTTTGCATTTCAATACACTGTAAATTAAGTGTATTCATCTATCACAACACACAATTATGCGCCAACTCGTTATTCGCCTCTTGCTATTGGTGCTGTCCATACACAGCATTCAAGCACAAAAACTTGCACCATTACCACCAGCTGCTGGAGAAATGCTCCCACCATGGGCGCAAGAAATGTACAGCGATCATCCTAATGTTTGGAAGGTAGAACAACAGTACCGCGATTGGCGCATTAGCCATCCTAACGAAAAAACAACGTTTACCCAATATTACAAAAAATGGCGTCGCGCTGCACAACCCTTCACCAATGCCGAAGGCTGGATCGAAAAACCGAACACAACCGCAACTACTGATTTCGCGCAGCGGATCAACCAATTGAAAAACAACGCCGCTACTACGGGTGTCGCATTACCCAATTGGGCGAGTATAGGGCCTTTTGAAACGTTTAAAAGCAACGCTGGCCCAAACCCTTTAGCCCAATCGTCCCAAGCCAATATCTACTGTATCGACCAGTCTTTATCCGCTCCCGATGTCGTCTATTGCGGTACCGAAGGCTCCGAAGTGTTTAAAAGCACCGATCGAGGACTCAACTGGACGTGCATTTCACGCAATGAGGCAATTTCCTCCCCAACAGCATTAGAGGTACATCCGACCAATCCCGATACCGTTTTGGTAGGCGATAACCGACAAATTATTAAATCCGACAATGGTGGCACAACATGGTACAATGTGCTGACAGCCAATGATTTATCCGTCAATGAAATTAAAATAAACCCATTTAATACCCAAATTGTACTGGCGGCTACTTTCAAAGGACTTTACCGCAGCACCAATGGCGGCCTCCAATGGACACTACTTTTCCCCGAAGCATGCTACGATATAGAATGGAAAACAGACGATCCTGCTACCGCATTTATCGTGCGCAACGACCCTTCTGCAAAAATATCAAGGTTTTACAAATCCGCTGATTATGGCCTTACGTGGGAATTAAAAGACAACGGTTGGTTCTTCTCCAACGCAGTAGGTGTCAACGATGGTGGCGCAAGATTGGCCGTTACCAACGCCGATCCCAACCGCTTATACGCCGTTCTGATCGGCGAAGCCAAAACGGATGATTCCGGTTTTATCGGTATTTATCGCTCCGATGATGCAGGCGAAACCTGGACATTGCCCAACCCGCCCGCTGGTGGCCCTTGGAACGAAGATACGCACCCTAATATGGCCACTATCGGCCGCACCGGCGGCTACCACCAAGGTTTTTATAACCTCGGTTTTGATGCCTCCGATACCAATCCCGACCAAGTAATGGCGGGTTTTCTCAACCTTTGGGTGTCTTCTGATGGTGCTCAATCCTTCTCTTGTATGGGTGGTTATTGCGGTAATTCATTCAATTATGTCCACCCCGATTGCCAGGAAATTGAAATCAATGGCAACGATCTTTGGATGACCAGCGACGGCGGCATAGAGCATTCCAATGATTTTTTCCAAACCCATTATGCCCGTAACAGAGGTATCACCAGTTCCGATTTTTGGGGATTTGCAACCGGCTGGAACGAGGATTTATTTGTAGGCGGCCGCTACCACAACGGCAATACAGGCTGGTACGAAGATTGGCTGCCAGGCGAATGTCTGAGTTTGGGCGGTGGCGAAGCATCTACGGGTTATGTGAACCCGGGAGCAGGCCGAAAAGCCTATTTTTCGGATACTGGCGGTGCTATCTTGCCCGAAATGCAAAACGGCTTTACCCAATATATCAGTATCGGTAAATACCCCAACGAAAGTTATTACGATTCCGAAAGTGGTGAAATAGAATGGGATCCGCGCTCGTGGAATACCTTTTATGTGAGCAATGAAAATAAAATTTGGAAAACCGAAAACGGCGGTATCAACTGGTCTATACTCAAAAGTTTTGGCACCGATTCTACCGCACAAACCACTAGCCTCGAAATTAGCCGTAGCAACCCCGAACGCATTTACGTGTTCCAACGCGCATCCTATACCTGGGATCCGGGCAAACTCTGGAAAACCTCCAACGGTGGCACCACTTGGTCACTAGCCAACCTCCCGCCCGGGAACGCGCGCAGGGCACATATCGCCGTAAGTCCCGAAGACGAAAACCTCCTTTGGATCGCCTACCCCGATGGCGAAAACGGCAAAAAAATATACCGCTCCACCAATGGCGGTCTGCAATGGACCAACCTCAGCACGCCCGCTCTGAACGACGAGCATATCTCCGGCCTCCTCCACCAAGGCGGCACCAATGGCGCGCTCTACCTCGGTACTTACCGCACCATTTGGTACCGCGACGACTCCATGTCCGATTGGATGCCCTATAACGAAGGTTTGCCCAAAAGCGTCGCCACCTGTATTATGCGCCCCTTTTACCGCGATAGCAAATTGCGATTGGGTGCGTACAGCAAAGGCGTATGGGAAGTGCCATTTTTCCAAAAATCGCGCCCGGTGGCACAACCAATGGTCATCAAACGCGTCACCGATTGCCCAGCCGATACCCTGCAATTCGACGATTTTTCTATGTTGGAACACGCTGGCGCCACATGGTCTTGGCAATTCCCCGGTGGTTCACCCGCTACTTCTACGCTCCGCAACCCGCGTGTGGTCTATAATAATTCCGGCGAATACGATGTAACACTCACCATCACCAATCCGCAAGGTACTTCTACCAAAACAGTACCTAAAATGGTAAAAATCCTCAATCCTGTGATCAATTATGGCGCAATCGCTAACGATTTTTCAGGCGGATTGGACAACCTAACCATCCTCAACCCCGATGGCGGTATCACTTGGTCGCCCATTAATATTACCACCTGCGAGGCGAGCGGCGACACGGCGCTTTTTGTCGAAAATTACATCTATAGCAGTTATGGTCAGGACGAAATTCTGTTGCCCATCAACCTCGATCTCAATCTCGTGGTGGATCCAGTACTCGAATTTCGGGTGGCTTATGCGCCTTATTACGATGGCAATGCCTTTATTGATTCACTAAAAGTGTTGATTTCGACCGATTGCGGCAGTAGTTTTCAAACCATTTTCCGAAGTGGCGGCGAAGCACTCAGTACCACGACCAGCGGATTAGGTGCAAATAACTTATACGAACAAGAAAACTTTTCCCCGCAAAACTGCGATGAATGGCGCGATATTGCCTTAGATTTGAAAGCATTTACGGGCAAATATGTGACCATTAAAATCCTCAATCAATCGGGTTACGGCAATAATATGTACCTCGACGATCTGGCTTTGACGGGTACTTTTCTTTCAGGTACGCAGCCTATTGCACAACGTACGAGCCTGCGCATCCAGCCCAATCCCACGCGCAATACCGCAATTTTACAAGGCAATTCCCGCAAAAACGAGCAATTATCCATATCCTTGTATCATATCACGGGACAACAAATTTGGTCCCGCACCGAACAAGTAGCCGCCGGCACATGGGAATTGCCCATTCCGATGGAAACGCTGCCCAGTGGCGTGTATTCGGTGCGGGTAATGGATGAATTGGGCGGTATTTGGGTGCGAAAGGTGGTGAAAGAGTAGGAACCTGTAGCACCAATAAACAAAACGACCCTTTTGTCGGCGTGACTTTTCGTTCACGCCGACAATTTGTGCAAAACCTAAAGCTTGCACCTATAAACAATGCTTCTACGCTTATTCAATACTCATTTGATTTAAGGTGAACAGAATGAGACTATTACCACCAATCCAAAGTGTCCCAACAAACAAAACGACCCTTTTGTCGGCGTGACTTTTCGTTCACGCCGACAATTCGCACAAAACCCAAAGTTTGCACCTATAAAACACCACTTCTACGCTTATTCTATACTCATTTGATTTAAGGTGAACAGAATGAGACTATTACCACCAATCCAAAGTGTCCCAAAAAACAAAACGACCCTTTTGTCGGCGTGACTTTTCGTTCACGCCGACAATTTGTGCAAAACCCAAAGTTTGCAGGTATAAACAACGCTTCTACTGCAATTTCCTAGGTGGATCAAAACTAAGACGGATGGCAAAACGGATGAAACGGATTTTACGGATTAGAGCGGATTATTTCTAATCCGTAAAATCCGTTTCATCCGTTCTCCGATTGAACAACAGGGTGCATGTCACATGGGAAATTGCTGCCACTTCTAAACAACAAGAAATGCGTTTTTCAATGCACATTTAGTTTATGATGAACGGAAAGAGGCCCGCACTCAATTGTCGGCGTGAACGAAAAGTCACGCCGACACGGTTTAGAAATTAAGTGATGCCTTTGGGCGTATTCCAAAAGAAGAAGAATTAAGACATTTCCATTTCACCGTCATACTCCGTAACTACTGCCGTGCCGTTGAAAACAATCTCGACACATACGTTTTCTGTCACCATCATTTCAAATGGAACGCCGTCAAATTCGACCTCAACGGCTGTTTCGCTTAAGTTGATTCTTGATGAGTAAAATGAATAATTATTTTTACTGTTGTTTTTTCTTGTAATCCCATATATTTGCCCCGAAATGAGGACTTCTTTTTTTTGTTGTCATTTAATTCTTGCACAAAAACACAGGGTTATTTGCACAAAAAATTTTGCAAAATAATTAAAACTTTAGCATGGCGCAAGATTGTTTTATATGTAAAATTAGGTAAATCAATTAATTATGGACAATTTAATAAGCGGGAAAACCGAAGGAGAAATGCTATGGGGTTTGATCGAAAATTATTTATTAAAGAATAAGGTGTCTAAACAGTATCTAGGTGAAGTATTAGGGATAACACCAAGTAGGCTATCAAGACCCGAACACATCAAAAAAACGGAGATTTTGAGCACGGAAACCGCAATACGCGCCGCTGCTTTTTTCAACTTAGAAAAGGGTTATTTCCAGCGACAAACGACAAAAAGCGACCACGTTGCGCGTAAAATTAGCGAAATGAGTAACGTTTATATGGCAAATGAAGCAGCCGTAAAATATGAAAGCAGAAACGATTTTTTGGAAGAACTCAAAAAAATATCTATCGAGGTCAGCGTACTTAATACGCGCCTTTTATTACTAATTAATAAATTTCCACAACATGAATAAAAAAACAACTCTTTGCTTTTTTGCAATTTTGGTTTGCAATTTTTTTTTGCTAATATTCCAGTAGAAGAAGGATTAAGACCCATCCGCATGCTCAATCGCTGGGTTGTCTCCGTCGATGTCCTTTGGGCGCATTACAATAAAAGAAAGATTAAAACCTAAAGAGGTAGCGCCACCACAGCACTACCTCAGTCCTAACTCCTTTGGGTATATTCCGCACCGCGCGCGCCTTTTTTTCACTTCTTGTCCGATTTTCTACACCTCAATCGACCTATAAACAGACAAATAAAAAGCGACAAAACCATACCTTTGCGCCGTTGCTATTTCGTCTATTTTCTTTTCACACCTAAATTTTGATACAAAAAAATGGCATTACCTAGTATTTTCACACAGCCTGTTGCGGAAGGCATTATTGAACGCATCAACGCACTTACACCCAATACACCGCCACAATGGGGCAAAATGTCCGTCGCGCAAATGCTGGCACACTGCAATGTTCCCTACGAAATGACTTACGAAAATAGCCATCCAGAGCCGAATGCTTTAGTGAAATTGATACTCAAAATGGTGGTAAAAAACAACGTCGTTAACGAAAAACCATACCCAAAAAACACCAGCACCGCACCGCAGTTTTTGATCAAAACAGAAAAGGATTTTGACACAGAAAAAAAACGCCTAATCGGTTATATCCGCCAAACACAGGCACTCGGCGCACAAAGTTTCGATCAGAAAAAAAGCCACTCTTTTGGCGTAATGAGCGCAACAGAGTGGAATAATATGTTCTACAAGCATTTAGACCATCATTTGACACAGTTTGGGGTGTAGTACCCAAAAATTTAACCCAAACTCATCCATTACCCCAACCCATTTCTCCGCTCCAACAACAAATTATCGCGCCAAATATCACCCATTTTCCCAATTTTCTCCCGAACGCCCACCACTCGGAAACCATTTTTCTCGTGTATCCGTACGCTAGCGGTATTCTCCGGGAAAATACCCGATTGCAGCGTCCAGATACCGTTTTTTTCACTTTCTGCGATCGCCTGTTGCAGCAGCGCATCGCCAATGCCTTTGCCCCTTTGGCCCGCGCCTACATATACACTTAACTCCGCTACACCCGCATACACGCAGCGGCTGGATACGGGCGACAAGGCGACCCAACCGATGACAATACCATCTTCAATGGCTATAAAACGGCTATGTTGCAGGTGGCTGTTGTTCCACGTATCCCAATCTGTACCTTCAGTTTGGAAGGTGGCGTGGCCGGTAGCGATACCTTCTTCATAAATACGCCGTATATTGGGGTAGTGCGTTGCTTGTATGGGTTCAAATAAAAGCATAATGTGTAAAATTTATGGATAGAAATAGGCGTGGCGGACACGTTTCTAAGCACGTATCCGCTACGCCCATGGTCTTAGCAACAACCGCCGCCGGGTGTGCAGCAGCCACCCGCATCGGCACCGACCAGTTCAAACATACCCGATGCTTGTTTTACTGCGGGTATGCCACAGGTGTCTTTCGCCAAACAATTGGTGAATTTGGGTTTTAACAAAAACTGCCCGTCCTGTATATCCAAGTCGTACCGACCAATGGTTTCTGTTTGGTATTCCACTTCCACATCGAGGTCTTCTTGACCTAAAATGGGCGCAGATTGAGCAATAATACTCAATAAACTCTTGGGTTTCAAACGATGATCTACGTCTTCGGCTATCCAAATTTGGAAATTAGCGACCCGCTCGGTACGCACGGTGCTACCACAGTCGATAAAATGCTTGGTCGTTAAACCTACTTCCGTGATATGAAAATGAGGCGGTACTATTTGGCCGTTGGGCTGTACAAAATGCAGCGCATCTACGGTTTTGAGGTGTTGTGATAAATCAGATAATTTCATAACTTTTAATTGATATTGGTTGCTGGTTTACAGCAAGGGAAACTGAGTTTATGGAAATAAGATTGAAACGTTGGAAGCATTAAAAATAGGTGTAAAAAACCTATAATTACCGCTCCAGGAATCAAATTTTGAACAATAAATTGGAATGCGCCATAACTGGATACATGCGAAAAATCAGTGACTAATCGCATGCCATCGGGGGACAAATCCACTTTGGCGGCTAAAAAAACAGACAAGGCCGCAAAATGAAAACCATTCACAAACAAATGAACGATATACTCCCAACGCGGCAAACCACCCATAAATTTTCGACTGTCGCCTTCCATGTACGCATCCGCTGTGAGGGTAAGTATATCCAAGGCAACAAAGGCCAATCCGATCCCAAATCCCAATGTACTAGGACTTAAAAATATAAAATACAGGATGGCTGGAAACAAAAGTGCCCTTACCGTATGGCTAATATGCTCGTTTTTGCTTTCTGCACGCGCATGCAGCCGATACTTGTACAAATGGAGGAATACACCATCGTAAAAACCTAGGATACCGTATAAAACCAATAGGCTGGAGGTGATAATAAATGCTAGTTCCATGCTTTGTATAAGTTATGTTTGTATAATATTAGCAGCAGCCTTTATGGGCGTATTGCTGCATAAAATTGGTTACTACGGCCATAAATTTTGTAAACGGTACCGGATTGATACAGTAACAAATGGCGTTGCCTTCAATATTGCCTTGGATCAAACCAGCGTCCTTGAGTTCGCGCAGGTGCTGCGAAACCGTGGGCTGCGACAACGGCAATTCGTTCACAATATCGCCGCAAATACACTTGTCTGTCTTTAATAAAAATTCAATAATCGCTACCCGAGCCGGATGCCCAAGTGCTTTTGCAAATACCGCCAATTCGTTTTGGCTGTCTGTAAAATGTTCCGTTTTTGTTGCGCCCATGTCTTTATATGTTTATTGCAATATTACGATAAACATATAAACTGGTGGATTGTTTATTTTATTGTAGCGTTTATGGAAAAATAAATACTTTATTTTTCCAGCCGTACACTTTTTCTTTTGAGAAAAAAACATGTACACTTTCAAATCTCAAAAACCTGAAAATTTGTGCAATAATATCTACTTCTTACTTTTTTTAGCGAAAAAAAGTAAGCAAAAAACGCATCGGCTGACGAAAAATGCCGTGCTTTTGCTTCCTCGCTCCGGCGGCGCCAAAAAAAACTCGCCGCACATTTTGACGGGCGCAAGCGCCGTAAAATTCGTTTGGCTCAAACACTTTTTGGCTTCATCCGCCTCCACTCAAGCAAAACCTGCATTTTTCTAAGGCCGGATTTGCCACACTTGGGGAAATGTACTTTATCTCAAATTTCAAAATAAATTTCCAAAAATAAAAGTGTATGGTAGCAAATTTAAATACCCAAAAATTTAAGATCCAATTGCCGATCTAATTCTATCAAATAATCTTTTCCATACGTTCCATTTTCTAACTCCTCACCAAGGAAATTGGGTAATTCGGAGGCGCAATTTTTCTTTTGCGACAAAATGGCCATACAAAGCGCGGCAACAGTATCAGTATCTCCGCCGTAATCAATCGCATTTTTCAAACAATCTTGCATCGAAACAGCAGATGATACTATCTTAATCACTGCTCGGGTGGTAGGATAACCGTGCATATCAATTGGAGATACTACCTCGTATATTTCATACTCTTTTAAGGTATCATTGATAAATTCGATTAATGTACATTGCGTATCCATTTGATACCTATAATAATGTACGGCCAATGCTATTCTTTTAGCACAACTTATTCCTTCTGCCGTATGGTGTGATGTTTTTGCCTGAATTTCGCAGCAGTCTAAAAGTTGATCAATGTTTTTAATGTAGCCAATAGGGTAGGCACGCATGGCAGATCCGTTGCCATTACTTGCATTATTGATGTTTTTTATAAAATCTTGGCCATTAGTACTCATATCCAATGCGTTATAAACCCTATCTGAGTAGCCGCGTCTTTTGTCTCTGTGAAATACGGCTACAAATTTGTCGGCCACTTTTATTTCGTTCCAATCCTCAGTTTCTAGCAGCAATTCTGCAATGGCAATGGCCATTTGAGTATCATCGGTGTATCTTTTATAAATTTCTTTGTAGTGGCCATGTGCGTGGTATTGGCGTAAATTATTATTTTTTAGAATAAAATCTAAGGTTTGAAATTCAAATCCTGCACCGTATGCATCTCCAATTGCGGCTTGTAATATCATGGTATTTTTATTTTGTGTAATTATTACGCAAATGTAAGGTTAGTTATTAAATCTGCAATTATTTTGAGTAAAATTTACACAAAATAATTTATTCTTTTTTTATGCCGTTAAATTTGAAATAAAACAATTCTTCCTACATTTGCCGAATGAAATATATATTATTCCGAACACTATTACTTATTTTTTGTGTACCAACCATCCTCCATGCACAATCTGTTGCTACCGACTAGGACAAAGGTGGTCATTTACGAAAATATTTTGGGGAAATCGAAAGCTATGGCTCTCATTTTGGTGTCCAATACGCTGCTCTATGCAATAGTTGTAATGGGTAGATAGATTTAGTAAGAGATGCGTTTAAGTGAACGCTAGGGGATTTTTAAGGCTGATAAATGAGATATGTTACCGTGTTTTGTTCGACAATTATCATGTTATTATAGAAGTATTTTGTAGTATTTGTGACAATAAATTTGCAAAACAGCGCAAATACTTCGAATTTACGAAGATTTATATGCAACATAATTAGCCCCAAAAGTACCTTTCATGAAATTATAAATGACATATTAATAAGCATTAAACAAATGAATCTCAAAGTTTATTTAGGAATACTCGTTGCTGTTTTTTTAAGATGTAACTATCAGAAGGATGAAATATTATTTCCAATTTATGAAAATAACAGAATTGGTTTTATCAATAACAAAGGTTGGTTAGTCATTGAACCCCAATTTAGGAGTGCAGGTGATTTTTCAGAGGGGTTAGCCGCCGCTCGCGTTAATGGAAATTACGGGTTTATAGATAAAACAGGTCAATTTATTATCGAACCTAAATTTGAATTTGCAACCGATTTCAAAGAGGGATATGCAATTGTTTATAATGGAAATAAACCTTTTTTTGTCGATAAAAAAGGGAACGAGCCTTTTATCACAAATTTTAACAAATTAGAACCTTTTGAAAATGGGCGATCATTGGTTACTACATTGTCTGAAAAGATGGGTATGATAGATAAACAAGGAAAATTAGTGATTGATACAATATATGCTAAAGTTGAAAGAGTTGAAAGTCACTTATTCTATGTTAAAAATATTAGAAAAAATGAAGAAGCAGCAGTGGGGTTAATGGACAGTTTAGGTCGTTTTGTTGTGCCTTTTGGCAAATTTCAGCAGATTGGCTTATTTAATGAAGGTTTTGCAAAAGTGGTGACTTCTCCTAAAAAGGTAGACCGTACTGGCGAAAGTGGACAAACTGGTTTTATTAATGCCGACGGTAATATTCTTTTTTTAAGGCAGGATAACCTCAAAGAAGGTTGTATTTTTGGGGATATGTATAATGGTGTTGCAGAGATGAAATTTTATAAATATTGGATACCCGAAGAAGAGGGAATTGAGTATTCATCAGAAAAAGAATATGAAGGTTTTGTCAATATAAATGGATCCGTGGTTTTTAAGGATACTTCTATTACGAGGGTAACCAATTTTTCAAATGGAAGAGCATTTATAATGAATAAAGATTTTGAATATTATTTGATTGATCGAAATTTTCAGAAAGTAACGGCGCAAAAATTTGAAGATGTTACAACTGGATTTGATAAAGGCTTTGCTTTTGTAAAGGTTTCTGGCTATAATGACTATGGCTTGATTGATACAAATGGAAATTTTGTATTTCAACCTCAATTTCGCATTACCCATAATTCTGGCATATTAGGTAATTACTTTTTTTTCGGTATAGATAGTCCAACTGAAAAAAATAAGTATAGAATCTTATATGGCATAGCAAACGTGTCGGGAAAAATAATGGTACAACCACTTTTTGAATACTTTGATCCTAATGGGTTTATTGATGGACTATTGAAAGTGATGATTGACGGTAAATTGAGTTATATCGATCGAAAGGGGGTAATCATTTGGCAGGAACAAAAAAATAAGTCTATTGAGGATTTCAATATTACATACAAGAAAGATGGTCATTTTCATGCCCTTTCAGCGCTTAACACAAATGATTATTATCGCTTCGATTCCGCCTATAGTGTGCCAAAACCTATCACATCCGAACTGGATTTCCCTAAAAATAAATTGGCTATAGTCTTAAATATTAATGATGTGGGATTGTATGATAATAAGTGGAATGGGTATAAACTGTATATTTCTAATTTAAGCAATAAGTCTGTCAGTTTTCAAGCACAAGACTATCGCCTAAATATGAAGATACAAGCGCAAAACATAAAAGGTGATTGGCAAGATATAGAAAGTTTGCCGAATAGTTGGTGTGGTGTTAGTTATCACACGCTTACACTAAAAAATGCATACTATTGGGATTTCATGATCCCTAAATATAATGGTGATTTTGCTACAAGACTAAGGGTTCAACTTGAATATAATAACTCAGATTCAAGTGATGAACCTGGAAAAGATGTTTACACTAAACCAATAACAATATACAGTAGGGAGTTTGAGGGCGGTGTGAATTTATCACAATTTTGGAGGGAGCAAACACCTGCTCCGAATGGGGTTTTAGATACCTACAACCAATAGACCCCTACTTCCCCTCCCGCTTAAACACCAATTTTATACCCGATTCCACCGATTCCACCACAAATAACTTTTGCGCCAAACTTACCACGCGGTAATTGAGTGTTTTATCGCCCAATTGGATCAGCAGTTTTTGAGTTCGGTGCTCGTGCAGCCATTTGCCACGAGCCGTTTTGCCGCCCATGCGAAGGGTAAAAGTAGATGGTTTTGTAAAGGTCCAAACTTGCTCCTTTGCACCCTCTTTGATCTTATCTAGGTCGTAACCCGACATCTGTTGGTGCTGGATCGAACTGAGTTTCCAGACACCCGTAAAAGGAATCGTATCCAAATTAATGGCAGGTGGGATCAAACTAGACTCAAATTGGGAGGCTGCTTTCATAAACTCGAGCCGCTTGAACTCATAATGGATACCGTTTTCGACATTGACCAATGTCATTGAATCGTTGGTATGGTACTGAATATCGTAGAAATTATTGTAATTACCCGTAATGGTTAATTGTTGTTGGTCTTTGTTCCAGCGGTAATTGGCCACAATTTCCTCTCCAAGATTGCTTTTGCGCTTAAATTCCTCCTTAAATTGCCCATTGCCATTGAATGTCCAATGCGCACCAAATTCCAACAACATCATAGCGTTGGTGGCATCGGGGTTGATGGATGTGTTACAGGTGGTACCAGTTACTTCCCATTTGCCCACAATGTCCAATGGGCGAGGAGGCTGTGGCGGCGGCGTGGGCGAAGAACATGCCACGACATAAAGCAGCAGCGTTAAAGTAAATATTTTTTTCATCATTAACGCAAAGATAGTAATACATGAAATATTTGACTAGAAAAGGTACGAAAACTACTTATTATTCGTTACAATAGTACATCTAATTCAGGTGTATTAGACATTATACGGAATTAGTTTCGTATCCTGAGAATGGTTAGTTTTTGCCAAATCTTCGTTAAATTTTTCGCCGAAAATACCCCATTTCGACTGCAAAATTTGCCTTGATTTGACAAAAAAAGTCCTCATTTCAACATTACGGCTTTAATTCCGTTTAGTATCTATTATTCAATTAAAGCTAAGATTCAGCAATAGATTGACTTATTCGTCTAAACAATCGAATATTTCCTACTACAAAATGTTATCTTTGCCGCCCCAAGTATTTTATTTGAATAATTTTTTTCATATTTTCGTACATGAGTGATATTAATCCACAAGAACAGGCTAAAATACCGGAGTTGCCACGCCCCGGCAAGCTGCTGCTTTTTCTTGGTGTACTGCTCAAAATATGGCGAAGAATTGAGAATATTGCCTTTGTATTGGTGCTGTTGCTGATTACACTTTATTTTGTATTGCAATCTGCTTGGGTGCAAAACTGGCTAATAACAAAGGTTTCTTCCTATCTTTCTGAGGAATTAAATACGACAGTGCGGGTAGGGCATGTGGATATTGCTTTTTTTGATAAATTGTCTTTAGAGCAGGTCTATATTCAAGATTTAAATGGAGATACGTTAATGTATGCGGGTCAGTTGACAGCGGGTGTACACGACAATTTTTTTACAGCAATCTATAACAAACTAGAATTTACGGACATTAGCCTCAATAATGCTCGGTGTTATTTGAAGCGCAATGATGGTGAACGTTCGTTCAACTATGAGTTTCTGCTGGCGTATTTCTCAGGTTCAAAAGATAACAAACCGAAGAAAAAGAAAACGCCGTTTAGCGTCAGAGTCCGCAATTTTAGGATCAATGATGTTGTATTTATTCAAGATAATAAGGCCAATGGCAAAAAAATAGCCGTATGGGTTCCAAAAGCACTGGTACAAATCAATAATTTGGATTTACCGTCCAAACGTGCTGATATTGAATTGGTGGAAGTTTCGGGACTGCGCTTTGATTACCAAGAAAACGAACCAAAACCTTTTTTGCAGGCGGGAGATATTGCGCCTATTGTAAAAGATACTGCGCAAAATAGCCTACCCTCCGAACCATTTTTATTCCAAATCAACCGCATAAAATTAGAAGGTAGTGTGGTGGCGGTTGATCGTTATCGGACTTCTGCGGCCAAAACTACACCTGAGCATATCATCGACTTCAATCACTTGTTGGTTCATGGTATTGCGTTGGAAGCAGATAGCATCAGGTTCAATTCTGATTTGATGTTTAATGGCCGATTACAACATTTTGCAGCAGCAGAGCAATCTGGTTTTGCCATTCAGCATTTCGGCGCCAATAGGGTAGTGGTGGATACCAATATGATGGGCTTATTTGGGATGGAACTGAATACCGAACATACCCATTTGAGCGATACTATCTTGTTCAAATACAAGCGTTTAAATGATTTTAAGCGGTTCAATAACGATGTTTATCTCGAAGCACACTTAAAAAAAGGATCTGTTTTTCATCCCTACGATTTGGCGTATTTCCAGCAATCTATTGCTGATAATTCGATGTTAAAAAAGAATCAAGACCTTGATATTGAACTATCGGGTACGATCAAAGGCAAAATTAACAGATTGGATGGTCGAGGTATCGAACTGAAAGTAGATAAAAATACTTTTATGGCTTTCGATTTTGACGGTGATGACCTCACTAAAGGCAAGGACGTAATGCGCCTCGAATTTGATTTCAAACGGATGCAGGTGGATATGGAAACGGTTCGGAAATTTGTTCCATCGGGCAAAATTCCGGCAGAAGTAGCAAAATTGGGTAGTGTATCATACGTTGGTATTTATAACATGTTTTTTGGTACCAATCACGTATTGCAAGGAAAATTAAAAACCAATTTGGGATCGGGTGACTTGGATATGAACCTAGATTTGTCGGGCGGACGAGAAAAAGCGACTTATTCCGGCAAGTTAAATATGCACCAATTTGATTTGAGCGCGCTCACAGGGAATAAATCATTGGGCAAAACTTCTTTCAATGTTAGTATTTTGAAAGGTTCTAAAGGTTTGACCAAAAACAGTATGAAAGCCAATATCATTGGGCGGGTTGACACATTTACCTACAATGGATACAATTATAAGTCGTTGGTAATCAATGGAACCGTTAGCGAATCTTTATTTGAGGGGACAATGGGTATCACCGATCCGAATATCGATTTTGACTTTGATGGTAAAGTAAATTTGAGGGATACTACCCCGATTTATGTCTTCAAGGCGCGATTGAGAAGGTTAGATTTGGGTAAACTCAATTTTACAAAAGAAGACCTGGTGGTGTCGGCACTACTCGATAATGTAAGGTTAACCGGTGCTAATATTGCCGATTTAGGGGGTGTTGCTACGGTTTCCAATATCAAAATTGTACAAAAAACAGGGGATAAAACTTACGAACATTTGATCGATTCGATTCGCTTTGAGTCTAATTTTCAAACACAAACATTCCGGCATTTTGCGCTCCGATCAGATTTTTTAGCGGCTAGTATTGACGGCAATTTTACATTGAGCAAAGTACCGCAGCGGTTCTTGCAATTGCTCAGCCATTATTATCCTAAATTGGCCAGTCACCTCAAATTACCCGCCTACGATTCTACTGAAAACCTAGATTTATACCGTTTCGGGTTATATATCAATAATACCAAAAACCTCACCAAACTAATTGATAGTCAATTGGATACGGTTAAAAATGTTTCTATTGGCGGGCAAGTTGACGGACGAAATGGTATTACTGAAATGTATGCGCACGTTCCTATTATCAATTATGGTGGCCGTGAATTTAAAAATATTGTTTTCAATTGGAGGAGCGAACGCAATAAGGCATTCCTCAAAATGAGCTTGCCTCAAATAAAACTTTCTAAAAAATATACCATCAACGGTATCAATATTACCGCAAAAATAAAGGATGATGTTGCCAATTTGGAACTGGTCAGTAATGACCTCACCAATGGTGTAAAAAGCGTTAACCTCAAAGGCGAAATGAGTGTAGCCGACTCGCTCTGGCAGGTAAAAATTATCGATTCTAAATTTGACCTTTTTGGGTTGAAATGGTCGATTGAAAAAGATAATTATATCCGATTTGGTCCCAAATACGTCGATATTAAAAACCTCGAACTCTCCAATGGGCTTCGGCGTATTATCCTAGAAGGCCGGAACAATGGCAAAGGGCTTAACCTCATTTTGTCCAATTTCGACCTTAGTTTCGTCAATGAAGTAGTGCCAACACGTGGCCTCACCTACCGCGGCAATCTCTCGGATTTTGGTCTTACCATTGATAATGTATTTACAATGGAAGGCATCGAATTGGGCGTTGCAACGGATACTGTTTTTGTAAATAACCAACCGTATGGGCGTATTGACGGAACGGGTAGTCTCGCCGATCTGAAGCATCCTTTTGAGTGGAATGTATCGTCGCACGACCCTGGTTTTAACTTGAATACTACTGGCGCATGGCTGTTTAGTGGCACTACTCCACAGTCTTCTAAATATGCACCTAAGTTGCTTAATGTCAACGATTTATACTCAAAAATTTCTGCCTCAAAATTCCCAATGAGTATCATTAAGCAGTTTATTTCGGGGATTTCAAAAGTAGAAGGACAGTTTGATTTAGAAACCGTCGTAGATGCAAAGATTAAGGGAAAATCGACCGAAATTGGGTTGGATGGGTATGGTATTATTCGGGAAGGCGGGTTTGTAATGGACTATTTGAACACCCCGTTTTATATTAAAAATCAAAAAGTACTGCTTACAGATGATCAAATTTGGGCAGATGGCGATACCATTTACGATGCCACTAAAAGGAATATGGCCTTTATTAAAGGAGGGTTAAGGCATAACTTATTCAAGCAATGGAAAATTGAATGTGAAGTGCGATCTCCAAATAGTAATTTTGTTTTGTTGGATACTAAAAAAATCAATAACCCAACTTATTACGGGAAAGGTGTGGGCAAATTTGTGGCTACTTTTGGAGGTACATTTTCAAAAACCGATATTAAAGTGGATGCCACTACAGGCTTGGGTTCAAAGTTAAGTATCCCTATTACCACCGAATCGGAATCGAAAGAGGCTAATTTTATCAAATTTAAATCAAAAGTTAAGGATAATTTGCCCAATACGCCAACGCCCATCTTAAAACAAAGCAAATTCTCGGCCAGTGAATTGAAAGGGCTCAACATTGAGATGAACTTAACGCTAACCGAACAAGCCGAAATTCAAATCATTTTTGACGAGGCTGCTGGTGATATTATTACGGGTTGGGGGAATGGCGATATTTCTATCCTGATGGATCGCGATGGCGAATTTAAAATGTATGGCAATTATACTTTTGATCGCGGTGAATATTTGTTTACGCTACTGGCTGTAAACAAACCATTTAAAATGAAAAAAGGCGGTACGCTGGCTTGGTATGGCGATCCCTATGATGCACAAATAGATATTACCTCCACTTATCGGGAAAATACACCTTTAACCAACTTGTTACAGGACGAGTTGGCTATTTTGGGAGCCGATAATAGTTTGGCACAGTTGGCCAATAATTCCACCCCAGTAGATGTTATCATGCGCCTAACGGATAATCTGTTCAAACCTACGATCACTTTCGATTTTGACTTTCCCAATATTTCGCCGCAGTTAAAATCTTATGTGGACAACAAAAAACGTATTTTGGACCAAGATGTAAGCGAGATTAGCCGACAGGTTTTTGGCCTGCTGCTGTTTGGGATATTCCTGCCGCCAGACTCCTTTTTGCCTCAGAGTAATGAGGCTAAATTTAGTACGTTAACACAGTTTGTTGGTAGCCAATTATCGAGATATGTCTCTGGTTTGGCCTCTGAGTTATTAGGTGGTTCGGTATCCAATCTGGATATTAATATTGATTATCAAAACAATAGCGTTTTTGGACCTAATGGGGCAGGGGCATCAGAAGCACGTGATTTGTTGGTGCGTATGCGCAGTTCGTTCGCCGATGATCGTATCACGATTCAAGTGGGTTCTCAGTTTGGTTTAGGCACTAATTCAAGCACTCCTTATGCGAATAATAGTGGTTTTCAGGGCGAAGACGTGGCTGTAGAA
The DNA here is from genome assembly GCA_043764095.1 of Chitinophagales bacterium. Classification (GTDB taxonomy): domain Bacteria; phylum Bacteroidota; class Bacteroidia; order Chitinophagales; family Saprospiraceae; genus M3007. The sequence goes on from JAYUKX010000104.1 coordinate 82,189, forward strand.
TTCCAACCATTGAACAACCGTAAATGGAAATTACGCGTTTATCAACGGTGGGAACCCAATAGCAATAGCCTTGAAAGCGACTTCCGTAATAGTGTAGGCGTTGGTGTTACGTTTTCTAAGGATTTCGATAATTACAACGATATGATGAAGGGGATTCGAAAATGGCGCGAAAAACGAAAAAAATAATAAAAGGACACTATTCTCCCATTGTCACGCCTAACATTTTGTGATAAACCTCATCTACCGGTTCCCAAAGTTCGATCTTGTTACCCTCTGGATCAAGGATATGAACAAATTTTCCGTACTCATAAGTTTCTATTTCATCAACGATCGTTACGCCTTCCTCTTTTAGGGCAATCACCAATGCCTCCAAGTCGGCTACGCGATAATTAACCATAAATTCCTGCTCCGAAGGCGCAAAATAGGTGGTAGTATCCTTCATAGGACTCCAAGCCGTGTAGCCCTTTTCCGAAGGTGCACTTGCTTTTCGCCACTCAAAAGTAGTGCCGTATTGATCGGTCTGAAACCCAAGATGGGTTTCGTACCAAGCGCGCATATTATTAGGATTTTTGCATTTGAATAAAATGCCGCCCAAACCAGTTACTCTTTTCATGTTTTTAGTTAATTTAAGTAAAATAAATTTTTTTTTAAGTATTTGATTGTCAATTGTTTAGAAAAGATATTTGACCAAAATATTACTTTTTCTTTAAAATGAATGCCGAAACCAAACTCATCAATAAAGCCACTGGCAATGGTTCTATAAACGTTAAAGCAACCCTGTAGAGCGGATTTTTATACATTTCCTGCATATCGGCCATTTGCGTACGCGCTAGTTCAATATCTACTTCTGGTTTGCCAGCGGCTTTCATTTTATCCAATGAGTAAGCAATATATTGTTCCATAAAATCGGGGAGAACAAACTCATACATCAGCAGCCAAGTCACCACATAACAAGCACAAGAGATAAGAGCAATGAGGCCACCAACCTTGAATGCCTCTCCAAAAGAAATCACGCCACCGCGCTCGCGCTCGCGGAAAAGTCGCACGCCCAAATATACAAAAACCATGCTGAGGATCATCCCAGCATAGCCATATATTGCGCCATCGTCGGAGATACCATTTTTATGAATACTATATGTTGTAATGGCCATGAGTAGAGCCGAAACGGCACCCGAATAAAGTCCATAGTTGAGTATAATTTTTTTCATAATTAGATCGTGTTTTGATGTGAAAAGTGGTCACAAATGACGCAATTCATCGGTTTTCAGCACTCATACTTTTGGGTGATATTGCCAATCATGCAGGTTTTCATACTTTAGTACGAGATCCTAAGCAATCAATTCCAGTGCTTTTGCCTTTTGAATCGCTTGGGTACGCCGTTGTACATCTAATTTGGAGAACACATTGGAAGTATGAGTTTTTACGGTATTGAGGGAAATAAAAAGGGCATCGGCAATTTGTTGGTTACTCAATCCATCGGCCATCAATTGCAATACTTCTAGTTCACGTTGGGAAATATTAAAGGCCAATATTGATTTTTCGTTGCTACTAAATGCGGGTGAAACCTGTTGGGTTTGCTCTAAATCTGGTGCTGCTTTTTTTTGAAATTTTCGGGTAAGTACCACGCCAGCCCATATTCCAGCGACACAACAAATGGCCGCAACCACGCCAGTATAAATCGATTCTGCATGCTGTAAGAACAACAAGCGGTACTGAATATATTGGAGCAGTAAAAATAAAGCACCCAAAATAAGACCGTATAATACGATTTGTCGCATAACGTAATTAGGATAAAAGGCGCACAAATGTGCGGAAATTATCTGGATTGAATAGACATCATACGGAATTAGTTTTGTCTGCTGAGATAGTTAGTTTTTACCAAACTTTCGTGAAACTTGTCGCCAGAAAATATCCCATTTACAGTTTTGATGTCATCAAGGACTTTTATGGAGGGTCTAATCCCAAAAAACAGTTAGAAAGTTCAACTGATTTACTATATTTGCGGTATAATTTTTCATGAACTTTGTGATAATTGAATGTGCTCAAAAACGCTATTTACTGGCTTAATACTCTGTTTGGGTGTTCTTTCTGCTGGTTTTTTGACCCAAGAACCAGTAACTGTTGTTACGGAAGCGCAATTGACCATCCAATTGCGTTGGACTAAAACAATACCCAACGAAGAATGGAAACATATGCGAAAAGGGTTGATTTGGGGTATGTCGCATTTGGGCGCGCAGTTGCAAGCGGGTTCATTTGATAGTGCGGTACAAATGATAGAACCCAATGTGTTTTCGCTCAATTTGATGGCATTAGGGTTTCCTGTTTCGGCGCACCAGCCTTTAGCGGGCATATTAGATTCTTTGAAAAAGACGGACGAATACCAGCGTTTTCGAGGTATTGACCTCGGGCGTTTTATGGTATTGACGGTTCATTCGCCAGCGCATTATTATCGTATAACAGGTGCGGAGGAAAACATAAAAACCTTCAAGCGTAAATATAAATTTAAAAAAAATGAACGATCTTTTGCGGTTGTGCATTCGAGCGTAGCGATCGGGAATCGGCTTATTCGCTATGTGCCGAGTAAAAATCCACTCGAAATGGCTTTTTTAGCAGAAGAAGGCATCGGTGATTTGGAACGAGGCAATTTTAAAAAGGAAGAGACTGAAGTAATAGCCATTATGCCGAATGGTCAATTTCGCTTTGCGATCTATAACGAAGATGGGCATCTGGTCTCCGCTACTAGTACAGCCTTGGGTATTGCAGGCAAGCCCGGCAATTGTATGTGGTGCCATGAATCCGCTACCAATATTTTGCGCGAATTCACGCCTGAGGTGAAAGGATATGTCACTAAGCAGACTTTTGTCAACGATATGTCTTTGCTGCAAGCCGATATCGAGGCTTGGCGCAATCAATTTAAACTTGACTTGGATTATCGGGGGCTCAATGACCACAGTACGCATGAATTGTACTACATCAGTTTCATGGAGCCGTCTGCACAGCGTTTGGCGAAAGAGTGGGAAATGCCTATATCGCAAGTTCAAACACTTTTAGCGGGTTTACCAACGCATAAAAACAAGGAATTTAATTTTTTGGGCGAATTGTATGATCGAGCAGATGTAGATGCGCGGTCGCCTTTTCCGGTCACTGTTGTGCCAAGTTCCGTTCGCGAATATGCTGAATATGAACCTGATTTTTTAGGGGTTTTGTTGAAGCGGGACTAAAAAGTAAGGGGTGAATTTGGGCTATTTTGGGTCACACTACACAACGATAAATCAAACTATTGAATTGTCTGAAAGAATCAGATCTTCCCCTGTCAATTCCGTCACGTACCGTTAGGAGGAGGGTTTCATAATCCGTGTTTTGATTTTTACCCCCGCTAAACTAGGCTTGCCTTGATTTAGCGGGGGCAGGTATTGATTATACATCAGTTACGTAACTCAAAACTCAAAACTACTTACTCTGGTATCTGCCAAAATAGTGCTGGGTTGTTCGTTTTCAAGTTGGTAAATATTGTTCCTGTATTTTCGTTCTTTTGCACACTTTTGACCGGTTTTTGTTGATATGCGTCTAACGGTAAAAGCGATACATAAGTGACTTGCTTGCCATCTGTCCAAGTTTCAGTGTTGTATTCGCTTCTTAATGGACATTGAAAACGGTATAAGTTTTTGGCCATGTAATTATACAAATAATCTTCTTTCGTTGTAGATTCTTTATTGTTCCAATTTGCATCAGGGTTTAATATTAATGGTCTGTCAGAAACTAGCCGCTCCCTTACTTCTTGAATACTCAGCAATGCTCCTTTTTCATCCATTACATACGCATTATTGGTTGGATCTATCCATATCCATTTTTTCTTTTCTTCTAAATAAACCATATTGATGACATGGCAGTCGTTAAAAATGCTGTCTTTAGGCATACAAGTAACAAATCTTGATTTAATGCCTAAGGACAAATAGCATTCATTCAGGACTGTCGCCAAACCTCTGCAATTCAAACCCCTAACATCTCTTTTGCATTCTTTAATCATACTCATTGCATTTTTGACAGCTGGATTATCATGATTGCCATCGTGGGGTATTAGATCATGTATCCAATGCAGCAAATTAATGATTTTTAATGTTTCACTTCCTGTTCCGGCAATTGAATCCAACTTTAATTCTCTTCTTAAAGCAACAAGATTTGGGTCGTTTTTGTCTTGGTATTCAAATTTTGGAATGGGGTTGTTGTCATTAAAGTTATATTCTTGGGCTTGCTTCAATCTTTCCAGATAAGTTGGCATATACTTGATTTGTGTAAATGCTTTTATACTGTCATTCAGCAAAACAACAAAGTCAAATGTAGTAGTTGGATTTATTTTAATTGAGATCGAGTCAAGGTCAGTATAAAATGTTACTTTCTTGCCTAGTGATGTGGTTTCATAAACGTCCGGATTTATTTCAGGTGAAATAGTCCAGGTATTTTTCTTAAAATTATCGCCATCGCGAATATCTACAGATTTGGAATGTGCTTTTATGGTTTTGATTTGCCCAAAAGCCATAGTAAAGGTTGCGAAAATAAGTCCCATCAAAAAAAGTTTTTTTTTCATCTTCTTAATTAATTTAGTTGTGTTATTTGCATAATTAAAGTGTTTTATATGTCTGTGAAAGCAGCGTTGTTACGACTATATATTCCTCCAAAGTGGGAAATGATAAAAATTTAAACGATACTGTGACACTTTTTATTTTATTTAAAAAATACAATAAAAACTAATTGTATTTTTTGACTTCGCACTCAAACCAAAATTCTTTACACGTGCTTACTTTATGTTGAATAAAATTCTTATTTTAATGTCAATCATCGTTATAAATGCCATAAAATATCCGGGTAAAAGTTTGATTTGAATTATGATTTTATTTATTTTATTCACGTTAGTATTTATAACTTCAAAAGACGGTTTGCCAATCATAGCAACTATTTTACTATTCTTCATGTTTAATTTCGGCATGAAGGCTTTTGAACTACTACTAAATAGCATAATTATGATTACTAAAAATGAAAGGATGATAATAAGTGAACGTATAAAGTTCGCCATTAAAACAATTTTTGCAAACTTTTTCATTTCGTTAAATTTATTCTTGCATAAATATTCTTTTTACCGTTGTTTGATCGTTGAAAATTAAAACTCTAATTTTAATTGTACTGTTGGGAAACGTCCATTTTGATAAACAGGGTTTTCTACATTGGTGTTTCTATCATACCAATTCAAAAATACATTCTGATAATTGACTACATTCTGAATGTCCAAAGCCCATTCTAAGGCTACTTTATTTTTAAAATCTTTGCGAACGGTTATTTTAAAATCCGGTTTAAAATAAAGTTTATTTTGCAATGTATAGGCTTCGTTTTCTTTGTAAATGGCTTCTTTACTTTGGGCAGAAGCTACAAAATCAATGGGTGTAAAGCGCAATCCACCGGCAACGGTAAATTTGGCATCAAATAAAATAGTGTAATTTTTTTTCATTTTTAACTCATAACCGCCCAAAGCATTTACCACATAATTTCCGTTAAAGGCTGTATTTCGTTCTATTCCATCACTCCCTTTATATTTAGAGTTAAACAGTGAGGTAGTCATCAAAAAATAATAATTATTGCTAAAAAATTTCTCCACTGTAAGTTCTACGCCATAATTGTAGCCTGTACCATTATTTATTAAACTATCTCGGTATTGGTTGTAAAATGTTGCACCATAATTCATTACAGAATAAGAAGACGACCGACTTTCAACAGGCACATTAGATAGTTGCTGATAATAGGTTTCTAATTTTACCCTAAAATCATTTTTTAAATTCAAATCATAGCCTGCGATAAGTTGGTTGCTTTGTGTGTAACCCAAATATTTATTGGTTTCTGTGGCCATGATATTGTATTTGTCTTTATAAAAATACATTCCATAAGGTTGCACTTGGTTGTGTAAACCATAGCCAAAACTCAACGTTTGATTTTCTTTTACTTGATAATTCACTGCAAATCGTGGCTCTGCGCCAAATTTATTATTTAGCGTCAAGTATTGTAAGTGCAAGCCTGAATTCAGTGTAAGTCGGTCATTGATTTTATATTTCCATTGGCTGTATGCTTGTAGTAAATTAGTGTTTCCACTAAAATCATTGTTATAGCCCCAAAATGGTTCTCCTATAATTGGCTTGTATAAAAGCAAACTATCTTTTGTTTTGAAAGTAATATTTTCTATAATTATACCTGTTTGAATGCTGTGTTTTGCATTTATTTTTTTATTTACATAACTATTTAAAACAAACTTATATTGGTCGTAACCAAAACCTCCTATTCGCTTCAAATCATTGTTAGTTTGTACTGTATCTCTTTGGCTTGCATTGCCTTCATAAGTTGTAGCGAGCGTTGTTTTTATAAAAGTATTGTTATTGAAAAAATAAGTATGGCTCAAACCAACTATACCTGTTTTACTACCAAAACTCACATTTTCGCCTCTGTTTACTGGCGAAAATTGAGTACTATCTCTTTTACTATCTAAAAATGTAGTGCTACTAATTCCGCCTAATCCAAAAAATTTAAAAGTGCCTAATTTTTTGGTAATAAAATTAAACTTGAAGGATAAATCTTGGTAATACGGAATAGATGCAAAACCTAGTTTTACACCCGCATTTGCCAAAATTGACAAAGTAGAATAGCGGTACGCCACCAAATAACTTGCATTATTTTTTTTGCTAAAGGGCCCCTCTACGATGGCTTCCAAACCCAATGCCCCAATTTGAATGGTTCGCTCGGAGCGATTGTAATTGCCATTTCGCATTTTTATGTCAAAAACACCCGACACAGCATTTCCGTATTCGGCAGGAAATGCACCAGTAATAAAATCAGAATTTGAAAGTAATTTGTAATTGATGATGCTGATTGGCCCGCCTGTTGTTCCTTGTCCTGCAAAGTGATTTGGATTTGGAACAGGCACACCCTCTATTCGCCAAAGCAAGCCTTGTGGCGAATTTCCACGAACAATAATGTCGTTTCGTTGGTCGCTTGCTCCCGATACACCCGCATAGTTACGAGCCATTCGGGCAGGGTCATTTTGGCTTCCTGCAAAGCGATTGGCTTCAATCAGGCTGAAAGTTCTACCGCTAATGCCAACCATATCATTAACCGTTTTGTCTTTTGTATTTCCTGGCCGAACAGTAACAGTTCCTAAACTAATTGCATTTTCTTCAAGTTCAATTTGTAATACAGTTTCTTTTCCCGCACTCAACTGAATGTCAGAAGCTATTGCGGTTTTATATCCTTGGTAACTTACTTGGATATTTTGTCTGCCAATAGGAATTTTTGACATGTAAAAATTTCCAAAAGTATCGGTTGAAGTGCCAACAATAGGATTTGAATTGAGCAAAATAATCGTTGCAAAAGGTAAAGGAGATTTACTCTCTTTATCTATCACATTGCCTCTGATAGTTTGAGTAATGGTTTGGCTAAATGCTGTAAAAGCAACAAAAAGTAAGAAAGTGGTTGTAAATATTCTATGTACCATAATTTTAATAATATTTTAAAAATTTATGGCACAAAGGTGAGTACTACAATACGAAATGTAATTGTCATTTGACAAGTTCGCATTGTATGAAGTATTTTCTTGTCATTTGACAAGTCAATGCACTAATTTTACCTGCTAGAAATTGTTTTTCTAAGCCTACTCAATGAAGTATCGGTTATGCCGAGATAGGAAGCAATTATTTTTAGTGGTACATTTTGGAAAATTTCGGGATGTTGCTCCATAAGTTTTAGATAACGATTTTCGGCATTATCTTTTATCATTCCCAACATTCTTTCTTTTAAATTAGAATAATTAGTAATGAGCATCATTCGTCCAAATTCTCTAAACTCGGGTATGCTATGAAAATTGGTTTGCACCTCTTCGTAGCTCATTGACCATAGTTTGCACGGAGTTAAGGTTTGGAAATTTTCAGTAGCAGGTTGTTGTTTAAAAAAACCCATTACATCATTGATGAAAGAAATTGGCGAAAAAATGTTGGTCGTAACTTCATTTCCTTCGTTGTCCAAAGTAAAAGAACGGATAAATCCGACTTCCAAGATGTATGAGTTTTTGGTCAATTTGTTTTCTATCAAAACCAATTCGTTCATCGGTAACTCTAACAACTCAAATTTATCTGCCAAAATTTTTGCCTTTTCTGATGGCATTTGAATGGTCGTTTGAATATAATTTTGTATATTTTCTTTGTTCATGTTTGAATGTTGTATATTTGCTATTCATTTACAATATTTTACACATAGTGCATCATTATTACTTTTATTTTCGGATAAGTCTTCACTATGCTCTCTTTTCTATTTCTTCCTAGTTCATCTGTAACGCTATATACAATTTCGGCAACTGCTTCTCCACAAACATTCTTAATGTTTTAAAATGTAACTTGGCCGTTTGTTTTTTGTCTAATAGCACTGGAAAAAGCACCAAGATTTATCAAATTTTTTGTTTAATAGGTCGTCCTTTTTTATCCAAAAGTAAAGCCGCCCACAATCGCCCCACATCATTTCATTTTCTTCATTACTGTCAATTTGCAGAAGAAGTCTCCAGTTTTGGCATTAGGTTCAAGTGCTTTTGCTCTTGGGTCATTGTAACCTTCTGATTGATCAAAGAGTTGTTGAATCTCAAATTTTAAGTCATCAACAGATTTATACGAGTGGTATTGAAACTCTTCTTTCCATATATGCTTTGGTAATAATCTCATTGAATTTATTCACTGATGTTGGTGGTTAGGTTTTTATTTTTGGTCAATCGGTTTTACTCTATAAGTTCTCATTGCACTTTCAATTTGAAATTGTTCGGTTCTATCTGGATATAAAAAATAACTCGGTGCTTGGATGGTGTCAACACGAGTTTCGTCAAAATGTCGTTTATATTATTGTGTCGTCATAGAGTTACCACTTGATAATAAACGCGACTTTAAAAAGCAGCCACAAAGATAATTCAACCTATTGAATTGTCTAAAATAATAAGATTTTCCCCTACCACTTTCGTCACGTATTGTTTCACACCCTTATTGTTGTTCATTATTATTTGACTTTCTTTTTTTTACTATCAGGTAAATTGTCGTTGTCACAACCCATGTAATAAAAAAGTCAACGATAAAATTATTAAAATTCCAACCACAGTTTGGAGCGTCTGAACCCTGTAACCAAAATTGGTAATAATATTTGTACGGGAATCCTAAGTTTGCTACGGGTTTCTGCGAAAGATCACCAACCGAACTCAACAATGAAGTCATCACAGAAGCGTATGACACAACGCAAAACGCGAGGGCTGAATAAAATGTAGCTATTAATAATTTTCTGATCATTTGTAGCGTGATGTCGGTCGTGCTTTCGCTGATGTTAGCAGTACGTAATAACTTTATTCCAACATAAATAACTACTTTTGCGCCTAAATAGTTTTGTAATCATTATGAACCAACCAGACATAGAAGAAATTATCTTAGAAATAGCACAAATTATTGACAGTGGGGAAATTGTATACCTGCACCATACGACGTATGAAATACTTTCCTATCCTGCTCCTGATTCATCCAACGACGAGTACGATTACATAAGACAAGAGGTGTATGATGTAGTGGATATGGATCCCGATAGTTATATCAAATTTGAGCCACTCGATTCCAATGAGGGCCACGATATGATGGACGCTTTTGCCGATACCATACAAAATGAGCAGCTCAAGGAATTGATAAAGAGCGCGTTAAATGGCAAACGCCCCTTCCGTGCTTTTCGGGAAATGATCGCTTCAAAAGATTTGGAAGAGGATTGGTACAAATTTAAAGATGCTTACCTTTCTATGATCGTGCGGGATAAAATAACGGATATATCCTAATACCATTTTTCGCGAATTTCCACCAGTAATTGCTCAATTTGAGCGCGATTGGGCAGTTCCGGCAGCGTACTTGATGCAAATGCAACGTCTATTCGCGCCAATTTTTCTTCTGCCAACGCCATTAAAGCATCGTATTCGTAACCTCCTTTTCGTATTTCCAGCAATTGTTCGCGGTTGGGGCGGCGCACCTGTAATACACCGTGCTCCAAAATATCCAATGCTGTTTCCAGCAAACGAATGGTGTGCATCATATTTTTGGCATCGTAGTTTTTACCATGTGCGATGGTATTTTCATAACGTTCCTCATTGCGGTTGTCCAGCCATTCTTGGTATTCTTTATAGTCGCGGCAGTGCATGGAATAGGCATCTTTATTGAAGGATAACAATGCAACTGGTTCTGTACCTTTTGGCACGCTGCTTAGTGCCACTTCATTGGCCGTTTCTTTTCTAATAATGCCCGAAAAGCCCATTTTTTCAGTAGGATCGTGGAATAAACCATACAAATCGCGCATATTTGAGATCACCACTAAACCACAATCTTCTTGTTGCCAACCCTGTTTTTCCAGCCACTTTTGTACGGGCATTGCACCTTGTTTTACGGCAATATAACAGAAATCCAGCGGTGTTTTGCGCTCCGGTGGCATAGGTTTATTGATTTTTTTGTTCAAGCCCCGCGCCTTTTTTACTTGGGCAAAAGCAAATCCGGCAAAAGTTTCTTTGCATTGTTTCGACAGGAAATTTTCCTTCAAAAAAGGTTCAAACAACGGATGGCAATACAAGATACAATCGGGTGGAGTAGCCAGCATTTCAAGGATATTGGGGTTGCTTTTGGTCAATAATTCCGCAAAACGCCCTATTTCATAATACACCTGATCGCTTTTTGCGTCGTTCACCTGCGGGGTATAATCCAAGCCATAAAAATCGGATTTGGGCAATATAAATACGCCTTTGATATCGGTATCGGAACTGGGCAGGTTGGTGCCATAAGCGCGGCTGCCGCTGATGCACTCGAAGAGGAGGAGTTTTTGGGATTTTAGGTCTTGGATGGTTAAGTGCTGCATTGTTTGTTGTTGTTGGAGGTGTCACCGATGCATCGGCATGCTAAATTTAGGTTTTTACTTGAGGCAAATATAACGATACAACTGCGAAGGTAAGTTCCTTAGTGGTATTCGTTTAGTTTATTGTTTATGATATAGGCAGCAATTTCCCATGTGGATCAAAACTAAGATAGGATAGATAAACGGATGAAACGGATCACGCGGATTATTTTGAAACAATCCGCTCTAATTCGTAAAATCCGTTTCATCCGTTTTCCCATTGAACAACAGGGTGTATATCACATTGTAAATTAATATTATATAGGCCATTTTACCCAAAAACAGTATCTTCTATAAAAATAAAATTCAAACAAAATCATCACCTTTTATCCTATCTTTGCCTTTACATTTTCAAAAAAAATAAACGTGGGGAAAAACGCTACTATTATTCTAATTTTGTTGCTTACTGGGTTTTCATTGTATAAAACCTATACTTTACGCCAAATAAGTAAAGAAAATGACTCGCTAGTTACAAAAAATGAACAACTCGTAGCCGCTCAGCAGCACCTCCGCGACCAAATTGCGATGCTGAAGGATTCCGATACCAAACGGGTAAACCTCTCTGATGGATCCGCAAAAGTAAATACCTATTTGTATTATAATCCTTTACGGGAAGAAATCGCATTGGATCTTGGCGGTATCGCCGTCCCGCCCGAAGGTAAATATCTCCAATTGTGGGGCTTGGAAAAAAATAAAAAGGTAAGACTTGGTATGATCCAAACTACTGCTGCGGGTTCGTGGCAAACGATACCGTACAAACCCGCTTTGGATAGTTTTATGATCTCCTTGGATGTGGCAAAAGAAGGGGATACTTTTCCTACAATCGTCCTTTTGAATGGTGCAATAAAAAAATAATATGATGCGGTCAAAATTTATTATTTTCATCAGCACTTTTATAGGTGCTTTTTTGCTTTGGCAATGGTATAATCACAGTCAAAAAGTGGATTATGCCACGCAAATTAAGCCCATACTCAATCAAAGATGTATCACCTGTCACGGTGGCGTAAAAAAGAACGGCGGATTTAGTCTGCTCACCCGCGAAGAAGCACTCAAGCCTGCAAAAAGCGGTAAACCCGCCATTGTACCCGGCGACGCTGATGCCAGCGAAATGATTCGCCGCCTCACTTGCTCGGATGTGGATGACCGAATGCCCTACAAAAAACCACCGCTGTCGGAAGCCGAAATTGAACTGCTTAAATCTTGGGTTAATCAGGGTGCTAATTGGGAAATCCACTGGGCTTACCAACCGCTACAAGCGACCAATATTCCTGGAGAAAACACATTTTGGAGTGGAAATACACCCAAATGGGGCAATAATCCCATCGACGCATTTATCCTCGAACGCCTGAATAAAGAACAACTCAGCCCATCACCAGAAGCCGATAAAAGAACCCTGCTCCGCCGTGTTTGTCTCGACTTAACGGGCATACCACCCACCGAAGCGCAAGTAAACCAGTTTATGGGCGATACCCTCGCGGGCGCGTACGAACGACTCGTGGATACCTTGCTCGCCCGTCCACAATACGGTGAAAAATGGGCTGCCCTTTGGCTCGATCTCGCCCGATATGCCGATTCAAAAGGTTATGAACGCGATGCCATTCGCTCCGCTTGGCGTTACCGCGATTGGCTGATTGAGTCTTTTAATGCGGATATGCCTTATAACCAGTTTATTACGGAACAATTGGCAGGTGATCTGTTGCCCAATCCCACCGATGCGCAATATATCGCCACTACTTTTCACCGAAATACGCCTACGAATGACGAAGGCGGCACAGATAACGAGGAATTCCGTACCGCTGCTATTTTGGATCGCGTAAATACGACTTGGGAGGCCGTTATGGGTACTTCTTTTACCTGTATCCAATGCCATAGTCACCCTTATGACCCGTTTTTCCACGACGAATACTACAAATTCGCGGCTTTTCTCAATAATACCCGCGATTACGATACGCATCCCGATTATCCATTGCTGCGCCAATATACCGGCGATGATAGCCTCAAAATGACTGCATTGCGCTCGTGGCTTACTACCAATGCCAATCCGCTGGAGCGCGAACGCGTCCTCCAACTGCTCAAACTTTGGCAACCGGTGTATTATTCCCTCGAAGCCGATAGCATGGTCAATTCTGATCTGTTGGATACAAAATACCTCGGTTTTAGTCATCCTTCTCGTGCGCGTATGCGAGGAATTGAACTGGAAGGACGTACCCAATTGATTTATAAAGGCTATACGATGGTTGCTGGAGGTGCCGTAGTGATACACTTGGATAGCACCAATGGCCCCATCCTTTGTACCATACCCGTTAAAACCAATGTGGACGGTAAAAGTGTACAATACCTTGATATTAAACCAGTTAGCGGTAAGCACGATTTGTATTTAACCTATACCAATCCGGCATTGCGCAACCAACCCAATGCTTTTGGGGTGCAATACGATTGGTTTGCTTTTGTACAACCGTTTCCGGGCAAAGACAAACAGGGCTACCAAGATCAATACCAAGCCTTTTTCCAATTGATGAATGCTAAATGCGAAACGACGCCTGTGATGTTTGAAAACCCCGATTTCATGCATCGAAAAACCTTTGTTTTTGAAAGAGGGAATTGGCTCGTGCCTGCGCAGGAAGTGACACCCCAAACACCCAAAAATATGCCACCGCTACCAGCAGGCGCTCCGACGAATAGGCTCGGACTGGCACAATGGATGACCGCAAAAGAACACCCGCTCACAGCACGTGTCATGGTCAATCGTTTATGGGAACAGATTTTTGGTATCGGTATTGTTGAGACCGTAGAGGATTTTGGCTCACAGGGTACACCTCCATCGCACCAAGCATTGTTAGACTGGATGGCCTGGACATTTGTCAATGATAATCAATGGAGTATGAAAAAAATGCTTCGCCTGATGGTGACTTCTGCGGCTTACAAACAATCGTCGCATACCAGTCCAGATTTGCAAGAACGCGACCCCCAAAACCGACTGCTGGCGCGTGGCCCACGGATACGGCTTTCCGCCGAACAAATACGGGATCAAGCCTTGGTGGTCAGTGGTTTGTACAACCCTAAGATGTACGGTAAACCTGTTATGCCCTACCAGCCCGATGGTATATGGCTTACCCCTTGGAACGGCGACGCATGGATCTTGTCCAAAGGCGACGAGCAATACCGAAGGGCACTTTATACCTTCTGGAAACGAAGCAGCCCATACCCTTCTACCATGACTTTTGATGGCGCGGGTCGTAATCTTTGCACTTCAAGGAGGATCCGTACCAATACACCACTACAAGCATTGGTGACGCTCAATGATCCCGTTTATATGGAATGTGCTAAGCATTTGGCCTTGAAAATGTTGGAAAATACGGCACAAAACTGGGATTTAGCGATACAAAACGGGTATTTAGCCATTACAGGCCGACCTATTGCACCCAATAAGGCAATGGTGCTCAAGTCTTTATTTAACCAGTCCATCCAATATTATACCGCCCATCCTCAAGCAGTTTCTGACCTGCTCAATGATTTGGCTTGTAACCAACATGACCCCAATTTGGCGGCCATGACAGTCGTCGCCAATAGTATGTTGAATTTGGATGAAGTTGTGGTGAAAGAATAGGGCTTTTACTGTTGGGATTGCTGTAATACCTGCAAAAACACTTGGCTATCTTGCGCACCGGAAACAGCGCGTTTTCGGTCAAAAACAAAAAATGGCACTCCTGTTATCCCAAATTGTTGCGCTTCATAGATATCATGGGCCACTTCATCGGCATAAGTATCGGCTTCCAATACTTCCGTAATGGCATTGGCGTCCAAACCGATTTCAGCACCGATTTCGGCTAGTACACCCTTATCCGCTGTGTTTTTACCTTCGGAGAAATACGCAGCAAAAAGACGTTCTTCTGCGGCATCTTGCAGCCCTTTTGTTTTGGCATAATGCGAAAAACGGTGTGCATCAAAAGAATTAGCGACTACTGCCTTGTCAAAATGATAATCAAGCCCAACGGATTGTGCTATATTGGTCACATGATCTATCATTTGAGCTGTTTCTTGCGCCGACCAGCCCTTTTTTTCGATTAATGATTGTGTAACGCTTTTGTTGGGCTCTGTTTTTAAATTAGGATCTAATTGGAAGGCTTTCCAGACTATTTCCACGTTATCGCGGCCTTCAAATTGCGCCAAAGCCGCTTCAAATTTGCGTTTGCCGATATAACAAAACGGACACATTACGTCCGACCAAATTTCAACTTTCATATTTTTGCTACAAATGTTTGACTTCTCCGAAGTCTTTTGTGGATATACAAAACCTCAAGTTGCACTAAATTGTTCTTGTTTGGTAACAGAAATATGCATTATCAATTTTGAGGTGCAGCGCACTGCAATATTTGTAGCAAAAATTGGCAACATCATGTGTAAAGGTGCAGCGCACCGTGATATTCGTAATATTGCGGTGCGCTGCACCTTCAAAACGCGGAAAATTTATCTTTGCTACAAATATTGCGGTGCGCTGCACCTTTTTGATGAACATAATTGTGGCCATCTGCCCTTTTCCTAGCGCATATCAGTACATTTGCGGCGATTTTACTTAAAATCGAGCAAAATTGAATTAAAAAAGCATGTTAAAAGAGCATAAAACCTTTGTCATTTGGGGATCATTTTTACTACTTACCCTTGCTTGGGGCAGTTCGTTTATCTTGGTAAAACGTGCGTTGCAGGCGGGGTTTGCGCCATTTGAAATTGCGTCGATGCGTATGATTGCGGCTATGGCGGTATTGGGCATTCCCGCTGCGATTAGTATTCCTAAAATTCCTCGGGAAAAATTGCCAATTATCGTCATTTCAGGGTTGATTAGTATGTTGATTCCAGCCTTTTTGTTCTGTTCAGCGCAAGTGCATATCAACAGTTCTGTAGCGAGTATTTTAAATGCCCTTACGCCTGCTTTTACATTTATTGTAGGGATCATGGTATTCCAGCAGCCCATAAAAGGTATGCAAATACTGGGTCTATTGATCGGTTTTGTCGGTTCCACGATGCTTATTTTGGTCAATTCGAAAGGAGAGTTCACGTTAAACCATTACGCATTATTGATTTTAGTGGCTACTTTTTTGTATGGTACCAATGTCAATTTGGTGAAAAATAAATTAGCAGGCGTAAAACCTGGGCATATTTCTGCTGTCGCTGTATCGGCATCAGGTATATCGGCGCTTATTTATCTTTTATGGAGCGGCAATATTCCTCATATTTATCAAAACGGGCTAGAGCATCCGTGGGCATTTGGCGCAATGATCTTATTGGGTGCTATGGGAACAGCCTTTGCGACCGTTGTTTTTAACTATATGCTCACGATGACGACCTCTGTTTTCGCTAGCGCAATTACCTATTTTATACCCATTGTGGGTATCATGTGGGGTGTTTGGGATGGCGAAGTGCTTGTTTTTTGGCATTATTTGGGCATGTTGTTTATTGTTGGCGGGGTTATCATACTCAATCGTTTTAGGTAGTCGCGCGCTATTTGGGCGGTGACCGAGCCAGTTTCTTCCATTGGCAAATGCCCTGCATTGGGTATGATGACCAAGGTATCATTGGGCAATGCTTTTTGAAATGCGTAAGATAGTGCTACTGGAATGTGTTTGTCTTGTGCGCCCCAAAGGATCATCGTAGGCGTTTGAATATTGGGCAATGCGTCATAATGATTATCGTAATTCGTTGATTTTGAAGCAACTTTACGGATTAATGCATCGCGATTACCTGCGCGTAAGGTCATATCGTAATATTGATCCACCAAAGCAGTGGTTACTTTAGACGGATCGGCGTATTCATTTTTAATGCTTTTTTCAACAAGACCATAAGGAGTTATAAAACGAACAAATTCCCGCAAAACAGGTATTCCTGCAATTTTAAACCCAATTGGCGTTCCCGTACTTTGGAACGGAATACCGGCGGCATCTATCAAGATCATCTTTTTAACGCGATTGGGATATAGCCGCGCCATTTGCCAACAAACCTCTCCACCTAACGAATTTCCGGCCATATAACATTGAGAAATACCTAATTGATCCAAGAAATGGGCTACAAATATAGCGTATTCGGGGCCATTAAAGAGGGTATGGCCATCGGAACCCGTCAAACCGAAATCGGGTAAATCCAACCGGATGATCCGAAAATCACTGGACAATTCAGTTACCCAAGAGGACCAAGTATGGAGACTGGAACTGGTGCCATGTAATAAAATTAACGGCGTACTATCGCGATTAGCGGCCATACCTTCGTCGCGATAATGCACCTGAATGCCATCCACAAGCATAAATTGGGAGGGCGGCGGTGCGTATTTACCTTTTAGCGATTCGAGGGATTTATCGGGTGCATAGCCCCAAATAGTGGAGAGGACTATGATGATGAGTACGGAGTAGAATAATTTACGCATAATTAAAGTCTTTTTGATGATAAATTAAGGTGAGTGCGCGACAAAATCGGTGCATGACATTTTTTTATTTTAAATTAATGTTGGGCTTCCTCATTAAAGTTGACACTTATACTTCGGCTTTGTAGATTTTGTGCATGGAAATCCTACTGTGCCCCATAAATCTATGCACAAAACCTAACAACGCTCAGTATAAATAAGATTAAGCAGCCTTTTTTAATGCTTTGACTCAATTTTGTCTATAAGATCTGATCCATGACTTCGGAGAAGTCCAACATTTGTTGTAAGATAGTTCACCCCCATATTTTGTGCGATACGAGCCGCTCAGACTAAAGCCCTTACAAAGGTTGGACTTCTCCGAAGTCTTTTGAGGCATTCGAGATATTTTTTACAAATGTTGGACTTCTCCGAAGTCTTTTGAGGCATTCGAGATATTTTTTACAAATGTTGGACTTCTCCGAAGTCATGGATCTTATTATTTGGGCAAGTGACAAAATTCGGAGTATGACATTTTTCCATTCTAAATTAATGTTGAACAAGTAGGTAATTCTCCCAGGTTCAATGCTATGCCCCGATTTTGTCATACACTCAATTAAGGTTTGATTTTGGCAAATGTAAGATATACTTCGGCTCTGTAGGTTTTGTGCATGAAAATCCTACTGTGACCCATAAATCTATGTACAAAACCTAACAACGCTCAGTATAAATAAAGCCACGATTAAACCTTACCTCTTATCCTCCGTCAAAAGCCCATCCTTAACAAAAAAGGCACTGTAAATCGCAGTGCCCATATTTAAAAAATCTTATTCATTATGAAAAAGCAAATCATGTTCATGCTGGCCTTTTGCTCCCTCGTTATCACAGCCCAAGCCCAACAATCCGAAAAAGCGGATAAACTAGAAGACAAAGTAGATCGCAAAGAGAATAAAATTGACCGTGCCGAGAACAAACGCGATCGTGCTGAAAACCGCCGCGACCGCCGCGAAGATGTTAAAGACAATGCCGAAGATGTTAAAGACAAACGCGAAGACAAACGCGATGTCCGCGAAGATCGCCGCGATGCCCGCGAAGATGTACGCGATGCCAAACACGATGGTGGCAAACGCGATAAAATAGAAGACCGCCGCGATGCTCGCGAAGATGTACGCGATGCGAACGAAGATGTACGCGATAACCGCGAAGACCGCAAGGACAAACGCGAAGATGTACGCGACAAGCGCGAAGACAAGCGCGACCGCGCAGAAAACAAACGTGATCGTGCGGAAAACAAACGCGACCGTAAGGAAAATAAGAAAGATAAGAAAAACTAAGGAATAAGATTAGGTTGCTTAAATAAGTGTTAAATAAATATTAAGTACTATTGTTCATCCAACCAATTAGTACAAGTTTTCGTCATTGAGGATATATTTTTAACCAATACATATCTTCACATTATGAAACAATTGATTCTTTTTTTCGCATTTTCATGCCTTTTTTGCAATCTTAACGCTCAACTCCCTAAAGTTTTAGATCATTTAGACGGCCGCTGGTACGTGGATAACGCACCGGCGACCGTTTTTTCTGAATGGTCGTTTGCTAATAACAATGAAGCAACGGGGACAATCATATCCAAACAAGGCACCGAAACTATTGTACTAGTGACTTTTAAAGCCGTTTTTACCCCTGAAAAGGAAACCCTGCTTTATCTACAAGAACGGGCGATGGCCACGCAGGTTTTCCGAATGATCTCTGCCACCGATTGTGCGGTAGTATGGGAAAATACAATCTCCGGCCAATTACCGACCTGTCTTGCCTTCGATTTTCCCAAACGCAATAGCATGGTGTACAAAGGATTACAGCAGCCTTATGAATTTAAAAGGGAAAAAATAGGGCATTTAACGGCTGGTTTGAGCGTTGGAGTAGGCGCTACTCGGAGCATAGCACGCCAACCCAAAGATTATCATGATGGTGATATCAGTAGCAAAACGCAGCGGAAACAGCAAATGGGTTCCGAATTGGGTATTGGTCTCAATATTGCTCATACCCATGCTCCTTTCAATGTCCGGGTGGAGGCGGGTTATGGCTCGGTGCTTTTTCAGGATACCAGAACTGATAGACGGCATTATTTACCCGAAACAACTACCACAACTAGGGTTCAAACTCAATTTTTTTACTCGGGTATTTATCCGGAAGCGCGGTTTGGGGCAAAGCGGCGTTTGGGCGTTTTTGGCGGGTTTTCGATGGTACATGCACCTAAAGAAAAACATACGGTTATTGCTACTACAAACCCATCAATAACCTCGGAAGTAGGTACATCTACGTTGAGAAAAGGCTTGAAAAACGATATTCGTTTTGGGGCAAGTTTTGGGGTGTCGTACCACTTACCGATTATTGCTAAGGCGGTTGAACCGGAGTTTTATGCTAAGGTGAGCCATGTTCGTTATATTTCTTGCGGTATGTTATTTGCTATTGGCTCGCGGTAAAATACGAAAAGTATCAGGACGGCAGTTGTGCTTATTTTAGTCGTTTTTTGGAGCGGGTTTTAAGTATCAGTGTACCACAATGACATCATTATTAATTACTTTTCTCGGAATCGAGTCAAAGCCCAGCAATTTCCCATGTGACATGCACCCTGTTGTTCAATGGGAGAACGGATGAAACGGATTTAACGGATTAGAGCGGATTGTTTCAAAATAATCCGTTTAAATCCGTAAAATCCGTTTCATCCGTTTTGCTGTCCTGTCTTAGTTTTGATCCACATGGGAAATTGCTGGTCAAAGTCAAGTGAAAAATTAAAGGGAAATCGTATTTAATTGTCGGGGCTGGGGGTATCCCCCCACAATATCCCAATATTCGATAAGTGTTCACTGGGTTTAGAGATGGGGTAGGAACTTAAATACGACATAACAAGCACTTTTACCGCACCACCGTAACATCACCTTTGCGCTGCACTTGTATCTGTCGTCCGCACCATTCTACTTCTGCGGTGAGCCACCAAATATAAACTGCTGTGGCAGCCATATTCTGTTTGCGAATAGATTCCCTGGTGTCCCAACCTTTGCCCGAATCGGTGCTGCGGGACACCAAATTGCCCCAGCGATCAAATACTTCCATTTTATAAGAAAGCACCTGAATACCGGGCATAAACATGGGGGCAAAAATCGCATTTACGGCGTTTTCATCTTCTGGTGCCACTACATTGGGCAGATAAACGAGGGATTGATCCATTGGTAAATCCGCCCAATTTACTGTGGTGGAACGAACGACCGTTTCACAACTATTTTTGGCTTGCAATGTAAAAATTCCAGCATCTGACACGGTTATTTTGGGGGTTATAGCACCTGTATTCCACAACCATTCTAGGCCAGTAGGATCACCACTCCAAATGGGCTGAAGCAGAATAAAAGGCGTATCGCAAGGGATAAGTGCAGTTTGTGGTAGTGCTAGGCTTAATGGTTGTAATGACGTAACCAAAATAGAATCGGAGAAAATACAATCGTTGCTGTCCTTTGCTAAAATTTTAAATTTACCGGGTGCTAAATCATTGAATTTCAATTCATTTTGCCACGAAATATTACTATTTTCAAGGCTAAAAGTAAATGGCTCGGTACCACCCGACAAATTGGTCATTTCAATTGCACCCGTAGGCGTACCTGCGCAGGAAGGCTTGGACAGCAGGTCGAATGTCGCGCTTGGCCATGCTGAAACCGTGACAAATACCGTGGAATCGCACTCGCCTTGTTGGGTGGCAAAATGGTATTCGTAGATTTGGCCAGCAGCGAGTGCTTGTCCGTTATAATTGTACAATTCATCTGGGCAAATGCGCACTGAAATATCGGTTGTTTGAAGTGGTAATGGGTTTACAGATAGGGTAACAATCGAATCACAACCAGTACTTAAATTGGTGAGGGTAAATGCCTTTGTCGTACCGGCCATTACCGTTGATCCATTGTACATATAGCCCGTTCCTTCACAAGCCGATACTGTAAGGCTGATACTCGGAATGTCATAAGCCACCACTTGAATCGTGACCATTGAATCGCACCCTGTAACTGGATGAACAAGGCTAAATGTCTGTGACGTACCCACCGGAATAGCAGTGCCTTGGAAGGAGAAACTACCTGTTGGACATACTTTTTCAGTTCTATTGGACGACGCTATTGTTAAAGCCACGACTTGAATAGTGACCATTGAATCGCAACCTGTAACGGGGTGAACAAGGCTAAATGTTTGTGACGTACCGACTGGAATTGTAGTGCCTTGGTAGGAGAAACTGCCTGATGGGCATACTTTTTCAATTCTATTGGATGACGCTGTTGGAAAAGCCACGACTTGAATCGTTACCATTGAATCGCAACCTGTAACGGGATGAACAAGGCTAAATGTCTGTGAAGTACCGATTGGAATTGTAGTGCCTTGGAAGGCATAATTACCTGTTGGACATACTTTTTCAGTTCGATTGGATGACGCTATTGGTAAAGCCACCACTTGAATCGTGACCATTGAATCGCAACCTGTAACTGGGTGAACAAGGCTAAATGTCTGTGACGTACCCACCGGAATTGTAGTACCTTGGAAGGAGAAACTACCTGTTGGACATACTTTTTCGACTCTATTGGATGCTGCTGTTGGTAAAGCCACCACTTGAATCGTTACCATTGAATCGCACCCTGTAACGGGGTGGATAAGGCTAAATGTCTGTGAAGTACCCACTGGAATTGTAGTGCCTTGGTAGGAGAAACTGCCTATTGGACATACTTTTTCCGTTCTATTGGATGACGCTATTGGTAAAATGCCTACGTTTATCTGTACTGTAGAATCACAGAGTTGTGCATTTTGAGTGGTAAATACTTGTGAACTACCTGCGGGAATACTTACGCCATAATAATCATAACTGCTTCCTAAACAAAGACTTGTATTGATCACTGTGACTGGGATACCACACGTTTTTTTACGCAATAATAAACCAGCAGCGGCTTTTGAATCACAACCCACCAATGCTGCATCCTGCGCTCCAATGATAATATTCCAAAATAAATCTATTGCTACACTATCCACTGTTACTGTATAATTAACGGCTGGTATATCTGCAAAAATAGCCGTGCCATTTAGGGTGGTACCGTTTTGTTGCAAGGTGTCGTTTTTCCAAAGGTGGAGTGGAATATCGTTAATCAAAGTATCAGCGGCATCAATTGTGCCGTTGTTATTTACATCACTCCAAACTTGGGTTGTGATGTCGCCATAACCTGTAAATAATGTTAAATTTAGAGGTGCACTCTCGGCATTACAACCATTGTTATCGGTCACGGCTACATAATAAGTACCACTTTGTTGCGCTACAAGATCAGGAGTGGTGGCACCAGCAATCGGATTGCCTTCAAAAAACCATTGCCAACTCGTAATTTCGGGCATCGGATTGATACACAAGGTATCTGGTGTGCAACGGGTATGACAACCACCGGGAATGGCTGCAATATTGGGGCCAGGATGGATAATTACTTTGTTACTTTCGGCACTACACTGGAATTGATTAATCACTTTTACAAAAAAACGACCTGGATCATTGGTGGTAAATGAAGGACCTATTTCGCCATTATTCCAAAACAACTGCCAATTGGGTGGCTGTGGCCCTACATAAGAAACAATACTTGGCGTACCAGCACAAAATTGGTTGGCAGTAGCCGAAAATCCTTCTGGAACGGGGTTCACCTCTACTGTAAATTGGGGCGTTATAGCTGTGCAGCCTGTTGTTGCATTGGTGATCGTAACACCATAATTGTACGTGCCAACGGGCAGTAAATTGCCCCTTTCTTCCGAAAATACTTGATTGTCGCCAATGCCCAAACCGCCGCTCCATTGGTAACTGTACGTGCCATTGTCGCGTACTTGGAGGAATACATCTTCGCCTTTGCATACCTCCAATTGGTCTTCTACGATACCGACTAATTGATTATTGTCATTATAAATCTGCGCCGTGATTTCGCCATCTGGGGCTGGGTTTACTTGTATGGTTTTGGAGGTGCTGTAGGTGCAGCCATTGGGCGTAGAAACGGTAACAGTATATGTTTTTTCAGCGTTTGCGACAAGCGTATTCGTTGTAAGGCCGCCCGCCCAAAGATAAGTCGCTCCTGCGCCACCAGAAGGTGCGGTGAGCAATAATGTTTTTCCTTCACAAATTACTGATTGTGAAGGTGCTATGCTGCCGGAAAGTGTATTGGGCGTAATATTTACGGATATACTTCGGGTACTGGTACATCCAGAGATATTGGTAGCCGTGGCCACCACTGTATAAGTACCAGCCGTAGCAAATTGATGGAAAGAGGAAGTGCCTTGGGAATTATTTAAAGTACCCGAACTGAGGTCTCCAAAAAACCATTTCACCTCCGTAATTTCGTTGGAAATCACCGCAATGGCTGGAATAGAAGTGCCTGCGCAAGTGAGGGTCTGTGGTAAAATATTAAAAACTGGTGGATCAGGAATATTGATGGCGACTACTGCTGTTGAAGTACATCCTGTACCAGCAGTTACGGTAAGTTGAACATTGTAAATATTCGATCCAGCAAACGCCCAACTCGGATTGCGCAAAGAAGAGGTATCGATATTTGCAGCAGCAAAATCATTAAAATCCCAATGCCAGGTTGCTGCATCTTCTGCACCGGGTAGAAAAGTACTTTCATCAATAAATTTTGTGAGCAAACTTGGGCAAGAAATCTCTTGTATAAATTGCGCTTTTGCCAATACATCAATGGAATCTAAACGATAACAAAACGTACCATCAGGCAAACGCATACTGAGTTCTACGATATATTTACCAGCATTTGGAAATGTAAAACGTAGGGTTGGGGTGGTAAAAGTACCCAATATTGGAAATCCCTGTCGGCGGATCTTCCATATCTCTGTACCTGCAACTATAGGTGCCGAATAAATAGAGGCAAAGGCAAATGAATCACATTGCGCCGTGGGTGTAATATTCATACTTAGATTGGGGCATGTACTCCCGCCACAAACACAATTTATTTTTGGGCCACAATCAAAAATAACATCGACATCGCCATCAGCATTGGTGCACCCATACTGATTGGTCACCACTACTCTATATACCCCGAAATCGGTGGCAGTATAAGTACTATCGGTGCCTACTAACACATTGTCTTTTAACCATTTGAAGTCAAAATCACCGTCGGCATCCACCAAGGCTACAAAATCCACCTGTACTGGTGTGTTACAAAATTCAATGTCATCAATGGTCGAAATACGCACATTTGGCTTGGCATACTTTTCCACAACAAATTCGGCAGTACCCTTACAACCGTGTATGTCCGTTACGACCAAAGCGTAATTTCCTGCCCCTACATTCACACTTAAATCCGTGGAAATAGTAGTTCCGCCTGCGCTTTTCCATTGGTAAGCATTGTAAAAGCCATTGGCATCCAAAGTTCCGGTACTTCCCGGACAAAGCCCCGGCGGGTAAATCGGATCGGGTAGGGTAGGCGCCCATACATTTACGGTAAAAGAGGCGGTTTTTCCACATGCGCTAGCGGTCACTGTGTGTACGCCGGGACTATTCCAATAAATTTCTACATCGGGGGTATTTTGTCCTTGTTTAATAACGCCTACATTGGCTGGCGAAATGCTCCAAGTATAACTAATATTTGCATAATTAGGTGCTTTGTAAGTAGCCGAATTGTTTTGGCAAATATCGGGATTACCCGTAATTGAAAATGGTGGTAATTCATTGACTATCAATCGAGTAGAATCACTAAGGCAATTGAGGCCATCCGTCGAAATTTGGCGCACAGCCACCCACCTTGGACTGCCACTTGTAAAGGTGGTGACCACATTTTGGCCTTCATCATTGACTACCGCGCCATTGCTGTTTTTAATTTCCCATTTTACATTGTACAAATTAGAAGTACCTGTCGCGGTATAAGTGTTGGGGCTGCCGGGGCAAAATAGATTTGGCCCGGTAATACCTGTTGGTTTGGGCGGTTTGGCTTTCACCGCAATTTTCCAATCGGCACTATCCGAGCAAGTATTGGCAATACCAGCCGCCGTTGGAATAGCGCGTAAACGGTACGTACCGGGGCCGCTGTTAAAAGCAATATTGGCAAAAGTGCCATCGGGAATAGTGCCTACTGGTGCGCCATTGGGCTGGAAGAGCGTCCATGCCGACATATTTGAGGCGGTTGTACCCGTTAAAACGGCTTTATACAGTCCGGTTCCGGCATCACATTTGTCTAATGCGCCTTCAATATTGAATGGTCGGCGGATAGTGACCACTAATGTATCGCGGCCTTTACAGCCGAGGTAGCAGTTATCGTATTCGACAGTTACGCCCGTGGTGACGGCACCTCCGCCCCATTGCACTGTGATTTGGTCGCGTCCTTGTCCGTCGATGATACTGCCATTGGTGCTGTTGCCGAGTATTTTCCAAACATAATTGCTACCTTCAAAACGAGTGATGGAATACTTTTCTTCGCTATTAGGGCATACTTTAGCCGCACCAACAATCTCTGCCAAATCGCTGAGAATAGGTACTTGTGCAATAGCGGTGGCAGGGCAGGTGCTGCCGGAACAGGCCGTAGCATTGAGCGAAATAATACCCGCTGGGCCAGTATTCCAAAGTACTGTGATCGAATTATCCGTACTACCGCCGCCGCCAGTAATGGTGCCATTGGGCGAAATAGTCCAATTATAGTTACCACATTGACTATCAGCGGTATAGGTCACTTGTTCGCCTGGGCAAAGGGTGTTTACACAATCCAATAACGGCGAAACAGCGTCCAAAACCTCCACTTGCACGCTGGTCGTATCTGCGCAAAGGCATTCTGTACGGGCAATGAGCAGCACTGTAAAATTGCCCGGCAGGTTAAATGTATGCTGTACATCTTGCGCGTTGAGGTTGGAAAGATCATCGCTGAATTGCCATTCGTACTGCTCCGCATCGAGGCTTTGGTTTTGAAACCATACTTTTTGCCCTTTACACACCTGCAATTGGTTATTGGTACTTGCGGGATTTGTCGCAAATTTGGCGGTGGGTTTGGGCGAAATATCCACACAAAGTGAACCACAAAAAAGATTACTGCCCGTAAAAGCACTTACTTCTACTAAACCTGCGCCTGTATCACCCCAATTGACCGTTATTTCTTTTGAATTTGGACTTACAATATACGAGAAAGCACCAGCAACCGACCAGTTGTAAGTAGAAGGCAAGGTGGTACAGCCTTGAGTTGGATTAATAGAATATGTTACGGTGGTATTAGGGCATACTTTTTCACAAGTGGCTGTGCCGTTGGTACTGCTGCCTGTCACATTACAATAAGCGGGATTGGAGGAATTGATTTGTAGGTTTAGGCTGGGGCTATTCGCATTGGGGAAAGTATAAGATTTGGTACCTGTACGACCAGTTGCATCAGTAACGGTTACCGTAACGGTTTGCCCCGAGCATTGGCCACTAAAGGTTTGGGTTGTTATCCCACTACTCCACGCGTACGTGAATGGCAGAGTAACGAACGAACTGGTCACGGTAGGAGTTATAGAGGTAGTACAGTTGCCAGCACAGCCAGAAGAAACGGGTTGTCCCTCTACAAAAAGTGGTTGCCCTGTAACGTAATAACAGGTGCTCGTGGAACAGGCTCCTCCTGTTACAGTAACACAATAATTCCCTGGGGAGGAGACCCAAATGGACGATGTGCTATTGGGTAGTGGAGTACCATTTTGGCTCCATGAAAAAGTGGGTAGAGAATTTGGGTTGGGTGTTTGATACTTGGCGTTCAAAAGACTACTACCTTCGGGAATATAAACAAAGCAAGGTGTAGTAACTGTGGTTACCGTAAATGATTTTGTAGCAGTGCATCCATAGTAGTCTGTCACAGTAATGCTATATGTGCCAGATGTTAGATTATTTAGATCTTCAGTACTAGCACCATTACTCCAAGCGTATGTATATTGAGGTATTCCACCTATTACTTTGGCATCAATAAAACCAGTTGCACTCATCGGGGTGGATGGTGCTGTAAAGGCTGTTATATTTATAGGTAATGGACTATTGAGTATAAATGATTGGCTTTGGGAGCATCCTTGGGCATCTGTCACGGTAACATAATATGTTCCGAAACCAATAAAAGTCCTATTTTGAGGGTCTGAAGTTCCCTGTAAATCCTCCCAATTATAAGTGTAAGGTGCTATTCCTCCTGAAACAGCTAGGGTTATTTGGCCGGTATTTAAATAGCAGTACGACGGATTAACTATTTGCCCTGAAATAACCAAACAGGGTGACTCAATTATATAGGATGTCGAAGTGGCAGTACATCCAAGCATATCCGTCACCGTCACCGTATATGTTCCAAAACACAAATTACTGCGATCCTCCGTATTAGGCTGACCCGCACCCCAATTGTAACTATACGGAGGTTGACCATTCTGTACAATTAAGTCAATTGCTCCATTGCATTGTCCCCCGCAGGTAACACTCGTTGTAGTAGCCGTTAAGGATAAATTAGTGCTTGACGCAACTGTGGCAGCATTAATTGCGGTGCTGCCATTGCAAAGATTGGTGACTGTTACGGTGTATGTTCCAGGGGGCAAGTTACTCACCTTGGCAGTAGTAGTATTTGTTGACCACAAATAACTAAACTGGGTGCAACTACCGCCTTGCGGGAAAGCAGTTATACTTCCATTGGCAAGCCCACAAGTAGCATTTTGTATTTCTAGCAGTACATTGAAACCGGGTTGGCTCAACGCCTGCAAACTCATAAAAACAGCGAAAAAAGTAAAGATTTTTTTCATAATAAAGTTGATAAAAAAGAGCATTATTGTCCATGCTCTTGGGTTTGTACAATTAAGATACAATAAGGTTATCATTTGTGCCGCTAAAGTACGAATTTTGTTCAATACGATGATGGAAAAATAAAATTTTGTTGGTACGATGCATAATATTTTACCCAAAATACATACTTATTCCACGATTCCAACCTACGTTTGCAGCCGTTTTTACATTTATTAGTATCTTATAACCATGTCAAACAAACCCGCAACTATCCTCCAATTGTCCGTTATCGTAAGTGCCCTCGGCTTTTTTGTCGATGTGTATGATCTGTTGCTATTTGCCATTATCCGCAAGGCCAGCCTTGGTGATTTGGGGCTTACCCCTGAATTAATCGTGACAGAAGGCGAGCGACTCATTAGTATTCAAATGATCGGTATGCTGCTGGGCGGTATATTTTTTGGGATAATTGGCGACAAAAAAGGGCGTTTAAGCGTGCTTTTTGGTTCTATTCTCCTGTATTCCATCGCCAATATCCTCAATGGGATGGTGACGAGTATTCCACAGTATATGGTGTTGCGGTTTATTGCGGGTTTTGGTTTGGCGGGCGAATTGGGCGCGGGTCTTACCCTCGTGAGCGAGCAATTACCCAAAGAAAAACGGAGTTTGGCAGCGGGATTAATCGCTGGTTTTGGGGTGCTCGGTGCGGTGTTTGCCTTTTTTATCAAACAGTATTTTGATTGGCGTACCTGCTTTTATATCGGTGGCGGAATGGGTTTGTTGCTGCTGGTATTACGGGTGCAAGTGTTTGAAAGTAGTTTGTTCAAAGGCGTAAAAGAAAGCACCGTGGAGCGCGGCAATTTTTTGATGTTTTTTAACGATAAACAGCGATTTATCAAGTACTTACAATGTGTGCTCATTGGTTTGCCCGTCTGGTATATTATCGGTATTTTGGTGACATTTTCCGATCAATTTGGTAAGGCATTTGGTATTGAAGGTATTGATCCCGGCAAGGCCATTATGAGCCTTTATCTCGGTGTTGGCCTCGGCGATGTGGCCGTTGGTTGGTTGAGCGAACGCCTCAAAAGCCGTAAAAAAACCTATTTTATCTTCCTGCGTTTGACCATGGCATTGGTCGTATTGTTCTTTTTGCAAAACGGTACAAGCACTCAATTTTACTGGATTTGTTTTGCTTTGGGCTTTGGCGCGGGGTTCAATGTGGTGTATTTAACCATGGGCGTTGAGCAATTTGGCACCAATCTGAGGGCTTCGGCAGCCATCAGTATTCCCAATATGGTGCGCGGGTCATTGCCCTTGATTATCCTCTTGTTTCAAGGGTTGCGTACTGCTTTGGGCGATTACCTTACCGGCGCATGGGTAACCGGGGTTATATTGTTTTTGTTAGCGGAAATAGCGGCTTGGTTTATGGATGAAACTTATGGCAAAGATTTGGATTTTTTGGAAAAATAGGGTTCTGTTGTCTTCTTGATAAATTTAAAATAGGAATAATAGATTCATGCACTCATTTGGTTTTCAATACTTAGTCATAGGATGACTCGGACAGCAATTTCCCATGTGGATCAAAACTAAGGAACGATGAAACAATAACTTACCCCTTTTGGCTGATTCCTTTCCGCTCATACTGCCTATCTTTTCGTTTAAATAGCCCCACTATTCGCACAAAAAGATACTTGTTTGAGCAAAAACTAATCTACCCAAAAGGAGCAAGTTATTGTTTCATCGTTCCTAAGACAGGATAGCAAAACGGATGAAACGGATTTAAACGGATTATTTTGAAACAATCCGCTCTAATCCGTAAAATCCGTTTCATCCGTTCTCCCATTCAACAACAGGGTGCATGTCACATGGGAAATTACTGTGACTCGGAGTTGTCGTATGGCTAAGTATTGAAAATCATCTACTTAGGGAGTTTAACCCATTTTCAAATAAGAGAAAAATGAAGCGGAATACTTTCTACCGCACCACTGTAACATCTCCTTTGCGTTTCAACTCCATACGCCGTCCGCACCATTCTACTTCTGCGGTAAGCCACCACATATAAACACCCGTAGCGGGTAAATTTTGTTTGCGAACGGCATCCCTTGTATCCCAGCCGCTCCCCAAATCCGTACTGCGCGCAACCAGGCTTCCCCAACGGTCGAATACCTCCATTTTGTAAGAAAATACCTGAATATTGGGTGCAAACATGGGTATAAATACCGCATTTACGCCGTTTTCGTCTTCTGGAGCCACTACATTGGGCAAATAAACAATGGACTGATCGGCTGGTAAATCGGCCCAAATTACTTCGGTTGAACGGCTGAGCGTTTCGCAGTTGTTCTTAACCTGCAAGGTAAAAATACCATCATCCGTTGCTTTTATTTTGGGGGTTGTAGCACCCGTATTCCACAACCATTCGAGGCCATTGGTATCACCGCTCCATTGCGGTTGCAATACGACAAAAGGCGTATCACAAGGCAGGCGCACCGTTTCGGGCAATTCAAGGCTTAATGGCGCTGACGAGATCACATCGATTGAATCCGAAAAAACGCAATCATGGTCATCTTTGACCAAAACGATGGCTTGTCCCGCAGATAAGTCCTTAAATAGCGGTTCATTTTGCCAAACAATATTGTTTTGATCTATGCTAAATGTAAATGGTGCTGTACTTCCGTTTAGGTTACTGATCGCAATTTCGCCCGTTGGTATATTCGGGCAGGAGGACGTTGCCTTGAGGTTAAATACCGCAGTTGGCCACGGCTCAACGGTGACAAAAACCGTAGAATCGCATTCCCCTTGTTGGGTGGTAAAATGAAATTCGTAGGTTTGGCCAGCAGCCAGTTCCTGTCCATTGTACGAATAGGTATCATTTGGGCAAATATTGACCGAAATATCCGTCATTTGGAGCGGTAAAGCGGCCACGGTCAGTTGTACAACCGAATCACAACCTGTCTCTGGATTTAGCAAGGTAAATGTTGTGGTTGTACCGGCCAACACTAATGCGCCATTGTAGTCATAAAAAGTACCTTCACAAGCCTCTACGCTGCGTTGTACGTTTGGAATCGTATGGGCTAACACTTGAATGGTCACCAACGAATCGCAGCCCGTCAGGGGATTGGTTAAGGTAAATACCTGCGAAGCACCCACCGGAATGGCCGTTCCTTGGTAAACAAAACTCTCTGTTGGGCATACTTTTTCGGTTCTGCTGGAGGTAGCAATGGGCAATGGCACCACTTGAATGGTGACTATTGAATCGCAGCCAGTTAGAGGATTGGTTAAGGTAAATACCTGCGAAGTACCCACCGGAATGGCTATTCCTTGGTAGGTAAATGTCCCCAATGGGCATACTTTTTCGGTTCTACTAGAGGTTGCAATGGGCAATGGCTCTACTTGAATAGTGACCAATGAATCGCAACCTGTAACGGGATTGGTTAAGGTAAATGCCTGCGAAGTACCCACCGGAATGGCTGTTCCTTGGTAAGAAAAAGACCCCAATGGGCATACTTTCTCGGTTCTGTTGGAGGTTGCAATGGGCAATGGCACGACTTGAATCGTCACCATCGAATCGCAGCCCGTAACTGGATGGGTTAAGGTAAACGCCTGTGTGTTACCCACTGGAATGACCGTTCCTTGATAAGTAAAAGACCCCAAAGGGCATACTTTTTCCGTTCTAACAGAGGCCGCAATAGGAAATGGCACAACATTCACCTGCACCGTAGAATCGCATAAATAAGCATTTTGAGTGGTAAATATTTTCGTGCTACCTGCTGGAATACTAATGCCATTGTAGGTGTAACTCTCTCCTATACAAACGTTTTTAGTGATCGTTGTGATGGGAATAGTACATGCTTTTTTGTGTAATAAGAAACCTGTGGTTGTTTTGGAATCACAACCGATTAACTCGGCATCCTGTTGGCCAATTACGATGTCCCAATAGATCGGAAGAGCGGTACTATCCAACGTCACCGTATATGAAACCGCTGAAATATCGGGAAAAACAACCGTTCCATTTACAGTGCTGGTACTTTGTTGTAATGTATCATTTTTCCATAAATTTAATGCAATACCATTGATTAAAGTATCAGCAGGATCGATGATGCCATTGTCGTTTACATCGCTCCATACTTTTGCAAAAAGATCGCCAGTGCCGATATAAAGGGTCAAATCCAGTGGATCACTGATGGCATTGCACCCCATAGTATCACTAACTGCCACATAGTAAGAACCAGTTTGTAGTGCTACTAAATTGGGTGTTGTAGCACCCGGAATAGGAACACCATCGAGGTACCATTGCCAACTTGTAATATCGGGAATAGGATTGATACACAACGTATCGGCGGCACAACGGGTATGGCAACCACCTGGAATGGCAGCGATATTGGGGCCGGGCTGGATAATTACCTTGTTGCTTTCTGCACTACATTGGTATTGATTAATCACTTTTACAAAAAACCTGCCGGGGTCTTTGGTTGTAAAAGAAGGGCCTATTTCGCCATTATTCCAAAAGAAAAGCCATTCGGGAGGCTGTGGCCCGTTATAAGTCACAAGACTGGGTGTTCCGGCACAAAATTGATTGGTCGAAGCCGTAAATCCTTCGGGAACCGGATTGACATTCACCGTAAACGGCGGTGTGACCGAGGTACATCCTGTCGTGGTATTGGTGATCGTAACAGCATAGTTGTAATTGCCAATCGTTAATAAATTATCCCGATCATCGGTAAAAGATTGGTCGTCGCCGCTGCCCAAACCGCCACTCCATTGGTAACTGTAATTGCCATTATCGCGTACCTCAAGGAATACATCTTCGCCTTTACAAACATTCAAGATATCTTTTACAATGCCTACCAGTTGACCATCGGCGTTATAGATTTGCCCTGTTATGATCCCATCGGGTGCAGGGTTGGCCTGAATCGTTTTGGCGGTGGTATAAGTACAACCATTAGGTGTAGAAATGGTAACAGCATAAACCCCTTCGTCCGCTGCGGTAAGGGTATTGGTTGTACTTCCATCCGACCAAATATATTGCGCCGCTGGCCCACCGTCTGGTGCATTAAGCAGGATGGAGACCCCTTCACAAATGATGGATTGTGCAGGGGTAATACTCCCGCCCAAGGTATTAGGCCCTATGACAATGGGTACGGTTTGTTTACTTTTACAGCCATTTACTGCTGTGGCAGTTGCTTCAATATTATAGGTTCCTGCTGTATTATATTGATGAAATGCAGCATTGCCCGTAGATAGATTTAATACTCCAGAACTGGGATCGCCAAAATTCCACGATAAGTCTGTTATGTTATTGGAAATATCAGCCTGAATGGCGGTGGATGTACCCGCACAGGTCACCAATTGAGGTATTAAACTAAATGTAGGTGAATCAGGTATATTGACAGAAACCGTTGCCGTGGATGTACAACCGGTACTTGCAGTTACCGTAAGCACCACTTTATAAACACTTGTGCCTGAAAAAGCCCAAGCAGGATTTACCAGCACCGAGGTATCTGTATTGGCCGAAGCAAAATCATTGAAATCCCAATGCCAAGTGGAATAATCTGGGGCGCCGGGCACAAATGTGCTTTCATCTTTAAATTGTGTGGGTGTATCTTTACAGCCCGGTAACAGACTGAATTGGGCTTTTACCAACACATCCAATACCTGAGCAATACTGCAATAAGTGCCATCGGTCAATCTCATGGAAAGTTGTATGATATATATACCGGCATTAGGAAATTTATAGGAAAACGTAGGAATACCATTGAAATTTGCCAAATCCGGGAAGCCTTGTCTCCGAACGCGCCACTGTTCCGTGCCAGGAACAATGGGTGTTGTTATATTAGATGTAAAAACAAACGAATCACACCTCATGGTAGGTGTAATGATAATGTTCAGGCTTGGGCAAACTAAACTAATGCCGATTGTTGGAGGAGGATCGGGATTAACGCTGCCCACAGGCACGCAATATGCTTGTACCCTAACGATGCCATCTGTGTCGCTACAACCATATATATTAGTCGCTTTTACCTGATAATATCCTGTATCTACTGCGGTATAAGCACTATCAGTACCTACAATTACGCCATCGCGCCGCCATTCGTATTTATAATCGCCATTAACGTTGACCAGTGCTTCAAAATTAACTTCGATGGGTTCATTACAGAAGGAAAGCCGATCGTCAGTTGAAAGCCACACATTGGGTCTAGGATACTGATTTACAATAAATTCTTTTGTTCCTTTACATCCGTTGTTATCTGTGACGATCAGCGCGTAGCTACCGGGCCCTACTACTGTACTAAATGCGGTTGAAAAAGTATTGCCGTTTTCGCTTTTCCATTCGTAACCAAAGAAAAAACCATTTGCATCCAAAGTGGCTGGAATACCTGGGCATACACCTGTGGGATAAATAGGGTCTGCCACAGGAGTTGCCCACACCTTTACCGCGTAAGTTGCTTTTTTACCACAAATACTCGCTGTAACCGTGTGATTTCCGGGTGTATTCCAATAAATTTCGATATTGGCAGTGCCTTGTCCTTCCTTTATCACACCAGCACTGGCGGGCACAATGGTCCATGTGTAGGTCACATTTGGATAAATTTGAGCCGAATAGGCCGCCTCGTTATTTTGGCAAATGTACGCCACGCCCGAAATCGTAATATCGGGTATTTCGCTGACGGCTAATTCCACCGGATCGCTACTACAACCAAGGCCATCTATGGAAACATGTCGGGCTTTGAGCCACCGTGGGCTACCGGTTTCAAAAGCAACGGCTACTTGCGCGCCTTCCTCGAAAATATTTGCATTATATGAGTTTTTTATTTCCCATTTTACATTGTACAGGTCGGATATACCAAGGGCTTTATACGTCATTAGACTACCCGCGCAATATTGCAAAGGCCCACTAATGCCGTTGAGTGGAGGGGGGCTAGGGGGGACTTCAATTTTCCATTCGGCACTATCGGAACAGGTATTGGACACGCCGCTACCAAACGGAACGGCGAGTAACCTGTACCTGCCTGGACCAGCAGAAAAAGTAATATTTACGGTTGAATTGTACTGAATAGCACCTGTTTGTGTGCCATCGGGGCCAAATAGTGTCCATGCTGAGTTAATTAATGCATTGCTATCGGTTATCTTAGATTTGTAAACACCCGTTGCTCCATCACAATTTTCTAACGCCCCAATTATTAGAAAAGGTTTGCGGACTTTGACCAACAACGTATCGCGTCCTTTACAACCTAAAAAACAATTATCATATTCCACCACCACACCTGTACTCACCGATCCTCCCGACCATTGTACGGTGATACGGTTGCGGCCTTGTCCGTCCACAATCTTGCCATTGGAGGCATTACCCAGTATAGACCAAATATAATTGCTTCCTTCAAATTTGGTAATTGTATATTCTTCTTCGCTATTGGGACACACCCTGTCGCGGCCTTCGATCTCCGCTAAATCACTAATGATCGGAATTTGAGCAATAGTAGTAGCAGGACAGGTCCCACCACTGGCGCATGCCGTCGTATTGAGTGCAATAGTACCTACCGAACCCGATCCCCAAAGTACCGAAATGAAATCGTCCATACTGCCACCGCCTGCGGTCACCGTACCATTGGGAGATACCGACCAATTATAGCTACCACATTGTTCACTCGCGGTATAAGTGGCGGCTTCGCCCAGACAAAGCGTATTAACACAGTCGAGCGATGACGCAACCGCATCCAATACTTCCACCATGATGCTCGTGGTATCGCTGCAAAGACATGCTGTACGGGCAATTAACAGCACCGAATACGTGCCGGGTAGCCCAAAAGTATGTTGTACATCCTGTGTTTTAATATTGGAAAGGTTATCGCTAAATTGCCACTCAAACAGTTGTGCGTCTGTACTTTCGTTGGTAAACCATACTTTTTGCCCTTTGCACACTTGAATAGTACCGTTGGTAGCAAGCGGGTTGGTCGTAAATTGGGCAGTGGGTATGGGCGTTATTTCAATACATCTAGAGCCACAATATAAATAAGTAAAGGTAGATCCCTTTACTTCCACAAGCCCTGTACCCG
Source organism: Chitinophagales bacterium (assembly GCA_043764095.1). Taxonomy (GTDB): domain Bacteria; phylum Bacteroidota; class Bacteroidia; order Chitinophagales; family Saprospiraceae; genus M3007. The sequence goes on from JAYUKX010000104.1 coordinate 118,367, forward strand.
CTGAGCCCCAAGTGACCGTTATTTCTTTTGTATCGGGACTAATAACATAAGATTGCGCGCCACTTACCGACCAGTTGTACTTGGATGGGAGTAATTTACATTCTTCGGCTAAGGGATTTATACTGTAGGTTACTGTTGTATTGGGGCATGTTTTTTCACAAACCAACGAATTGGGCGAAGTTCCGGTAACATTACAGTAGGCCGAATTGGAGGAATTGATGACAAGAGCAGCCGATAATGAATAATTGGGTACTTGGGTATAAAGAGTAGTAATTACTTGTGCCCAGCCAGCCGTATAGACTGTTACACTATAAATTGCTCCATTGCAAGGAACGTTGATCGAAGTGCTCGGACTCCCATTACTCCATGTAAAAGAGTTGACTCCGAGCGATATAGGTCCACCGGTATTTTTGATAATCAATGAAGCGGTGGCTGCAGATCCACAGCCCTCAATAACTTTATCTATATAAAAATAATTTGATAAATTGATATTTGCGCAAGCCGATTTTGTACAAAGACCATTAGTAACTGTTACGCAGTAGTTGCCATTGCCAATCGAAGTAATGGTAGGTGTATTACCTGGAATTGAGGTAAAAACATCTTTTTTCCAAGTATAAGTGAGTGGGTTTGTATTGTTGGGGAATATAGTAGTAGCCGTTAATGTGTTGCCATTTGATGTTAGGCTTAAGGAACAGTCGTTATTCGCAATGCCGGCTAATGTAAAAGTTTTGGTCGCCACACAGTCGCCACTATAAACTGTAACAGTATATAAGCCAGGACTTAAATTCGCTAGATTTTGGTCGTTGTTTGTCCCAGCGATATGACTCCAATCAAAAGTATATAAACCATTTCCACCATTTACCGACAAAGTAATACTACCCTGACTTTGTGCCACTGGTGTTTCTTTTATTAACCCATTAATATTGATATTATTAAACATTTCGGCGGTAGTTTCTACTTGACTTGAAATAGTACAACCATTTGCATCCGTCACGGTCAAAGAATAAAGACCTGGGCTTGGGTTCGAAATATTAGCAGGATTATTCGTGCCACCGTAATGTGCCCAGTCGTATTTGTAGGGTTGGGTTCCGCCCATAACTGTGGTGATAATAGATCCATTGGATAGGCCTGAACATCCGGGACTTATGGTATTAAAATCCATAAAAAAGCAAGGCGGACTAGTAATTTCGAAGTTTTTTATTGCGGTACATCCTGTGGCATCTGTAACCGTCACGTTGTAGGTGCCTTTGCATGCGCCAGTAAGATCTTCAAGTGTACTTGCGCTTGACCATAAGTAAGTATATGGCGGTGTACCTGCACTCACCGTAACATCCACTGCGCCCGTACAACCACCACTATAACACGCCTCTGGTGTAATAATCCCCGAAATATTCATTGTTCCGGGGTTGCTTTGTACCGTTGTTGATTGTACTGCTGTCACACCCGTACAACCGCTCGTTACTGTTACGGTATAAGTTCCGGGTGCAAGCCCTGAAATATTTTTGGTGGTTTGACCATTAGACCAATTGTAACTGAATGTATTACAATTACTTATGGTTGCGGTGGCGGTTATTGCACCGTTCGAAGACCCACATGCAGCATTGGTGGCGACTAGTGAAATATTCAATGAATTTTGCCCAAATAATTGAAATGCAATAAAAAAGGCACAAAAAGTAAAGAATTGTTTCATAAAATGAAGAAAGTATAAATGTGTGAAGGTGGTTTATTTTGGCACAATGTACACGTGTTCATACATTGAGAGGTAGTTAAATGTGAACTTTTGCTAACAGAATGCAAAAAATAATGTGTTGTCCTTTTTTACAGTGGTTCTCGGTTTGCAAAAAATATTAACACACAACGGGCGAATTGATTATTTTAGGAAATTTTGATCATTAAAAAAAGCCTGATTGGTTTGATATAAAGCCGATAAGGACATATTGTGTTCAACCCTAAAGTGCCTATGCACCAAATGTGCCTATTGTCGGGGCGATACCCCCAGCCCCGACAATATCCCAATATTCTATGAGTGTTCACTTGGGTTTAGAATTAGGATTAATCAGTAATCATCCCGTGTGTTCCGTCAGGGTAAATCATCATCAAAGTGTCATAAATCAAGTATGCAGCCAACGAATGGAGTTATCCGTACGTTATTACCTCAAACTACTTAATTCTTTAACTATCATGGGACAATACACAGAAATTACTACGACTAAAGGCGGCACCGTATCGCTACCATTTTCAACAACCAACCAACAACCTACTTCTTTTTTACAAGTTTTAGAGGACTTAATCGTCCAATCTCAAACCCTCACGGCCAATGTTGTTAGCCTACACCTGCACCTTTCGCGGCAAGCCAACCAAACCATAAAAACCAGTATCCTTAGCCAATTTCATTTGGAATTACTGGGCCAAGAAGCCGCTCTTTTGCAGCAGGTGCCACCGCAACACCGTATCCGTTTGCTGAAAATATCGCAGGCCAAGCACCATTCATTTTGGGAAACAACCGATCTGAATAATCCCGCAGCATCTATGTCGCGCTTAGCATACGAAACCGATCTATTAACCGATCGGTACGAACATGCCTTGCCTGCATCTACCCACCAACGCGATCAATTTGCATCTTTGTATTTAATTGGGGCGCATTTAAGTGCTTTGAATACCTTTTTTTGGGCGTTACAAGGATAGTTAGTCGGTCTTGGTTTGATTTGCTACATTTGCTGCCCTTTAGCTAGACTTACAGGCTATTTTGGTTCAAAAACACAGCAATATGCAAGTACAAAACCAACGCAATATCACAGTGCAAAAATGGGTGGTGGCTATTTCCATCGTATTATTTGCACTCAAAATATTGGCCTATTACCTCACCAATTCAGTGGCTGTCCTCACCGATGCACTGGAAAGTACAGTCAATGTAGTGACCGGCCTCACAGGCTTGTACGCCTTGCGGGTGGCTATTCGCCCGCGCGACGAAGACCACCCGTATGGGCACGGGAAAGCAGAATTGTTGTCGGCCTCCTTGGAAGGCGTTTTGATTATTGTGGCGGGGTTGATCATTATTTACGAGTCCTTAATTAACCTTCAGCACCAACATACTGTACAACGCCTCGATGCGGGTATGATCATTATAGCCAGTACTGCGATCATCAATTTTGGCCTTGGCGCATGGTGTATTCGTGTAGGAAAAAAGGAACAGTCCATTGGGCTTATGGCGAGTGGCAAGCACCTACAATCGGATACTTGGACCACTGTGGGTATCATTTTTGGGTTAATTTTGCTACAAATCACCAAAATATCGTGGATTGATAGCGCAGTGGCGATGATATCTTCCATTTGGATTATTGTAGAAGGCAGTAAAATACTCCGCAATACCATCAGTGGAATTATGGACGAAGCCGACCAATCGGTCATCGAACAAGTCATTGATACCCTCAATCAGGAACGCCCCGATAATTGGATTGATATCCACAATTTGCGCACCATCAAGTTTGGTAATACGCTTCATGTGGACTGCCATTTAACTGTGCCGTGGTATTTTCAAGTCCTTGAGGGACACGATGAAGCGGCAAAGTTACACGATGTGATCGGGCAGGCATTTGACCATCATGTAGAAATGTTTGTGCATTTGGATGCTTGCTTACCGCCCCAATCTTGTTCTATTTGCGGCATTTTGACCTGTACCGAAAGAAAACATCCTTACAACGGGCGGTTGGAGTGGACGTTGGAAAATGTCACTAAAAACGCCAGACATGGGTTGACGGTTGGCGTAGATCAAGCGTAAAGTGCTGTTGTAAATGTGGTAAAAATCCAGTTAACAAATGCCTAAAAGGCACAAAATTTACCGATTCAGTACGATAAATAACCCGATTGAGCCTAATTAGTAGATGCCGAGTTGTCATAACCCCGTTGTTTTGTGGAAAATTATTTCGTTTCACAAATTTACTTCATTATGAAAAATTTCAAAATTTTATCTGCACTCATACTTTGTGTTGTATGTTTTATTACGGCATGTACCACTACCACCCCTAATCCTTCCAATACCACACCAGCAGCGGGTACGTGGAAGATTACCTCTTTTATCGACGATAGCAAAGACGAAACTTCGGATTACAACGGCTATACTTTTGATTTTGACAGTAATGGCGTGCTAAAAGCGAAAAAAGACAGCCAAAACTGGGCAGGAACCTGGCAAACAGGTGTGGATGATAGTGCCAACAAACTCGTAATGGCTTTTAACAGTGGTAATAGCGTTTTATCGGAACTGCAAGAAGATTGGCGCATCATCGAAATGTCGGATACTTTTATACACCTCGAGCATGTAAGTGGCGGCAATGGTGGTACGGAAGTGGTGAAATTTTCGAAAATTTAGGAGGGGTTGATTGTAGGAATTTGGATAAAAAAATTATGCCGCGGCTGGATAGTAACAAAAAGAATGTAACTATCCAGCCGCCTCCCAAAAATTCCCGGAGGGAATGTATGTTTATAGGCTAAATAGTGGGATAGCCCAAATCCCGTTAGGGATTTTATGTAAAAAACGCACAAAATAACATGCAATCCCGTTAGGGCTATGGTTTCTACACATCTTTACATCAATTCAGTCTTTATGAAATTTTGACACATTTATGCATACAGGACTTTATTGTAAGAATTTTGGTGCGCCGCACCTTTACACAGCAATTTCCCATGTGATATGCACCCTGTTGTTCAATGGGAGAACGGATGAAACGGATTTAACGGATTAGAGCGGATTGTTTCAAAATAATCCGTTTAAATCCGTTTCATCCGTTTTGCTATCCTGTCTTAGTTTTGATCCACATGGGAAATTGCTGACCTTTACAAGAAGACCCTAATAATTTATTCATAATCA